>JBBDWM010000022.1:97387-101925 GCA_040902845.1 Acidimicrobiia bacterium
CGTAGGTCATCGAGTCTTCCCGGACATGTCAGACGCTGCTTTGCGGTCGCGGTTGGGTCTCTGCTGCTGCATCTCGACCGGACAGAAACATCAACAGAACGAATGCAGTCAGCACCGGGGCTGCGGCGCGTGTGATGTCGAAGTAGCTCTGCCACACCTGTCGGGTGAAGAGAATCGCCAGAGGGACAAATCCGAGGAACGCCCACCCCACCAGGTGACCCGAGATCAGCAGACGTCGGGTGAACAAGATGAACAGAAGCATCATCGCCAGCCCGGCCACCATGTTGAGTGGGTCACCGGCCCAGAGCTCGAAAGCGTTGATAAATCCGGCAAACGGCAAGCCGATCTCCTGAACCTCCGAGACCCCGGTGTCGAACTCGATGCGGAAGCGCAGGTAAATCGCCCAGAGAGCAACCGCGGCAAATGGAACCGCGCTCACGAGAAGAGCATTGCGTCGCTCTCCCCTTCGCCAAAGCCAGAACGCCGAGCCAGCAGCGGCTATGAGCATCGCCTCCCTGGAGAGAGCGGCAATTGTGAGCAGAGCGACCGCCCAACCGAAGCGTTGTCTGAGAAGCATCACCACCGCTCCGAAGGCCGCGGCGGCGGCCACCACCCCGGCTCCGTCGATTGCCATCTCACTGATGAACCCCAGATTGAGGGCGAAGGCGAGTCCCCACCATGGCGAACCTCCCATCTCCATCGCAAGAAGAGCAACGGCCCACGACCCGATCCCCATGGCAATCAAATTGACGATCAGCAATGCCCACACGATCGCATCGGCCGAGAAGAGCCCAGCTCCCCCAGCCAGGATCGGATAGAACATGCGCTGGCTTCGATACAGCGGGCGGTCAACGACCGCGATGTTGTCCTCGGGCTCGAGTACTAACGGATCGTTGGACTGAACGAAAAAGAATTTGCCGTCGTGACCCTTATTGTCGCGTTTGACAACCTCTCGTCCCAACTTGCCCTCGGCATACTCGTTGATCTCAGTCGACTGAATACCAAAGGCAACGAAGATCGCCGGATCACGATCGAAGGCGCTCCATACCCGAAAGGCGATGAGGGACGCAAGAATTGTGCCTACGACCCCGACCACGAGAGGCGTCGAGATCCTCCTGTCAGCCACGGCCACTGCTCGACGAAATCATCAGCACGACAATCTTGGCGAGACCGTGGCCACGATCAAAGGGTTTGTTGGATGCTTCTGCCACCAGGCTTCCGCCCTTTAAGGCCTCTTGCCGATTGCGATCCAGCTCAGGCCGGGGAGGATCGTGAGACGATCGATGAGCCGGGCCATTGGCAACAGGAACCCGAAGAGGCGGGCCTGCCACGGAGCTATTTCCGTCCGGCCGAACATCTTGTTCGTGTACCAACCGAGTACGCCCAATCGGTTGAACTCGTAGAGGTCCTCGACCACATATCCAGTGTCCTCGAGAAGCTTCCGCAATCCGGTTTTTGTGAACCGCAGGCGATGGCCCAGAGCGGTATCCGCCTCCGAGAACAGCCACTCGTGAGCCGGAACCAGCACCAACACCTTCCCGCCCGACCGGGTTGCCTTGAAGAACTCTGTGACAGCTGCGTCGGGATGGTCGAGATGCTCGAGGACATTGACGCAAAGCACGCTGTCGAACTCACCCGACAATCCTTCGTAAAAGCCAGGGTCCTGAAGATCGCCCTGTACTGCTTCCAGATTCTCCAGATGTCCGAACCGTTTTCTGACCGCTCTCACATGGCGTTCGTCGATGTCGGCCACGACCAGACTCTCACGGTCGAGGAGTTGTGCGGTCAGATTCCCCATCCCGGACCCGGCCTCGAAGACGCGACCTCCGAGATGCGGGCTGAATTGCTCCATCGTCCACCTGGCGACTCCAGGGGTTGCGGAGAGACTCTCCAGGGTGCTGTAACCGGCGTCAACCGAGGATTTGGTGTCGAAGAAACGGAATTTGAGGATAAGCCACAAGGCCTGGACACCGTCTCGCCAACCGACTGACTTTCCTTCGGCGTAGGTGCGACCGTGATAGCTGATCGGCACCTCGTAGATGCGGGCTCCATATCGGGCGAGCCGTGCAGTGATCTCGGGCTCGATGCCGAATCGGTCACTGGTCAGCCTGAGATCGTGGAGGACATCGGCTCTGACCGCCTTGTAACAGGTTTCCATGTCGGTGAGATTGATGTCACTCGCCATGTTGGACAGCGCGGTGAGCAGCTTGTTTCCCATCGCATGCCAGAAGAAGAGCACCCGACGCTCGGCGCTGGCCGCAAAGCGCGATCCGTAGACCGCGTCGGCCTTTCCCTCCAGGATGGGGCCGATCATCTTGGGATAGTCGGCGGGGTCGTACTCGAGGTCGCCGTCTTGGACGATCCCGATGTCCCCGGTCATGTTCTCGATGGCGGTCCGGATTGCCTTGCCCTTTCCCATGTTGACGGGTTGAGCGATCACCTTGATTCGGGGATCGGCGGCCGCCAGCTCGTGGAGGATCGCCAACGAGTTGTCCTTGGAGCAGTCGTCGACGCAGATCAACTCGATGTCGAGATCGATCGGTGAGGCGAGGACGCGTCCAACAATGGTCCGCAGGGTGCGGGCCTCGTTGTACACGGGCATGAGAACAGAGAGTTTGTTCATAGATGGTCCAGAAACGGATCGGCTGGATTCCGGTTGGTCTTGAGGATCACACACCACCCATCAGGCGCCGCCCCGACGACCGGAGGCTTGAGAACTTGGATTTAGCCCTCATAGGCTAACGAGAGGTCGATCTCGGTCAGGTCCCAGCTCTTGCTGGGGAGGAACGCCCGCAAGGGCAAGTCGGCGAACTCGGACCCTGAGAGGCAAGAAACAATGCGACGAGACACGTTGACCAGACTCCCGATGTCCTCGAAGTCACATCCCGACCCGTAACCGGCAAAGAACACCCCAAACCGCTCGCGGATGTCGGCGTCGGTCCATTCGCTCCCTTCGAGACCGAGCTGCCCGCCAAGGTCGGAGCCATGGTCGCCGAACATCACAAGGATCGCGTCGTTGGCGACTGCCTTCCTAGCCACCGACCGCAAGACCTGATTCAGACATATCACCTGCCCTTGATAACCCTTCGACCGTCTCTCGATCTGTTCTTGGCTGTATGACGGACCCCCTGCCGTGAACCCTGACATCTCTGCCGTCGGGACGCTCTCACATGAAGAGGACAAGAAGAAAGGGGGATGTGGGGCCAGCACATGGACATAGACG
Source organism: Acidimicrobiia bacterium (assembly GCA_040902845.1). Lineage (GTDB taxonomy): Bacteria > Actinomycetota > Acidimicrobiia > Spongiisociales > ZC4RG35 > JALYNX01. The sequence goes on from JBBDWM010000022.1 coordinate 100,611, forward strand.
TAGTCCGAGACGCTGTTGCTGAGGTATTGACCCAAGTCGGTTTCGAGCCAATGGATGTTTCTCAAAGCCCCACGGCTAAATGATCGCCCCTCTTCCAGCCCGGAGAGCCCGATCAGCAACGAACGAAGGGCAATGTCGTAGATTGTCTCGTCCGGCCACGGCCCGGCAACACAGACGTCGACAAGCGACCGGCATCTCGTGCCGAGCCATCCCGACTCGACATAGGTCTGCAAATAGCCGTTTTGGCCGAGAATTCGTGCCAGTGTGTTGTTCCCACCCAGCATCTCGTGGAGCCCCTCGATGTCGGCTCGAGAGAGATGCTGCTCATCAACCAGATAGGCCAGGTTCAGGGTATTGGCGACAGAAAGCGCTGTGAGCGGAAAGTTGGAATTGACGTCGTGACCAACACCGAAGCCGAGACCTTCCAGCTCGGCGTCGAACTCGGCGTTATCGAAATGATGGAATTCCCGGAGGACTTCCTCGCTCGCGTAACCGTCCAGAACTATGACAACCACGTCGCGTCGGGACTCGAGGGGAGGGACCGACTGCTCCAGATTCGCTTTGACCGTTGCTGCGCCAGGATCACCTCGTGTGAAGTAGGTCACGGCCGGGAAGATCAGGAGCAGAAACGCGACCCACGCCACGAGGCCCTGGAAGATCCCGACTGATCTAAGTCGATAGGCGATTCCGGAGATCAGGAGAGCGACACCGAGCATTGTCCACCGGCCTCCGAATACCGAGTCGATTATCTCTCCCGTTTTCGAGGCAAAGACCACAAAGACCGCAATCGAATAGGTGATCCCTTCTGGATCGGCTCCGAATCTGACGAACACCGCTCGGACTCCGAGGCCAAGAGCCGTCAGTAAGAGGATCACCGCAGCCGAGGTCGCAAATGCAGGTGACTCCGGGTTGCTTACCCAAAGTAGAAGTGGCGAAAACGCAGATGCTGCGAAAATCAGGAACGTCTGCCAGAGGAACCTGTCCGACGCCGTCTCCCGATGACGCGCCAACCGGCTATTCCTCCGACCCAGGTGCCTTTCGGAACCACCCCTTCACCGTGTGCCACCGAAACCTGGCATAGACGGCCAGGCCAGCTATCCCCCCGGCCAACATTTGAAGCAGAAGACTTCCTGTCCCAGCATCGAGGTATCCCAAAACAGACACGATCACCCTCCTCAGAGAGACGTTAGCGACAGCTCCAGCGGTGTCGATTGCATACGCACTCAATCGGCAACCGGCGAGATGTCCTTGAAGGACGCGGCCTCTCGGCGCTTCGCCTAGACCGGTTCCGTCATCGCGGTGTGCAATGAAGGGT
>JBBDWM010000022.1:102025-107496 GCA_040902845.1 Acidimicrobiia bacterium
GGACCGCCGTCAGAGCCACCATGCCTCCGACCAGAGCCAGCCCGAATCGAGGGTGTGCGCGCCGAATTGAAAGGGGGTTGGACGGATCCGTAGCTGGGACGCGACCCATCACGCACCACGAACGAATTTCTCGGGTTCCAGTCGAGATCTGACGATGACGTCTTGCATAGGCTCACCAACCACCAAGACGTAACACAACGCGCCAAGAACCAGCAGGCGCTCGGCCAATGTGGCGAGGCCGACGACAGGCAGGTCGTGTCGGTTTGGCGACCTTGCGGCCATCCCCAATGCTGCGATTCCGACTGAGGTCCAAACGAGGGCTCGCCCCCTCGTCTGAGTACCGAGGAACCAAGCAGATACCAAGAGCAATGAAACGTTGTAATGCTCCCAGGAGAGCGGAACCACCAAGAGTCCGACGACAATCCCAAAAGCGAGACCCAGGTCAAGGCTGCGCCTTGCTGCCGCCCACGAGAGGCAGGAGCCAGCAACCGCCAATGGGACCAGCAGGACAATGGGTTCGACACCTACCCGAAAGGCGATGGCCCCCAGTGATCCGTTGTGTGAGAAGCCAATCCACCGTTCCGATGCGGCTTGGAGGGCCACCAGGGTTGTCTTGAGGTTTGTGTCTGTGACCAAGAATCCAGCAAGCATGAGGATCGCTGTGGTGCCGAGCGTCGAAGCAACCATGCTCCAACGCCGTTTGGCAGCAAGAGGGACCACCAGGAGAAGCGGCCAGACTTTCAGCACACTGGCGACTCCCAATGCGATACCCACAACCCAGCCATCACCCTTCCGCGCACGCAGCCATGTCAATGCCACCAAGGCACTGATCACGATCGATTGCGTTCCGAACTCAAAAGCAGAGAAGACCGGTGCGCTTGCCAGAAGGAGGACAGTCCAAAGCAGTACTTTCTCAACAGCGAGTCCGGATAGCCGGGGAACTGCTACTAGGGCGAGCCAAATCAGCGCCGCTCCGCTGAACGCCAGCAGCAGAATCGTGGAAGTTTCCATCCGGACGAGTCCCAGGGGATAGAGCACTAACAATGCTCCAGGTGTCCGCGGGTGAATCCACGGACCGTCATCCAGCTCTGACAACCCTGGCCGGTTGATCGATTCTCCAAGAGTCTCGGCAAGGCGGCCTACGTCGGTGAACGGGTCGAGGTCGTGTCTTACGGCCTGGACTACTACCCAATCCGCCTCTATGTCACGTAGTTGGCGTGACGAACCGCTCGAAACGACAACCAGATAGGCAACGAAAACACCCAAAAGCAGAAGAGCGACCCACCGCTTAGCCCTAGGACCCAACTGGGCTTTCTTGGAGACGTAGGGCATGATCATCACCACCAGGGAGCGACCTTGTGAAGAGGCTAACTAGGAGGAGGAGAACACCGAGGTAAGAAGGTCACCCTGGACATCACCCCCGAGTGCTCAGCTAGTGGCCACGCCATGACAAGAACGATCAATAGGGCCCATTGGAATGACCGGGTCCTTGCCAGCAGCAAGAGGACCGCGGTCAGCCCCAGCCAATACTGAGGCCACACCAGCGGTGTTAGGGCCAGGATCACAACTGCCCCAAGAAGCGGCCAACACTCCCTGGGCCACCGACTCCTTTGAGAAGCCACAAGGGCAAACGCAGTCAAGTAGAGCAAGGAACTGACTGTGACCGGCAAGACCGGGGCTGTGAGACTTAGGTTCGACCCGTGGACCAAGTAGGTATCGAGGTTTGCCGGCAGGGCTCTGAAGAGCCAGGCTGATATCGACTCCCACCCTCCGATCCAGGGCAGCACCAACACAGTCACCAGCGTTGCCGTGAGCGCCACCTGAGCACCATCCTTCACACTCGAATGGCTGCTGGGAAGGACGAGGGCATCGGGGCCAACCAAGGTCTCCAGGCCACGAGAACGCCCAGGAGCAGCACAGCGGTGTTGCGTCGACCCTTCCGTTCCAGAATAAACACCAGGGCCAGACACATTGCCAGCAGCGAAGCGCCTTGAATCCAGAAGGCGTCAGACGGAAATCCCAGGGTCATCGCCGTCGCAGCGGCAAGAGCAAGCCGTGCCATTTCGACCACCTCCGGCTGCCCAAGACCGACAACCACCCAAGCAGGACAATCAGCGAGACCCCCTGTGCGACATGCGCTATGCCTTCCGCTGTTGAGGCCCGATCAATGCAAGCCACCCTCTAGCAAGAGCAAGCGACAGGGGCGAATGTGCTACCCACATATCGCGGGCTTCGGGTTGGACCGTCCAGTCGGACACAACCGAGGCGAGTTCCCCGATCGTCTGATAGGGACTAATACCGAGCTGCGCGGCGCGCGCTCCAAGCAAATCGCGACCGAAGTCGGTGATCGGAACGGAATAGGGCGCATCGAGGAACATGGCCTCGTATGCGCTCATCAACCCGAAAACGGTCACCACCAGGGCGACCACCGGCAATATCGCTTTCTGAAGTTGAACTCGTCGCGTCAGGACCATTTCATCTCACACTCATTGTGACCGCTGTGATCTCCCACTAAGAGATCGAACCGGACAAGCCATTCTTGACCGCAATATCAATTGTCGGAGGCCGACGGGCGGTAGCGAGTTCTAGTGTCTGCCGGTTCTCCGAATGAGAACGGATCCTCCCTAAGTCACCCTGGATCATCGACTTCAACGCGGGGAGCAACCGGCTGAGTTTCAGGATCCATGTAACCGTTGACTGAGCACCATGGGGTTGTTGACACCATTGACGATCTTTGGGGGGCGTATGAGCGTGCTCGCCAGGCTGCTGTGGACATCCAGAGAGCACGACAAGAGCACGCCATCGAACTTCTTGCACCTTTTCCCTAGGCGGTGGCACTGGCCGCGCAAGACAGGAGGCGTGAGCGCTGCCGGATAAATTTACAGGGATCCTGGTACCGAACTGGTCGCAAGAGAGCAGAGCCGCGTATGGGCGGATGACCAGACTCCCGGACTCACCCCGCTTCGGCCACCTCTCGTAGTTCCCGTTTCAACTCGTTGACCTCGTCACGGAGCCGGGCCGCATACTCGAAACGGAGCTCCTTGGCCGCCTCGTGCATCTCCTCTTCGAGACTGAGGACCAGTCGGACCAGGTCTTCGCTCTCCAGATCCAACGGCCGGCGTGGCTGGACTTCGCGGCGTCGTCTGGTTCCGGTTGGAGCCTCGCTCTGGACCAGCTCCAGGATGTCCGAGATCCGTTTGCGGACAGTCTGGGGGTCGATTCCGTGGTCCTCGTTCCATTCGGCCTGCAGCTTGCGCCGGCGGTTGGTCTCACTGATCGCACGTTTCATCGACTTGGTCACGTTGTCGGCGTACATCACCACCTGACCGTCGATGTTGCGGGCCGCACGCCCGATGATCTGGATCAACGAGGTCTCCGAGCGGAGGAAACCCTCCTTGTCGGCATCGAGGATGGCTACCAACGACACCTCGGGCAGGTCGAGACCCTCGCGTAACAGATTGATCCCCACCAACACGTCGAACTCGCCGAGGCGGAGCTCACGCATGATCTGGATCCGCTCCAGGGTGTCTATCTCCGAGTGCATGTACCGGGCCCGCACCCCCATCTCCAGCAAATAGTCGGTCAGATCCTCGGCCATCTTCTTCGTCAGCGTTGTTACCAGGACCCGCTGCTCTCGCACCGCCCGCAACCGGATCTCATCGAGGAGATCGTCGATCTGGCCCTTGGTGGGCCGGACCATCACCTCGGGATCGACCAGGCCGGTGGGGCGGATGATCTGTTCCACCACCTGTGTCGAGTGTGAGATCTCGAAGTTGCTGGGCGTGGCCGAGAGGAACACCACCTGATTCGCCTTCTCCAGCCACTCGTCGAAACGGAGCGGCCGGTTGTCCTTGGCCGAAGGAAGCCGGAAGCCGTGCTCGACCAGAACCTCCTTACGGGAACGGTCCCCCTCGAACTGACCTCCGATCTGAGGGACGGTGACATGGGACTCGTCGATGATGGTCAGGTAGTCCTTGGGGAAATAGTCGAGGAGGGTGTACGGAGCCTCCCCTGGCGACCGTCCGTCTAGATGCCGCGAGTAGTTCTCGATCCCCGAGCAGAACCCGATCTCACGCATCATCTCCAGGTCGTAGTTGGTCCGCATCCGCAGCCGCTGCGCCTCCAACAACTTGCCGTTGCCCTCGAGGTCGGCGAGACGGTCCACCAACTCCTCCTCGATGCCGTCGATCGCCTTCAGCATCCGCTCCCGCTCCGTGACGTAGTGGGTGGCGGGGAAGATCATCAGCTCCGACATCTCGTCGATGACCTCGCCGGTCACAGGGTTGAGCCGGAGGATGCGCTCGATCTCGTCTCCCCAGAACTGGACCCGGACGATGGTCTCCTCATAGGTCGGGAAAACCTCCAGTGTGTCCCCTCGGACCCGGAACTTGCCCCGGGTCAGGTTGACCTCGTTGCGCTCGTACTGGATGTCGACCAACCGCCTGATGGCCTCAGTCATCGGATACTCCACGCCCCGGATGAGCCGGAGCAGCTGGCCCAGGTACTGCTCGGGTGAGCCCAGCCCGTAGATCGCCGACACCGAGGCCACGATGATCACGTCGTCACGAACCAGCAAGCCTGCCGTGGCGGAGTGACGGAGCCGGTCGATCTCGTCGTTGATCGTGGCGTCCTTCTCGATGTAGGTGTCGGTCTGAGGGAGGTAGGCCTCGGGCTGGTAGTAGTCGTAATAGGAGACGAAGTACTCCACCCGATTGTTGGGAAAGAACTGACGGAATTCGTTGGCGAGCTGGGCTCCGAGCGCCTTGTTCGGGGCTAGGACCAGGGTCGGCTTCTGCACTTGCTCGATCGTCCAGGCAATGGTGGCCGACTTCCCCGACCCGGTGATCCCGAGCAGGGTCTGATACCGGTCACCACGTTTGATCCCCTCGGCCAGCTTCTCGATGGCTTGGGGCTGATCACCGGCAGGGGCGAAGTCGGAGACGACCTTGAACTCGGGCACGAAGTGGAGGGTACAACGGGTATGTGACAGGAAGACAGGAGCCTCCCTCTTGTGGGTCAAGGCACGACCGATACGCTGTAGGGAGGGAGGCAATTCAGAGTGGGAGAACTGCGCGCGGAAAGCTCGATGCCTTCCACTCCGCCCACTCACTGGGTCAGCGCCCTTTCTCTGGTTGCCGCCGCTGCGTTCAACCTTCCGCTTCTCTTCTGGTCCCGCAACGCCTGGGACATCTCCTCCCCGATCAAGCCACTGGTGGCGGCCACCGCGTTGACCTTGGTCGGATTCGGGCTCACCTGGCTGCTGGCCCGTCTCGGGATCGACCACCAGGCCGCAAGTCTGGGAGTCGGCACCGGATTGATCGTCTTTGTTTATTGGAAGGCAATTGACGACCTTCCGCCAATTCTCCTGTTGGTCGCCACCGTCGCGGTGATCGCAATCGGACAACGCCTACGCAACATGAATCGCCCCGGGTTTCGTAGAGGCTTGGTTTATTGAGTCACCGCCTGGTCGG
>JBBDWM010000023.1:0-61035 GCA_040902845.1 Acidimicrobiia bacterium
GTCATAGCTCCATCCTCTCAAGGATCGGAGCCTCCACAAGACCCGGGGTGATTCAACACACGAAAGCTGGATGGGGTGGTGCTCGTGTTGATCGCGGTGGTTGGCGTCACCCCACTCCTCCAAGTAGGCCTCGCACATCTGCAGAACACCAACCCCTACCCACTTACTACCGGCCCGGATTTCGGCCCCGAGGCCATCGCCACAGGTGAGGTTGAGGACGTGATGGTCATCATCGTCGACGGCTACCCCAACCTTCGAACGGCGGAGGACTGGTTCGGACATGACACCGTTCCCCTCACAGAGCGGCTCTCATCGCTCGGTTTCGAAGTTGCACGTGAGGCCTGGTCTCAACACACATTCACTGCCCCATCGGTGTCTGCCCTTCTCGAACTTCGGCCGGTGATAGATGCGGTGCCTGTCGGGTCCGCTGCAAACCTCTCGAGCCTCTATGCGATCACGCGGGGAGACAACTTCGTCTCTCGATGGTTGAAAGCTGCCGGCTTCACCTATACCCACTTTGACAGTGGCTGGGATGTCACCGCCTGTGGCGAAATGGTCGACCGTTGCGTCGGATCACCCTGGATCGATGAGACGATCGGTGGGCTCATCGACTCCTCGGCTCTTGGAGGCTGGCTGCAACGAAGGCTCGGCAGCTACACCCTGGCGGCCACCATGAACACTGCAAACGGCCTTCTCCAATTGGGCCATGAGCTCAGCCAGAACGGCTCACACGACTACATCTTCGCCCATCTGCTGCTCCCCCACGACCCACCAGTGGTCAACGAGACCTGTCAGTTTGACGAAGCTCGAGTTCGAGATGATCAGCTCTATCTGGGTGGATCCGTCTCGACCCACGATCGTCGGCAGGCGATATCCGACCAGATGACATGTGTCGATTCCCTGTTGAGCCAGATCGCTGGAGTTCCCGGGCCTTCGACGGCAGTGTTGATCACTGCCGACCATGGGACCGGAACGGGTGGTCAGGTCCCGCGCCAGGTATCGGAATGGACAGATGCCGATGTGGCCGAGCGCTTCGGAATCCTGCTCGCCTATCGACTCCCACCGTCGTGTGGCCAGCCCAGAGACGTCGTCAACACACTCGTGATGCGGGCCATCATGGACTGTGCGGTAACCGTCGATCTACCGGAGGAGAAACCCGGGCATCTCATCGGGCTGGCCAACACCGAATGGGTCGAACCAACCAGGATGCAGGAAATCAGGGCTCGACTAGGCCGCGGTGTCTTGGAAACGAGTCTTGAAAACCAGTAGGAATCTACGCACTGGACCTGACGGATTATTGGGCAGGGCTCACCGGTTGCGAAGCTTCATCGGCTGAAGACGCCCCTCTTTCACCGAACGGAGACCCGCTTCGAGGGCCTTGACCGCCTCAGGGCTGTTGTAGTGCCTCGCCTCGGTCTCGGTGAGGACGTCTTGCCCATCAGAGTCGTGAATTGAGCCGTCCGGTGTCGTGGTCATCTGCAGTCAAATACTAGGTGGCAAACCCCCCTCGCCTTCGCTCCGCTCAGACGGTCTCCCCTTCAGAAAGGGGGGGACAACGCCGAACCGGACTTGTCGCGGCCACTCTCCCCGATCGCAAATCGTCGGTCGCATTTCCTCCCCCAGGAGCGAAGCGACGTTGGGGAAACGGCAAACCCCCCTCGCCTTCGCTCCGCTCAGACGGTCCCCCCTTCAGAAAGGGGGGACAAGTTAAGAAAAGGGGGGAGAAATGGTCGGGGCATGACTTCGCTATTGGCCAAAGGCCAAGACGGAGGGGCACCCCTAACGCGTGGCACGAAGCCCAACGCTCACTTCGTTCACTGGGGGGAGAAATGGCGAGAGAAATCGGGCAGCACCGCCGCCACCGTCTCTGCAAGCTCTTCCAACGTCCCTTGGTTGGGGATCACCAGATTCGCCGAGGCCAGCCATTGCGCTCTGCTGGGTTGGGAGGCCATCCTCGCCCTGACATCCTCGGTGCTCATCCCACGCTCCAATGCACGCTCGAAACGGACATCATCGGGGGCGTCAACCACCATTCGGGGCCACGCAAGACCGGTCTCGAGGATTGGCACTTCGACCACCGCTACCCTCTCAAATCCCTCCAACTCACCTCGAATCGTGCCGAATATGTGATGGTGGGTCAGGGCCTCCAACTCTCGGAGCTGGCCCGGATCAGCAAAAACAATGCCAGCCAGCCGCCCCCGATCGATCACGCCGTCATGCAGCACCTCCGGCCAGCGGTTAGCCACCGCTGCAAAAGCCTTGCCTGCGGGCTCGAGCACCCGATGGCCCATCCGGTCGGCATCGACCACCCGGATCCCGGATGCGACGAGAAGACGTCCGACTTCGGTCTTCCCCGAGCCGATCCCACCCGTGAGCAGCCAACGACGGTTCTCTGAAGTCACCGGGCTCGACGGTAGCCTTTCCCTATGACCGTCAGCGCTCCTTGGGAGCGACGCGTCCATTTCAGTGTCGAAGTCGGGCAATTCATCGCCCTGGTCGTCGCCGTCGTCGTCGACCTGGTGAGCACCGGCGGGCACAGCGAGTCGTTGGTCGCCATGGGGGTCGCCACCATCTATGTCCTCGGCTCTGCAGCGGTCCCCGAAGAGTGGTACCACATCAGATTCGGGGCCGAGGCCATCACCCTGATGGGTGCCTTCCTAACCGTGGTCGCCATCACATTGACTGGAGGCCCATCCAGCCCCTACCTCCTGCTCTCCATGGGCCCGCCGATATTCGCCACCCTCTACGGGGGGATTCGCAGCGGTCTGATGACCGCCCTCCTCTCCGCCGGGCTTCTCGCCCTGGTCACTTTGTCCCAGGATCTCCAATTGGTCGACGCGGCGCCGGCGATGGCCCTCTATCTCGTATTCGTCCTGTTGGTCGGCGTAATCCGCAAGCTGCTCGAAGACATCCACCAGCAGGCTGCCGATCTTGCGGTGGAGAAGGAATCCGCAACCCAGAGCCTGGAGAATCTCCAGGAAATCCACGGGATCCTGGTTCGTCTCTCCCAGGACGTCTCGGCCGGGCGGCTCAACGCGGTCGAGGTGGGGGCCGAGACCCTGGACACCGTCCTCACCAGACTTCCCGGCTCAGCAGGAAAACTGGCTATCGAAGGTGAAAATGGGCTGGTGGTGCTGGCGGCCCGCGGAGTCCCCGACCCCGACGGCCAGAAGAACCAGATTCCGATCAAGACCGCTGATGCCGCAGTGGGAATGATGGAACTGGTTACCCCACAACCGTTGGCGGATGACGATCGGGCGGCAGTCGAGGCCTATCTCCGCCCACTCGGCATCGCCTTCGCCAATCTCCAATTGCTTCAGGACATCGCCGGCTCCGCTGTGGCCGAGGAACGTCTCCGCCTGGCCAGGGAAATGCACGACGAAATAGGGCCTTCTCTGGCCTCGCTCGGCCTGTCCCTCGACCTGGCCGCCATGCAGAAGGTCGACGACCCCGAATTGGTGGCCGATTTGAAGGTGCTTCGCTCCAATGTCACCAAATTGGTCGAGGATGTAAGGGCAAAAGTGGCCGACCTGAGAAGCACGCCAGGCCCGACACTCACCGCCAGGGTCCTTCAGGCAACCTCCGGATTCAACGGAATCCCCCTGATCGTGGTCGACATCGACGAAAGACGCCCCCCACGGCCGGCCCTGATCGCTGATCTGACCTCGATCGTGACCGAGGCCATCCGAAATGCCCATAAACACTCTTCGGCCTCCAACATCCTGGTCTCGGGTCGAATCCACCGGGATTGGGGAAGTTGCCAGGTGCAGGACGACGGTGTGGGCTTCAACCCGGAATATGAGCCCGACGGGCATTTTGGGCTTGTGGGGATGCGCGAACGTGCCGACAAATTGGGAGCAACCATTGGTTTCGAATCGAATGAAGGGGTAGGGACGACAGTGACTATTGAATGGGGCAACCGATGATCCGCGTGATGATCGCCGACGACCACAAACTGTTCGCCGAAGGTCTGAGCCAAGCTCTCGATTCTCTCCCCGACGCCAGGGTTGTCGGTGTTGTCGACTCCGGCCCTGCCCTCGACAAGGCCCTGTCTGCCCAGCCGGCCGAGGTATCGATCGTGGATATCGAGATGCCGGGCGGGGACGGGATCACGACCATTGCAGCCTTGGGCAAGCGGACCCACGCCATCGTGGTCTCCATGTACGCCTCGGACGACCAAAAGGCCAGAGCCGTCGCTGCAGGCGCCAGAGCGTTTTTCTCGAAAGGCGTGCCTCTGCTGACCCTCGCCGCTGCGGTGCGGGCAGTGGCAGACGGCAAGAATCTCATCGAGCTCGAAGATCACGAGCGTGATGTCGTCCTCGAGGGCTACAGCCAGGCGGTGCTCGATCCCGGGGCCGCTTCCCTGACCGAGCGGGAAAAGGAGATCCTCCGGCTGCTGGCGGTGGGGGTTTCCGCAACGGACGAGCTCGCCGACCGGCTCTACATCTCCCAGAAGACGGTCAAGAACCACCTGGCATCGATCTTCCAAAAACTCGCAGTCAGTGACCGGACCCAGGCCGCCATCGAAGCGATCCGCCTCGGCATCGCGCGACCCCAATAAATCATATGAGTCGCTAGGCCCATGAGTTCTCAGGGGATCGAGCCGTAACCTGATTGCAGGATTTTGAAACAGTAGGAGACAACCATGTTCTACAAGGTCATCTTCTTTCTCACGCAACATGAGAAAGGCGCCTCCATGGTCGAATACGCACTCTTGGTCATGATGATCGCCATGGTTGCGCTGGCCGCGGTTGCGATCGCGGGCACCGAACTTTCGGAGACATACTCCGAAATCAGTTCCAACCTCATAGAGGCTGGAAACTGAGCCTTGATGGTTCTGGCGACCCATTGTGCCAGAAGCCTTGTGGGCTAACTTGCCCATAAGTACTGCAAGCCAGTAATCCGAGCCAAGGAGGGGTTTATGCTTGCTCTGTGGAACAAGGTAACGAGTTGGATTCAGTCCGAGAAGGGCGCCTCAATGGTTGAGTACGCACTCCTCGTTGTGCTGATCGCCATCGTTGCCCTCGTGGCCGTTCAGATCGCCGGACAAGAGGTATCTAATACCTTCTCCGAGGTCAGCTCCGGTCTCCAACAGTAATCCGCAACCAAACGATTGAAGAGGGCCCGCTTGCGGGCCCTCTTCAACGTTGTGGACCGAATTGCGATGCTCAGAGCTTCTTGATCTGATCGCCGCGACTGACGACTCCCGGCACCACCACCCGGGTGTTGATCCCACGAAACGAGAGATCACGTCCCGGTCCGGTGTTGACAAAGCGCAGCGCGTCCGCCCCGAAGCGCCCGGAGAACTTGGCACAGCCCCGATGGGGGACCTCGCTGGCCTCGACCACGGCGGAACCCAGCTGCAGCCTGGTCCCCGGCGGGACGTTTTCGCGGCCGAGATCGAGGTCAACGTAAAACTGGTCACCGGCGAGTGACCACCTAACCCTGTCAGGGGCCACGAGCGCGATGACCCTGGCATTCATGATGTTGACCTGGGTTTCGGGATTCGGGGACCCATCAGGGGTGCTGATGCTCTCTCGCAAGCTCCAGCTGTCCCCCACCACACCGAGCTCGAGGTCCAACACCGCCTCGTCCACCTCTTCGCGTTGGTCGACATCGGGGCGGCGAACGATCATCTCGATCGCCCCCTGGTACTTGGGGGATTGGAGAATGTGGTCGAGACCGGCCTCGAGGGTGGCCGTGTCCAGGTATAGGGCAGAAGTCACGCGGGCAAGGTACTACAGAGCCTCAGGGCCGGAGAACAACATATTCCTCGTCTTCGAAAACCGGCTTCCACCCCGCCGCCTCCAGGTCGTCGACAAGGGACTCGGTGGTCTTGAGCAGCGCCTGCTCGATCCCGTCACGTTCGAACACCGGCTCCCAGGGTTGGTCACCATCACGGACTGCCACGAATTCGACGAGACGGTCCCGGTAGAGCTCGGCACGGTCGTCGATAAAGACCTGGCGGCCCGGCCCCTCCGCCCAGATCAGATATCCCCCGGTACGGTCGTCGTGGAAGGTGCGGTCATCGTTCAGTGCCTCCGCTGCTGCCACCGGGAAGCGCTCCTCGTCGAGTGAGCCGTCGGAGGCCAGGAAGAAGGGCAGCACTGCCACTGCGGCGCCAAACAGCACAGCCTGACCCGTCGAGAATCTTGGCGCCCACCCAGCCTTCAACCTGTGCACGCCGAGGCTGACCAGCGGGATCAAGGCGATCCAGGCCGGCGGCATGGCGCGGGTTGCCCCAAGACCCAGGACCAGAAAGGGGACGATCACCATCAGATGCTTTGGCGTCACCCGGCCTTTGACCGAAGCCCAGACAATGAGGGCCAGCCCGAGCAGGAATGGTATGAACACCGCAGAGAGGATCTCGGGTCGTCTCCACTCCGAGAGCAGGGCGAGGGCGTCGCGGGCGTTCACGAACTCCAGCAGCACGGTGACTACACCCAGTCCATGAGCAGTCAGCAAGGTCACCAGACCGGACAGGATGGCCGTGGACAGCCATTTCCATTCCTTCTCGACCACCAGGCTCAATCCCACGTAGGCCAGCCCGATTGCAAAGCTGCCATGCATCGAGGCCCAGACCCAGAACAGGAACGGGAGGGTCCAACGAGTCACCGGTCGCTCCCAGGCCAGGATCACCAGGACGAACAGGGCAAAAGAGAAGATCACCGGTCTCGGGACCAGGAAGCTGACCAGGAGGAGCGTGCTCAGGATCAATACCACAGCTGTGCCTGAGACGCTCTGTGAGCGGCGGTAGGCGATGAGACCGATCCCGAGGAAGGTGATCGAGGTCATCAACAACATCATCGGAGGGACGAAACCAAGGCCCCAGTTGCGCTCTCCCCAGGCATACACCAGCTCTGCGAGCCAGCTCTGGGTGAGCCATGGCTCCCCATGCATCGTGAACGAGAAGGGGTCCGCAGTCAGGACTTCTCCGGCCACAGTCTGGAGGTCACCAGCCCTGATGTGCCACAGGAAGGAGTTGTCCCGGATCGGTGCCCAGGCGTCGATCACCAGTGCCACCCAAGGCACGATCAGGAGCAGATGCGCTATTGAGAACCGGCGTGGTGACGGCGTGGCTGCCGTTTCCCTCACTATCGGTTGATGAACGAGTCGTTGATCTGGATCGCAGCCGGTCCGAGAAGCACGATGAACAGGGCCGGGAAGATACAGAACACCAGTGGGAACACGAGCTTCACCGGAGCGGCGAATGCCTTCTCCTGGGCCCGCTGACGACGCTTCACCCGCATTTCGTCGGCCTGGACCCGAAGCACCCGGGCGATGGTGACACCAAACGCCTCAGCCTGGATCATGGCCAACATGAACGATCTCAGCTCATCGAGGTCGGTGCGGCCCATGAGATGGCGCATCGCGTCACGCCGGCTCACTCCGACCCTCGTCTCCTGGAGCATCCGGAAGAATTCCTCGGACAACGGCCCGGGGACTGTTGCCACCACCCGGGACAGCGCGGAATCGAAACCGAGACCGGCCTCCACCGAGATCACAAGCAGGTCGAGAACGTCGGGCAGGGCCCGCAGCATGGTGTGGGCCCGCTCGTCGATCTTGCGCTGCAGCCAGGCGTCGGGCCCGAAGAATCCGAGAACGATCGGCATGATGAACAGGAAGGTCCGCTGCAAGCCGTCGCTTCCGTAGTCGACCAGGAAGAAGGCGCCCAGGAGGCCCACGGAAGTGGTCAGGAGCTTGATGACGATGAACGAGGGGGCATCCAGGTTTCCGGGATTGCCTGCCAACAACAATCCGTGCTGCTTCTTCTCCAGATAGCCGACCGGAGTGAACCGTCTCAGGAAGTTGGAGATCTTGAGCACGATCGGGCCGATCGTGCGCTGGGCCAACGGCTTGGCGAGCTGATCGTCACGGATGACACCAGAGGTGGTGCGGCCGTAGAGGGCAAGACGGTTGCTCATGTCCTCACGGGCCCGGGTGACGCCGAGACCGACCCAGACCAGGACGAAGAAGATCAGTGCTCCTACGGTCAGCACGGCCAGCAGTTGTCCGTCGAGTTCGAGGATATTCATACTTCGATGTCCACGATCTTCTTGAGCCAGAAGATGCCGGCGGCCATCAAGAGCAATCCGGCCACGATGGCGATCTTTCCACCCCCAGAGTCGATCAACGGCATCAGATACTCACGGTTGGTGAACCAGAGGAAGATGGCAAGAGCGAAGGGAAGGGATCCGAGGACGACGGCCGAGATCCGGCCTTCTGCGGTCAGGGCCTTAATCTCACCCTTCAGACGGTTTCGGGAGAGCATGGTGTCGGCCACGGTCTGGAGGACCTCGGCCAGGTTTCCACCGACTTCACGTTGAATCTCGATGGCCATGGTGGCCCATTCGAAGTCCTGGGATTGGGTCCTCTCGGCGATCCCGGCGAGGGTGTCAGGAACGGTTCGCCCCAATCGGGATTCGGTGACGGCTCGGCTGAACTCGCGTGATGTCGGCTCCGGGGCCTCGGCCGCCACTGCCTCGATTGCCTGGAGCAGCGAGTAGCCGGCTCGCAGCGAGGTCGAGAGCAGGGTGAGGGTATCCGGAAGCTGCTTCTCGAACCTCCTCTTCTCACGACCACCGGCATACCTGATCATGAAGATGAAGAGGAGAAGCAGGATGCCGAACACGACCAGTCCGGTGATCGCGCCTCTGAAGATGGCGAGGAACACGCCGGCGACGGCCGAGATGCCGAACATCGAAAGAATCGCCTCGCCGGGTGTCATCGGTATGTTGGCCTGCTCCAGGGCGGCGTTGACCCCTGAGAGCATTCCACGCCTCCTGACCTCTTCCTCGGCCGCCTGGCTGAAACGGTTGAGGATCGGGATCCTCTGGAGGAAAGGCGTCTTCTCCTCCTCCACGGCGCGGCCGCGCCGCCCGTAGGCCTGGAGTCGCTTGGCGAAACGACCCCCTCCCTCGTCCTCGTCACGTCCGAACAGGATGATCAGGAACAGGAACAGGGTGAGGCCGAGGCCGACGGAGCCGATCAGCTTGAGAGAGCTCGAAGGCAGCGGAAGATCGTTCTCCACCTTGATGGTGCTCGGTGGCACAGTGGTTGGCGTTGTCGTAGGAGTCGACGAGGTAGTCGTGGCATATCCGGAAACCGGGAACACCACGGTGGAAGCCAGGCCACCCGGATAGGTGGTGGCGAATTCGGCGTCACCAGGAGTCGTGACAGGTGAGACAAACCGGCTCACCAGCGTGTTGCTGATCTCCCGGCCGATGTCGCCGTAGAGAGAAGACAACTCCTCGGGGTTGGGTGTGGAAAGGAACAGTCCGCCTCCCGCCAAGGCAATCGACTCGACCGCGTCGGGGTTGAAATCCGGTGACTCAAGTGCGATTGCGAAGACACGGGCGTCACTCGCGGTGACAGCGGCCAGAGCTTCATCCTGAGTCGCGGTGGATCTTGTGTCCTCACCGTCACTCATGAGGATCATGTTGGGGATCAACGTGTCGGCCGACGCGTTGTCGAACAGGCTGAGTCCCAGGATCACCCCGTCATAGAGGGCGGTCTCCCCGTCGGCGACTAAAGCGTCGATACGGTTGTTGAGGTCGGTTGCGTTGGTGGTGAAACCGGTCTGAACCACCGCCGTGTCGGAGAACGTGACCAGGGCGATCGAGTCTTCAGGTCGTTTCTGGGAAACGAAGCTCTTGGCGGCCGCCTTGGCAGCTTCGATCGGAGCCCCCTGCATCGACCCCGAAGTGTCGATGACCAGAACCACACCCACCGGGACACTCGACTCGCCAAGAAGCACCGTCTCGAGACCGGTAACGGGTTGTCCGTTGACCGTCACCGCCAACTGGGTGGGGTCCGGCACTTCCGTGAGGTTCCGGAACTCCACGACCATCAGGACCTGGCCCCCCTCGGCGTACCGGGATCCGTTGATGTCGGTGATCTCCATCTCGGGTGGGGCCGTCTGTGCAGAGACAGCGGTGCTCAGCCCAAGAACGAGGGCGACAACCAGCAGAAGAAGTCGTCTCACCCACGACTCCTGGCGAACGGCTCGGGGTCGAACAGGTCGGCGGGAAGCCGGATGCCCTGGTTCGCGAGATCCTCGGAGAACGTGGGGCGGATACCGGTGGCCTTGAGACGGCCCTTGTAGACCCCGTCCTCGTCGACGCCCATGCCGAAGTCGAACAGGAAGATGTCCTGGAGGGTGATGATCTCACCTTCCATGCCTTCCACTTCGGTGACATGGGTCACCCGGCGGGTTCCGTCCTTGAGTCGGGACACGTGAATGATGAGGTCGACCGCGGACGCGATCTGCTCCCGGATGGCCCGCATCGGAAGGTCGAAACCGGCCATCAGCACCATCGTCTCGATACGAGACAGGGTGTCGCGTGGGGCGTTGGAGTGGACGGTGGTCAGCGAGCCGTCATGACCGGTGTTCATGGCCTGGAGCATGTCAAGAGCCTCGGCGCCACGAACCTCACCAACGACGATGCGGTCGGGACGCATACGCAAGGTGTTTCGGACCAGGTCACGGATGCCGACGGCGCCCTTGCCCTCGATGTTGGCTGGGCGAGACTCCAGGGTCAGCACATGCTCCTGGTGGAGCTGGAGCTCGGCGGCATCCTCGACCGTGACGATCCGCTCGTCACCGGGGATGTAGGAGGACATCACGTTCAGGGTCGTGGTCTTGCCCGAACCGGTACCACCTGAGATCAGGATGTTGAGCCGACCGCGGACGCAGGCACGGGCGAAGTCCGCCACGCGCTGGGTGATGGTCCCGAAGTTGATCAGGTCGGCTTCCTGATAGGGGTCGACCGCGAACTTACGAATCGTCAGGAACGGCCCGCCGATTGCCAGCGGATGGATCACCGCGTTGACACGGGAGCCGTCGGGGAGACGGGCGTCGACCATGGGGGTGGCTTCGTCGACACGACGACCGATCTGACCGACGATCTTGTCGATGATCCTGCGAAGGTGGACCTCGTCGACGAACTTCACATCCGAGAGTTGGATGCGACCCAGTTTCTCGTAATAGATATCGAAGGGCCCGTTGGCCATGACTTCGGTGATGTCCGGGTCGTTGAGCAACGGGTCGATGGGACCGTAACCCAGCACATCGGACGCGATCTCGTTGAGCAGGGCACGGCGATCGGCTGAGGTGAGGGGAAGCCCCTGCTCCTGGTCGACGGCCCACTCCAGCATCTCCAGCACGCGAAGCCGAAGCTCAGCGTCCGACATTTGCCTGTCATAGAGCGTCGGGCCCAATTCCTCGACGACCTTGAAATGGAGACGACCCCTGAGCTCGCTCATGGCGTCGGAGCGGTTGACTCCGACGTCGGCAGTCTCGCTCTGCCTGGCAGCTGCAACTCTTTCAGATAAAGATGGCACGGCTCACAACCTTCCCACTACTTACGCCCGAAGAGCCCGGCTTTTTGCGAGCTCTCGGGGATCTTCCCCGCAATCAAGGCAGCGACACTCTCGAAACCCTTGGCGACCTTGCCCTTGGGGTCGGTCTCCACCACCGGGCGCCCCTCGTTGACCGAGTTGGGAACGGCGGCGTCTGAAGGGACGGCGGCTGCGATCTCCATCTTCAGAGCACCCTCGATCTCCTTGTTGTCGAGACGGGCCTTGGAGTTGCTGCGGTTCATGACGAGTTTCACGTTGCTCGTGGAGAACTTGAGGAGACGAAGGGTCTCCAGGGCGAGCTTGGCGTTCTTGACCGAGGGGAGGTCCATGTCCACGATCATCAGAACCTGGTCTGCCTTCTCGATGAGTGACAGGATCAACTCGTCGAGCATCGAGGCGGTGTCCACCACGATGTAGTCGTAGGTCTCCTGGAGGACGTCGAGCATCTGCATCAGACCGGCCGTGGTGATGTCGTCGGCAAATGCCGGCTCCAACGGTGCAGCGAGAACCTTGAGCCCACTGGGGTGCTCGGTGAGCAACGAGTCGAGCATCTCGGAATCAAGCTGATGCAGTTCGTGAGCTGCGTTCACCATGGTGAAACGCGGCTCGAGCTGGAGCAGGAGACAGACGTCGCCGAACTGGAGGTCTGCGTCGACCAGCACGACCTTCTTGTCGGCCAGCCGGTTGAGAAGGAGCGCCACATTGGTGGCCATGACGGTCTTGCCGCTCCCCCCCTTGGCGGAGGTGACAGTGATGAGCTTGCCTCGCTCGGTCCGATCCGAGTCATGGGAGACCCGGGCGGCCACGTTGCGTCGCTTGAGGACGTCGTGGGCGAACTGCTCGATCGCCGCCTCGATCTTGGTCTCGTCCAGCGGGGACTCGATCACGTCCGAGACACCGGCACGCATCGCGTACCGAAGGAGGTCGGCGGTGACCGATTCGGCCACCATCATCAAGACAAGGACCGGATCCTGGTTGTGCAGGCTCCGCACCTGCTCCATGGACTCCTCGTTGCTGTACGAGGGCCCGAGCAGGAGCATCCGAAGCTCACCCGACTCGATCGTCTGACTCGCCTCCTCGATGGAGCGTGCCACCGGGAGCCGGCCTTCGAACAGCTCTTTGGCCGCCGAGACGAAATCGTCGTCCTTGTCGACCACCAATAGGTTGTGCTCAGCCAATGACATGGTCGAACCTCTTACTCAAAACCTATCCGAAAATGTTGTCCGCCAGATTGCCGCCGAACAAGTTGAGGATGGTCACACCCGGAGTCTCAACCTCGACGAAGTCTTCTGGAACGAGGGTCATCCACATCGAGCCATTCTCGAAGGCATAAGCGATCCGCTCAGCCTGTTCGGGAGTGACTTCGAGGGTGAAGAGGGTCTCGTTACCAGTGTCCTCCTCCGGGGTCGTGGTGGCGGTCTCGCCTTCGACCGGGGCCACCGGCTCGGCTTCCACCGTGTCCGGGGCGTTCTCGTCGGCTCGGATGTCACGACCCGTCGCCAGAACCGGGATCCCTTGGAGGACGTACCTGGTAAAGGTGACAACCGCGACTGTTTCCTCGACAGGGGCGCCTTCAACAGGCGGCACAGTCGGGGTCGTGGCGATACCTTGCAACTCCTCAGGAAGCAGATTCTCGGGTATGTCCAGGGTGATTATCAGGTTGACCCGATCACCCGGGTTGACGAACCCGTTGACCCCGCGGACGTTGTCCGTTGAGATCGCGATGGCTTGCTTCCCGTTGGGGATCTGCTCGGCAAGAGGGACGACGTCGATGGTGATCGCAGTCCATTGCGCCTCGACCAGGACCGAGTTGGACGAGATCGGCCCTGCCGTCACCTTGCCGCCCAAAACTGTTCTGAGTTGCTCATCGGTGGTGATGGCGCCCTCAGGCAGGTCTTCCTTTTCTTCGGTGCCCTTTGCGATGAGCCGGCCACCAGAGTTGAAGTCCGACAAGAGGATTGCCCCGTCGGTCCCTTCGTTGATGGGGTCGACGGCGCGGAAAACCGTGACCTCCTCCTGGCCCGCTTCGATTTCGTTCTCTATGCCCTGCAAGTAGTTCCAGACCGCCCAAGCGGCGAGCCCGGCCAAGATCAAGGCCACAAGCAGAACGATGGCTCTCCTACCCATTGAGTCCCCTTCGTTTGTCCCCTCGGTTGGGCGCTGACCCGTCGCCGGCGCATACCGCTTGGCATGCTACCGGTCGGGGCGCGCCCTCCCAGTGTTTCAAGTCCAATTCCACAAGATTGATTCGGACCGTATGGAGCAAGTCTTGAGACTTTCCCCAGAACCTCCATAGTTCGGTCGTCTCATATCGTGGCCGGGTGGCAAGTGCGTGACTAGCTCACACCCGCAATCCGTCACGAAATGACTAGTGCGCACCATTCCCGAACATGTCGACTGAAACACCGGCGGTCAACGACGACCGATGCCACGCTCCTTGAGCTCCTGGAGGATGGCCTCCAATGACGCGTCCACCGGCATCGGAGGTCGCTCGTCGTCGGTCGGCCCGAATTCGCGTTCGAATTCCTTCTGCGGCCGCCGGCGACTCGGGGCCGGGCCCGGACCTTTCTTCTGCTCCTCGATCTGAGATTCCCGCTCCTGCCAGTCCGGTGAGGCTTGTTTGATGGAGAGCGAGACACGACGGCGCTCGTTTTCCTTCTCGGTGATCTTCACCTTGACCGGCTGGCCGATCGAAAGCTCCAGTTCGGGGGACTCGACGCGATGCACCGCGATCTCGGACACATGGACCAGGCCCTCGACACCGTCGGCCACCGAGACGAAGGCACCGAACGGCACCGTTTTGGTGACAACGCCGTCTACGACGTCTCCCACTTCGTGCTCTCGGGCAAACACGTCCCAGGGATCGTCGCTGGTCTGACGGATCGACAGTGAGATTCGCTCCCGGTCCCTGTCGACCTCGAGCACCTTGACCGTGACCTTGTCGCCCACTTTGACCAATTCGCCGGGATGGTTGACGTGCTGCCAGGAAAGCTCAGA
Source organism: Acidimicrobiia bacterium (assembly GCA_040902845.1). GTDB lineage: Bacteria > Actinomycetota > Acidimicrobiia > Spongiisociales > ZC4RG35 > JALYNX01. The sequence goes on from JBBDWM010000023.1 coordinate 14,359, forward strand.
AACGTGAACCAGACCGTCCATGCCGCCCAGGTCGACGAAGGCGCCGAAATTGACCACGGAGGAGATGACCCCGTCCCTTACCTCCCCTTCGCCGAGGCCGTCGAGAAACGCGTTGCGCTCCTCGGCTTGGGCCTCTTCCAGGTAGGCGCGTCGGGAGAGGACGACGTTGTTCCGCGGCCGGTCCAACTCGATGACTTTGGCGGTGATCGTCTGGCCGATGAAGGGGTCGAGGTCACGTACCCGACGCAAGTCGACAAGTGATGCCGGGAGAAAGCCACGGAGACCGATGTCGACGATCAAACCGCCTTTCACCACCTCGATGACGGTTCCCTCGACAGTGCCTTCCTGATCGGCGATCTGCTGGATCCGACCCCAAGCGCGCTCGTACATGGCGCGTTTCTTGGAGAGGATGAGACGCCCTTCGTCGTCTTCCTTGTTGAGGACGACAGCTTCGACCCGATCTCCCACCTTCACCGCGTCGTTGGGATCGACGTTGTTGCGAATGGAGAGTTCCCGGGTCGGGATCAGGCCTTCGGACTTGTAGCCGATGTCGATCATGGCCCCGTCGCCATCGACGCTGACCACAGTCCCTTCGACGATGTCGCCCTCCTTGAACTCGAGAACGGTGGCCGCTATGGCTCTCTCGAAATCGTCGCCGATGTCATCGGGGAGATCACTCAGATCGGGGGCAACCAGGGCCTCACGGCCAGAGACAAATGTTGGGGCCGTGACTTCGGTGGTGACCACGGACTCCGCCTCGGGCTCCTCGGTGACCGTTTCGGCTGCGACAGGAGCCTCGGGCTCGGGCTCCTCGGTGACCGCTGGGGACTCTATTTCGGGCAGATCCTCGGCGATCGGGTCGGGCGCCACCGCACTTTCCTCCTCGGTAGTGCTCTCGGGCGCGTTCTCTTGGTCGTTGGGCATATGTGGGTGGTTACCTCCGAAAGGAACTCTGCGCGCGCTGGGCCCGCAGGCCCGGCAAGTGTACGCCTGTTGGCCAAAGATGGCCAACCGTTATCCGTTTTCCGTTCACCGTCGGAAGCCGTCTGACTCGTAAACGGTGAACGCTGAACGGTAAACGGTGAACAGGAGGTGTCAGGTCTTGACCGAGGCGAGATCGGGGCCGGTGCCCACGTCCACCACCAGGGGCACGTCGAGGTCGACCACTCCTTCCATGGTTTTCACAACCAGCTTCTGGACCACGTTCATCTCGGTTTGCGGGCACTCGAGAATCAGCTCGTCGTGGATCTGGAGGATCAGGGCCGACTCGAACCCACCTTCTCTCAGTCCTTGATCGAGCTCGATCATCGCCTTTTTGATGATGTCCGCCGAGGTCCCCTGGACTGGGGCGTTGAGAGCCATGCGCTCCCCCATCTGCCTGATCCGGAAATTGTCCGAGCTCAACTCGGGGAGATAACGACGCCGTCCGAACAGAGTCGTGGTGTACCCCTGGTTGCGAGCCAGCGTCACCATCGAAGACATGAACTCCTTCACTTGGACGAACTGGGAGAAGTAGGCGTCGATGTGATCTCGCGCCTCCTCGCGAGAGATGCCGAGCCGGTCGGCCAGACCGAAGGCTTCCATCCCGTACAACAGACCGAAGTTGATCATCTTCGCCGTTCGACGCTGCGCGATCGTCACCTCATCCTCCCCGAGGCCCCACACCCGGGCTGCGGTTGCGGTATGAATGTCAGAGCCGACCCGGAACGCCTCCAAGAGGAACGGGTCACCACTCATGTGCGCCAACACCCGCAACTCGATCTGGGAATAGTCGGCCACCAAAAACTCTGCCCCCTCCCCTGCGACGAACGCCCTCCGGATAGTCCTTCCCGACTCCGAGCGCACCGGGATGTTCTGGAGATTGGGCCGGTCCGACGAGAGCCGACCGGTGGTCGCAGCCATCTGGTTGAAACGGGTGTGGATCCTGCCGTCGGCCTCGATCAAGGGCAGGTAGCCGTCGACATAGGTGCTGCGCAGCTTCTCCAATTCCCTGTACTCGAGGAGAGCATCGACCAATGGATGCTCCATCTTCTTCAGCACGGATGCATCCGTGGAGGGCTTGCCTGTCGAGGTTTTCTTGAGCACAGGCAGCCCCAGCTTGTCGAAGAGGATCGAGCGCAATTGGTCGGTCGAGTTCACGTTGAACGGCTCCCCCGCCAGTTCCTGAACCTGGGCGTCGAGCAGATTGAGACGCTCCCGGAGGTCAGTGCCCATCTCTTCGAGATAGGCGCGGTCGACCCCGATCCCGAAGTGCTCCATCCTCGCCAGTACCGGAACCAGCGGCAGCTCGAACTCATCGAACAACTCGAGCTCGTCGCGCTCTGCGAGCTCGGCCCGCATGGTCTCGGCCAGCCTCCTCACCGCTTCGATGCGTCGGCCCTCGGAATCGAGATCGGGGCCGGTGTCGAAGGGAAGGGTTCCGGCCGCGGCGTCATCGTCTGGCGACGTCAGCTCGACGTCGAGCCAACGCTCCGCTAGTGCCTCCAGGTCGTAGGTCCGCTGCGACGGGTTGATGATGTAGGCAGCCAGTGCCGTATCCATCTCGAGACGAGCCACATCATGATCGAGATCCAACAGGGCTCGAACCAACTCCTTGAGATCGTGACCCACCACCGATGCCGCGCCCGACTCGAGGGCCGTGAGCAAGGGCCCGGCGTCGTCGAAGGGGACGATTATCGACTGGCCCGGGCCAGTGGCGACCACGAGGCCAAAGGGCTCACCACCATCTGTCACCAGTCCGGCGACCAAAGTCGGCGCGGCCGCGATCTCGGCGATCTCGCCCGGCGACGTGACGAGGCGTGTCTCGACCTCGAGGACCTCGGCCAACCCGACCGCCGAAGGGAGAGCCTGTTCCAGATCCCCCCACATCGTGTGGAACTCGAGACTGTCGAAGAGGTCCTTGACCACTGACCGATCCCACTCCCGGGTGTGGAGATCCTCGATGTCGACACCGATATCCAGATCGTCGACCAGGGTCATCAGGTCCTTGTTGAGAAAGACCTGCTCGCGATGGGCCGCCAGGCTCTCGCGGAGCTTCGGGGTCTGGTCGGCGATGGCCATGTAGATCGCGTCGAGACCTCCGTGATCGGCCACCAGGCGAGAGGCCGTCTTCTCCCCCACCCCGGGGACGCCCGGCAGGTTGTCGGAGGTGTCGCCTCTTAGGGCCGCGTACTCGACGTATTGGTCGGGCCGGATCCCGTATTTCTCCTCTATATAGGCCTGGTCTGCGATCACCGTGTCGCTGATCCCTCGACGGGTGTACACCACGCGCACCGGTCCCCCGACCAACTGGAAGGCGTCACGGTCCCCGGTCACGATCAGAACTTCCCACCCGCCATCCACCGCGTTCTTGGTGAGAGTGGCGATGAGATCGTCCGCCTCGTAGCCCTCCATCCGCAGTTGGGTGATCTGGAGGGATTCCAGGACCTTGTCCATCAATGGGAGCTGGCTTCGGAAGTGGTCGGGCGCCTTCTCCCGCTGTGCCTTGTACTCGGGATAGGTCTCGGTGCGAAACGTGTGTCTCGAGACGTCCCAGGCCACTGCGATGCCATCGGGGTGGAAATCCTTCAGCAGCCGGATCAGCATCCGGGTGAATCCGAACACCGCGTTGGTCACCTGTCCGCTCTTGGTGGCCAGGTCCTCGGGCAGGGCATAGAAGGCCCGGTAGGCGATCGAATTGCCGTCGATCAGGGCGAGAGTGGGCACCGGCCCGACGGTAGCGGCGACCGGTGTCAGTCGGGCAGCCGGGTGAGCAACCGGTCTCGCTTTGCGGCGAGACGTCGGCGCTTGTCGGCCAGGCGGGCCAGGGTTCGCTCGAAACGACGGACGTCGCCTGCGGTGAGTCCGGCCTCCTCACGGTCGATGTAGTTCCCAACCGCGGCGTCTCGTTGCGCGTCGTCGTTGATCATCCGGTGATAGTCGAGCTCGGCGCCCACCTGTCGGGCCTCCCGGTCGATGGCCTCGATCTGATCGTTGAGTCTGAATAGGCGGTTGTGGGTTCGGTTCAAGCCGAAAAGCAGGGTATCGCTTGGATCGCCTATTCCATCGGGGTCCCATACACTCAACCTCCGAGCCGGAGTGGCGAAATTGGTATACGCGATGGACTCAAAATCCATTGCCCGCAAGGGTGTGCGGGTTCGAGTCCCGCCTCCGGCACCCCCTTTGGCGAGGTTCACTGGCGTTTAGCTGAGGCTCTCCCAATGGCCGATGATCGTGCCCGAAGCGTCGTAGGCCTCCGCGATGAACGGCAGGCCGGTGGCGACCAGCGCCGGGAACATGGCAAAGCCGGCTACAGGCCGCTGCCACATCGGAGCTCCGCCATCGATCGTCATCGTCACCACCGCGCTGTCTCTGGGCACATCCACATTTGCATACCCGACTTCCCCCTCGATCCCGCCGAATCCTTGAGCTCCATGTGAATAGGAATCGAAGCCACCGCATCCACCTCCTGACCCACCCGGGTCGACGACCGCCGTGCATCGGCCAGAAGGATCGGTTCCGTACACAACGAGTCGAGAGTCGATCTCGGCAAGGTATCCGATATGCAGCACGGGCCGCGAGGCACTCAGCGCGTAATCGTCAAGACCTTCCGGCGGTTCCGACCTATTCCAGAAATTCGACGGAATGTCGTCGGCGGTTGCAGCCGGGATAAGAACGATTTCGGTCCCCAGTGAGGAGGTGTCAAACCGTGGCTCGGGGCCTGCCGATGGTTGAAGTACGAGCGGGTCTTCCCCCAAGACGGTTGCGTCCTGGGCCGCCCACTCGAAATATGCATCCGCCATCCCGGCGGCGATCACGGGGGAATACCCAACGGTGTAGATCGTGAAGTCCTGATTGATACGGGCCGCGGTGTCTTCAGCAGAAGCAACCCGATCGAGGCGCAGTAGAAGAGCGGCCGTCAACGGAGCCTGTCCCTCCTCGAAGGTGGCCGATCCTGCACTGTTGGTGGTCGTCGCCACCACGTCATCCGTCGCTTCTTGGTCCCCGGTCTGACGATCTGGATACAGGGCAGACTCGTCGGGGAAGTATTGAACGACTGACACTCCGGGAATGGCATCGACGCCGGAGAGGAAGGCATCAACATCTTGAGGTGCGGGGAACGAGACCCATAGGTCCCATTCAAGGGTGTCGAGGGGACCCGTGGCAGCCGGCTGAGTGCCGGGCGCCGCCGCAAGCCAGATCAGCCCGCCAGCCAGCAGGATGGTGACGAACATTGCCGTGGCTACCAAGGGGCCTCTCACGCGAGCAGGCTTGCCCGCCCTCCCACAACGGAGCATGGGTGTTCAGGTCGTCCCAGTCCACGGTGGGAACCGCCGATTCCAGCTGGTCCCACATCTTGCGCAGATCGGGATGATCGAGGATGTCTGTCTTACTCACCTGTCAATACCTCCCTGAGGTGTCTTCGGGCCAAGATCAGGTACCGCCGGATCGTTCCCGGCCGACACCCCATCAGGGACGCCGTTTCCCGGATCGGTAGGTCCTTCCAATAGGTCAGGTAGACGGCCGCCCTTTGCTGCGGAGGCAAGACCATCGCCGCCTCCAGGACCTCGGGCCTCATCTCATCCGGATATATCGCCCCATCCACGATCGGGGGTGTGCGACGACGCCGGCGGACGTTCCTTGCCTCGTTGAGGACCGCTCGAAACAGATATGGCCTTGGATAGTCGAGTGCAGAAAGGGAGCCCTTGGCAGCGAGCACCCGGACCACCACGGCCGACAAAAGGTCCTCCGCGTCAGTGGGACCAACCAGAATCGAGGCGTAGCGCACCAGCTCGTCGCTGTGTTTGCGCCACACCGCTTCGTCGTTCACACCCCTATCACACACCAGATCGATGTTCGGCTGCACGTTGTCAAGAAATTTCTCGTTTCGGGGAGAAAGGTATGGAATCTGTCAGACGAGTTCTGTATGTTCTGGTTATGGGCGAACATATGTTCGAGGGTGAGGGAATCCCGAGAGGGCTAGCCGAGATGGCGCCTGGCCCGAGGCTGGCCGCGATCCTGGCTTCGATCGACCGGAACCGACTCTCGGGATTTGACCGGGTGGTCCTTTTGCAGGCTCGCGCCCGTCAGATCGCACACGATCAGGCCGAGTTCTACGCCGACATCAATTCGATCCACGAGGCCGAGGGCAAGGTCATACCCGGAGAGTGGACCTCAGATGTCGAAGAGATCGTCGCCTCCGAGATTCGGGCAGCGTTAACTCTGACACGTCGCTCAGCGGACTACCACCTCGGTCTGGCATCGGATCTGGTGAGACACCTCCCCCAGGTGGGTCAGGCCCTACTCGAAGGTCGGATCGACCTGGCCAAGGCCCGGGTGATCATCGAAGAAACCGCTCATCTCGACCAGCACAGCGCCCAACGTGTTGCGGAAGTCGCCCTGGAACGCGCCCCCGACCAGACGACGGGTCAGTTGGGAGCCCGAATTCGAAAACTGGTGATCCTCGTCGACCCCGATGCTGCCAAGACCCGCTATCAAGAAGCGGTCGAGGAACGTCGGATTAGCAGCTCTGCCAACCCCGACGGAACCGCCAACCTCCACGGGCTCAACCTACCGGCCCACCGCGCCGGCGCCGCGATGAGACGGATCAATCGGCTGGCACGAGCCGCCAGGTCAGCGAACGATCCCCGAGCCATGGATCAGATTCGAGCCGACGTCCTCTTAGACCTCCTCCAGGGCAAGCAATCAGGCCACACCCGAGGAACTCGGGGAACCGTCGACATCCAAGTCGATCTCACGACCCTGGCCGGGCTGGCGGAGAAGCCAGGAGAGCTCAGGGGCTTTGGGCCGGTCATCGCCGACATCGCCCGCCAGGTCGCCGAGGAGCAACCCGATTCCGAATGGCGATACACGATCACCGACGATCAAGGGCAAGTCGTTCACAACGGGACCACTCGAAGACGTCCCACTGCGGATCAGGCCAGACAGGTGGAAGCAGAAAACCCGACTTGCGTCTTCCCCGGGTGCCGGAACCCGGCATCGGAGTGCGACATCGACCACAACCAGGCGTGGTCAGAAGGCGGACCGACCGAGGTGGAGAACCTGGCACCACTTTGCCGTCATGACCACCGGCTCAAACACGAATCCGGATGGGAACTACAACAACTCCGACCCGGCGCCTACCAATGGATCAGCCCACTCGGCCACAAATACACAGTGGGACCAGGACCGCCTTAGTGGAGAGATTCAGCGGGCGACAACAGCTTCTCGGGTCCCCACCTTCACCGTTTCGCCCGGTTCTACCTCGCGCCGAATTGTGGCCAGCCCCACCGACCCTGATACCGAGGTCAGGGTGCCGACGGTGAGCTCGCCCTTGGTGACCTCGGACCCTGCCTCGGCGGCCGGCCCAGAGAATTCGAGCACGCGGAGCTGTTTGTTGACATGACCTCGTCGATGAATCCGTCCCACCAACTCCTGGCCCAAGAAGCAGCCTTTGTCCACGTCGACCGTCACCGGAACCAACCCGGTCTCCTGGGGGATGGTGGAAGGCCCGGTGTCGACACCGATCACCGGTTCAGCCGACTCGATCCGAAGGCTCTCCAGAGCCGCGGCGTCGATCCCGGGGAGATCGGGACGCTCCCCCACCACCAGGAACCGGGGTGTCTTGGCCCAGGAGACATCGGCGAGCAGACCATCGCCGCTCCGGGACCAGACGCCGACCGACTCTGAGAAAGGCCCGATCACCAGCCACGCCGGATCCACCGATTCCTCGATCTCCACCGCCACCCGAATCCGGTAGCGGCTCAGGGTGGCGGCCAACTCGGCCCCCCGCCCGGCGTCGGTCACGAGACCAACCTCTTCCTCGCCACGAAGCACCCAGAGCAGGTGATCCATACGGCCCTGCGGGCTGAGCAGCATCGAGCGCCGCACCTCCCCTGGTGTCATCACTGCTATCTCCTGCGAAAGCAGATCGTTGAGGAACCTGATGACATCAGCCCCCCTGAACCACACCAGGTCAGGCGCAGCGTCGGCCAGGAAAGCTTCACTGAGTGTCATCACACGGTGGCCAGGTCGCGGAGGAAGGGCACCGTCAGGAACAGGTCGACCAGCCAACGCGAAATAGTTGTCAGGCTGCCGGTGACCATGATCACCCCGAACCCCACCAACAACACCCCCGAAACGATGTTGATCGGGCGCATATAGGGCTTGATACGGCCGAAGAACTTGAACAACCCGAGACCGGCCAACAGAAAGGGGATTCCCAAGCCGAGCGAGTAGGCCACGAGCAGGATGATCCCACGAGCCAGAGTGACCTGAGTCGCCGCGGTGGCCAGGATCACGGTGAGCACCGGGCCGATACAAGGTGACCAGCCAAAGGCAAACGCCACGCCCATCACCGGTGGCGCCCACTTCCCCAAACGGGACGGTCTGACGTCAGGTCGATAGTCACGCTCGAGCCCACCCAGGAAGCTCCGCTCCGACACTGCCACCACCACCATGAGAATCCCGAATCCGATGATCACCAGACCGGCGACCCGGGTGAAGGCACCCATGTTGCGGACCAGGAACTGGCCAAGGCCGCTGGCTGCCGCGCCCAGCGCCGCGAACACCAGCGTGAACCCGCCGATGAACTGGAGAATCACCCCGGTGAGTCGCCGGGTCGACACCTCGCCGGCCTCTATTTGAGCCGCCGAGTATCCGGACATCATCGAGAGGTACCCGGGCAGCAGCGGGAGAACACATGGCGACACAAAGGAGATGATCCCGGCCCCGAAGGCGACCAGAGCCTGGATCACGAACGCGGAGGACTCGACGTTTTCGAACACTCCCGCGATATTCCCACGCCCCCGCTCCCTACGCTCGCACCCGTGCCTGCTTGGACACGTCGCCTCCTCGACCCCCTCCTCCCCGTCGACCGGTTCAGCCGGGCTGACCGCCGCATCGTCCTCATCATGTGGACCGCCGGTCTGGTCCAGGGCTTCGCCCAAGCCCAGGCAGCCAACACCTTGCCTTTCACCCGAGCGGGGCTCGGTTTGACCGAGGGAGAGATGAGCCTTCTCCTGGGAATCGGCCGCCTCGCCGCCTTTGCCGCACTCCCTCTCGGTTGGCTGGGTGATCATCGGGGGCGGAGACGCCCCCTTCTCCTCGCCATGACCCTGATCATCGTCGGAGGGACCGCAGCCGGTCTCGCCTTCGAAACCTGGCAGTTCGGGGTGGCCCAGGCCGTGCTCCGGACCGGGACCGCGGCCATGTCGGGTCTGGCTGTGGTTTTGCTCGCCGAGCAGGTCAGCGTCTCGATCCGCGCCTACTCCATCGCCTTCTACGGAGCCGCGGTCTCGTTCGGGAGTGGGTTGGCCCTACTCACTCTTCCCCTGGCCGACGGGGGTGGCCAAAACTGGCGAATTCCCCACCTCATGATTGGGGCCGGCGCCCTCGTCATTCCCTTCCTGATACGCAACGTGCCCGAGAGCCGCGTCTTCACAGAGGCTCACGACACCGAAGGGCACTGGCGCGACCTGTCAACAGGACCATGGGCGCGACGGTTCTGGGTGGTGGCGTTGGTGGGATTCCTGGCATCGGCGTTCTCCGCGGTCGGGATCGCTTTCTCCACAGAGAGGATGATCGAACAGGTCGGTCTCAGCACCGGTGACACCGTTCTCATCCTTCTGCTCGGGGGGACCCTCGGTGGGCTCGGCTTCTTTGTGGGAGGGCATCTCGCCGACGCCTGGGGACGTCGTACCACCACGGTCCTCAGCCTTCTGATGGCTCTCGGTGGTGGCCTTCTCCTCTATTGGACTGTCTCGCCACCCCTCATCGTGCTGGCGGTGATGGTCTCCTCGTTCGGAACCTTCGCCTTCGTCCCCGCCGGTGGCAGCCATCGCGCCGAACTGTTCCCGACCAGGCTGCGAGCCAGCGCCACCATCGCCTCGGCCGACTTCGGTCTTGCCGGATCGGCACTCGGGCTGATCCTGGGGGTGTTCACCATCGACAGGTTCGGAGTGTCCGAGACAGTGACAGTCCTGGGCATCGGGGTTGCCGTCGCCGCATTGCTCACCCTTGCCCTGCCCGAGACCAAAGGTCAGGACCTGACCGCGACCACGGACACCGCCCTCCGGTAGGCGAACAGGAACACAACAGAGCGAGCTACCAGCATCGCCGCTATCGCCCACCAGATCCCATCGAGGCTCTGACCCAGCGGGGTCAGCAAGATCAAACCGATAGCCAGCATCGCGCCGGTGGCGGTCGAAGCAACGATCGAGCCAAGGGCGAGAAGCCCGAAGAAGATCCCGTCGGCGACGAAGAGAGGGGAAGCAACCGGCATCATCCAGGCCACCACCGGGATCGTTGCCACGACCAGGCCCGCCACCGCGGCAGAGCCCACCAGAGACTTCAAGACCGGGGCACCGATCGCGTATAGACCAGCCATCACCACACCCACTGCCAAACCCCAGGCCAACAGCCGCCGACTGACCTCGCTCACCCGTTCCCGATCACCGAAGCCGGCCGCGGCGCCCACCATCGCCTGACCGGCAATCGCGAATGCATCGGCGATCATCGCTGCTACCAGCCACACCTGAAGCACCACCTGATGGGCGGCGATCGACTCGGGGCCGATCCGGGTGGCGGCCGCGGCGGCGACCATGAAGGCGAACAACAGAACTCCGGTCCGAAGAGTGATCAGGGCACCGCTCTTGCCGAGGGCAAGGATGGTGGGCACCGACTCGCGGAACCCGCGGGGACGGTCAGCCAGCCGGCGCTCTCGGATCAATCGTAGGAACCAAACAGCTCCTACCACCTGGGCGATGACCGTTGCGATCCCGGCTCCTTCGACCCCGAGACCCATAGCGAAGATGAAGATGGGAGCGAGGACGAGGTTGAGCCCGTTCACTCCCGCCGCCACGATGAGCGGGGTGCGGGTGTCCTGATGACCCCGAAATGCACCGTGGCCCGCCACCACGATCAACACCGCGGGCGCGGCAACGACCCTGATCCGAAGATATGCCACCGCGGGGCCGGCGACCTCCTCGGTGGCCCCCATCACTCCGACGATCCACGGCACCAGCAACTCGATGACCAGCGTGGCGACTATGCCGAGCACCACGGCAAGGAGCAGGGCGCCTCCCACCCACCGTCTTGCCATAGCGGTGTCGCCCCGGCCCAGAGCCTGGGCCACCAATGGAGTCGTGGCATAGGCGAGGAAGTTGAAGCCGAAGAAGGCAAATCCGAGAATCGCCGAGTCGACTCCGAGGGCTGCCAGTTGGGGGACGCCGAGGCGGGCCACGAAACCGGTGTCCACCAGAGTGAGCAGCGGGTCGATGGCGAGGGCTCCCAGCGCTGGGATCGCCAGTTTGAGGATCGACCGATCGAGCCCCTGGGTGGTCACCGGGAGGCCCTGGCGGCCACCGCGATTCGATCGGGCCATTCACAGAGCGAGAAGAGGTCACATTCGCCGCACAACGGCCTTCGAGCGTCGCATACCTCGCGCCCGAATTGGATGATGCGCATCGAGAGCCCGGACCAGGTTTCAGTCGGGAACAAGGCTTTTAGATCCTTTTCGATCTTTACCGGATCGGTCTCCTCGGTGAGCCCAAGACGCCGGGTGACCCGTCTTACATGGGTGTCCACCGCGATCGCGGGGAGGTCCCACACTTCGGCGAGGACCACGCTCGCCGTCTTCCGGCCCACACCTGGCAGCTTCACCAACTCGTCGAGATCGGCGGGGACCTCGCCGTCGAACATCTCCTCGACCCCTTGGGCGAGACGGATGATCGATTTGGTCTTCTGGCGGAAGAACCCCGTCGAGTAGACGATGCGCTCGACTTCTTCAGGGTTTGCCTCCGCCAGGTCCGCGGCTGTCGGATATCGCTCGAAGAGGACCGGCGCCACCTTGTTGACGTTCTCATCGGTGGTCTGCGCCGAGAGCACAGTCACCACCAGGAGCCGGAACGCGTTGTCGTAATCGAGTGCAGTCCGGATCGTCGGGTACCGCTCAAGCAGGCGGTTGAGCACAGCGCGCGCCTTGCCCCGCTCCCGAGAAGTGGGAGTGGTCCCATTTGCTCTAACACCCGGCATGATCGGCATCGTACGGGCATACCGCCACGCGTCAGGGGTGCCCCCTCCGCCCCTCCGGGGCACCTCCCCCAACGTCGCTTCGCTCCTGGGGCAGGAAACCTAGGCTGCCGCCTCATGTTCAGATCCGACAGAAGCCGAGCAATCCTGGCCCTGCTCGTGGCCTCATTCGTGTTTGGGGCGACCTTCGTGGTGATCAAGACCGCGGTGGAGGACTACCCCCCGGTCGCCTTCGTCGCCTGGCGGTTTCTCCTCGGTGCGGTGGCCCTTTCGTTGTTTGCACTCCCCAGAGGGAAGAAGATCTGGTTGCACGGATCGATCGCGGGTCTGGCGCTCTTCACCGGATACGCCTTGCAGACCTCGGGCCTTGCCTACACCGGCGCCGCCAACTCGGCCCTCATCACCGGTCTCTATGTGGTCATCACCCCGCTCCTCTCGGCCCTGTTCGCCAGAAAACCACCGAGTTGGTGGATAAGTGGCGCCGCCGCACTCTCCTTCGCCGGCCTGGTGCTGCTCACCGGGACCAACGACCTCGACTTCCAGCGTGGAGACCTGCTGACCCTGGGTTGCTCCTTCGCTTTCGCCCTCTACATCCTGGCCCTCGCCCGGTTCGCACGACATCATCCAGTGGTTCCCTTCACGACTGTCCAGCTCGCAGTCACGGCGGCGCTCGCCTTCCCTATTTCCTACGCCCTCGAGAGCCCGGGTCTTCCCCCGTCCTCGGTCTGGGGGGCATTGGCCCTAACCGCGTTCGGGGTCAGCGCCGGGGCCTACATCCTCCAGATCTGGGCCCAAACCATCGTCGGCGCCAACACCACAGCGGTGGTCCTCGCCGCCGAGCCTGCATTCGGGGTGGCCACGGCTTGGGTGGTGTTGGGTGAGAGGTTGACGCTGGCCGCGTGGGGAGGCGCCTTATTGATCCTGGTGGCGATCTTCATCGTTATCACGAAACAGACGGACCCGGCCTCGATCGAAGCCGAAGCCGTCACCCCGGCTCACTGAGTGACCTGATACTCCCCGGACTGGAGATGACGGGCGAGACGCATTAGGAGCCTGATCCCCATCACCGAGGCGAGGAAGCCAAGGGTCAGAACCACCGCGAACTCGGCGGCCGTGGTGTAGGGATTGGCGCAGGCCTCGAGGCCTGCCGGGCAGAGCCCCCAGCCGGTCCCTCCGTCGAGAAGGTTGATCAGGACCAGGATCGGAACCACCGCTATCCCGATGGCAAGGGCCGACAACACGAAGGTCCCGAGACGTATGAAGAACAAAGCCACGTTGCCGAAACGGTAACCGGGTGACCCCCCAATCCGGCATACAATCGATCCAGTGCCCGTCTACCACCAGGAAGCGTTCACGGCCGAAGAGACGGCTGTCCTGGGCAGGTTCTTCACCAATACCGATCTCCCTGTCTTCGGGTTGATCAGCCTTCCCGAGGTGGTGAAGGGGGCCCTCTTCGCCCGCTACTCGCGCTCCTCCAAGTCCCTGCGTCGGCTCTTCCTCGACGAGTTCGTGACCGACGCCGACTTCGGGATCGACTCGCTGGCCACCGTGATCTCTGCCGACACCATGGGCTCCACCCAACACGCCGAAAAGCTCTACCAGAGGATCTTCTTCGACTATGGGGACGATTCGGTCGCACAACTCGGTGGCGCCCATCTGGCATGTGAGCAAGCGTCGAACCTGCTCACCAAAGTGTTGGAGTGGGGTCGTCTCGCTGCCTATCTCGAGCAGTCGACCCGCTACATCCGTTACGACACCCCACTCGGCGGGAAGCATCGTTACCTGGTCCCAGACGAGATCGAGGCCTCCCGTCATTCCGATGCCTACGCACGCCACATGGAACGGACCTTCAATGTCTACAGCCGCATGGTGGCCTACATGACTGGTGTCTACGAGCAACAGCATCCCCGGAGTGAGGACGACTCCAAGATGGTGTGGAACGCCACCATCCGGGCCAAGGCCTGCGACACCGTGCGCGGGCTGCTGCCGGTCTCCACTCTCTCCAATGTCGGCATCTACGGCACCGGCCAGGCTTACGAGATGGCCCTGGTCCGGATGCAGGCCAGCCCGGTGCATGAGGTCCGAGCGTATGGGGCGATGATGCTGGGTGAGCTCCGCCAGGTCATCCCCTCCTTCCTCACCAGGGTCGATCTCGAGGATCGGGGCGTCCGATGGTCCCGGTATCTGGCAGACGTCCGCGATGATCTCGAGGCGAGGGCCGGCCATCTCGGCCCTCCGTCCGATATTGGCCCCTCGGTGACCCTCACCGACTGGGACCCCGACGCCGAAACCAAAATCGCGGCCGCCGCCCTCTATGCGGTGTCCGAGCTCCCTGACGAGCAATTGCAGCGACTGGTTCGGGAGATGACCCAGGCCGAGCGGGCGGAGTTGATCGGGGCCATGGTGGGTCAGCGATCCAATCGACGTCACAAGCCAGGGCGGGCGATGGAGCGAACCACCTATCGATTCGACGTGAGCTGCGACATCGGTGCTTTTCGCGATCTCCAGCGACATCGTCTGATGACCCTGGAGTGGCAGCGCTTCTCAACCCGTCTCGGCTACGACCTCCCCCAGGACCTGGCGGACCAAGGGCTTGCCGATGAGTGGGTCTCGGTGATGGACGATGCCGGAGAGCTCTACGAGGGAATCCGCTCCGATCTAGGGGCCGAGGTGGCCCAGTACGCAGTCCCCTTCGCCTACAACGTCCGCTTCGTGATGGAGATGAACCCACGTCAGGCATTCCATCTCATCGAGCTCCGGAGCCAGCCGGCCGGCCATCCTGCCTACCGGGCCGTGGCCCATGCGATGCATCGCGCAATCCGCGATGTGGCCGGGCACCATCTCATCGCCGATGCCATGACCTACGTCGACCAAACGGATGTTGACCTCGAGCGCCTGGAAGGGGAACGCAAAGCGGAGTCCCGCAGGGCCTCCGCCGTTCTCCGTTCACCGTGATCCGTTTTCCGTCGTCCGCACGGTTAACGGTTAACGGTTCACGGGCAACGCATTAGCGTTGCCTCCATGTCCCAATTCGACGTTGACGCCATGCTGCAAAGGTTCCAGGAGCGGGCAGCGGCGGTCAAGGATCGTCCCCTCCCCCCGATTGCCGGAGACGAGCGCAGGCTGTTCACCGAGCAAGCCCAGCGCGATTACACCGACTACGCCCTGGTCGGAAATGCGATCTGGAGTGTCGAGGACGACCACTTGGTGCTTCGCATCCCGCTCAGCGGGGACTAGTGCTCGACAAACGTCTTCTCATCGTCTCGGGGAAGGGGGGCGTCGGGAAGTCCGCGGTGACCGCCGGTCTGGCTCTTCTCGCCCAGCGACGTGGCCAACGGGTACTGGCCATGGAGATGGGGTCACCCGGTGGCTTGTCCGCCCATTTCGGGACCGGCGCCCTCGAGTTCCAGCCCCGAGAGGTCAGACCCGGTCTGCATGCGATGCAGATGGTCCGCTCCGACGCGTTGCTGGAGTACCTCGCGATCCAGCTCAACATCCGCGGTATCTCCGGTTTCGGCCCTTTCGCCCGCGCCTTCGACGCTCTCGCCACCACCGCGCCAGGGATCCGGGAGATCATCACCATCGGAAAGGCGATCTGGGAGGTGAAGGCAGATCGGTGGGACGTCGTCATCGCCGATGCTCCCCCCACCGGTCAGATCGGGTCATTCCTCCGGGCTCCACTCACCATCGCCGAGCTCGTCCCCGGAGGGAGGGTAAGAGCCCAGGCCGACATGATGCGTGACATGCTCGCCGCCCCCGACATCACCGAGATGGTTCTGGTCACTCTCCCCGAAGAGTTGCCCACGACCGAGACCGAGGAGACATTGCAGTGGCTGGATGCCGAGAAGCTGATCGCCAAGCCACGGCTCATCGCCAATCGCGTCCTCGACGAGCTCACCGATCCTTCGACCCCACCCGGCCCGCTCGGTGAGGCGGCCGAGTTACATCGGGCCCTCTGGGCCGGCCAACAGGAATGGCTGCGCCATCTCCCCCCGGAGCATCAGCTTCCATATCTGTTCGGGGTGTTCACCCCCGGCGAAGTGGCAGCGCGCATGTGCGACGAGTTCGAGGCCATCACATGACTGCCACTCTTCTCGTCACCGGCGCCGGCGGGGTGGGGAAGACCACCGTGGCAGCGGCTATCGCGATCCGAGCCGCGCGCTCCGGGCTGAGAACTCTGGTGGTGACGGTTGACCCGGCACGACGTCTCGCCAGCGCTCTCGGGGTCACCGACCTCGGCAACGAGCCACAGCCGCATGCCGACGAGCCGAACCTCTGGGCCGCCATGCTCGACGCGACCGCGTCGTGGCGGGCGGTCGCGATGCGACACGCCGATCCCGAGGTTGCCACTCGTCTCGCCGACAACGAGTTCTTCCGGGCGGCTTCCGAGCACTTCCCGGCGTCACAGGCCTATGCGGCCGCAGATCAGGCGGCGACCTTTGCCCAGGCCATGGCGTGGGACCTGTTGGTGGTGGACACCCCACCGTCTGGCGGTGGCATCGACTTCTTCACAGCCCCGGCGCAGATGGCCGACCTGGTGGGCGGCCGGTTGTTGCGCTGGATAACAGGGGGTCCGCTTCCCGGACGCCGGCTTCTCTTCAATGCCGCCGGTCGCCCCGTGCTGCGCATGGCCGACTCGATCCTGGGCTCGGACCTCCTGGAGCGAGTAGCCGAGTTCCTGCTCGACCTTCGCACGACCTACGACGGGGTGTCACAACGAGGACGCGAGATCGAGCGGGTCATGCGGTCGGCGGCGATCCTGGTGGTGACCACTTCCGACCCGGCGCCGGTGTGGGAAGCCATCAAGTTCTATCGAGAGTTGCCCCGGCTCGCATCGACCCCCGCGGCGGTGGTTTTCAACCGAATCCTTCCCGAGACCTGGGCCACGGCGACGGTGCCGGCTGGCGCCTCGCCGATCCTGGCCAACAATCTGACCCGGTGGAGTGCGGAGACGGTCCGCCAGCGCGATACCCGTGACGAGTTTTCGGCCCGATACGGGGCCCATGTCGCGACCATCCCCTGGTCGCTGACCCCGCCCACCGACCTCGATAGCCTGGCCGGGATCCTGGACGGCGCCAACGGAATGCCGTGGACCTCTTTCGGAATCGAATAGCGGGAATATCCTTTACGGCATGGCGAGCAGTGCTGCGTTCTTCGATCTCGACCGAACCCTGATCTCGGGCGCCTCGGCATTCCCCTTCGGGATCGAAGCCTGGCGACAGGGTCTGGCATCCGGAGCCGACGTGGGGAAGTGGGCAGTCGCCGCTATCAGCTTCAAACTCATGGGTGACAAGGGCGAGACGTCTCGTGATGTAAAAGGCGACCTGCTCACCGGAATCGGCGGCTCTTCGGTCCGCGCTCTAGAGAGCGTGGGAACCGCGGTCATGCCCAAGCTGGTGGCCAGGGTCCGGCCCGAAGCGCGCAAACTCATCAAGATGCATCACGAGGCCGGCCGCGACACCTGGATCGTCTCGGCCTCTCCCCATGAGATCGTCGAGCCGCTGGCCCGATCCCTGGGGATGACCGGCGCCATTGGCACCAGGATGAAGGTGGTCGCCGGGCACTACACCGGTGACCTCGACGGGCCATTCGTCTACGGGCCGGGCAAAGCCGAGGCGATCGAGAAGCTCGTCTCCGACCTCGGCTATGACCCGGAGCGGAGCTATGCCTACTCCGACTCCATCTCCGACCTCCCGATGATGAAAATGGTCGGGCATCCCGTTGCGGTGAATCCCGACTCTGATTTGGAGCGGGTGGCTCACGAACGAGGTTGGCCGATCGTGATCTTCGCCCGCCGCACCAAACGGGCCGTGGCGGTGAGTGGGTTGGGGACGGTGGCAGCGGCCACCGCCGCCGGCGCCTACGCCTTGGGACGGCGACACGGGCGAGCCAGCGCGTTGGCCCGGGTTGCCAAGCAACAGATCAAACCGCACCGACGCTGACTCAGATCACGGCCCTCTGACCGAGTAGCTCCTTGAGCTCGGCGAACAGGGCAGACCTTGGCTCGACCCGATGGGTGTCGCTCAATTTGAGCACCTTGGTGCCGCTGTCACTCACCATGTGGAGGAAGACGGTTGCTGAACCGGGATGGTTGGCCAGGACGCCCTTGAGGCGGGTAACCACCTCGGGCGAGAGACGACCGGCCGCCACCTGAAGCCGAACCGAGTAGTCGTCCCTTACCTCCAGCTCCTTGATCTCCCTGGCTATCACCTTGACATCGTCACCTCGGTTGTCGAGATTGCCGCTGACCACCACGACCGCGTCTTCGATGATGGCCGGGCCGAAGTCGTGGACCGTGCGGGGGAAGGCCATGACTTCCACCGAGCCCTCCAAATCCTCCAACTGGAAGAAGATCATCGGTTCCCCGGCCCGGGTCCAACGACGGGTGATCGCGCCAATAAGGCCTCCAACGGTCACCGAGGTCCGATCGGCCATCTCGTCGAGGTCACGGATCGCGTTGGTGGTGGCTGCGGCCAAGGACGGGCCTATCGCCAACAAGGGGTGGTCCGAGACATAGAGGCCGAGCATCTCCTTCTCGAAGCCGAGTCTGATCTTCTGCGGCCAAACCATCGCCGGGATTTCGATGCGACTCTCTTGGACCGCCTCGGTGTCTCCCGCAAAGAGGCTGAACTGACCCATGTCCTCGTTGCGCCGCCGCTCCACGGTGGCGTCAAGGATCTGCTCGTAGACCATGGTCAGGCCCTTGCGCGGGTCCCCCGATGCGTCGAAAGCGCCGGCCTTGATCAGGGACTCGATGGTCCTCTTATTGAGCGCCGACACGTCGACTCGGTCGACAAAGTCCTGAAGCGACGTGAACGGCTCTTCGGCGCGGGCCTCGATGATCTTCTCGACCACACCCTCACCGACGTTGCGCACGGCGGAGAGACCGAAGCGAATTCGACCATCGAGAACGCTGAAATCGCTACCCGACTCGTTGACATCGGGGACCAGGACCTTGATCCCCATCTGACGGCACTCGTTGAGATAGACAGCGGTGCGGTCCTTGTCCTTCTTGGTGGCGGTGAGCAAGGCGGCCAGGTACTCGGCGGGGTGATGGGCCTTGAGATAGGCGGTCTGATAGGCGACCAGCCCGTATGCCGCGCTGTGCGAGTTGTGGACGACGAAGTCGTTTGCCACGAAGTTGTGAGTGCCCGGGACTTCCACGTCGTAGGTCATCTCCGAGCCGTCGGGCTCAATGGACACAACCTGGTCCCACCAAACATCGGCATCAGCCAGCTCGCGAAGCTCCGTCGACTCGAAGGCTTTCGCCATGGCTGCAATGGTGTCCCGCCGGTAGCCCTTCTTTCGAGGGTCGAGGGAATGGACCAGCCGGGGGGTGAATCCACCCGAACGGCAGATCTCCTTCAGCAAACGCCCGGACTCGGTCATGGCCCGTGCCGCCTCGGCACGGATCAACGGAAATACCTGCCGCGCTGGCACTTGATCGTGAGTGGAACGGACGTTGCTGGCCGCAGGGGCGCTGGCCAGCAAGTTCTCCAGGTCGGTGCTGCGCTTTCCCACGAGGTGGGGACCGACAATCGCCGCGAACCGCGAGATGCCTACGTCGGTGATGACATTGATCTGATATCCCCGCCGGCGATCGCCCCGGTAGCGAAAGCTTTTGGTGTGCACTGTGTTCCTGATTCCGAGGCGCAGGAGCAGATGACCAACCTGCTGAGCAAGAACCGGCGAGGAGGTGGCGTAGTAGATCGCTCGACTACCGGAACCCGAGACGTTGCAGCACCCGTCGCCGGACCACATGGAGGCAAGCAACCGTGCCAGCTGGCTCGGAGGTAGGCAATACACGATGTCGGGAAGCCGCTTGTCGATTGCGCCGGTGTGACGGAGCCCGGATCTCTCGATGAACTGCACCGCTGCACTCGGCCGACGCAGGTCCACCCGCGCGGCGTACAACGACACTGCTGACTTTGACCGATCAACGGTCGCCCGGGTGTTCTCGAAGGCCTCCATGGCGGAGACAGCGTCTTGTACTACGTCCTCGTCACCCGAGTAGATATAGAAACTGGACGGATGACACGTGTTGCCTTCGGCGATGACATACCCGAGCAGCGATAGCTCGTGCGGCGTCATCGAAGTGGTAGGCACCCAGTCGAGACCGGCGCTGATGGCGACGAAATCCTCAGTCCCTAGCTCGTCCAAGCGATGCCAGCCGGAGACGGTTCGGAACGGATGGTTGCCAGTGGCGCGAATCGTCCTCCCGGATCTGGTGGTGAGCTTGAAGACGGGCTTGATACCGTTCTGCCAGATGTTGCTCGGTGAGCCCAGAACTCGCATCCAACCGTCCAACGAGGCAATCGAAGGCAGCACCCGGCCGTCGTAGACCTCGCGCAGCGTGCGGATCGCCCCGGTCTCGGCCTCGACCACGGTTGTGTCGCCTGTCAAGCATCGGTTGAAGCCGTAACCGGCAAAGTGCTCGATGAGGCCGAAGATCTCCTTACCAACCTCCTCGGTGTGCCCCAAGCCCATGCAACCCTGGACGAACCGCTGCTCCTGGGCCACCATCTCCTTCTTGATCTTCTTGCCCATGGCCCGGCGCAGATCGTCGGCCTCGACCATCGAGTAGCCGGCCATTTCCTGGGCGACCGTCATCACCTGCTCCTGGTACACCATGATCTGATAGGTGTCCGCCAGCTTGTCGGTCAGGGCGGGATGCAATTGCTCGATCTCGGCGCGGCCGTTCTTACGGTCGGCATAGAGGTTGTGCATGTTCGCCCCCATCGGGCCGGGGCGATAGAGGGCAACGAGGGCGATCACATCGTTGAACGAGTCAGGCCTCAACGACCGGATGAGCGAGCGCATCGCATTCCCTTCGAGCTGGAACACACCGATGGTGTTGCCGCTCTGCAGGAGCTCGAAGGTCTTCTCATCGTCGAGGGCCACCCCGTCGATGTCGACTCGAGTCCCGGTTGTCTCCTCAACCAGTTCGAGACAGCGTTCGATGATCGACAGGTTGCGGAGGCCGAGAAAGTCCATCTTCAACAGCCCCAGCGACTGCACCCCATACATCTCGTACTGGGTGACGATCTCGGCCCCTTCGCCCTTCTGCTGGATGGGGACGATGTTGATCAAAGGCTCCGGCCCGATCACCACCGCCGCGGCATGGATCGAATCCTGACGGCGGAGCCCTTCCACCCCACGGGCAGCATCGATCGTCTCCCGGACCGCCTCGTCGGCCTCGTACAACTCGCGAAGACCCTGAGCGTTGGAGTACCAATCCTTGACGGTGGAGTCGGCGTCCGGCGGTGGAGGGGTCAGCACCTGGTCCAGGGTCGCCTCCTTTCCCAGAATTGGAGGAGGCATGGCCTTGGCGATCCGGTCGCCAACCCCGTAGGCATGACCGAGGACCCGGGCCGCGTCCCGTATCGCCTGCTTGCCCTTGATCGTGGAGAAGGTGACGATCTGGGCCACCCGGTCCGGGCCGTACTTCTGAGCGGCGTACTTGATCACATCGGCGCGGTACCGCTCGTCGAAATCCATGTCGATGTCCGGCATCTCCTTGCGCCCGGGATTCAGGAAGCGCTCGAAGATCAACCCGTAGGCCAGGGGATCGAGGTCGGTGATGCGAAGGCAGTAGGAGACGATGGATCCTGCCGCCGATCCCCGGCCGGGGCCGACCCTGATCCGACTCTCCCTTGCGTAGCGGATCAGGTCCCAGACGATCAAGAAGTAGGCGGGAAATCCCATCTCCTCGATGATCTTCAGCTCGTGCTCGACCCGGTCCCAGACCTCGGGGGCCGGATTGGAGCCGTAGCGCTCCCTGGTCCCCTGATCGACGAGTTTTCTCAGATAGGTGACCTCGGTCTCACCAGACGGCACCGGGAAATGGGGAAGAAGGATCTTGCCAAGCTCGAGGTCGACCGAGGCTCGCTCCGCGACCAATAGGGTGTTGTCACACGCCCCGGGGAAGGTGTCGGCTGGAAACAGCTGACGCATCTCGGCCGCGGTCTTCAGGTAATGATCGCTCCCTTCGAAACGAAGACGCGAGGCGTCGCTGCGCAACGATCCGGTCTGGATACAGAGCAGGACATCGTGGGCATCGTGCTCTGCCCGCCTGGTGTAGTGGGCATCGTTGGTTGCCAGGAGCGGGGCGCCGGTCTGGTTTGAGATCGCCAGGAGGTCGGGCATGATCGCCTTCTGGGCGAGCAGCCCGTGATCCTGGACCTCGATGAAGAAGTTGTCCTTGCCGAAAATGTCTTGAAACTTCCCGGCGGCGGCCATGGCGGCCTCGAAGTCACGGACCTGTCCCCGGTTGCCTTCCTCGCTCATCGAGTCCGGAGCCAGAAGTTGGGGCACCAGCCCGCCGAGACAACCCGAGGTGGCGATGATCCCCTCGGCGTGGGCGGACAAAAGCTCGAAGTCCATCCTCGGCTTGTAGTAATACCCCTCGAGGTAAGCCTTGGACGAGAGCTGGAGGAGGTTGCGGTAGCCGACCTCGTTGACCGCGAGGAGATTCATGTGATAGCGCTTGTTGGCGCTGCCCAGGGGCCGATCGAAACGGGAGCCATCTGTGAAGTAGGCCTCGGTCCCGATGATCGGCTTGATCCCAACCTCGCGGGCCGCCTTGACGAAATCGATTACCCCGTAGAGGACGCCATGGTCAGTGATGGCGATAGCCGGTTGCCCGTCGGCGGCTGCCGTCGCCACAACATCGTTGATGCGAGCCGCGCCATCGAGCATCGAGTATTCGGTGTGAACGTGAAGGTGGGCGAATGACACGGCTGTCATTCGGGCACCCTAGCCGGTCTGTGCCGACCTTGGTCACATGCAATCGGTGTCGATATCAGGCCGTCGTCAAGTCGCGAAACTCTCTGAGACGGTCGCGAAATCTCGGGCTTCGCGGTGGGGTGCCCTGGTTTACCGTCCCTGCATGCTGGATCAGATTAGGGTGAAACGAACATATGTTCGCCTATGAATGAAAGGAGATCCTGGTATGACCGAGTTCTCATTGCGTCTGCCGGCTCGGAAGGTGTCGATGGAGCTGATTGCCAGACTCGATCAGGAGACCCGGGACGAGTTCAGCGCCGAGCTTCTTGACGCTCTTTGGGACGCACATGAGGCAGGAGACCTGCCTGCGACCATTGTTGTTCTGCTGCGTGATTGGACCGCCAAAGCACATTTCACAGACTCTCCGATTGTGCAAGAACGGCTGGCAGAGGCTCGGGGACACGCCTCCACGGCTTAGCCAAGTTCATCCAACAGGTTCACGGCCTTGATCAGCATGACGTGATCGTCATCTGTCGGAAAGATCAGAACGTAGACATCGGTGTCACCAATCCATAGCTGCGTGGTGTCGGTTTGCGTGATGTGCAGATAAGGATTGGTTGGGCTCGGATCTTCCAAGAGTTTGGGCCTGACCTGTCGGAGCCATGTGTCCCAGACGACCGGACCCATTGCCTCCAAGTCGTCTTCGACTCCGAAGGGGTCGCTCATTTTCCAAGGCATGACGACCAGCCTATGGGTGGCGTCTAGATCGATACCGCGACGGCGGCCAGGGCCGCCACCGCAAGACCGACTGCGGTCCGCATAGCGGTCGCCTGCGGGCCCTGGATCAAGGCCCACATCTCTCCGATGGCGAAGCCGGCGATCAGCCCACCGAGATGGGCCTGCCACGAGATGCCAGGGAAGAGGAAGGGGATGGCGGCATTGATCAGCAAGAGGAAGCCGATTTGGTTGAGGGCGGCCCTGCCGTAGGCGGTGTTGCGGCGGTGGAGGGCCCAACTCAGCCAGATCCCGAACAGGCCGAAGATCGCCCCCGACGCACCGACACCGACATCAAACGGTCCCCCGAAGTAGTAGGCCGCGGCCCCCCCAACTCCGGCTGCTGCCAGATAGAGGCTTACAAACGGCCAGGTGCCGACACCTCGTTCCACCTGGGGCCCGAGCACCCAGAGCGCCCACATGTTGAACAGGATGTGGGTGATGGACCCATGAAGCAGCACGACAGTGAAGATCCGCCACCACTCGCCCGCGGCAACTGCTTGGTTGTCCTGGGCCAGCGCCGCGAAGATCTGGTCGCCAAAGGCCCCGAAGCTGGTCACCAGATAGAAGAACACGGATAGTCCGATGAAGACTTTCGTGGCCGGAGCGCCCGTTGCCGCAGAGGCCCGACGTCGCGATCCGGTCGGGATCACCGTTTGGGTCCCCTCCTCACGGATGCACTCAGGGCACCGCTGTCCGACCGTGGCGTCCACGGAGCAGGAGGCGCAGATCGGGCGCCCGCACCGGCTGCACTCGAGCAAGGTGTTGCGATCGGGGTGCCGGTAACAAACCGGAGCCGCGGTGGCGTGATCCTGGGTCACGAGAGAAACGGTAGAGGTGTCAAATGGTTACCGGTTCGTCCCCGGGCCGGAGGCCCTCGAGCACCCTGGTGAGGTCGGCCGGCACCGGTGATTCGACCTCGAGCATCGCACCGGTGGAGGGGTGGGCGAGACGGACCCGACGGGCATGGAGGAAGACCCTCGGTGCCTTGACACTGGTGTTGAACGGCGAATAGGTCCGGTCCCCGATCACCGGATGGTCGATGGCAGCCAGGTGGACCCGAATCTGATGTGTCCTTCCGGTCTCGAGACGGACCTCCAACAATGCGACTTCGTCATCGGGGTATTCGGCGACTACCTCGTAATGGGTGACCGCGGGTTTGCCGGTCGGGATGACCGCCCGCCGCGTGGGGCGGGAAGGGTCGCGTCCTATGGGCGCCTCGATGGTCCCGGTCGGCGCCGAGAACAGACCATGGACCAGGGTCAGGTATGTGCGCCCGATCCTCCTCGCCGCCAGGTCCGCAGTCAACGAGCGATAAGCCTCCTGAGTCCGGGCCACGATCAGAGTTCCCGACGTCTCCTTGTCGAGACGATGGATCAACCCCCAGCGTCCCGGTTCGCCGACACCCTCCAACTCCGGATAACGATGGAGGAGCCCGGCAGCCAGAGTTCCCCCCTTTGTCCCCGATCCGGGATGGACCACCACACCCGTTGGCTTGTCGACCACGAGGAGGGCACCGTCCTCATAGAGGACCTCGAAAGCCACCTCCTCTGGTTGAAGGGCCGTCTCCACGGCGGGGTGGGGTGTCTCGATCCTGGAACCGGTGTGCACCCGGTCACGAGGCCGGGCCGGGCGCCCGTCCAGGACGACTCCTCGGTCCAGGAGCTCACGGGACACAAAGCGGCTTACACCCAATAGCGTGGAAAGCACCTTGTCCACCCGGGCCCCATCGAGTGTCTCCGGCACTTCGAGGGTCAGCGTGTCCGCCACGACTGGATGAGTAGCAGAACGACGGCGACCGTGATCGACATGTCGGCGAAATTGAAGGTCGGGATCCACCACAAATTGACCCAATCGATGACCTTGCCGTCGAGAAGGCCAGGGCCGCGGAAGATCCGATCGACGAGATTGCCGAAGGCGCCACCGATGACCAGACCGAAGCCCACCACCTCGAGGCCGGGCCGGGTGCGACGTAGGGCCCAGAGCAGGCCAATGGTGACTCCAATGGCGGCCACCCCCAGGATCGGCCCGGCGTTCTGAAATGAGCCGAATGCCGCGCCGGGGTTCTCGGTGTAGGTGAAGGTCAGGAACCCGGGAATGATCTCGAGTTGGTTGTCGACAAACCGAATCGACGCCCAGCGTTTGGTCACGGCGTCCATGACGACGACGAAGGTTGCAATGCCGACCGCGAGGAAGTAGCGACGGATCAACTCTTGCGTGCGCAGTCGACGCAGAGGGTCACATAGGGCAGGACATCAAGACGAGCCATCGGTATCGGCTTCCCACAGCTCTCACAGATCCCGTAGATCCCGTTGTCGATGTTGTCGAGGGCACGCTCCACCTTCCCCAAGAGGTCGACAGTGTTCTGCTCGATGGAGAGCTCCTTCTCGTACTCGAATTTCATCGACCCCGCCTCGGCATTCCCGGGGTCGGGGCTGCGATCGGATGAGCTCTCGGTAAGCCGGGCCTCCTCCAATTCGAGCTCATAGTCGCGGATCATCTCCTGGAGACGGTCACGCTCGTCCTCGAGACGTTTCCGATACCGCTCGACCGTCGATTTGGCGAGATTTCTGGTCACGACTCAACCTCGTAAAGGGCGGGAACCTTATCAATTCCCTCGTGCTACGTCACAGGGGGGCCGAGACCCTACGATTCCCGGTCCCGAATACCCAAAGACTGGCTGGCATTGACCAACGAAACCGGATTCCAAAGGGTCGACCCGGCGGTTGACATCCCCCGCTTGGAGGAAGCGGTGCTCGCCCTATGGCGCGACACCGATGCGTTCGCCGAATCGGTGCGTCGCCGCCCCGCCGATCGCGAATACGTGTTCTACGATGGCCCTCCCTTCCCCACTGGCAGCCCTCACTACGGCAATCTGCTGGCCGGTGTCATCAAGGACATGGTTCCCCGCTACTGGACCATGAAGGGATATCGGGTCGAGCGCAGATTCGGCTGGGACACCCACGGCTTGCCAATCGAGATGGAAGTCGAAAAGCAACTCGGAATCTCGGGGCCGCGCCAGATTGCCGAATACGGGGTCGATCGTTTCAACGAGGCATGCCGGGTCGGGGTTCAGGCAAATACCGAGGCCTGGGAGGCCCTCACCGAGCGCATCGGGCGTTGGGTCGACTTCGAGAACGACTACAAAACGATGGATCCCGACTTCATGGAGACCGTCTGGTGGGTCTTCAAGCAACTCTGGGACAAGGGCCTCATCTATCAGGACTTCAAGGTGCTCCCCTACTCCTGGGGTGCGGCAACGCCGCTATCCAATTTCGAAGCCAACCTCGACTATCGAGACGTGGAGGACCCCTCGATCACTGTTCGCCTCGCCGTGGTAGGCGGCAACTCCACGGTTGAGACAGGCGACTTTCTCCTCATCTGGACCACGACACCTTGGACGTTGCCTGGCAACCTGGCAGTGGCGGTCGGCGAGCGCCACGAATACGTGCGGATCGTCGACAACGACGACCACTACTGGATCGCGGCCGCCAGAGCCGCCACTGTCTTCGGCGAGCGGGGCCAGATCGTTGCTAGAGCGAGCGGCCGGGATCTGCTTGGTGTCACCTACGAGCCGCCTTTTGACTACTTCGCCGACAAACGCGGCCAGGGTGCGTTTCGCACGATCCCCTCCGAGGAGGTCACCGTCGACGAGGGCACCGGATTGGTCCACATGGCGCCTGCCTATGGGGAAGTCGACTTCCTTGCCCTTCAGGGCGCCGGGATCGATGTCCTGGTCGACCCGGTCGACGCCGGCGGCTCCTTCACCGAGGAGGCACCCGACGTGGCCGGTCAGAACGTGAAGGCGGCCGATGCCACCCTGATCGAGCTCCTCACCGGGTCGGGCAAGCTGGTCCACTCCGGGCGGATAACCCACTCCTACCCCTTCTGCTACCGCACCGGCACCCCGCTCATCTACAAGGCGATCCCGACCTGGTTCGTGGCTGTGGAACGGTTCCGTGACCGCATGGTCGAGCTCAACGACACCGTGCACTGGGTGCCCGAGTACGTCGGATCACGCCGCTTCGGGAACTGGCTCGCCAATGCCCGCGATTGGGCGATCAGCCGCAACCGGTACTGGGGCTCCTGCATCCCGGTCTGGGAATGCGACTCATGTGAGGAGCAGGTGGCGGTTGGCTCCCTCGACGATTTGGAGCGGTTCTCGGGGCAACGGCCCACCGACCTGCACAAGCACATCGTCGACCTGGTCACCTGGGGATGCACCGGTTGTGACGGGGTCATGGCCCGAGTCCCCGAAGTCCTCGACTGCTGGTTCGAATCGGGCTCCATGCCCTACGGGATGGGTCACTACCCGTTCGAGAACACCGAGCGCTTCGAGGCGACCTTCCCCGCGAAGTTCATCGCCGAGGGCCTCGACCAGACCCGGGGCTGGTTCTACACCCTGATGGTGCTCTCCACGGCTCTCTTCGACCGCCCAGCCTTCGAGAACTGCGTCGTGAACGGCCTGATCCTGGCCGAGGACGGCCGAAAGATGTCCAAGAGCCTCAAGAACTACCCCGACCCGTCGGAGATCTTCGATCATCTGGGCGCCGATGCCCTTCGGGCCTTTCTCATCAACTCCCCCGTGCTGCGAGCCGAGCCGCTTCGCTTCAGCGAGGACGGAGTGGCCGACGTGGTCCGGACTGTCCTGCTCCCGCTGTGGAACACCTACAGCTTCTTCACCACTTATGCCGAGGCCGACGGGATCACGATCGACGACTTCGCAGGCGCACCCCCACCCGAGGAGCGCCCCGAGATGGACCGATGGATCCTCTCGGTCCTCCAGAGCCTGGTCGAGGAGGTGAACGCCCAAATGGAGGGCTACTACCTGTACAACGTGGTGCCTCCGATCCTCGGCTTCATCGACCATCTGACCAACTGGTATGTGCGCCGCTCACGAAGACGGTTCTGGCGGGCCAGAGGGGAGTCGGGTGAGGGCGATGCCGACAAACTCGCCGCATTCGCCACTCTCTACGAGGTGTTGACGACCTTCGTCGAGGTGCTGGCACCGATCCTGCCCTTCATCACCGAGCACCTCTACCAGGACCTCGTTGCACGTCACGACCTCGCCGCGGTGCGCAGCGTGCATCATCGGGACTTCCCGGAAGCACGGGAGTCATTGATCGACACCGAACTCGAAGCTTCGATGACGGTGGTCCGGGAAGTGGTCCGTCTCGGCCGCCACCTGCGGAAGAAAGAAGGGCACCGGGTTCGTCAGCCTCTTGCCGGGCTAACCATCCTCACCCACGACCCCGAGATCGTGGCCGCGGTCCAGGCTCATAGCGAGATCATCTCCGAGGAGCTGAACGTGAAGCAGGTGAGTGCCACAGGCGACGAGACCGCACTGGTCCACCTCTCCGCCAAGGCCAACTTCAGGAAGCTGGGACCGGAGTTGGGATCCGAGATGCAGGCCGTCGCTGCGGGGATCGCAGCGTTGACCCCCGAGGATCTGGAACAAATCCTGGAGGGTGGTTCGGTCGAGGTCGATGGGCACCCGGTCGCCCTGGACGACCTGGTCGTGGAACGAACACCGATTGAGGGTGTGATCGTCGAAACCGGCGCCGACTTTGCCTGCGCCCTCGACACCAAACTCGACGAAACGTTGGTGCTGGAGGGCATCGCCCGTGAGATCGTGAGCCGGGTGCAACGACTCCGCCGCGAGGCTGGTCTCGACGTGATCGACAGGATCACCCTGGCCTGGCACAGCACCGATGCTGAGGTGGAAACGGCTCTTGGCACCCATCACGATGTCATCGCCGGTGAGGTGCTGGCGAAATCGGTGACTTCATCGAGCGCACCGATGGGAGAAAGGATCGATCTCGACGGTCGGTCGATCTGGCTGTCCATCGAGCCTGTCGACTAGAGCGGATCAGTCGGGGTTCTCGAGCTCCCCGTCGTCGTCTGCTGCTTCGTCGTCGTCACTCTCGTCCTCGTCGTCGTCACCCTTGACCTCGTCCTCGTTGTCGTCCTCGTCCTCGTCCTCGTCGTTGTCCTCGCCCTCCGCTTCGTTCTCGGGCTCGGTCTCGGTGGCGTCGAGGTCCAACTTCGTCGATTCCCCGATCTCAGATACGGCAACGTCGGCCTCGTCGGTCTCCTCGGCCATCTCATCGGTCCCGATCATTTCCGCGAAGGTGCCTTCAGTCCCACTGTCCGCCTCGTCGACGATGACCTCGAGATCCTCTTCCTCATCGCCTTCTTGATCGTCTTCAACGTCGGAGCCGGCTTCGAGATCGTCCTCGAGCATGGCATCCAAGTCGGCTGAGTCGATCGTGGAGTCCATCTCGTCCAGTTTGTCCGCCACGGTGGTGGCGAGCAACGCGAGCTGGTTCCTGACACCTGCCACCAGGACGCTCAACTCCGACATCTCGGCCAGGGCCGACTCCCGCCGCTGTGCGCGGTCGGCTTCGAACGAATCGGCTTCCGTCCGAGCATCGGTAAGGGTCACATCGGCCTCGGCCCGTGCCTCCTCAAGAGCTCGATCCGCCTCGACGCGGGCGTCTTCGAGCAGTCGGTCGGCTTCGACGCGAGCCTCCCCCACTGTTTGGTCGGCGGCTTGCTGGGCCAGAATGAGCACCCGACCCACCGAGGCCTCATCCCCGCCGCCGCCAGTGCTCGTTGGCTTGCTCTGCTCCAACTCGGCGATCTTCGCCTTGGCAGCCGTCAACTCGCCATGGAGGTCGCGCAGCGCCACCACTATCTCATCGAGGAAGTCGTCCACCTCGTCGAGGTCGTAGCCGCGGAGGGCGGTTGAAAAGGTCTTGTGCTCGATGTCGGACGGTGTGATTGGCATTAATGAACCTCTCGAGTTGGCCTTGAGGATACGAAACCTGCCCGCCGGCTCCAAGAATCAGCCGACACGTCTCAGGATCCCGATCAGGATGTTGATTCCGAGAAGCAGCACGATCGGAGTCAAGTCGAGCATGCCGCCGCCGAGGCGGAGGGGTGGGATCACCCTGCGCAAGGGAAGGATCACCGGGTAGACGATCCGATCGAAGAAAACCGAGACCCGCCCCAACGGGTGTGTGGACGAGGTGGGTATCCAGGAGAGGATCACCCAGGCCAGCACCGCATAGAAATACACCTGGAGGATCAGGATGATGATTCCGAGGGGGTCCAAAGTCAGTCGTCGAGATCGTCGATCTCGTAGGCTCCGAGGGTCGTCAAACGGCGTTTCTCGTCCCGGCTCAGGATGATCCTCGGCGGGAGCACCAGGACCAGACCGTCTCCCACCTTTCGCATCGAGCCGTCCAGGGCGTAGATCAGCCCCGACGAGAAATCGACGACGCGACGCACCAGATCGGGAGTTGCCCTCCTCATGTCGAGGACCACAGGTGTCCGGTCACGCACCCGGTCGGCCAGGATGCGAGCATCGCCGAACTCTTCCACCACCAGGATGTCGGACTGAACCTCGACTGGTCTCACCAGGCCGATGCTATCGGAGAAACCGGCTCGGCTCTGGGGGCGGGTGGCCGCCCTGGCTGTCGGAGGTGGCTCGACCCGGCGACTCTGTGGAATCGCCTCCACCGGGCGACGAGTGGCCTCCTCAACGACACCATTCTGGGGGCGGTCGGCGGCCTCATCATCGAGTTGGTCCTCGTCCACCAATCCGAGGTAGACGAGAGCTTTTGAAAAGAGTGACATTCACCCACTCCAGGGTCAGGTTCGGGAGCCAAAGATAGCCCGTCCGACACGGATCAACGAGGCACCTTCCTCGATGGCGATCTCGAAATCGTCGGTCATCCCCATCGACAACTCCCGGACCTGGCCGTGAAGTTCCGCGAGCTGGTCCCTGATCCGCCGCAGCTCGCCAAAATGGGGGCGCATCAACTCGGGGTCCTCGCTGAGTGGCGGAATCGCCATCAGCCCCCGCACTTCGATACCGAGGTCGAGGAGTGTCTCGTGCAGGGCCACCACATCGTCGAACTCGGCGCCTGCCTTTTGGGGCTCGGACCCGGTGTTGACCTGGATCAGAACCGGCGGAGCGAGGCCGACCCCCTTGGCCCATGAATATGCCAACGATTCGCGATCCATGGAATGGAGCAGGTGGGTCACAGGGCGGACCAGACGTGTCTTGTTGGTTTGAAGGGCACCGATGAAATGCCATCTGATGTCGTCGGGGAGGGCTCCCGCCTTCTCCGCCATCTCCTGGGCCCGATTCTCGCCGAAGTCCCGATGACCGATCTCGTAGAGGTGGCGGATGTCGGATATGGGTTTCGATTTGGAGACGGCCACCAGAGTGATATCGGATGGATCCCGGCCACTGCGTCGGGCGGCCGTACCGATCCGGTCGATGACCTCCTCGTAGCTCATGGGAGCCATCCGACGGTGGCCAGTCGCTCCGACGTCTGATCCCTGCGATAACTGAACCATCCGGGTTGATGCAACGTGCACGAATCGGCGCCCCAGATTTCGAGTCCTGAGAGTTCGGCGGTGAGCGAGGCGACGAGATCGACCGAGTTGGTGCCCCAACTCGTCACTGCCCTGAAATCGTAGAACTTTGTGGCGACTTCCTCGCCAACCTCGAAACAGCAGGGCCCGATGCCAGGGCCGACAGCGGCGTGAGTTGGGGTATGACCGGCTTGTGCCATCTCGGTGCGCAGCCGCGTCAGCAAGCCGGCACCGGCACCACGCCAGCCGGCATGGGCCACACCCACTGCGCCGGGAGCACGGAGAACCACCCCGTAGCAGTCTGCGGTGAACACGACCAGCGGAAGACCGGAGACCGTCGACCAGACACCATCCCCCTCGCCGACCTCTCCCGACTTGTGCGCCCGGTGGACGACGTTGCCATGGATCTGACGGATCGATGCCCACTCGTGGGGCAGGCCCAGAGCATCGGACACCGCAGCATGGGACGTGGGATCCAGCCGTTGGTCACCGTCACCGGCCTCGGTGAACGCCACCCCGTCCACACCGGGGGGTCGGATCATCCCTGGACGAATGTCGGGATGTCGAGTACATCCTCGTCGTAATCCGAGGCGACGGAAGCCCGGGTGGGGCGGCTGCCACTGCTTCGTTGACCGCGGCGCATCTCAAACCCGGCGGCGATCACGGTGACTTTCATCTCCTGATCGAGATCGTCGTCGACGATCGCCCCGAAAATGATGTCGGCATCTTCGTGGGCATGATCCGCGACCACACGTGCCGCCTCGGTTGCCTCGTGAAGAGTCATCTCCGAGGGGCCCGCCACCGAAAGAAGGACCCCCTTTGCACCTTCCATCGAGGTCTCGAGCATCGGGCTGGAGATTGCTCGTTCAGCGGCCTGCTTCGCCCGGTTCTCCCCGGTGGCCCGGCCGATACCCATCACCGCCGACCCGGCGTCGGCCATGATCGTTCGCACATCGGCAAAGTCGACGTTGATCAAACCCGGGGTGGTGATCAGATCGGTGATCCCGGTGACCCCGCTCATCAGCACATCATCGGCGAGCCGGAACGTCTCGAGAATCGGCGCATTGGGATCGCCCACGTCGAGGAGCCGATCATTGGGTATCACGATCAGGGTGTCGACTGCGTCCTTGAGGGCCTCGATTCCCTGCTCGGCGTACACCGCCCGGCGTCTCCCCTCGAACCCGAACGGCCTGGTGACGACACCGACGGTGAGGGCCCCGACCGAACGCGCCACTTGGGCAACGATGGGAGCGCCACCGGTCCCGGTGCCACCGCCCTCTCCTGCCGTGATGAACACCATGTCCGAGCCCTTGAGGGCGTCCTCCAATTCGGCCCGATGCTCTTCGGCAGCTGCCCGGCCGATCTCGGGGTTGGCGCCGGCGCCCAGACCTCTGGTGACCTCACGACCGATATCGAGTTTGACATCGGCGTCACTCATCAGAAGCGCCTGAGCATCGGTGTTGAGGGCGATGAACTCAACGCCCCGCACCCCGGCCTCGACCATGCGGTTGACGGCGTTGACCCCACCGCCACCGATTCCTACCACTTTGATCACGGCCAGATAGCCGCCACTCGCTGAACTCACGGATACCTCCAAAGGGAAATCGAAAGCTGAAGTAGAGGTTTAATGGTCGCCTCGCGGTAAGTAAACCCCAAACCTCTAAGGCTCAAGTACACCTTCAAGGTTTTCATGTTGGCGGTGTCACCGCAGGATGGGCGGGCGCAATCAGGATCAGAACCGAGCCCCGCACTGGTCTCTGTGCGAGCAGAGCGGTGAGACTTCGGGCCTTGGCGTCCATTTCGACAGCCCTCCCCAATCTCACCTCATACCCCGACACCGTCCCCCAAAGCTCACCGTTCACCCTCATCCGGATCGTGGTTCCTGCCCGCAATGTCTCGGGCAAACCGGCGACAAACTCCAATGCCCCGAGGAGGTCGCGTGAAGACTCGCTCTCGGCGAAGGGCACTTCGGGCAATTGGATCCAGGCCATGGTGTCGTCGGGGGTCTCAGGGGAAGGCAGGACCACCCCGTCGATCGCGTGATGAGCCCAACCTCCGGCAGTCTCCACCCAGGCGAGCGCCACCCGCTCCTCAATCCGAACGACGAGACGGTCGGGCCAGTCGCGCACCACGGAGGCGCTCTCGACCCAAGGGTCGGCTAGCAGCGCATCCTCCACCCGTCCCGGCTGGACCAGGATCATCGGGGTCCCCGCGACCACCCCGAGATCGGCCAGGGTGCCAAAGGTCTTGCTGGAGGCCACTCCGGTGGCGGCCACCTCGTTCACGCTGAGCCATGGCGACAGCAGGATCCAGGCGGTGATCCCACCCAGGACCAGGGCGACGATGAGCTTGAGGAGCCGGCCGATCTTGCGGCGCGCCCGATCCTCTGCCACCACCCGGCGCCGCTCTTTGAGTCTCGGATCGATGCTCATTCCTCGAATCCCACAAATTGAATCTCGGGCTCAAGGATGGTGCCGGTCTCTTGGAAGACGCGGTCTTTCACCAAGCCGACCAACTCGAGGATGTCGGCCGATGTCGCCACGGGGCCGGCCACGAAGAAGTTGGCGTGCTTCTTGGATACCGAGACATCCCCCACTTTCAGACCCTTCAGGCCGAGCGAATCGATCAACTCCCCGGCGGTGGTTCCCTCCGGGTTCTTGAAGACACTTCCGGCGTTGAAAGTCCCTCCGGGTTGATGATCCCGACGCCATCGAGTGATGCGGCGAAGTTCCAGGAGGCCGGTTTCGATATCTCCTTCCCCGGTGGCGAAGACCGCCTCTATGACCACCTCGGTCGGCCTCAGGTTGGAGTGCCGATAGCTGAGATCGAGAGACTCGGGCCCACGGGTCGAAATGGTGCCGTCGCCAAGGTCGACGACCGTGGCCTCAATCAGACGCTCCCTGGTCTCCACACCGAAGCAGCCTGCGTTCTGACGAACCGCCCCACCCACCGACCCGGGCACCCCCACAAAGAACTCGAGGCCGCTCCGACCGGCGTTGACGGTGGCCCTGGCCAACTGGGGTAACGACACTGCCGAGCCGGCCGTCGTCTTGGCCCCTTCGATCTCGATCTTGGCGAACCCCGAGCCGAGACGAATCACCAGCCCGGGGAAACCGCCATCGGCCACCACCAGGTTGGAGCCACGACCCAGCACCAGGACCGGCATCCCGGCGAGCTCCCCTGTGGCGGACAGATCCACCAGTGCCGCCAGGTCGTCACAAACCACGAAATAGCGAGCCGGCCCTCCGGATTTGTAGGTGGTGTGGGGCCCGAGGGGCACGTCACGAGCCACGACTCCTCGTGTCACCAGGTCCTCGATCCCGCTCATCGTTCCTCGGCAAGCATCGCGGCCAACTCGGTCGGGAGCACGGTGATGTCCCCGGCACCCATCGTCAGGACCAGGTCGCCTTCGGCCACACGGTCAACGAGGAAGCGGGCCAGATCGCCCTTGTGCGCCAAATAGTGGACCTCCCGTCCCCGACGCCGCACCGCCTCGGCTACCAGCTCGCCGGTGACACCGGGGACCGGCTCCTCGCGGGAGCCGTAGACGTCGGTGACGACCACGATGTCTGCGGCACTCAAGGCCTCGCCGAAATCGTCCTGGAGACGCTCGGTGCGGCTGTAGAGATGTGGTTGGAACACCGCCCAGACCCGTCCCGGGACCACGCCCACCGCTGCGCTGAGCGTCGCCGCCACCTCCGTCGGGTGGTGTGCGTAATCGTCGATCAAGGTGACTCCGGCTACGACCCCGCGGTGCTCCCATCGGCGGCCGACGCCATTGAACTCGGCAACGCCCTCTGCGCAGGCCTGGAGGTCATATCCGAGAGTCGCGAGGAGACTCAGGGCACCCGCGGCATTCCGAGCGTTGTGGAGCCCCGGCCGACGCAGGTGGATGGCGGCTTCGGCCTCAGGTCCGGTCAGGGTGAATCTGGCGCCGCCCTGGCTTGGGGTGAAGTCACGGATTCGCCAGGTTGCCGAGGGGTCGAGGCCATAGGTGACCGCACCCACTCGTTCCGCCACCTGTGCCGAGCCCATGTCATCGAGACAGGCCACAACCGGGCCACTCACCCATGAGGCAACGGCAACGAAGGTCTCCAGAAGCTCCCCTGGGGACCCGAAATGCTCGACATGCTCCGACTCGACATTGGTCACGACAAGGCCAACCAGGTCGAGGCTCTCAAAGGTGCGAAACGCTTCGTCGGCCTCCAGGACTAGGAGCGGGTCTGCGCCGAAATGACCATTGGTGCCCAGGTCCGCGAGATCACCACCGACTATGAACGACGGATCGACCCCGGCGGCGCGGAGACCGGTGATGATCAGGGCCGTGGTCGTCGTCTTGCCGTGGGTCCCGGTGGCCCCGATGGTGGGAAGCAACCCGGTCAATTCCTGAAGGAGACGCGGACGACGCCACACCGAAACCCCGGCTTCGGCCGCCGCGGCCAGTTCCGGGTCAAGATCGGGAACGGCCGAGGAGGCGACCACCAGGTCGACTGCCGAAACCACCTCGGGATGGTGGCCGGTGTAGGTCTCGACGCCGACGTCACCCAAGCGATCCAGGGTGGAGCCGCCGCGAAGGTCGGAACCGGAGACCTGATGGCCCATTCCGACGAGGACACGGGCAATGGCGCTCATGCCCGCCCCACCGGCGCCGACCAAATGGATTCGATCCTGCTCGAGTCTCATTCAGCCGCCTCGAGCATGGCTGTTGCTATCGCGAGTGCGGCGTGGGGCCTGCCGATCCGCCGCGAGGACTCCCCCATTTTCCCCAATGCCAGCGGATCGAGGAGAG
This sequence comes from Acidimicrobiia bacterium, assembly GCA_040902845.1. Lineage (GTDB taxonomy): Bacteria > Actinomycetota > Acidimicrobiia > Spongiisociales > ZC4RG35 > JALYNX01. Next base: position 51,044 of record JBBDWM010000023.1, read on the forward strand.
TGGTGGCAACCACCTCGGGCAGACGGCCGAGCTCGGCCTCCGCCAGCACCACGGCGGCTCCGGCGTTGCCGAGATGGGCGGCGTTTGCGGTCTGATGGCCGTGGGATCCGAACTCTCCGGGGACCAGGATGGAGGGTGTCCCGGTTGCGGTCAGTTCGGCGACACCACCACCGGCGCGCCCCACCACCAGATGAGAGGCCGCATAGAAGAGATCCATTCGATCCTCGAAACCGAGACGGGCCCAGGTGACAGCCGGCGAGGCCGGTCTTGAGACGAGGGCGTCGACATGGGAAGGGCCGGCGATGTGGACGACTTGAATCGGTGGGCCCTCCCACTGCGCGCACATGACGGCAACGGCTTCGTTGAGGGCAGCTGCGCCCAGAGAGCCGCCAAACACTCCAAGGACCGGGTGATCCGGGACCAGCGAATAGCGCTCCCTCGCTTGGGGGCGTAGGGCTGCCCGATCGAAGTCGGAGAGCACACGTCGCACCGGGTTCCCCACCCATTCGCCCCGACTCAGACCCGGGGTGTGGGGAAACGATCCAAAACTGCGCAACGCCCAACGCGAGGCCACGCGATTGGCGAGACCGGCCTCGGCATTCTGCTCGGCAACCATCAGACGCACGTGAGCCTTGCGCGCCGCAAGCCCGGTCGGGACGGTGACATAACCGCCCATGGCAAGGGCGACCCGCACCCGGCGCTCCGTCATGGCCCGGGCAACGACGTCCCTGGCCCGCCACACCAAACGGGGAAGGGTCAGATTCTGGATCGATGCAGAGCGCCGCAGACCCATCATCTCCACCTGGAGGAATGGGAACCCGGCTCGGGGATACACATCGGCCTCCATCCGGTCGCCGCCCACAAACATGATTTCGTCTTTGGGGACACCGAGGCCCATCAAAGCTTCGCCGACCGCCAGACCCGGGAACACATGGCCTCCCGTGCCTGCGGCAGCGATCAGAAAGCTCATGTCTTGCGATGCACTCCGGCCTGGGCGATGTTGACCAGCACGCCCAGTGCCGCCATGGAGGCGATCAGGGCGGTACTGCCAAACGAGATGAACGGAAGGGCGATCCCGGTTATCGGGAGGACACCGAGGACTCCCCCGATGTTGACCAGGGCCTGAAACGAGAGCCACACTGTGATCCCGGCGGCCACCATTCGCCCAAACCGATCCGGTGCCCGGGATGCCACCATCCAACCGGCAAGGGCCAGGACGACGAAGAGCCCGATCACAGTCAGCGCCCCGATGAGACCCGTCTCCTCACCGATGATCGCAAAGATGAAGTCGGTGTGGGCATTCGGGAGATAGAACCATCGAGCGCGACTCGCACCCAGCCCCACCCCGAAGATCCCGCCGTTGGACAGCGCGTAGTAGCTCTGGACCAGCTGGTAGCCCTCGCCGCTGGAGTTGCCCCATGGGTCGAGAAAGCCAACGATCCGATCGGCCCGGTATTGATCGCTGAACGCCAGAACCGCGACTACCAGGATGGCCGTGATGGCGAGGACGGCCACATATCGAAGCGGGGCGTCGCTGGCGAGGATCACGGCGAGGGCGGCGGCTCCGATCACGATCACGGTGCCCAGATCGGGCTGTTTCATGACCAGCACCCCGATGGTCCCCACGATGAACACCACCGGTACCAGGAAGTGCCCGAAGCGATCGATGAGCTTGTGCTTCTTCTCGAGGAGATAAGCCAAGGAGAAGACCACCGCCACCTTCGCCAGCTCCGACGGTTGAAAGCTGAAACCGCCCACCGGCAGCCAGCGCTGAGCGCCCCCGATCACCGGCCCGACTGCAAGGACGGCGACGAGTAGCCCCACGGTGGCGACGAAGAAGGGGATGGCGATCTTGCGATAGAACTGATAGGGAACCCGACTCGCCACGAGGAGAGCGACTGTCCCGACCCCCACTCCGACCAGCTGACGTTTGAAGAAGTAGAACCGATCCTCTGCCTGATCGATGGCCACGGCGGAGGAGGCAGACTGCGTCGCCCCGAGACCGATCACCACCAGGACGACGACCAATACCAGCAGCGTGGTCGCGGTGCGGTTGTTGAGCTTGATCCGTTCGGCGCGATCTCGGGCAGCCGCCCGCATCTTGGCGATCGAAGTCACATTCGCCGTCATGCTCGAGAGCCTCCCAATGTCTTCTGTCGGACCAAGAAGGCGAACCTGTCGCCCCGCTCGGCATATGACTTGAACTGATCGAAGCTGGCGCAGCCAGGTGCCAGCAGGACGGTGTCGCCCGGCTCGGCCAGGGTGGCCGCGAGCTCAACCGCCCGCTCGAGGGTCTCGGCGAGATGCCCCCGGGATCCGGCCGCTTCCACCAGCCCCGGTCCTTCGGTGCCGATCCCAATCAATGCCCGCAGATTTGGCTCCTCCGCCAGCGGTTTCAGGTCGAGGCCTTTGGCAAGCCCTCCGGCAATCAGGATCACAGAGTCCTGGGATCGGATCGAGGCAATCGCGGCGTGCGGGTTGGTCGCCTTTGAGTCGTCGACCCACCTCACATCGCCAGTGGTGGCCACCAACGTGCGACGGTGAGCACCGGGTGAGAAGGTCCGGGCCGCGGTAGAGATCCCTGCAGGGGTCCCTCCCATGCGGAGCGCGAGCGCCGAGGCCGTGGCCAGATTGACCAGATGGACCGGGTCGCTTGAGACCAGGTCGTCGATGACGACATCGACATCGCCGATCACGAGATGTCCGTCCTCGACTCCTCCCCCGCCGACAGGAAGCCGGGAACCCGATACCGGGAATAACTCGCTCACAGAGCCGGTGACCAGGGTCGTGGCGCCCTCGTCGTCGGCGTCGTAGACGAGAAGATCGTTCTCGTCCTGATTCGAGAAGATCTTCGCCTTTGCACTGCGATAGGAGATCTCGGAGCCGTGCCAGTCGAGATGGTCTACCGCCACATTGGTCACAGCGGCGGCCACAGGGTGAAACGTCTCGACGAATCTGAGTTGGAATGATGAGACCTCGACCACCAGAGAGTCAGCGGGCTCATCGACAAAATCGGAGAGTGGCGAGCCGATGTTCCCGGCTGCAGGGGCAGCGACACCAGATGCCTGGAGCATGGCCGACGTCGCCTCGGTGACTGTTGTCTTCCCGTTGGTCCCGGTCACCGCCGCGATCGGCTTGGTCAGGTGACGCCATGCGAATTCGATCTCGCTCCAAACCGGGATTCCCCATTCCAGAGATTCCACTATCGGAAGCGAGCGCACCGAAAACCCGGGGCTGGCCACTACCACGTCTATGCCGGTTAGCAGCACCGGATCCCAGCCCCCGGTGGCCAGGGCAAAACCCTGACTCAACGCCTCGGGAGAATCGTCTTCGGCGTACATCGTCACCGACATCCCACGGTTGCGGGCCAACCGGGCCGCCGCCAGACCCGAAATCGCAGCGCCGAGAACGAGGACCCGGTTCACAACAGCCCTTCGATACTCAGGAAATCGCCGTAGAAGAAGCCGAGCCCGAGAGCGACGCCGATACCGGTGAGTATCCAAAAACGGATCACCACCGTGGTCTCGGGCCATCCACCCAGATCGAAGTGATAGTGGAGTGGCGACATCCTGAAGATCCGTTTGCCGAATATCCGGAACGAGGCCACCTGGAGGATCACCGACACCGTCTCGGCTACAAAGATCCCCCCCAGGACCACCAGGAGCAGATTGGTGCTGGACAACAAGGCGAGGGCAGCCAGCAGGCCACCGATGGCTTGGGATCCCACGTCACCCATGATGATCTTGGCCGGTGGCGCGTTCCACCAGAGGAACCCGAGGATGGCCCCGAACATGGCGGCCGAGATGATGGCCAGTTCGAGAGGATCGACTGATTCGTAGACCTGAGGATTCCTGAACTGCCAGAAAGCGATGACCGTGTAGGAGGCGACCACCAGGGCCGATGACCCGCCGGCAAGACCGTCCATCCCATCGGCCAGGTTCACACCGTTGGCGGCACCGGTGAGCATGATCAACACCCAGATCACGAAGAAGGCACCGAGATCGATCCCCAGCGGCCTCACGAAAGAAATCTCGGTCACCACCCCGGCCGAAGACGCCCCCCAGGCAAAGAGGGCCGCAATCCCCAGTTGACCACCGAACTTCGCCGACTTGGACAGCCCCAGACTCCTCTTGTTGGAGAATTTGGTCCAATCGTCCAACAACCCGACCACGGCCATCCCGGTCAATGCGAACACCGCCAGCAAGCCGCCTGCTCTCAGCGGTTGGAACTCGAAGGCGAATCTACCTGAGGGCCCCAACAGCCTGACGTGGGAAACGACGTATCCGATGATTGCGGCCGAGACGAAGACCACTCCGCCCATGGTCGGCGTCCCCTGCTTGTGCCCGTGCATGCCGGCGATCTCTTCCTGGATGAACTGGCCGATCTCGCGCCGCCGGAAATAGCGGATGGCATAGGGCGTCCCGAAGATGGACACCAGGAGGCCCACGGCAGCCGCAATAAGCAGTGAGATCACGGTGACATGCTCCCCGAACCGCCACCCGAATCAGGGGCCCTGACCATCCGATCGAGCACGTCCCTGGCCACCACTTTGTCGTCGAAGGGAGAAACCCGACCCCCGATCTCCTGACCGGTCTCATGTCCCTTGCCGAGGATGAGCACCACATCACCGGGTGAGGCCGCCCGGATAGCGTGCTCGATGGCACGACGGCGATCTGTCTCGACGATGATTCCGGACCCCTCGACTCCCGACATCACGTCGCGGATGATGGCCTCGGGATCCTCAGACCTCGGGTTGTCACTGGTCAGGACAGCAAGGTCGGCTTCGGTGGCGGCGCGCCCCATCAAAGGGCGCTTCTCGCGATCCCGGTCACCTCCGGCGCCGAACACCGCGATCACCCGACCCATTGCGAGATCGCGGGCGACCGAGATCGCCTGTCTGATCCCCTCCGGGGTGTGGGCGTAGTCCACGACGACACGGATCGGGAAGGCGCCCGAGACCAATTCGAAACGACCGGGCACCGGGACCAGCAGGCCCAAACCGGCGACTACCTCATCAACCGACAGCCCGAGGGCCAGGCAACAGCCGGCCGCGACCAAGGCGTTCTCGACGTTGAAAGCCCCGATGATGGGGGCACTGATGCGACGACGGTCCCCAAACACGACCATGTCGAAGAAGGTGCCATCGAAGGAGGTGTCCAGGTTCTCGACCCACAGGTCGGCGTCAGGACCGACCCGGATCACCGGCATCTGGGCCGTGGACGCAATTCCCTTGCCCACGGGATCGTTGACATTGATCACCGCGGTCCCTACCTCGTAGTCCAGGAACAACCGCTCCTTGGCCACCCGATAGGCATCCATGTCGCCGTGAAAGTCCAGATGATCCTGGGAAAGGTTGGTGAAGGCAGCAACCGCGAACTTGGTGGCTGAGACCCGGCCCAATTCCAGGGCATGGGAGGAGATCTCTGCCGCGATGACATCGGCGCCGAGGTCACGCATCTCGGCCAGCAGACGTTGGAAATCGGTCGCCTCGGGGGTGGTTCTCTCCGAGGTGAGGGCGTGATCCCCCACCCTGGTGTGGACGGTCCCAATGAGCCCGGGAGTCCGCCCCGCAGTGGCCGTGATCGACTCGACATAGTGGGTGACGGTGGTCTTGCCGTTGGTTCCGGTGACCCCTACCACCGCAACCGTGGCTGAAGGATCACCGTGGACCGCGGCAGAGAGCGGCCCCATCACCTCTCGGGTATCGACGACCTCGAGCTCGGAAACTTCGCTCCCAGTGAAATGGTCGACACAGACCGCGGTGGATCCGGCAGAAACCGCGCCGGCAATGAAATCATGCCCGTCGAAATGAGAGCCTCTGATGGCGACATACAGGGTCCCTTCGCCGGCGTGTCGCGAGTCGTGGGTGACATCGACGACCAGAACATCGGGGTCACCGTGAATGAACCCTCCCACCTCGACCGCCAGGTCTCCCAACTTCTTACCTCTGACCGGCATCGGGGGTCACTCCAAGACGATGGAGGGCCTCTTCCATGACCTCGGCGAACACCGGGGCCGCCGAGGCTCCACCGGTTCGATAGTCCCATGAAGGTGAATCGACGAGCACGGCGACCACGACCTTCGGATCGTCGATCGGCGCCATCCCGACAAACGAGGCTCTGGTGACCTCGGTGTAACGCCCGTCTTCACCGAGGATGTTGGCGGTGCCGGTCTTGCCACCGACTCGATAACCCTCGATTGTGGCCCTCTGACCGGTTCCCTCGTCGACGACGCTGGCCAACAACTCACGCATCAAGATCGCCGTTTCCTCTGAGACGACCCTGCGGGTTTCGAACCCCGCCACCTCGGTGTTCCCGTCGACATCGATGCTCGTAGAGACGATGTGTGGCGTGGTCCACACCCCCTCGTTGCCGATGGCTGCATAAGCGGCGGCCATCTGCAGCGGGGTGACTGCCACTGAGTAGCCGATGGCGGCCGAAGCCCAACAGGTCTCGCAGCCTGCCTCGAAGTTGAGGAGCCCCGGTGCCTCCACCGAGTAGTCGATGCCGGTCTTGGAGCCGAGCCCGAACGCCTCGATATAGGAGATGAGGCGTTGCTGACCGAGCTTCTCGGCGACCAGGATCGATCCGACGTTGGACGACTGGGTGAAGATCTCGGCCACCGTCAGGTCAGATGTCTCATGCTTGTCGAAGTCCCGATAGCAGCCGTAGGTGTCGTCATCGGCTGAACGACATGCGTCTTCTCTGAGTTCCAGGACGTCCGCCACGTCGTGGATGACTGTGGTGTCGTCGACCTCGCCCTCCTCGATCGCTGCGGCCACCGTGATCAGCTTCTCAGTCGAACCCGGCTCGTAGAGACCGCGGACGATGAAGTTGGAGAAGGCAAGGCATTTGATCGGCTGGGGGTCGTCGGCGCATCGGGGGTCGACGTTCTCACGAGTCTGTGGGTCGAACGCCGGAGCCCCGGTCATGGCCAGCACCTCGCCAGTCTCGACCGCCAGCACCACAACCCAACAGGACTTGGCACCCGTTCGCTCTATGGCGTCGAGACAAGCCTCCTGGGCCTGATATTGCAGCGGCAGGTCGATCGTGGTGTTGAGGTCGAATCCCGGTACCGCAGGCACTATCTCGCTGATCCCCTGTGGGATGGGTCTCCCCTCGAGGTCGCGTTCGAAGAGGGCATGTCCCTGGACACCCCTCAATTCCGTGTCGTAGACGTACTCCAGGCCCTCTTGGCCGTTCCCATCGATGTCGACGAACCCGGTCACATGACTGGCCACTTGGCCCGCGGGGTAGATGCGGCTGGGCTCGGGGAGGGAATAGACGCCCTTGATCTCGAGACCAAGGACTTCATCCGCCAACTCCGCCTCGACCTGTCGCTTGAGGTAGACGAAGTCACGCTCGGAGGTCAGGCGCTCGAGGAGTACATCGGAGTCGACCCCCAGAACGCCGCCCACCTGTTGGGCAACCCAGAGCGGGTCTTCGACCTGGCCCGGGACGGCGTAGAGGCTCTGCGTTTCGACCGTCATCGCGAGCAAGTCGCCGTTCCGGTCGTAGATCTTCCCTCGCTGGGGTGGCAACTCCCTCGACACGAGACGTTGGGAAAGCCCCTTGTCGGCGAGCTCGGCCGCCTGCACCACCTGGACCTGAACCAGCCGGTAGGCCATGCCCCCCCACGCTGCTACCAGGAAGAGACCGATCAGGGCAATGCGGACCTTGGCCGGATTCATCCGCCGGGCTGCCGGGGAGGCGGCCACGACGTCAGATCCCCGACCGAAACCCCGGTGGTTCGGAGTGTCCCACTCCGTCCATCGGCCCGGCTCCAGCGCTGGTTCGGGTCATCATTGCGTTGCTCCGTCAGGTTCCGCACCGGCCACCTTCGGGCCGGTCGGAGCGAGATCGACCAGGAGTTGGTTGGTGTTAGACGGGATCACCAGACCGAGCTCTTCGGCAAGAGGGGCGATCCGAGCCGGGTTCTCGAGACGTGCGATCTCCAGATCGAGACTCTGGTTGAGGGAGGTCGCCTGGTCGATCGACCGGTTCAACTCGGACAGCTCGAATGCGGATCGGTCCAGGGAGGTGCGGGCGAAACCCAACCCGAGAAACGCAACCACCCCGATCAAAGCCATGATCATCCAGGGCGCCAGCGCGGGCCGCGTGAGACGCTTTCCCTTGAGAACTCGAAGGGGATCTGTCTCGACGACGCGGCGGAGAGGTCTGGCGGTCACGCCGCCACCTTTTCGACAGCCCGGAGCACAGCCGACCGGGCACGATTGTTGTCAGCGATCTCGGCTGGGGTGGCACGGATCGCCTTGCGGGTCAGGATCCTCAGCTCGGCGGTGTTGCCACAGCCGCACACCGGCATCTCTGGCGGGCAGGTACACCCGGTGGCTCCTTTTACGAACCGGCGCTTGACGATCCGATCCTCGAGGGAGTGATAGGAAATGGCGACCACCCTCCCGCCCGGTCGAATGATCTCCAGCGCCTGATCGAGACCGCGTTGCACTGCATCCAGCTCACCGTTGACCGCGATCCGGATTGCCTGAAAGGTGCGCCGGGCGGGATGACCCACCCGGCGACGGGCCGCAGGCAATGCCTCTGCGATGACGGTGGATAGCTGGCTGGTCGACTCAATGGGACGGGCAGCGACGATGGCTCTGGCGATGCGCCGGGCCAGCGGCTCCTCGCCAAAGCGACGGATCACGTCGGTGAGGCGGTCCTCCGGCCATTCATTGACGATCTCTGCTGCGTCGTGCTCGGCGTCGGGCCCCATCCTCATATCGAGCGGGCCGTCGTTGCGGTATGAGAAGCCTCGGATCGCCTCGTCCAACTGATGGGACGACACGCCAAAGTCGAAGAGCACTGCACTGATCTGGGCCGGGATGATCGAGGAGACGAGGGCCGACATCTCGCTGTAGTTGCCCTGGATGGCGACCACGCCGAGGTCCCTGGCGTTGGCCAGGGCGGCGGGGTCTCTGTCAATCCCTATCAATGTCACGTCTTCTCCGAACTCGTCCAGCAAACGCCTGGCGTGGCCTCCTCCCCCGAAAGTGGCGTCCACCACCACCCCGGGAAGCGCGGGGCCAATCAGCCCGACGACTTCATCAGCCAAGACCGGCCGGTGGTAGTCCCGGCCATTTCCCCTCCGCTCCTGGCTCATTGCCAGCCCCCCGGGCGCTGGTACCAAAGGAAGCGGGCGGAGTCAGGGGCCTTCCAATTGGTTCCGGGGGGCTGGCGATGGGCCAGCCGGTTCGATCGATGTCGGTTCAGTCGTCCTCCTCCAGATAGCTCTCGTCCCCGGTGACCCGGTCGGTGAGATATCGGTCTCGATTCCACAACTCGACGTGGTCGAAGACTCCGACCACTGCGATCTCGGTGCTGCCCTCGAGTCCGGCGAACTCACGGAGATCGGGTTTGATCAGGAGCCGGCCTGACTTGTCGAGGCTCTGGAGATCGGCACCACCGAACACGGTCCGCGAGAAACGGCGCCCGCTCCGGTTTTGCGGCTTCTCGATCACCGCGGCGGCCTTTGCCTCGAAGTCGTCCACAGCGAAGAGGACAAGCTGACCGTCCTGACCTTTGGCGACCACACAACCCTCCTCGAGACCACGGCGGAGAGGGGAGGGCAGGACCACCCGGCCCTTACCGTCGAGACTGTGGAAGAACTCGCCAAGGAACACTTCTTCTCATTTCCGTCCGTCCGCACCTGCTGACCCCCTTCGTGGGCCGTGAGCGCCACTATGACCCACTTCCCCCCACTTGTCAACCTTTTCCCCCACCTGGGTGCCCTTCGGGCCCCCGCGGAACGCAAGGGCGCAATTCGGGGCGCCGCAAAACGCAAAGGGCGCCCTCCGGGCGCCCGCAATGCGCAAAACGCCAAACGCAAGAACGCGACCAGATGGGCGGCGGGAGTGGGGGGCGACGTAATGGAGGCCCGGGCGCTAAGCGTTCAGCGCTCTGCGTTTTGCGTTCTGCGTTTTGCGTTCTGCGCTTTGCGTTCTGCGCTTTGCGTTCTGCGCTTTGCGTTCTGCG
>JBBDWM010000023.1:61135-107357 GCA_040902845.1 Acidimicrobiia bacterium
TTTGCGTTCTGCGCTTTGCGTTCTGCGCTTTGCGTTCTGCGCTTTGCGTTCTGCGGGTCTTAAGCTGCCCCGAGATAGGGGTGCCAGGCCGGGTCCACCTGATAACCGGTTGAGGCGTAGATCCAGGCGTACTGACGGGGTGGCCCCGGTTTGCTGTCGAGACGGAGACCCGCGTCCGCCGGGAGACGGTCGCCCTTTCGTATGTTGCAGGGCCGACAACAGGCCACCACGTTGTCCCACGTGTGGTTGCCGCCCTTGGAACGAGGCATGATGTGGTCCAGGGACTCGGCCGGCCCACCACAGTATTGGCAACGGTGGCCGTCTCTCCCGAACACCGCCCTCCTGGTGACCGGCGCCGCCCGACGGTACGGCACTTTCACATAGCGATTGAGCCGAACCACGGATGGGACCTCGACTGAGAAGCGCTCAGAGAGCCAGACCTCGTCCTTGCCCACGACGACACTTGCCTTTTGACGCAGCACCAAGACGACCGCCCGGCGTGTGGTCACCACCGAGAGCGGCTCGTAACTCGCGTTGAGGACAAGAACCCTGGCCATACAGTCGCTTTATTGCGTCCGCGACGTTACCAAGGAGTGCTGGGCACGTTTGCCGCAATAGCCTCTTCGCCCTTGGATATCACCCCGATGGCCTCCCCCACCGCCACGGCGAGAGCCTGGGTCCAACCATCGGTGAGGTCAGCCTCTCCGGTTCGCTCGACAGGAGTATCAAGGGCCACGACTTCCAATGTCTTGTCCCCGGTGACCGAAACTCGGGCTATCTCCACCGGAGCCCTCCCCAGGACCTGGCACCAGGCATCAGCGAGCCCCTGGGCTATGACCGTCGGATCAGGGGGGACCACTCGAAACGATCTGACTGTGTTCCCCACGACTTCGACCCGTGCCCCGCCCTTGATCGGGGTGATTCGAACGTCGACTCCCAACCTTCGATCCCCGGTGATCCGGGTCCGGCCGACACGCAAAATGGGATAGCCTTGGGATCGCACGCCGTAGGCGACGAGAAGGGCCCGGACCCGCTCCATCACCTCCATCTCGTCGGCGTCGGGCTCAAGGCGGACATTGATCCCACCGCCGTCGGGATCCTCGAGATCCAAGGACACGGCGGCCACACCGGGAATGTCCTGGATGCGATCCACCAGCTTGGCGCTCATGAGAGCTTTCTCATCATCCGTCGCCATCCGAGGTAGGCGGCGAGGTCTTCGGGCCTGACGGATGAGGCGTCGTCGCCATAGGCGGTGTGAAGTCTCCAGGCGAGATAGTCGGGAGATGGCGTCACGCCTCCACGCGAACGCATGGCCACTGCAGCACGAATGGCCTCCCAGAACAGGACAGGCCTACGTATCAGCATCAGCAGGCCGCCACCCAGCCCCAGCCGTTGTCCCATCGAGCGATACCCTTTCCCCACCTGACACTCTAGCCTCGCAGTTCGCCGTCGCCGGTAGAGTCTCGTCAAATAAAGATCGACGCGGGAGTCTTCATTGATCGAGGTGACACCACAGCAGATTGCGACCTTCAGCGAGCGTTTCGATCGAATCGCGACCAATGTCGAGAAGGTCATCCAGGGAAAGCGAGATGTCGTCGAGCTGGTCCTTCTGGCCCTTGTGGCGGAGGGTCACGTCCTCGTGGAAGACGTCCCTGGAGTGGGCAAGACCCAACTCGCAAAATCGGTGGCCCGTTCCATCGACAGCATCTTCAACCGGATTCAGTTCACCCCCGACCTGCTTCCCTCCGACGTGACCGGCGTTTCGGTTTGGGACCGCAACATCAGCGAGTTCGAGTTCAAGCCCGGGCCGATATTCGCCAACCTGGTGGTGGGCGATGAGATCAACCGGGCCAGCCCCAAGACCCAGTCCGCCTTGCTCGAGGCAATGGAGGAACGCCAGGTGACCTCAGATGGCACCACCAGGGCTCTGCCGCTTCCCTTCATGGTGATGGCCACCCAGAACCCACTCGAGCACGAGGGTACCTATCCCCTTCCCGAGGCCCAGTTGGACCGATTCATGATGCGGGTGGTGATCGGTTACCCGAGCCGGGTCAAAGAGCTCGAGATCCTCGACACCCATGCCATCCGGTCCACCTTCTTTGATCTGGAGCCCGTCGTCTCGATCGGCGAGGTGGACGAGATGGTCACGATTGCCCAGGAGGTGGCGGTCTCACCATCGGTCAAGACCTACATAGTCGACCTTGTCGAGGGAACCAGGAACCACTCCGACGTGCTGCTCGGGGCCTCGCCGCGAGCAGCACTATTCCTGCAGCGTCTGGGACGGGCCATGGCCGCCTCGCAGGGTCGCGAGTACGTGACCCCCGACGATGTCAAGGCGCTGGCCCATTCGGTTCTCGAGCATCGCATGTCGCTCCGACCTGAAGCCCAGATGCGTGGCGAGACGGTGACGGAGGTGATCGACGAGATAATGACCAGGCTCAGGGTGCCAGGCACCACCTCCAGGATCGCCACCTGATGCCGACCCTGCGGGGATGGGCCTTCTCCGGAGCCGGTCTCGCCCTCGTGGTCCTGTGGTACGCCCTTGGAGACATCGAGCTTCTGCTGACGGCGCTGTTCCTCCTCATCTCACAAGTCATCGCGATCATCCTGGTGCGCCCCCGGCACTCGCAGCTCGAGGTGCATCGACGTCTCGGCTCGGCCACCGTCCATGACGGTGACACCACGACCGTGACGTTGCTCATCGAGAACCAATCCCGCCGGGCGATCGGGAACATATCGATCGAGGACGACGTCAACCAGTTGGGGATGGCCACATTCGAGTTCGCCAGGCTGAGGAAGGGTGAGTCGACCACGGCTACCTACCGGGTGACATGTAGGCCCCGCGGCGTCTATCGGGTGGGCCCCACAATGGTGAGCACCGCCGACCCACTCGGTCTTGCCGAGACCCGTTTGTCAACAGGGCCGGTCGACAGGATCGTGGTCTATCCCACACTCGAGGAGCTGAGTGGATTTCCCATCGTCAGGGGCCAGGATCCGACGATGCAGGCCTCCCGGCCCGAGCACAGCCGCCGCGGCGGTGAGGACTTCTACACACTTCGCGAGTATCAGCGTGGAGACGACCTGCGGCGGGTTCATTGGCCCTCCTCGGCCAAGACCGACGAATTGATGATCCGTCAGCTGGAGACACCCTGGCAATCGCGAGCTCTGGTCCTGCTCGACGTCCGGGATGCGAGCTACGAGTCACACAATGCCTTCGAGAAGGCGGTGTCAGGGGCGGCAACGATCGTGACTCATCTCGTCAGCTCCGGTTTCGACGCCGACCTCTGGGCCGGCGACGCCGATCCCATCGACGCCTCACGGTACGAGTCGGCGATGGAGCGCCTGGCACTGGTCCAGCCCGATCCGGCGATCGATATCCAGGCCGTGGCCACCCGCATCCGGCAAAAGGGCGGTGGCGGGGCCCTGGTGATCATCACCGGGATCGCCGATCGGTCTCTGCTTTCGGTCCAACAACTTCTGGTCAGGGACTACCCCACGACGGTGCTGATGACTGTCTCTTCCTCCACCTCCCAAACTCTTGTCGGATTCCACCGGTTCGGAGTGGCGACAGTGTCGATCGACCCGGACCAACTCTGGGCCCCGGCCTGGGTCACAACCATGAGGACGGCATGGACAACAGCCTCGGTCGGATAGCCGGCCTCGCAGCCTTCGTGCTGATGCTGACCCGCATGGGGCGTCTCCTCGCCACGGGTGAGCAGGCCCCCCAATGGCAGTTGATCATGATCGCCGCCGTCTTCTTGGGAGGAGTTGTCTGGTGGCTGCTCGGCCAGACCATCAAGAACCGAAGGTTGGGGATCGCGATCTTCACGATCCTCGCGATCGCCCTCTTCCTTCGGATCTCGGTCCCCCAGACCCTGATCGCTGGATTCATCCCCACCCTGGCAACACCGGGTGAGGTAGCGCACGAGTTCGCCCAGGCGTTGGACCTGATCAGGTTCGGTGTTGCCCCGGTGTTCCCGACTTCGGGTTTGATCGGCATCCTCGCGGTCGTGATGTGGGTGACCGGGGCCCTCTACGTGTGGGGTGCTACCAGCGGGCCCACAACGGCGATGGTGGTTCCCTCCCTGGCGCTGTATCTCCAATTCGCAGTCATGGACAGAGTGCGGGCAGGGCGTGGATGGATGGGCGCCTCGATCGCCGTCGTCGCCCTCGCCGTCGCCGCGGTCGCACTGGAGCGACGCAACGATGCCGGCCGGGTCAGGGACCTCGACGGAAGACCTCTCCCCAGGCGAGCCCGAGGCTGGGCCATCACAATCGCCCTTCTCGTTGCCACCGGGTCCCTATTCGCCACTCAGGGAGCAGCGGGACTGGTGCCACCGAACGGCAACCTCCCCTGGCGACTGGGTGGTGGCTATGGCCCTGGATTCGGAGGTGTGGCCTTCGACCGCCTCGCCGACCTCAGGCAACGGATCATCAAACGCTCCAACGCGGTGCTGTTCCAGGCCACATTGAGCGACGGGGCCCCGCCCGCCAGCGAGGTCTACTGGAGGATGGAGAGTCTCGACGACTTCGACGGGTCAACCTGGCGCCCGACCACCGCCGACGCCGATTTCTACACACCCGAGTCGGCAGGTGGCGATCCCGAGCACGCCTACAGGGGGACAACGCAGGTCATAAGCGAGCGGATCCAGATCGGTCTCCTCCGTTCCCCGGTTCTGCCCACAGCCGGGATCGCAAGGTTCCTCCAGTCGGACTCCGTGAACGTATCGGGCTTCCAGACCACTCCCGACGGGTCGATCCTCTATCAGGCGCAGATGGGCGAGGGTGACCAGTATCAGGTGGAGGCCGTGTTCCCCGACATCGAAGCCGACCTTGGAGCGCTCGCCACCCTCCCTGACGGGACCCTGAGCCCGCTCTTCGCCAATGCAGCAGAGGATGGGTTGTTCCCGGCGGAGCCGGGGCCGGGCGGTGACCCAGTGGAGGGACCCGCGGACATCGAGCGATTCATCGAGCTCGACGAGGACATGCCTCCGGCGATCGGTCGGGTGGCTAGACAGCAGACACTGGGCGCGACGACCGACTTTGAGCGAGCCTGGCTTCTCGAGCACTGGTTCCGGGTCAGTGGTGAGTTCGTGTATTCCACAGAGGTCTCGACGGGGCACGGCGTGCTCGACCTCCAGGAATGGTTGACCGAGCCGACGAGTCTCAACTATCGGACCGGGTACTGCGAGCAGTTCGCGGCCTCGATGGCGGTGCTGGGCAGGGCCGCCGGTATCCCCAGTCGTGTGGTGTGGGGATTCACTCCCGGCCGGGTCCAGACCCAGTCGGACGGCACCGAAGTCATCGTTGTTCGCGACAACAACGCACACGCCTGGGTCGAGATGTGGATGGACGGATTTGGTTGGGTGAAGTTCGACCCCACGCCGCGGGGTGACGAGACACAGCCGGAGAGCGTCACTGCCGGCTTCGACCCGGTGGCCTATCTTCCGCCACCTGATCCCAACGCCCCGGACATTTCCAGGCCAGGTTTCATCGATGACAGCCGTATCCCCGGCCAGCTCGACGATGAGGGCAACCTGATCGACCGGAGCGGATCCGCATTCGACATCGCCTCGTGGTGGTGGATCCTTCCCGCGCTGGTCCTGCTGGCATGCGGCATCCCGATATTGAAAGGAGTCCGTCGTCGACGTCGACTGAGAAAGATCGAGGAAGGCGACATCACAGCCGTCTGGGACGAGATGGTCGACCGGCTCGCCGATCTAGGACAGCCGATCCCCGAGCATCAAACCCCGCTCGAGTTTGCGAATGCTCGGGACCGGGTGCTGGTGCCGATCGCCAGGTCGTATTCGGCCGCTATCTACGGGGGTCGCAACGGCAGGGCTACCAAATCGGATCTCAACTACTTCGAACAGTGGCTGAAACTCCGGTACGAAGGCCCGGAGCGGGCGAGGGCTGCCTTCAGCCTGCGGTCACTGATCGACCGCGAGCCCTGAGCTACCTGTTGGCCGCTTGCTGCTCGTCGACCACGTCATCCTCCACCCGGCGCAGCATGTCGAGGAACCGGTTTCGATCCAACTCGAAACGGGTGACATCTTCTTCGACTTCTCGTGCGATCTCATCGATCGCGACGAAGAACGCCAACTGGCCCTGACGCAGCGCGTCCATCAACTCGCCCTCGTCGGAGCCCACGTGAAAGATCGTCTGACCGTCGGTGACCAATTTGATGTCGGCTAGGTGATTCTCCATCTCGCCCTCACGCCGCAAATAGTCCCAAGCTCGGCGCACCCTCTGGAGCGACATCCCATTGTCGAGGAGGCTGCGCACAACGCGCAGCGCGACGAGATCGCGAAACGAATAGAGACGTCTGACCCCTGGTCGTCCGCCGGTGCGTTGCACGGAAGGATTTACCAAACCGACACGATCCCAATAACGAAGTTGATGATGCGTGCAATTGGTGAGCCGGCATGCCTGCTCGGCTGTGAATGACTGCTCCACTCGTCCCTTCCTACAACTCAGCGACGACCCTGAGAATGGGGTCGTGTCCTCCTCCTTGGGGGCGTCCCTACCCTCCCTGGGATGCCGCCGGGGGCCGGAACATTAGCCGCTCGAAAACGGGCGCGGCGTGACGAGTCGGGGTGGAGTGGGCCCGATTCAGTCGTCGTCGGGCTCGGGTTCCGTCACCTGCCACCCGCGAACGCGTATCCCGCTCACGAGTGCGGTTGCCGAAACCACCAGGAGGGCGAACCCGATGATGGCGACGAAAGTTCTGGTCGTGAAGAATCCGATCACGATTGCCAGGCCGGCGATCACTCCGAGGACGGCGAGACGCGTCCCGATACGGGAAGGCCGACTGATGTCGCGGACCGCCCGAGCCAGTTCGGGGTCTTCTTCGTAGAACTGGCGCTCGATCTCCGACAGGATCTTTTGTTCGTGTTCGTCGAGGGGCATCGCTACTCGTTCCTCAAGCTAGATCCAAGCCCGGTTGAAACAATACACATCACCCGGAGACAGTTTCACTGCTCCGTTGCTCGCGGAACAGACGGCGGCTCCACTAGACGGGCGGGCTCCACGGCGTGATCACCGAATCGATCCTGGACTCCGGACACTGCATCGGCCAGCCGATTCCATTCTTCGGTGGCGTCAAGTGTCAACTGTCTGGGTTGGCTTCCGTCCTCCAGGCCCGAGCCACCCAACCCCAGCAAGCGAACCGGTCTCCCGAGGTCAACCTGTTCGAGCAATCCAAGACCGACCCGGTAGAGATCACGAGGGTTGTCCAGGGCGCTTGCGCTGGTGAGACTGCGGGTGATGGTTGTGAAATCCTCGTAGCGCACCTTGACGGTGATCGTCCTCGCCGCCAACCCGCTTCGCCGGAGCCGGTTGGAGAGCCGTTGGGCGTGTGCCATGAGCGCGGTTTCAACCACGTCGCGACCGGCGAGGTCGGTTTCGTAGGTCTCCTCCACCGAAACCGACTTGGCGCCCAGATCGGGCTCAACCACCCGGTCGTCGATCCCCCGGGCCAGGGCGAGAAGATGCCGCCCGTTCGCAGGGCCCAGGGCTGATATCACGGCGGCGTCTGGAAGCTCGGCGAGATCGCCGACTGTTTCCACCCCCAGCCGCTGGAGACCCGCGAGCGTGGCGGGGCCCACCCCCCACAGCGAGCTCACCGGCAGTGCGTGGAGAAAATCGAGCTGATCTGCACGGCGAATGTGGAGACACCCGTCGGGCTTGGCCGATTCGGAGGCGAGCTTTGCCATGAACTTGGTGGCGGCAACGCCGACCGATGCCGGCAGCCCCAGTTCGGCCTTGATTCGGGCCCGGATCTGCTGACCGACGGCTACCGGCGACTCATAGTGGAACCGCAAGCCGAGAACATCGAGGAACGCCTCGTCGACACCGAGGCCTTCGACATAGGGCGTGAACGACCTGAAGATCTCGAACACCTGCTCGGAGACGGCGCCATAGCGACGGTGATCCGGAGTCACCACCACGAGCTCCGGGCACAGACGGAGGGCGATGGCCGTTGGTTGGGCTGAGTGGACTCCCAGCTTTCTCGCCTCGTAGGAGGCGCTGGCAATCACGCCCCTCTTGCCCCCGCCGCCGACTGCCACCGGTTGGCCTCGTAGCGCCGGGTTCTCGAGCCGCTCCACCTCGACGAAGAAGGCATCCATGTCGACGTGAAGGATCGGCTCGGTCCACACCCCGGCCAAGTTACCCATGACAGGTGACAGGAACGGCCAAACTGAAGGGCAATGGCTGCCCTCATGCATCTGGTCCGTCACGCCGAAGTCGACAACCCCGATCATCTCGTCTACTCCGACCTACCGGGGTTCGGGCTCTCTCCCCGCGGGCTGGAGCAGGCCCGACGGGTGGGGCGCTACCTCGGGCCCCGACCCGTGGTTGCGATCTGGTCCTCCCCCTTGGAGCGATCCCTGCGCACCGCCGAGGAGATCGCAAGCCGGACCGGCGTCCCGGTGAAGGTCGACCCAGGACTAACCGAATGGCGGGTCACCAGCCGTTGGCGCGGGCACACTTGGGGCGATCTCCCTGTCACGTTCCCGGGTGAGCTCGAGGCGTACCTCGAGCATCCTGAGATGCTGGAATTTGCAGAGGAATCGTTGAACGACCTGGCAGAGCGAATGGCCGCCACCGCCCGTCGACTCGACACCGAGCACCCCCATGGAGATGTGGTGATCGTGTCACATCAGGACCCGATCCAGGCTGGCCGGCTTCGGCTCATCGGCTCTTCGCTCGCCGGGCTGCATCAGGAGAAACCGGGGCACGGTGCGGTGGTCACCCTGCGCCCTGGCGAGGTCTGGCGTGAGGAAACCATGTGGGAGCCGGGCGAGTCGGCCAGGGTCGCCGACCACCAGGGCTTGAGGGTGCTCAGCCAACACGAGGAATCGGCGGACCCGACTTCGGCTTGACCGCCCTGGATGCGAGACTCCCGGCGTGAGGGTTCCACTGGCCTCCGCCTCCCCGCTCCTCGCCGTCATACTCTGGGCCGTGGCCCTTATGGTCAACCCGGGCCCGCTGGCTCCTTGGTCGGTGTTTCTGGTGGGGTTGGGACTTCTCACCATGGCGACCATCTCAGTCACCGGGATGATCGTCGTCGGGGGACGCTGGGCTTTGCGAACCGGCATGGTCACGGTCGCAGCCACTCTCCTGATTGCGGTGATTCGGCCTGTCGACCCGATCTGGTTTGTGGCACTCGCGGTCTCGATCACGTCCGGCGTGCTCCTCTTCCTCCCCATCGTCACCCAACGGATCCGCAAGCTCCCGTCGGCCACCGGCCCTCCGACTCGAGCAGTGCTGGTCAGCCTGGTGCTAGCAGCCACACCAGTCGCCGTTGGGCTGGCGGCCTGGGACCGGCCAACAGCCGCCACCGTCGTCATAGGGCTCAGCGCCCCCGTCTGCGCCCTTTGGTACTCGAGAGTTCTCCCCGGAGGTCTCTATGCGGTCAGGGTCATCTGGCCGTTGCTTGCCGTCGGGCTCGCGGCCTTCCAGCCGGTCTCCGCAGCCGTCGTCTCGGTGATCACGGCGTTCCTGGTTCTTGCGTTGGCCTGGCACCGCGAGGTCGAAGTTGCCTTTCACCCACCCCGCGAAACCGGACGGGTCTTTCCCATCCCACCCGAGTTGGCCCCGCGGGAGATCCTCGATGCGGCTGAGCTCAACGAGCGAGGCCGCCCCAGGTGAGACGGAGGCCGAACCCCTGGATCGCCATCCCGGCGCTGGTGGTGGGGGTCCTCGCAGGAGCCCTGGGTTGGATCGTCACCGATGTCAGCTGCGAGACAACGTGTGTGGGCTGGGCGGCCCTGGCGTCGATCATCTCATTCACCATCGTGACCCTTGGGATGGTCCTGATCCTGGCGTTGGTCTATCGGAGCCTCGCGGAATGGCAGGAGAAGAAAGAGCCAGAGACCGGGTCGAGGCGGTAGCTCGGGCCGACCGGCGTCTGTTTGCCCGAGGTGAGATGCTTCGAAGGGCTTGACCTTCACGGCAATTGAGGCTGCCCCGATGGGCAAAGTCGGCCCGCAATCAAACTCTTGAGAAGACCAAGGACACGTTGTGCCCGCCGAACCCGAACGAATTGGACATCGCGTGGTCCAGCGTGGCCGCCCTGGCCTCGTTGGGGATGTAGTCGAGGTCACACGCCGGATCAGGCACCTCGTAGTTGATGGTGGGAGGAAGGACCTGATCGCGCAGGGCCATGATGCAGGCCACCGCCTCGACCGCTCCGGCCCCGCCCAGGATGTGACCAGTCATCGATTTGGTCGACGAGATCGGTATCCGGTCGGCGGCGTCGCCCAGGGCAATCCTTATGGCGGCGGTCTCGGTTGAGTCGTTGGCCTCGGTCGACGTCCCGTGGGCGTTGATATAACCGACCTGGGTCGGATCGAGGGCGGCATCGGCGAGAGCGGCGGTCATGGCACGTGCTGCGCCGGTGCCCCCCGGTCGGGGAAGAGTGATGTGATAGGCGTCGGCTGACATCCCGTAGCCGGTCAACTCGGCGAGGATCGTCGCCCCTCGGGCCCGGGCATGGCCCTCGTCCTCGAGAATCAGGGCGGCACCGCCCTCTCCCATGACAAATCCATCCCGCCCCGCGTCGAACGGGCGCGAGGCCCGGGTGGGCTCGTCGTTTCGACTCGACAGCGCCCTGGCCTGGGCGAAGGTGGCTATGCCGAATGTGGTGATTGCAGCCTCGGCCCCCCCGGCCACAACCACATCGGCCGCACCGCGTCGGATCCATTCGGCTCCATCGCCGATAGCGTTGGCCGAGGCGGAACACGCGGTGACCACACAGGAGACCGGGCCGAGGAGGTGGTGCTCGATCGAGGCCAGGCCGGCCGCCATGTTGGGGATGATCCTGGGAACGCCGGTGGGGCTGACCCGGCCCGGGCCCCGATCGACGAGTGTCTCGATTTCCTCGATGAACGACCCCATCCCTCCGAAACCTGCGCCGACCATCACCCCGGCTCGGGCCGCGGCTTCGTCATCTTGGTCGAACGAAAGACCGGCCTCCTGCAGGGCCTGGCGAACCGCCACCAGGAAGAACTGGGTGTAGCGGTCGAGACGACGCACTTCGCGCCGGTCGAAGTGCGCTTCCGGATCCCATTCCTTGACCTCTCCGGCGATCGTGGTCCGATATCCGGTGGTGTCGAACTGGGTGATCGGCCCGATGCCAGAGGATCCGGAGAGCATCGCCTTCCAGGTGGAGTTGACATCGTCTCCGATCGGCGTGACCGCCCCAAGCCCGGTGACGACGACTCGTCGTCGCTCGGGTGACATCAAAGATCAGCCTTCCAGCTTGGCGTAAACGACGTCGATGGCCTGGCCGACTGTCATGATCGACTCGGCTTCCTCGTCGGGGATTTTGACCCCGAACTCGTCTTCGAGCGCCATCAGCAGCTCGACCACGCCAAGGCTGTCCACGTCGAGATCCTCCTCGAAGTGCGCCTCTTCGGAGATCTTGGCCGCATCGAGCCCAAGCTCCGATACGAGGACGCCGCCCAGACGCTCGGCTACTTCGCTTCTATCCATTCCTTTGCTCCCTTTCGTTGGTCTATGAGTTTCGGAGAAGTTACAGAACAAGGCCTCCATCGACCGGCAGCACCTGGCCGGTGATGTACGAGGCACCCTCTGAGGCAAGAAAGTCGACGACCGCGGCCACCTCGTCGGGAGTCCCAAAACGCCTGAGTGAGATGGAGTCGGTCAGACCCTGTTTGACCCCGTCCCCGAGGTCCTCGGTCATGTCGGTGGTGATGAAACCCGGCGCCACGACGTTCACGGTGATCCCGCGAGACCCGATCTCCTTCGCTATCGACTTCGATAATCCGATCATCCCTGCCTTGGAGGCCGCATAGTTGGCCTGACCGGCATTTCCCCCGATTCCGGCTACAGAAGCAATCGACACGATCCGTCCCCATCGCATCTTGAGCATCCCCCGCAGCGCGGCCCTGGTGCATAGGTACGTGGATCGCAGGTTGGTGTCGATCACGGCGTCGAAGTCTTTCGGGCTCATACGCAGCAGCAGGTTGTCCCTGGTGATCCCGGCATTGTTGACCAGGATCGACACCGGGCCCAGCGCCACTCTCACCTTCGCGAACATCTCTTGGACCTGGTCCTCCTGGGATACATCGGCGCCATACGCGATGGCCCGCCCTCCCCCCGACTCGATGATGCCGACCGTTTCCTCCGCCGCGGCAGCGTTGTGCGCGTAGTTGACGGCCACCTGGTGACCAGATCCGGCAAGTCGGATCGCAATCGCTCGGCCGATTCCCCGTGACCCGCCTGTGACCAACGCCACTCTTCCCCCGTCGGGCACTTTCACGTCAGTTTCTCCGGCAGGCCGAAAAAGTCGAAGTTGGGTTGCAGAAGCTCCATCGTCGTTCGGTCCGGCGGCGGCAGCTGGGCGTCGCTCTCCCCCAAAGGCTCGACCCGCGAGCCCCATCGATAGATGGCAGAGCCCCAGGTGAGCCCACCCCCGAATGCAGTGAAGGCGATCGTCGAGCCCGGCTTGATCCTGCCCTCTTCCAGGGCCTCGGTCAGGGCTACCGGGATCGTCGCCGCAGAGGTGTTGCCGTACGAATGGATATTGACGTACACCTTGGCCTCGTCGAAGCGCAGTCTGCGGGCAGTGGCATCGATGATCCTCACATTTGCCTGATGAGGTATCAGAAGGTCGATGTCCTCGATTGAGAGACCGGCTTCCTCGATAGCCCTCGCGGTCGAGTCGGCCATGGTCGTGACGGCTCTCCGGAAGACCTCCTGGCCTTCCATGGTGAGCGCACAGACGGAAGGATCGAGGTGCTCTCGATCTCCAGCCGTGCCGTCCCTTGGAGTCTGGAGGATGTGCCCCACCGAGCCATCCATTCCCAGCTCCGAAGAGAGCACGCCTATCGGCTCGTCAGTCGGCTCGAGGACCACGGCTCCGGCGCCGTCACCAAAGAGAACACAGGTGGCCCGATCAGTGAAATCCATCAGGTGGTGGAGCTTCTCGGTGCCGATCACAAGCACGGTTTTATGGGTACCGCCCCGAATCATGTTGGTGCCCACCACAAGCCCGTATACGAAGCCCGAGCACGCCGCATTGATATCCATCGCCGCCGAGTTCCATGCCGCCATCCTCTTCTGCACCACCGAGGCGGTAGAGGGGATGATGGAGTCACCGGTACAGGTGGCCACCAGGATCAGGTCCACCTCGTCGACGCTCTTGCCTGCCGCGGCGAGAGCCCTCAGACCGGCAACGGCTCCGAGTTCGGACGCTTCGACGTGGCTGATCCGCCGCTCCTTGATCCCGGTGCGGGTTGTGATCCATTCATCGGAGGTGTCAACCAATTGCTCCAGGTCGTGGTTGGACAACACATTGGGCGGCATGCACTTGCCCCAACCGGTTATCTCGGCGTTGCGCATCAACGTCTCCTCAAGGTTGACCCATCGTACCGATGGCCTCGACCGCTGCTCCGATGTCCTCGATGCCGGACACCACGAGCACCCGGGCACCCTCCACCGTCCTCCTGGCCAGACCGGCGGTCACCTCTCCTGGCCCGACGTGAATGAATGTGTCGATACCGGCAGCCGCCATATCCTCGAGGCTGTCCGAGAAGCGCACCGGAGAGACCACCTGTCGGGCCAGCAACTCGGCGACCGTGTCGGCCTTGTGGGGCCTCGCTGTCGTGTTGGCCCAAACCGGGAACGCAGGCTCTCGGGGCTCAAGCTTCTCGAGTGCCATGGCGACGACTGCCGCCGCCGACTCCATGAATGTCGAATGAAACGCCCCTGAGACCTTGAGTGGGATCGCCCGCCTGACACCGAGCTCCCGGGCATTCTCCACCAGCCATTCGATGTCTGCGGATCCGCCGGCAACGACGACCTGGCCCGGGGCGTTGATGTTGGCCACCTCGAGCCGGCCGCCTATCTCCCTCCGCCCGGCGCAGATCATCTCGGCTTCGGCCTCATCCGCTCCGAGCAACGCCGCCATCCCCGAAGGCGCAAGATCCGCGGCCTCTGCCATCGCCTGCCCGCGGCGGGCAACAACCGAGAGGGCGGCGTCATAGTCGAAAACACCGGCCGCGGTCAGGGCGGTGTATTCCCCAAGCGAGTGCCCGGCTGCTCCCGCGGGGGTGATGCCCGTCTCGGTGGCAAAGACGTCCCACAGGGCGAACGAGAGGGCGAACAGCGCAGGCTGTGCATGCTCGGTGCGAGTCAACTCGTTTTCAGGCCCATCGAGGCACATCGACCGGAGTGAGAACCCGAGTGCCCGGTCGGCTCGCTCCCCGAGCAGGTCGGGTCTGGCCTCGAAGAGGTCCCTCCCCATCCCGACGTGCTGACTCCCCTGACCGGGAAAGAGGATTCCGACACTCACTTGCTATCCGACTCCCGCCTTTTCGGCTCGGTTACCCCAAAGTCGCCAGGAGCCGGCTCACGTCCCTGGAGTCGACATCGCGATGGGCGACGATCCTCCACCATCCCGCCAAGGGTCGGTTGATCTTGATCCCGGACGCATCAAGCCTCCCACTTACCTCCGCCCAATCCATCCCTAACGCGGAGAATTCGACACGCACCATGTTGGTCTCGACCAGCATCAGGTCCACTGAGCCCGGGAACCGCTCGGCAAGACCGGCACCGAGCGTGCGCGCAAGGATGTGATCCTCGATGAGCCTCTCCCTGCCGGCGAGGGCCACCCGCGCCGCGGCCGCCAGCACCCCTGCCTGACGCATCCCTCCACCGAGGCGCCTCCGGAGGTAGCGAATCTCGTCGATCATTTCCTGGGAGCCACAAACGATCGAACCGACCGGGGCCCCCAGCCCCTTCGAGAAACAGAATTGGATCGTGTCGGCCATGGCCGCGTAGCGATCCGCCCCAACCCCCGACGCCGCCGCCGCATTGAAAATCCTTGCCCCGTCGATGTGAATCTTCAAGGAATGGGAACGGGCCACCTGGGAGGTCTTTTCCATAAGGTCGATGGGGATCACCCGTCCCCCCGACAGATTGTGGGTGTTCTCCCACACCAGGAGGCCGATGCGAGGGAAGAACCCGCTCAGCTCCATTGCCTGTTCGACATCTCCGGGCTCGATGCGCCCACCGTCGCCGGCCACCGTCCGGAAGCCGACACCGGACAGTGCCTGAGGCGCCCCTGCCTCGATGCTGCGGACATGGCTCCCCTCATGGGCGAGAATCTCCTCGCCGGGGTGGGTGTGGGCCATGATCGAAAGCTGATTTCCCATGGTCCCGGTCGGGACGAAGATCGCCGCCCCCTTGCCGGTGACCAGAGCCGACTCCTCCTCCAGGAGGTTCACGGTCGGGTCGTCGTGGTAGACGTCATCGCCAAGGGGCGCCGCAACCATGGCCGCCAGCATCTCAGGTGTGGGCCGGGTGACAGTGTCGGATCTGAAGTCGGCGATGCCGTCGGAGAAGGCCATCGTCGAAGAGTAGAGCCGAGCCGGCTCAGCCGTGGAGACGGTCGAGGACGACTCGAAACCGTCTGGGGATCACATTTCGCGCCATTCCCAGCACATCTCGGATCAGCCCGAGCAGGTCACCCGGGCCGTCCCAATGCTCCTGGACCAATTCCGGGCCGGCGCGCTCGATCACCCGGTCGAGGACATAGGTGAGGATGAGAAGATCGTCGAGCCAGCCGAGGACGGGGATGAACTCGGGCAAAAGGTCGATCGGGCTGACCACGTAGGCCGCAGCCATGCCGAGGGCGATCTTCGAGCGACGAGGGACCCGAGGGTCCGCCAGGAGTCGAGCCACCAATTTGGCGAAGTTGGGCACCAGCAACACCGCGTCCTTGGCAAGTTGACGGACCTGGACGCCGTCACCGAACGGGGTCAGGACTTCGTCGGGTCGGATGCTGTTGGGCTCTTGGGTCATTCGATTTCGATCCTGGTTCTGGTCGCTTCGGCCTTGTTCCCGTCATTCTCGCCGATATTGCCAAGTTCCTCGATCACGGCCTCCACGGCCTTAAGCCCCTCCACTGCCGCTTGTAGCAAGTGGTAAACCACCCGCCTCCCCGCACGAGCCAGGGCCTGCACGGCCTCGGATTGCTCCTTCATGACCGGGCGTCCGGATCGGAGAAGGAAACGGTCAGGGTTCCCCCCTCGAGGCGGGCCCGTGTCACCTCGCGTCGATGCAACGCGTCTGGGAGGATGAAGGACCTCCGATAGGGCCCGACCTGGATGTAGATCTCGTGCCCGGTGCGAAACACGTCGAGCTCGGACTTGTCAACGAACGGGATGTCGATCTCCATCGAAACCCCACCGTCGGCATCGACAATCCGGAACGGCCTGGTGGCCACGAAGTCCTTGATCGGGTCCTGGTCGCCGTACAACTCCGAAGCCATGAAACGGAGGCGATCGATCCCAACCATCTCGTCGTCGAAGAGACGGAGCCAGAGCCGGGGAATCTCCGGAAATGCGTCATCGATGGTGTCCAAATGTCCTTTCTGGATCGCCCGCCACCGCTCGAAATAGGGGTCGGCCACGATGTCGGGAAGAACCCGGTTTACCACCACTCCGTCGACGCCGTAACCGAAGAGGCCGAGATAGCTGTAGGTGCGCCGCGCCTCGTCGATCACCATCTTCTCCGGATTGACCACCAGTCGCGCCGAAGTCACATCGGGTGACGACATGAGAGCCTTGACGTCTTCGATCGATTGGAAGACCGATTGGGCAGCGATGAACACGTCGTCCGCCGGGAGAGGAAGGTCGGTGAGCCGGCTGAGAATCGGGCGTGCCGCACGCATCAGCCGGCGCTCGGTCGGCAGGACTTTCTCGAAGTACCAGCTGAGAACTTCGGGCAGCGAGAGAAGTCTCAGGGTCTCCGCGGTCGGTGCGCAGTCCACCACGATCACGTCGTAGACCCCTGATCGAGCGTGACGATTCACTTCGAGCAGTGCGAACAACTCGTCCATCCCGGGAAAGACCAGGAATTCCTCGGCCTCGATTCCCCCTGCACCACCCCAATCGAGCACATCCATGAGCTGGCGGCGGATCGAGCCCCAGTACTTGTCAAGCTGTCGTTGGGTGTCGATTTGTTGCCCGTCGAGGCCCGCCACGACCTTCGAAGGCTCGCTGCCGAGATGGACCGTCAACGCGTCGGACAGCGAATGCGCCGGGTCGGTGGAGGTGACGAGGGTCCGGTATCCGCCGTCTGCCGCGGCCAGGGCGGTGGAGGCGGCCACGGTGGTCTTGCCCACCCCTCCCTTGCCGGTGACGAGGACGATTCGCAAGGTCTCAGCCCGAGCCGGTGACTCTCTTGCGCAGGCCCCTCAACGCCGTCGTCACGATCTGTTTCTCGGCCTGGCGCATCAGAAACCCCGGCATCGTGAACTTCAATGCGACCTTCAGGCCATAGAGCACCTCGGTGGCCCCGTCGTTGGGGGTGAAGGTATAGGAGCCTTCGAGCATCTCGAGGTCGTCACTGTCCTCGGCCACCCAGCTCAGCCGATTCGGCCGGTCGTGCTCATAGCGGAGCACGTATTCGATCTCCTTGACGAAGACCTCGATCACGAATCGGGCCCGGTCGACACGTCCGTCAGGACCGCTCTCGAGAATCTCCACCTCTTTCACCCCGGTTGCCCATTCCGGGTAGGAGGCGATGTCCGCCGCGGCGTCGTAGAGCACCTCGGGTGGGGCATCTATTTCCAGCGTCTGAAAGGTTCCCTCGGCCATCTCTCCACAGTCCTCGTCCGGCTGACGAGCCTAGCGAGATACCGGCCTATTCGGTCCGGGCGGTGTCGATGTGCAGTGGGCGGCCGGTCGCCCTGAAATACCCGACATTTCGACATCGGGTCGGCCCGAGGCGCCAGGTGGTGGCCTGAGGTTGATGGACATCGCCGAACAGATGTAGCCGCGGCCTTTCCCGGAGCAGATAGTCCAGGATCGGCTCGGAGCCACGTTCGGCGCGGCCGGTGATGACGTCGGTGCGCAAGGACCTGACCGCCGCCGGGACATGAGTGCAGAGAACGTCGACCGGGCCGATCTGTTCGAGCAGAAGTCTCATCTCGTCATCGGAGATCTCTCCCTCCGCTTGGAGCGGGGTTGGAGCCCCGCCACCGGCGAACCCGAACCGGGTCCCCTCGATCTCGACCACCTGACCATGGACGTACTCGAAGCCGTCGGGCAGGTTGGCTTGAAGACTCCCCGGGCGATCCACATTCCCATGGATGACAAAACCGGTCCCTCCTTCGAGGGCCAGGGCCACCTCACGGTATTGGGCGTCGACCGCCTCCCCGATCTCCGCCCGCACCTCATCGAGTCTCCCGGCGACCCGCTCGAACCAGAGGTCTCTCATCCCTTCGTAATCGCCGGCGGCTCGCGCCGCCGCCGACGCACGGGCGAACTCCAGTCCGAGGACGTCTGCCACCGCCCCTTCCCCAGTCCGATAGTCGGTCAGGTTGACCAGGTCACCCAGGATCAGTAGCGGCTTTCCCATTTCGACCACCCGTCGCAGTGCATCGAGCGCGAAGTGGACGTCGGAAATCGCAAGGATCAAGTCTCGGCGACCCCGGCGCCATAAAACCCCCAGATGGCCCCGGCGGCGGCTCCAACCAACGCAAGGACGAATGCGCTGGGCCATTGGAGATCCAATGGTGCGAACTCGGCCGAGATCCCGGCCATACCGAATCCAACCAGGCCACCGATTACGGCCCTTCCGGGCTTTCCGAGTTTCCTCCCCGGATCAACGCCCTCGCGGCCCAGATTCTCGGCGAGAGAACCCCCGAGAATCACCACCAACAGGCCGATGACCCCGACCACCAGGGCGATCGCATACACCTTCACCATGCCCGGCTGAGGCTAACGGCCCCAGCCCGATTCCGGGTTCGGCTGCTCGGGCCGACCGGGGCGTGGTCAGCCGGTCTTCCTCTCCACCGGCACCAGCCGGAGACGCGGGACAAGACCTTCACCGGCGAGGTTCCTCAAAGCCTCGGTTTCCGAGTCATCGAGCTCGAGCGGGCCCCCATCGAGGAGAAAGGTCACGACGCAGTCGTCGCAAGCACTGGTGTCCCGCATCGCACATTGCTGGCAATCGATGATCATTTCGACCTCCTACCGGTGAAGGTACGAGATGCGTGTGACAGGAACGCGTCGACTAGCAATGGTCCTCGTAATTGGGACCCACAGGGGTCATATGCGGCCCTGTGGGTCCCAATTACGCAGAGCTCAACCGCCGAGGAAGCCGTTCTCCGTCAGCCAGGCTGTGGCCACGTCTTCGGGATTCTCGGCATCGATCTCGATTCGACCGTTGAGGCCCAACAAAACGTCGGTGGTGATCAGCTCCGAGATCGAATTGATCAGGGTGGCGAAGTCCTCGCCATAGGCCTCGGCGACCTCGTTGCTCACCACCGGGACGATGTTCTCGGGAGCGATGATCTCATCGGTGCCTTCCAGGGCAAGGAAACCCTTCTCGGTGATCACCGGCTGCGTCGAGAAGAGAAGGGCGATCTGTATTTCGCCTGACTCCAGGGCGGCCACTCGTGCGGCACCCTCAGCGATCGACTCGAAACCGAGATTGTCGAGCCCGTAGGTTTCGACCAGACCGGCATAGCAAGTGGCGCGGTCCTCGCACTCGGGCGGTCCGCCCAGGGTGACCTCCCCGGCTCCTGCCAGGTCGGCGACAGTGGCGACACCGTTCTCACTGGCGAAGTCTCCGGTGACCACAAACACGTTCTTGTCCTGGCCCGGCGCCGGTTCGAGCACCGTCACCGACTGCGCGGCGAACAGGTCTCGAAGAGTCTGAAGGGCTTCGGCCTGATCGGTTGGGGCCTGCTCACCGAAGCCAACTGTGATCGCCGATCCCAGATACTCGGGGAGGAAATCGATGGCGCCGGATTCGATCTCGGGAAAGATCAACTCTCTGGCACCGAGGTTCAAATTCCTCTCGACCGTGTAGCCGTTCGCCTCGAGGGCTTGGGCATAGATCTCAGCCAGAACTACCGACTCTCCGAAGTTGAAGGACGCCACCGTGATGGTCGGTCCGTCGACAGGGCCCCCATCGGGGGCTGTAGTAGTCGCGTCTCCACCCGACCCATCCCCACACGCTGTCAGAAACAGCGCCACTGCGAGGAGGGTCGCCCCGAAGACGGACCTGCGGAGGAATTTCCGCATGGGTCTTCCTTTCTCTTGTGACTGCACGCGGCGCCTTGAAAGGCGCCGCGTTGGGCAACCGTAGCCCGGCACCGGATATTTCCGGAGAAGTCACGAGACCGAGGCCGCGACCCTGATCTCCTCGACAGATCGCCGACGCACCCCCTCAGGCAGGATCAGCCTCTCGCCGCGAGAGAGCAACCAGTCGGCGCCCAGAGTCAGGATTGCGATCAGGAGCGCTCCGGCGAAAACCTCCACCAACCCCCCCGGCCCCTGAGCAAAGCCACGAACCACGTACTGACCGAGCCCCCCACCGGAAGAGAGGACAGCAGCCAGAGGCACGGTGGCCAGCACCTGAATGAAGGAGATACGTATGCCGGCGAGGATGAGTGGGGCGCCCATTGGCATCTCGATACTCCAGAGGATCTCGTTCTCGGTGAAGCCCATGCCCCGCCCCGCCTCCACCGTCTCTCGGGGGACGGTCACGATGGCGGTGTAGGCGTTGGTGAAGATCGGGGGGATGGCCAAGGCGAGAAGGGCGATCGCGGCCGGCCAGAACCTCAGGCTGACGCCGGCGCGTGCGAAGAAGACGGCCGCCAGGATTATGAGCCCGAATGAGGGGATGGCCCGGCCGATATTCACGACCGCGTTGGCGGCGAACCCGCCGATTCTGCGGTGTCCAAGCCACACCGCCAACGGCAAGGCCAGCAGCACTGCGAACAGCATCGGTAGAGCCGCCAGCCAGAGATGCTCGATGGTCCGGGGAATGATCCCGTCGAGGCCGGTCCATCTTCCGGGCTCGCCGAACCACGATGCAACCTCGGAGAGGAAGTCCATCAGAAGCCACTCTCCCGCGCCCAGGGTGTGAGCACCCGTCCGATGCCGAGCAAGCAGATATCGATCAAGGCAGCTAGCGCCACCGACAGTGCCACCCCGACGATGATCTCGGTGGGAAAGATGATCGACCGACGCAACCCGTCGAGAATGAAGAAGCCGAGTCCTCCCAATCCGAGCAACGCAGTCACCGTGACCAGCCCGATGACGGTGACCGATGCAATCCTGATCCCGGCCATGACGGCGGGGAGGGCGAGGGGGAATTCGATCTGACGGACTCGCTCCCATTCCCGGTAACCCATGCCCATAGCTGCCTCCCTCACTCCGGCCGGGACGCCGTTGATCCCGGTCACGATGTTGCGGATCAGTATCAGGAGGGTGTAACTGATGAGCGCAATCTCGGCGGTGATGAATCTCTGAGTGGCGGTGCCGATGCCGACGAAGGAAGCAACCAGGGCGAAAACCGCCAGAGCAGGGATCGTGTAGAGGAGGCCGGTCGCGGCGGTGATCGCCGGATAGGTCCTCGGCCTGCGCAGGGCCACCACCGAAAGGACCGTCGCCATCATGATCCCCACGACAATGGCAACACCGGTGAGCGCAAGATGCTCCACGGTTCTCTCCCAAATGGCATCGAGGTTGCGCCCGACCCAATCCCAGTCGAAGAGAGGTGCGTTCTCCTGGGCGAGGATCATTCCGTGATCTCCTCAGCGATCGCCTCCAAGTCCAACATCCCCCGGTAGATGCCATCGTCGACCACCACCGCCACCCGGGCGTGGCCGGTGACCACCGCATCGAGCGCGGCCCGCAATGAGGAATCGCTGCGGAGGCTCACCAGGAACTCGCGCGGCGCCAGCTCTGCCAGCGGTCGCCCGTCTATCTCGGAACCATCGACCCAACCCAGAAGCCGATCGCCCGAGAGCAAGCCAACCCACGAGACGCCGTTCTCATCCATGACCCTCGACGCCTCCTCAGGTTTGGCGGTGATGTCGATGACCGGGCCTCGCGACATCTCGGCCTCGCTGATTGGGTGGAGGGCCAGTCGTTTCAAGCCGCGCTCTGCCCCAATGAACGACTCGACAAAAGCGTTGGCGGGGCTCGCCAGGATTCTCTCTGGGGTGTCGTGCTGTTCCAGCAATCCCCCGACGTTCAAGATCGCAATACGCGAGCCGAGCAAAATCGCCTCGTCGATGTCATGGGTCACGAAGACAACGGTCTTCTCGAGTCTGGATTGGAGCTCCAGAAACTCCCCCTGAAGATGACCCCTCACGATCGGATCCACCGCGCCAAAGGGCTCGTCCATGAGAAGCACGGGAGGGTCCGCCGCCAAGGCCCGGGCGACTCCCACTCGTTGTTGTTGCCCTCCCGACAGCTCGGACGGGTATCGCTCCAGCATCGAGTCGTCCAACCCGACCAACTCGAACAACTCCCCGACCCGGTCTTTGATGCGGGCCTCATCCCACCCCAGGAGCCGGGGAACAGTGGCCACGTTTTGGGCGATGGTGCGATGAGGGAAGAGCCCGACTTGTTGGATGACATAGCCGATCGAGCGCCTCAGCTCGTGTGGCGGTGCTGTCATCACGTCCCGGCCGTCGACCTCGATTCGGCCAGACGTCGGCTCGATGAGCCGGTTGATCATCTTCAGCGTGGTGGTCTTCCCGCACCCGGAGGGTCCAACCAGGGCCACCAGTTCGCCCCGGTCGACTTCGAGGCTCAGATTGGCCACCGCCGGAGCCGAGGCGCCCCCGAACACCTTGGCGACGTTCTCGAGACGGATCATGGTGTCAGTTTGTGCCTGCGGTCCCACGGTCGGTGGGACCCTACGTGGGGAGGCGTTGGTTCAACCGACTTCTTGGAGGAACCCCAGCACTTCGGAGATGTACTTGGCTGGGTCGATCTCAAAGGAGCCGACGTGATCGGCTCCCTCCACTTGGATCAACCGCACGAGATCGGGTTGGGCTTCGGCGAGCTCGATGCTCTCGGTCACGGGAACCGTTTGGTCCGCAGTCCCATGGTGAATCAGCACGGGCTGACGCAACGAGGTGTCAGACCGTGCGACATAGTCCAACGACTTCCAGTTGACCCCAATCCGAAGCGAGGTGAAGAACTGGGCCACCGTGCTGAGAGTCGGAGGGACATTGAACGGGACTAACGGCAGTTCCCGCTGCGACGCGGCGAAGTCGACGGTCTCACTCAGGTCGAGATTCGGCGAATCCAACAGGATCCCGCTCACCGTATCGAGAGATTGGCGGTACATGAATGAGACGACATGGCTACCACCCGTCGAGTAGCCGTTGAGCACGATGTGCTCGGCGCCATTGTCCAGGGCGTAGGCAACCGCTCCGGCAACGTCCTCCCACTCGGTCGCCCCGTATTGGTAGTACCCGGTCGGGTCTTCGGGCTGGTCGTCGTCGTTGCGATAGGTGATGGCAAGTTGGGGATATCCGGCATCCTGGAGCGGAGTGAACATCGGCTCTGCCTCTGCGGGCGTGGCTCCCTTGCCGTGGACGTGGATGACCCAGGTGGTGCCGCCGCCAGGGAGATACCACGCATCCATCGCTCCCAAAGGGGAGGTGTACGAGACTTGCTCCAATTCATAGTCGCCCGAAGGAACCGCGAGGTCATCGGCCTGGATCTTGAAGCCGTCCTCGATCAGCTCGCTCGAGAAGTACCAGCCACCGGCGACATGGAATACCAAAGCAAGGCCGACCAGGGTCCAAACGGTCCCCCAAACAAAGGTCCTGAGTTTCACGTCGGGTGATTCTTGCCGCATTCAGGCCGCAGGCAACGACAAACCTCCAACGAGGTGCTCCTCATGATCGGTGACCGGGATCGGGTCGGCTCCAAATGTCGGCTCCAACTCACGGGCCTCGGCCAGGGTTTCGTCGACCTTCGCAGACAATGCAGCCTCCATGATCGATCCGACCGCGGTGTCCCCGGACACCTCCAACCGCTCTCGTCTCACCAACCCGATGAGCACCCCCTGGTCGGCAACAGCCAAGACCCTTTCGGCATGGATCCTGAGCGTGTCGGCGGCCTGACGGAGGGGCCCGACGAAAACCGGCTCCCCCATCCAGCGGAAAACCCGATCGGGGGCGCTCCGCACCATCACGGCTCCCGCTTGGGCCTTGCTCCGGAGCCGGGCCCCGGGGCCCAACATCGAGCGTTGTAGCCACGAGCCACCCGGTGCGCCCAGCACCAGTAAAGACCCTTCGTCCAGGTCCTGGGCAAGACTGCTGATATCTTCGACCCCCACAACCCGGCCCCGGAGCCCGGGGATGATGGCCGAGATCCGATCGAGGGTGAGTTGCGCGTCGGAGGGGTCATCACCAGGCGCCGAGGCGGAAACCATTTCGGCGTCGACCCCGAGGCTGGCCCCCACCAGGGCGGCAGTTTGGGCGGCCAGGATCGAGTGTGGGCCGCCGGCCACGGTAGCCACCACCCCGGTCACGTTCTCGGGCACAAATGCGACGGGAACGGCGACATTCACCAGATCGAAGGATCCGGGCAGCTTCCGTGAGACCAGGAGGTCGGCACGATGGTTGATGCAGGCCTCGACGAGATCGCCGGTGATTCGATTGGAGAGACCACCGGTCAAGAGCTCGGCCAGTTCGGCGCACCCCTTGCCCCTGGTCCACACAACGGAGAACCCGCCTCCGGCTTGCCCACCCATCGTCATTCGTTCCCTCCGTGATCGACTCCAGGCACCAGGCCCGGTCACGTTAAGCCGTTCGCCGGCGAATGTCCCCGGACCTTCTCCCGACATCCTCGTCGCCATGGGTGACAAGATGCAGTCATGGAGTTCCGTGACGTCATCGCCAAACGGCGAATGGTCCGCAACTACCTCTCAGACCCGGTTCCTATCGAGAATCTGAACCGCATCGTCGACGCTGGGATCCGAGCCCCATCCGCCGGTTTCTCTCAGGGGTTGGGGTTCGTGATCGTCACCGACGCCCCGGTGCGACTGGCCATCGCCGAGCTCGCCGACGAGGGCGAATATGTGGCGAACGGGTTCGATCCCTGGATCTCACGGGCCCCGGCCCACATTGTCATCACGGTGAATGAAGAGGCGTACCGGGCTCGCTACCGGGAACCCGACAAGCTGGGGCCGAACGGTGAAGAGATCGCGTGGCCGGTTCCATACTGGTGGGTCGACGCCGGCGCCGGGTTGATGGCGATTCTCCTCGCCACGGTCGACGAGGGCCTCGCCGCCGGTTTCTTGGGCGTTCATGCCATCTCGGAACTGGCCTCGCTGCTTCGGCTGCCTTCGGATCATCTTCCGATCGGGGTGGTGACGGTGGGCAGACCGGCACCCGATCGCCGCTCATCGAGTCTTGCCCGCGGACGAAGGCCACGAGAGTCGGTGGTTCATTGGGAAACGTGGGACGGCTAGTCGTGCCCGAACTCGACATCACGTCGACCTCCAACCCCAGGATCAAGACACTGATCGGACTGCGTGATCGGCGGAATCGTGATCGGGATGGTGTCTTCGCCGTCGAGGGCGCGCGTCTCCTGACGAGGGCGGTTGGGTCCGGTCATCAACCGGTCGAGATCTACTACGACCCCGAACGCTTCGACCCCTCCCCGTTCCCGGGTCCGGTCACCTTCGCCTGCTCACCAGAGACCCTGTCACGCGCCTCCTACCGGGGCTCGGATGAGGGCGTCATCGCTGTCTTCGGCCAATTCGATCTCGGTATCGACCGTCTCGACCCTGGCTCCCTTCCCCTGATCCTGATGACCGAGGGCCTGGAGAAACCGGGGAATCTGGGAGCGATCCTCCGCACTGCCGATGCGGTGGGCGCCGACGCGGTGATCGTGGTCGACCCCGAGATCGATCCGTTCAACCCCAACGTGGTCCGCTCATCGACCGGCGCCCTGTTCAGTGTGCCGCTGGCGGTGGCCGACCTCAACACCGCAATGGCCTGGCTCCGCAGGAACGGGATCACCCTGGTGGGAGCAGACCCGACAGCCGATGAAAACCTGTGGTCGGTCGATCTAAGGGTGCCGTGCGCCCTGCTCGTGGGATCGGAGCACCTCGGGCTGACAAGGGAGGCACGTGAGGCCACCGACATCCTGGTCTCGATACCGATGCACGGTCTCACCGACTCTCTGAACGCATCGGTGACCATGGCGCTACTCGCCTACGAAGCCCGACGGCAACGGGCGACGCCAGCACACGACTGACCAGGTCACCCCTTGACATCGAACGTATGTTCGGTTTAGCCTCGTATGGGCCGTGCCCGCCCTGGTCCAACCCAGCTTCGACGAGCTATCCACTGCGCTTTACGCGGTCACCTTCTGTGTGCTCGACCTGGAGACCACCGGCGGCTCGCCAAAGGATTGCGCCATCACTGAGATCGGGGCGGTCAAGTACCAGGGAGGGGAGCTTCTCGGGAGCTTTCAGACCCTGGTCGATCCCGGGCTTCCGATCCCGCCCTCCATCACCATCTTGACCGGCATCACCCAGACGATGGTGTTCGACGCCCCCACCATCCACACCGCCCTTCCCTCATTCCTCGAGTTCATAGGAGATGCGGTGATCGTGGGGCACAACGTTCGATTCGACATGTCGTTTCTGCAGGCCGCAGCCCGCCAACTCGGGTACGAGCCCATTGTGAACGACACGGTCGACACCGCAGCCCTCGCCCGTCGTCTGGTTCGTGAGGAGGTGAGGAACCTGCGGCTGCAAACTCTGGCCGCCCACTTCCGGAGCCCGATCACCCCCATCCACCGCGCCCTCGACGACGCCCGAGCCACCGCCCATGTTCTCCACGCCCTTCTGGAGAGGACAGGCAACCTCGGAGTGACCAATCTCGACGACCTGCTTCAGCTTCCGAAGGCTCGGGGTTCCGCCTTCTACTCCAAGATGGGGCTGAGCGATGCACTCCCCCGACGGCCAGGTGTCTACGTCTTCCGGGATCGGCACGGCACCCCTATCTACGTGGGCAAGGCCACCAACCTCCGGGCCCGGGTTCGCCAATACTTCTACGGCGACCAACGGCGGAGCATCGCCAACCTGATGCGTGAGCTGGCCACGATCGACCACGTGGTCTGCGAGACACCCCTCGAGGCCGAGATCACCGAGCTCAGGCTGATCCACACCCACCGTCCCAGACACAACCGGCGGTCGAGACCGCCCAAGACCTCGCACTGGGTCAAGGTGACCCGTGAGCCGTTTCCGAGACTCTCGGTGGTTCGAACACTCAAGGAGGACGCTTTGGCCTATCTCGGGCCCTTTCGCTCGAAACAGGCCGCTGACCTGGTGGTGACCGCCCTCTGGGATGCGACATCGATCCGCAGATGCCGTGCCTCTCCATCCACTCCCACCGCCCGATGCGCACCGGCCCAGCTAGGCGTCGCGCTGTGCCCTTGCGATGGCTCGCTCTCACCAGAGGAGTACCGGCCGATCGTGGAGCGGCTCATCGAGGGCCTCGATGACGATCCCGAGCTCCTGCTCGCCCCATTGGTCGACAAGATGGGCCAGCTCGCGGCGCAGTATCGATACGAGGAGGCGGGTTGGCTGAGGGATCGGCACGATGCCCTTGCCCGCGCCATCGATCGGCGCCGGATCTGGAGATCACTCACCGATCTCGGCTTCTGCGAGGTGGAGAGCCGGGACGGGTGCCGGGTGCTCATTGATCACGGAAGATTGGTCGCCACCTGGCGTCTCGATCGCACCCCTCCTCTGCGCCCTGCCCCGATCATCGGGGACCACGAACGTCATCAGGTCCCGCACAATGTCGAGATGGCAGAGGAAGCGGATCTCATCTGGAGATGGCTCGACACGACTCAGATCCATCTCGTGGAGGCAACCGGGTTCATGGCGCTTCCTGTTCGGCCGGTGCGTCGGCTCGAGGTCCGCTGACCCGACTTGAGTCTCCCGACCGGGGCAATGAGACTTCGGACGTGGATCGCCTGATCGATCTCGACCAAATCGGAGTCTCGCTCGGCGGGCTCCCTGTCCTGCGTGGCATCGATCTCAGCGTCGGCCCGGGAGACTCGCTTGGGGTCAATGGGCCCAACGGGGTGGGCAAGACCACCCTCCTCCGGGTATTGGCGACGCTGCTGGCACCAGCCACCGGATCCGGCTCGATCCTGGGAGCCTCGCTCGGAACCCCCGAGGTCTATGCCCTCAGGTCCCGGATCGGGCTTCTCTCACATCGGCCGTCCGTGATCCCTGAGTTGACGCTCGCCGAGAATCTGCGCCATGCTGCCTCCCTTTCCGGCGTCGACACCGGAAAGGCAGAGACGGCGCTGCGGGTCGTGGGTCTCGACGGTGTCGCATCGAGAAGGGCGGGCGCCAGCTCGTTCGGAATGCTCCGTCGCACCGAGGTGGCACGACTCCTGATCACCGCACCGAGGATCCTGCTGCTCGACGAGCCGTTCACCGGGCTCGACGTCGAAGCGCAGGAACTGATTGGGGCGCTGGTCACCAGGACAACCTCGGCCGGTGGGGCCGTGGTGATCGTGTCGCACGACTCCGACCACCTGGCGTTTCACACCAATCGGCTTCTCTCGATGTCCCTCGGCCGTCTGGAACAGAAGTCGTGAGCTTCTGGAGTCAGACCTACGAGATCGCCCGGGTCGACCTCACCGTCGAGCGCCGGCTCGGGGACACGCTGCGCATCGTCCTCCCCTTTGCGGTGGTGGCCCTGCTGGTCTTCCCTTTGACTCTCGGCGTCGACCTGACAGCTATTTCCCGGCTCGGGCCAGCGGTGTTCTGGGCGATTGGGATCCTTTTCGGAATGCAGGTCGCCCTCCGCCAGGCTGCGCACGATGACCAGGAG
Source organism: Acidimicrobiia bacterium (assembly GCA_040902845.1). GTDB lineage: Bacteria > Actinomycetota > Acidimicrobiia > Spongiisociales > ZC4RG35 > JALYNX01. The sequence goes on from JBBDWM010000023.1 coordinate 89,802, forward strand.
CGCCGCGACCTCTATGCACTCCTCGGCGTCGACCCAGCGGCGCGTTTTGTCGGTCGCACCATCTCCGGATCAGTGTTGATGGCAGGGTTCTTCGCCGTCCTTCTGGTGGCGATGCTCGTCCTCTACAGCCCGCGGCTCCCTCACGGATGGCTGAGCCCGGTCGCCCTCAGCTCGATCCTGGTCGCCATCGGCCTCACCGAATTGGGGACGCTCGCTGGAGAAGTCACCGCCGGTCTCCACAACCGCACGGCCTTGGCCTCACTCATCGTGGCGCCGCTCGCCCTCCCGCTCGTGATCGGGGCGTCGCAGACGCTGGAAGCACTGGCCCGAGACACCGGTATCCTCCCCTGGATATTGGTCCTGGTCGCAACCGACCTGGCGCTTGCGGTGGCAGGCGTCGGCCTGGCAAGACCTCTCGAGGAGGCGTCTAGATGACACGGGTGAAGGTTCTGCTTGCCATCGCATCGGTGGCGATGGCCGTCGGTCTCTGGTTCGCCCTGTCAGCGCCCACCGACACCCTTCAGGGTGAGTTCACCCGCATCATCAACATCCACGCGCCGTCGATGTGGCTCGCCTTCTTGGCCTTCGGCCTGACCGCTCTCGGCTCGGGGATGTGGCTGATCCGCAAGCAGAACCGATGGGATCGCCTCGCCGAGGCCTCCGCCGAGCTCGGAGTCATGTTCACCGCCATCGGGCTTTTCAGCGGCATGGTTTGGGGACAGGCGGTGTGGGGAAGGGCCTGGGATTGGGGTGACGCCCGACTAGCCACCACTGCGGTGATGTTCTTCGTCTACGTCGGCTATCTGGCACTGCGGGGAGCGACATCGGACCCAACAGTGCGGGCACGACGAGCGGCGATCCTCGGGGTCATCGCCGTGATCCAGGTCCCGCTTGTCTACTTCTCGGTGAACCTATTTCGCACCCTCCACCAGACCCAGTCGATCCGACCCGACGGGGTCACCATGCCCCGTGAGATGTCGATTGCGATTCTGGTCAATGTGATCGCCTTCACCATCCTCTACGTCGCCCTCCTCGTGGCAAGGATCGATGTGGCCAAAGCCGAGGAGAGAATCGCCGCCGAGAACGCGCTGGCTGGTGACGCGGTGAAGCCACCGCGGTTGTCGGAGGTCGGAGATGTCTGACAGTTTGATCGTCGTTGGAACCTTCGTCATCTCCTATGGAGTCATCGTCGGATACGCCGCCTACCTCCATCTCCGGCGACGCCGAGCCGGGAACTGACATGGCCCATCGTCGGTTCGTGCTCCTCGGCATCGCCGGGGTTATCGCACTGGTCGTTGGATTGACCGTCACCAGTCTCGGCGAGAATCTGACCTACTACCTCTTCCCGACCGAGGCTGTCGCCCAGAGAGCCGACTTTCCCGACGGCGAGCGGTTCCGTCTCGCGGGAACGGTCGTCACGGGCACGATGGTGGAATCCGACGACCAGGTGGCCTTCGACTTGGCCGACGGTGGCGCCACGATTGCGGTGGTGCTCACGGAATCCGCTCCCTCCCTGCTGGCCGAGAATGTCCCGGTGCTCCTCGAGGGCGCATGGTCGGGTGATGAGTTCGTGGCCGATGACGTCCTGATCCGTCATGACGAGAACTACGAGGTCCCCGACGAGGGCGGGGCCTACCCGGCCGGCTGATGATCTCCCTTCTCGGCACGGCCGGTGTGATCGCCGCATTGGTCGGCGCTTCCCTCCTCATCGTCCGCGGGATCTCGGTGTCGAGAGGTGGAACCGGGGACCTGGTCGCACCCGGACGGCTGCTCCTGGCAGGTGCGGTGACGGCGATGGCGGCCATGCAGATTGGCCTTCTCACCGACAACTTCAGCCTCGCCTACATCGCCGCCCATCACGCCACGACTACCCCGTTCCCGTTTGACGTAGCCACGGCATGGGCGGCTCTGGAAGGCTCGATCATCCTCTGGGGCCTGATCCTCGCCGGTTTCACCTGGGCCGTGATCGTCAGATATCGACGCTCGCCGGACCCTCTTGGAGCGGCGGCGCTGGCGGTTATGGGCGGGATCGGCTTCTTCTTCTTCGGCCTCATGATCACCGTCGCCAACCCATTTGAAGTGTGCGTCAGCGCCATGGCTTCGGGATGCGCGGCCTCGAGTCCCTGGCCGCTGGCCGCAGTGGATGCGCCGCTCAATGGGCCGGGTCCCAATCCGCTTCTCCAAAACCACATCCTCATGGCCATCCACCCGCCGATGCTCTATCTGGGCTACGTGGGGCTATCTGTTCCTTTCGCCTACGCCATCGGCGCGTTGGCGCTGGGAATCCCGGGCCCGGAGTGGCTGCGTCGCAGCCACCGCTCGACTCTCGTCGCTTGGTCGTTCCTCGCGGTCGGAATCACGCTGGGCGGCTGGTGGGCCTACGAGGTCCTTTCCTGGGGCGGGTACTGGGCCTGGGACCCGGTGGAGAACGCCTCGCTGATGCCCTTTCTCATAGCCACCGCCTTCCTCCACTCCGGTCTGGTCCAACAACGCCGCGGCATGCTCCAGGCCTGGAACTTCGTCCTGGTGATCTCGGCGTTTTCCCTGACGATCCTGGGCACATTCCTCACCCGGTCAGGGACCATCAACTCGGTTCACTCGTTCACCCAATCTGCAATCGGGCCGGCTCTGCTCGGCTTTCTGGTCCTGGTCGTGGTCGGGTCGTTCGCCTTGTTCACGATGCGCGCTCACCTGGTCGCCTCTTCACCCCGTATCGAGAGCTTCGTCTCGCGCGAAGGCATGTTCCTGGTCAACAACCTCATGTTGGCGGTGTACGGGTTTGTTGTGCTCATCGGAACCACCTACCCGCTGTTGGTGGAGGCATTCACCGGGACTCGGGTCGGGGTCGGAGAGCCGTTCTTCAACCGACTCGCCGTGCCCCTCTCCTTCCTTCTGTTGTTGGTGATGGGTTTCGGCCCGGTCACCCCGTGGCGAGGAGCCGCTCCGGGGTTGCTCTGGCGAAGACTTCGGGGGCCGACCCTATTGGCGCTGGCGGCAGGGATTCTCACCGCAGCCCTTGTGACCCCGGTCGGCTGGGTGGTGCTGGCTGTGGTGCTGGGGACCTTTGTCGCCTCCGCCATCGTCGGCCTGCTCATCGAGATGACCGGCACTCGCTCTCGCAAGACCGGGCGCCCCTTTTTCGCCGAGGTGAGAACCGTGATCGGAGCCGATCAGCCGTTCTGGGCGGGTCAGCTCAGCCATCTCGGTGTGGTCCTGGTAGCGATCGGGATCGCCTTCGCCTCCAACCTCGCCAGCCACTCTGCCGTTGATCTCGAGCCAGGAGACACTGTCAACTTCGCCGGGTACAGCATCACCTATGAAGCGCCGTTCCGACGGGTTGAGCCGAACCGGGTGGTCGAGGGCGCCCGGCTCACGATCTCACGGGACGATCGAGTTGTCGGCCAGCTCGAGCCTCGGGTCAATCTCTACGGAACGGACGAGTTCGCAGTGTTCACTCCGGCGGTGATGAGCAAACCCTCCGGCGACCTCTATGTCACCCTGCGCGGTCTCGATTCGACGCAGGTGAGCCTGACACTCGACACCAGCCCCCTGGTTTGGATGCTCTGGCTTGGCGGTCTCACCACCGCGGCCGGCGGCGTCTGGTCCTTGACCGCCCGCCGCAGGGAACGAGCCACCGTGCTCGAGCGTCAAAACGCCGATGTCTGAGCGTTGGCTCAACATTCTGTTGGTCACCGTCATGGTCGTGATGGGGACCGCGCTGGCCTTCATGATCTCGACCCAACCGGTGGATGTGGACCGGGCCCAACAGATCGGCGCTCGGATCAGGTGCCCGGTCTGCCAGGGCGAGTCGATAGCCGACTCACCGGCCCAGATGGCACAGGACATGATGGCCCTGATCGCAGAGAAGGTGGCCCAGGGCGCCACCGACCAACAGGTCATCGATGATCTGTTGTCTTCTTACAGCGGCGCCGTCCTTCTCGACCCGCCGGTATCGGGCGTCACACTCTGGCTGTGGCTGGCCCCTCTCGTCGCTGTTGCCGTTGGAGTCGCTGTCATCTTCTGGTGGCGACGTCACCCCGGTTCCGGCGACGCCGCCCCCTCCCAACCGCGGAGCAAGAAACGGCTCTTGGTTGGCGGCATCGTTCTGGTTGCGATGTTCGCTGTCATCGTCGGCCTGGCGGGAAACTTCCTCCAAGAGCGAGAGGGGCCAACCGAAGGTGTGGCCGATCTTGGCGACGATGACCTCACCGACGTCAGCAACGAGACTATGGAGGCAGTCATCGCCGCCAATCTCGACAATCCCCAGATCAACGGCATGCGAATGGCTCTCGCCGAGCGTTACTACGAAGAGGGCGACTATCGGTCCGCCTTCCCCCACTTTCTCGCGGTCGCCGAGAGCGAAAAGGCAACCGACAGCGAGGCGGCGGCCGCTCTCACCCGTCTCGGGTGGATGGCCTACGAGGGCAACGGGGAGGTCGAGACTGCGCTGCGGCTGCTCGATCAAGCGTTGGCGATCGAGCCCGGATCCCCGGTCGCCCTCTATCTCAAGGGGCTGGTGCAGTGGTGTGGCGTCGGAGACGCCGCGACCGCGGCCTCGCTGTTCCAAGAGGTCCTGGCGAATCCGGCCCTTCCCGACGAGTCTCGACTTGAGATCGAGGCCGATCTCGACCGGGCCGGCTCCGGAGTGGCCTGCACATGAACGGTCGTGCCCTGAAGTGGGTCGGGATCGGTGTCATCGCGGTCACGGTGGTCCTGGCAGTTGTTCTCGCCTCCAGGTTCGGGACGGACCCCGGTTTGGTCGATTCCCCCTTGATCGGCCACCCGGCACCGGGGTTCGCTCTGCAAACCCTCACCGGGGATGGCGAAGTCTCTCTGGAGAAGCTTCGCGGTCAGATCGTCGTCGTCAATTTCTTTGCGTCGTGGTGCCTCCAATGTCGCAACGAGCACGCTGACCTGGTGGCCACCTCGGACTCGTTCGCTGACGACGGCGTGACCTTCGTCCAGATCGCCTACCAGGAAGCGCCCGAGCAGTCGCTCGCCTACCTCGCCGAGGCGGGGACCTCGGAAGCCACCGCCTACCTGGCCGATCCCGGGAGCCGAACCGCCATCGCCTATGGAGTGTTCGGGATCCCGGAGACCTTCTTCATAGACCCTGAAGGAATAGTGGTGGGAAAGATCATCGGTGAGGCCGACGCATTGATACTCGGGGCGACCATCGACGCCATAAAGCGGGGCGAGCAACCAGGCCAACAGGTCACAGGCGACACCCAGCAGGGCCCCGACAGCTGAGCCGGCTTTGGTTCAGCCCGGGCGGATGACCTCCACGGTGACCTCGTCGAAACTGGACGTGTCCAGGGCTGCCGAGCCTGTCTCGAGGAGAAACACGTCGAAGAACCCGAGCACGTAGCGGTCGACGATGGGGATGACCCGGCCCGCAGGGATCGTGCCGGTAAGCCCCAGTTGCTCCGCGACCGGTGACAGCAAGGGGGCGATCGTGAAGTCGTTTTGGTTGGTGCCCTCGACCCCAACCCAGTAGGTGACGTTCTCACTGCGCTCGGCGATGCCTCGAAGAACCGCATCGTTCTCGGTGCCCCGCCATTCGTCCGATCTCATGAACAGCGCGGGGCGGGTCGCCGAAGCCGAAATGGTCCGATCGGGGATCGGTTCCACCCAAGCGTCCAGGCCCAGGACCGCATCGCAACGTTCATCGACGAGACAAACCTCGACGGCCGCGCCACCTCCGGTCGACTGACCGAAGATCCCGATGCGGGTGACGTCAGCACTGGCCGCCAGGGCTCCGAACGGACCCGACTCCCCTTGGTCGAGCGCATCGAGGATGGTGACCAGGTCGGCGGCATAGACCTCTAAGAGAGTCTGGCTCGCCTCGTTATAGGCCTCCTCACCAACCGCTTCTTCGTCGGGGAGGGCGGCCGGGTTGTATCGCACCACGTCGCCGTCCTCGAACCGCGTCGTCACCGCGGCATAGGTGTGATCGGGAGCGATTACGACGTACCCGTGACTCACCAGATTCTCGATCTGGTTCACGGCGATGGCCCGAAACCCGGTCCAACCATGGCTGTAGATCACAATCGGGAACGTTCCGGCGGCCACAGGAACGGACGGAAGGGCGTGGGACTTGGTGTACCGGGTGTAATTCAAGAGCCAGCCGGGATACCCGAGCAGAGTGGAGACCGCAGGCGACACCACGTCCCAGTCCTCGCTCCACGGGATCGGCTCGATGATCTCGCCTGGCTCGGCTGGGTACCAGACCTGTACCCGGAGCCGGCGCAGGCCTCCTGGAGAAGGTCCGTAGATCTCCTGGCGTCCTGAGGCGACCAGGTCGAAGGTCTCAGTCCCGATGGCCTCGGGTCCGGACGGCAACGGCAGCTCCGGCACCGGAAGCACGAGGGGGAGGATGGCAGCCAGGCCAACCCCGGCCAACCCGAAGATGCCTCGAGCGATCCGGCTGGTCCAATCGAGCCGTCGCTCGACAACGATGATGTCACCGATCGCCAGACCGAGAGCCGCTCCGTAGAGGGGCATCATCTGCCAGCGCAGCCCTTCCACCTGCCAATGCAATACGAACAGGGTGAGGAGGACCGCTGCAACAATCCCGCGGCGGGTCCTGACTCCGAAGACCGCCGGCCACCCGACCGCAAACAAACCAGCGAAGACCAGGAGCAGTTCGAATCGCCTCACCGACGCCGCGACCTCAGATTCCCCTCGATTCGCAGAAGCAGCTCAGCCCTGAGCAAGACGTCCGGGGATCTTGGTGCCCTGGTGGAAAACGACCTGCCAGCGGCCCTCATCCCTAACCCACACCGAGCTCCGGCGAGCCTCATGGCTCTCCCCTACCGATCGATAGCTCACCAGACAGACATCCGCGGAGAGCATGCGGGCCTCGAAGTCGCGAATCGTGATCTGCCCTGATGTCTCTCGGTTCATCATCTTGATCATGGTGTCCCGGTCGTAGACCCGCCCGGAGCTGCCGAATTCCTTGTACTGGGCATGGAGCAATAGTTCGACGGCTACACGTGAGTGCCTGACCTCGGGGTCGAGCAGCATCCTCTCCAGATCGAGCAGTTCGTTTTGCGACTTGGTCTGTTGTCGGCTCAGTCGATTCCGGTCAGTCATTGCCCTACCAGCTTCAGAGTGTGTGGGTTCGTGCGGCGCCTGAGCTTACGGTCCTCAGAGCAACCGGCAAGAGCGACTTGAACGGTTCAGGCAGAAAGGCCCGGTACAATCGGTTGCCCGTGACGAGAACGACGCTGTATTTCGCCTATACCGCGTTCCTGGATCCCGAACGTCTCCAGGCCGTGGCTCCAGGCGCCAAGTTTGCCTTCACCGCGCACTTCCCTGAGACCAAGCTCTCATTCGTCCAATCCGACACCGAGCTGGCGATCCCCTCACTCACGTCCGACCCGGGCCACACGGTTTGGGGAGGTGTATTCGAGATCCCGGACAGTCAGGTGGCGTCTCTCACCGAGGCAGAGGAAGCCGAAGGCCGGGTCGCCGGTTGGGATCAGAAAGCCGTCGACCGCGAGGGGAACAAGTACGACTGCCTCACCTTCGTGGCCAAGGGATCACCGAACGGTGAGCACCGACCCGACGCCGAGTATCTGAAGTCGATGATCAGAGGGGCGCGTCATTGGTCCCTTCCCGCCGGATGGGTGATGGGGCTCGAGGATCTGGGAGAAGACTCCTTTTTCTCTTGAGACCCTGAGCCTCAACTCTCCGATACCGGGAACAGCCGGTACAGCCCGAAGGCGATCAGACTCCCGACCAACGGGAACACGATGTACACCCAGAGTTGATCGATTTGGCCCGAGACCACCGCCGGGCCGAAAGACCGGGCGGGGTTCACCGAGGTCCCCGAGAACGGGATACCGGTGATGTGGACGCCGACCAGGGTCAGAGCGATCGCCAACGGGGCGTGGTTCGCACCCCGCTTGGTCACGGCCAGGATCACCCACACGAAGACGGCGGTGAGGGCAACCTCGACCAGGATCCCGGTGGACAGCTTCTGGTAACCGGTCACCGTGGAAGCCACCGCCAGCCGGCTCGAAGCAGCCCACACCACGAGCGATGCAACACCGGCGCCGGCGAATTGGCCGATCCAGTATCCGATCGCATCGCTGAATGAGGTCCGGCCGTCCAACAGCATGGCCAGGGTGACCGCCGGGTTGAAATGAGCCCCTGAAACATGACCGACCGCCCAGATACCGGCGAGAAGGGCAAGGCCAAACCCGAGCCCGATGGTGATCAGGATCGGGCCTTCGGTGGCGAGGGTGCCCAGGATTGTGAGGGAGCCGAGGAACACCAGGATGAACGTCCCAAGGAACTCGGCGAGATACTTGTTGATTACCACGAGGTCATCCTCCCTTAGAGGGGTCTCTGCTTGGACAGGTGTCGGATTTCGGAGGTTTCTCGGCTTCAGGATATTTCGCGATCTCGCCACAACCCCGGATTTCGGAGGAGAGCGCTGAAAACAGCGAGAGGGCTCCCGATGGGGAGCCCTCTCGACGTCTGCGAGCCCGTCTGTAAGCCGGATTCTGTCATGGACGGCCATCCATCTGGGCGCATCGTTGCCGATGCGCTCTTGCGGCCTACCCGGGACTTGATCGGCGGGCCACCGACGTCCCTGTTTGGCCTTGCTCCGGGTGGGGTTTGCCAAGCCGTCCCGGTCGCCCGGGTCGCTGGTGAGCTCTTACCTCACCGTTTCACCCTTGCCTGTTCCCGCAATGCGGGTCATCGGCGGTTTGCTCTCTGCTGCACTTTCCGTCGGGTCACCCCGCCTGGGCGTTACCCAGCACCATGCCCTGTGGAGTCCGGACTTTCCTCGGTCTCGCGACCGCGGCCGTCCGACGAGCTCGCAGCCTCAATTCTACGGGGTCACCCGCTTTCGTCTACCGGCGAGCCAGCCTGTCGTCCCCGCCACAAGCGAAGAGACCAATGCCAGCCAAAGCACGGAGATGGTCGGTGCAGGGCTGCCTCCGAGAACGGCCAGGACGACGACCAGGCCAGCCAGAAGGAGACCGGTGACCGCACCATGAAAGCGCTCCGAATGGTTGGCCATGCGACCCGAAACCCAGCCCGCCACCGCGAGCCCGACCAGGACGCCGGAGAACAACCCGATGTCAGACCCGCTTTCCACGCCGACGAGGCTGAGAAGGGCGCTGATGGCAAAGGCAGCAACGGTGGCCGAAAGGCCGCCGGCGCCCACACCCAATCCGACGGCAGCGATGTTGAGGGCGGCCAGCATTACCTGGCGATCTTGGCAGGCTGCAACCGGAGGTAGTTTCCGATCAGGTGATCGAGAGCCGAGCCTTCCACGACCGTTGAGCCGACTTGACTGCCCGCAGCGCCTGAGCCAGACGTACTCGTTCGATCTTGCCTAGCTCGGCGATGCGCACCTGTTCATCTACGGGCTCCCCTGACTCCCAGCGGCGCAATTGATGCAGAAGACGCACCTCCACCAGCACCCCGAAGGCCTCATCGAGGAGGGATGCCTCCTCAGGTTCGATAACCGAGGCCGTTGCGGCTGCTTGCAGGCGAGCCTTGGTGGAGGGAGAAATGCAGCCCGCCTCGATTCCGAACAGCCGGCCAAGCTCGGTGAGTGAGCGCAGGCCCCCGGCCTTCAGGTCGACCCGACCACCGGGTGCCGAAATGCCCATTCTGAAAGGCCGCAACGGTATCTGGTGTTTCACCGCCAATAAAGCAAGCCGGTGGATGAAAGGAGGGTGATGGTGGGCGACTCCCAAGGCTTCCCCAAACAAGGCCTCGCCCGGATACGAACCCGCCACTTGCCGGAAATCGAACACGATCTCGGTGAGGAAGGCACGCTCCAGAGCCGGTTCCATGATCCACCGGCGGGTGCGCTCGAGCCAGATATCGGGAGGCAACCTCCATCCGGGCTCGGATGCCATCACCCCCGATTCGCAGCGGGGAATGCCGCACACCTCTAGTCCTTCGACGACCCGAGCGGCCAGATCGGCGAAGTAGCGATCCATTTCGGGGTCTTCGTAGATCAGGGCATGATCCTGATCGGTGGCGATGGCCTGCTCCCGGCGACCATGGCTGCCGAGAGCGATCCAGGCCCACTCACATGGGGCCAGACCGACCTCACCTTGGGCATGCTCGAGCAGCCGCCGGGTGAGGGCATCGACCAACAGGCTCATCACCTCTGTCGCTCGGAACGGAGTCAACCCTGCCCTGACCGTGGCTGCCACCGAGGCTGGTACATCCCTTGCGATCTCCGCCAGCACCGAAGGATCTCCTGCGGCGGCAATCTCGCGCACGATTCGGAACGGTTGGAGCACCTCGGAGCCGAGAATGTCGAGATGGGAGATCAGCCCAACAAGGCGAGTCCCGTCGGTGACCGGCAGGTGATGGTGGTTGGTCCGGAGCATTTCGACAACAACATCCTCAACCAACCGGTCCGGCGTGACTGTGTGCACACTCCGGCTCATGACCTCAGATATCGGCCTGTCCCCGGGAACACCGGCGGCCACCACCCGACGACGAAAGTCCTCATCGGTGACGATGCCGTAGCCGTCGTCGCCACGCACCAGGATCGCCGAGGAGCCGGCTCCGCTCATGAGGCTGGCGGCCTCCCTGACGGTTGTGTCCGATGGGCATTCAGGTACCGGCCGGACCAGGTCGGCGACGGTCTGCAATCTGAGCGCCACTATCACGTCGGTCAAGGATAAGTCCATCGATCCTGCGTGGCCTCAACGGAGACGGCTCGCGGTCGGAGGGGCCGGTGCGGCGCAGTGCGGGTGGAGGGATTAACTTCCGCCTGAGTCATGTGCGGGCGCTTCTCCATAACCGGAGACCTCGACTTCTATGCCGAGTACTTCGGGGTCGACGATGTCGCCACCGACCCTTTGCCACTGAACTGGAATGTGGCTCCGACCGACCCGGTGTATGTGATCGCCGAGCGGGATGGGCGGCGGATCCTCGACACGATGCGATGGGGTCTCGTCCCCTACTACGCCGAGAACGACAAGAAGATCCACATCAACGCCCGTGTCGAGACGGTGGACACCTCAGCCGCCTTCCGCGAGTCGTTTGCCCGTCGGCGCTGTCTCATCCCTGCCGACGGTTTCTACGAATGGGAACCGGCCGAGAGAGGGCGCTCACCACATTGGGTCTATCGCGCCGATGGGTACCCGATGACCTTCGCCGGGATCTGGTCGACCAGGAAGGTCGGGGACCTATGGGACCGATCCTGCTCCATCATCACCACCTCGGCCGCCGGTGTGATCCGTGACCTCCATGACCGGATGCCGGTCTCCCTGGTGCCCGAATCCTGGGACGCCTGGCTGGATCGGGAGCTTCGTGAGACCGAAGCAGCCCGAGGCCTGATCCGCACCATCGACCCGGATCTGATCATGGAGCATGAGGTCTCGAAGCTGGTGAACTCGGTTCGCAACAACGGTCCCGAGTTGAGGGACAAGACGGAGCCGGAAACACTGTTTTGACCTATCAGCCACTGAAACGGGAGATGGGTCTCGCCGGGACAATCGTCACCGGTCTCGGCTCGATTCTCGGCACCGGCGCCTTTGTAGCCATAGGCCTTGCCTCAGGACAATGGGGGGATGCCCTCCTGGTGGCTATCCCGGTCGCAGGAGCGTTGGCAGTGTTCAACGGTCTTTCCTCCGCCTATCTGGCCGGTCGGTTCCCCGTTGCTGGTGGCACCTATGAGTACGCCTATGAGACTCTGGGGCCGACGCTGGGCTTCACCGCAGGTTGGCTTTTTCTGCTGGCCAAGACCGCTTCCGCCGCCAGCGCCGCCCTCGGAATCGCTGAGTACCTGGGTGTGGGTGATTCCCGCGTGGTCGCGGTGGCAGCCACGGTGGCGGTCACCATCCTGGTGGTCACCGGGCTTCGGCGGACCACCGTGGTCAACTCGGTTCTAGTGACCGTCACAGTCGCAGCCCTGGTGGTGTTCGCGGTGGCCGGAGTTGCCGGTTACAGCGGGATGGCGGTCGCTGTGGTGGTGCCGGGCACCGGGCTTGCGGGGTCAATTCTCCCCGCAGTCGCCTTCCTCTTCGTGGCCTACACGGGTTATGGGCGGGTGGCGACCCTAGGTGAGGAGGTGAAGGAGCCGACTCGAACCATCCCCCGAGCGGTGATCGTGACCCTTGCCATCGCCGGGGTCCTCTACATGGGAGTGGAGTTGGGAGGTCGGGCTTTGGGCGGGCCCAATTGGGGCTTCGTACTCGAAATGGAGGGTTTTACCCCCGCCAGCCTGCTCGACCGTCCCTTCCGCGGCATCGTGACGGTGGGCGCGATCACCGCCATGGTCGGCGTACTGCTCAATCTGGTTCTCGGCCTTTCCCGGGTCTGGCTGGCAATGGGACGTCGCGGTGACATGCCCACCGTCCTGGCCCGTCTCGACGAGAGCTCCCAACCCGTCACGGCGGTCGTCGTGGCCGGTATGGCGATCGCTTTGGTGTGTCTTGTCGGCGACATCAGGCTGGCGTGGAGTTTCTCGGCCTTCACCGTGCTTCTCTATTACGGGATCACCAACCTGGCTGCCCTGAGAATGGATCGACGGCTTTGGACGGCTTGGGCGGGTCTCGTCTCCTGTGCATTGCTCTCGTTCTTCGTCACCATTCAGGTCTGGCTGGTCGGGGGCGGCCTGCTCGTTCTTGGTGTGATCTGGAAGAGACAACGTCGGAATTGATCCGGAACCAGGTTTACCCTGCCGAGCGGCCGGAGCCCCCTCAATGAAAACCATCCGACTCTGCTTGGTCGCCCTGACGGTTGTGTCGTGCAGCAGCATCGTTGGCGAGACACCCACCCAGACCAGCGGCGTCGGCACCACCGGGACCAGCGAGGTGACTACCAGCTCGCCCGGAAACCGAGACTGCATCCGGGTCACCGGCGGCACCTCTCCGATCGCCACCGGCACGGTGGCGGGAGATGCCCTTTCGCTTTCAGGTGAGATCTTCGTATGTGCCGACGACGTGGTGGTGGTCGGCGAGACCGACATCAACGAAGTCGCAGCCGCGGCACAACTTGCAGCCGCGGTGGGCGGGCCGCTTCTCCACCCCCATCCCCAACTGGCCGCCGAGCTGGGGAGGCTCAAACCCGTTCGGGTCCATCTCATCGGCGACCTCGAGGTGGTCACCCCCCAAGACGCCACCGTCCTGCGACACAGCATCGGCACCGCAATCGACGAGACGAAGCTCGCGCTCGACGTCACCGACGAGCTCCGGCTGCCCTCCGCCCCCGACGCCTCGACCATCGTCGAGACGGTGGGAGCCATCAACGCCCAGGATCGGGTGGTCCTTCCTCAGACCTCCCCCTCGTCCTCGTCGACGACGGTCGCTCCGACGTTCGAGCCCATTCAGATCCTCGAGGGGCTGGCCCAGCCCACCGCAGCGATCTCGATCTGGCTCATGGACGCCGCCAACCCGGTGGCGATCCTTTCTGCCTCAGGCACCGGGCGGGCCGTCGGAGCCGGGGTCGTCGCCTACGACCCCGCCGACATCCTCGGATACCCCATAGTGAGCACCGCCCTCGCCGGGCTCGCTCCCGAAGCGATCCGATACGTTGGGACCGTTCCCGAGGCCGACCCATGGGAACTGGCGGTGCTGGTAAGAGGCCAACAGGTCCCGGGTGGAGGGTTCTTTGTCCTCCCCGAAGACCAGCCCCGCCGCTACGTCGCCTTCTACGGGCATCCCGAGACCACAGGGCTGGGCGTCCTCGGCCACCAGGGACCGGAGGAGACCCTGGCTCGTATGCAGGCGTTCCTGACCGAATACGCCGCAGACGGGTACCAGATCATCCCAACCTTCGAGATGATCGCCAGTGTCGCCAGCGCCAAGGCGACCGACGACGGCGACTACAGCTTCGAATGGCCCATCTCCACCTTTGATCAGTGGGTGCGGGTGGCCGAGGAGAACGGGATGTACGTCATCCTCGACCTGCAACCGGGCCGGGAGGACTTCCTGACCCAGGCCAAGCAGTACGAGGAGCTTCTCAGGCTGCCGTTCGTGGGTCTCGCCCTCGACCCGGAGTGGCGGATCGAGCCCGATCAAGTCCATCTCGTGCAGACCGGCCAGGTCACCGCGGCCGAGGTGAACACCGTCGTCGATTGGCTGGCCGACCTGGTCCGGGACAACGCCCTGCCCCAGAAGATGATCCTCATCCAACAATTCCAGGATCGGATGATCCTCGACCGGGAGACACTGAAGCAGAGGCCGGAGCTCCAGATGGTCATCCAGATGGATGGCCAGGGGCCCATCCCCACCAAGGACGACACCTACGGCTTCCTCACCGAAGGCACCGAGGACGCCCATTGGCGCTGGGGTTGGAAGAACTTCTTCGAGATGGACCCGGAGACCGCTTCCCCTGCCTACACCATCGCCAAGGTGCCGACCCCGATCTTCGTCTCCTACCAATGACGCCGTTCTCGCGCTCCTCTCCCGTTTTGGCGCGGGGATCGCGACCTCTGGGCCGCTATCGCCGCGCGAGAATGGGGTCAGGGAGACCGTGATGACCAAGTTCGCCTATTTCTGCGGCCACGAACAGTGGCAGCCCGAGGTGCTGGTCGAGCATGCCCGCATCGCCGAGGACGCCGGCTTCGACATGGTGGTGGTGTCCGAGCATTTCCACCCCTGGGTCGACGACCATTCGGCGGCCGGGTTCGCCTTCTCCACGATCGGAGCCATGGCCGCCGCCACCGAGCACATCGAGCTCGCCACCGGGGTCACCACTCCCCTGTTCCGATATCACCCCGGGGTCGTAGCCCAGGCTGCTGCCACGCTCGACCGCTTGTCTCAGGGCCGTTTCACCCTTGGGGTCGGAACCGGTGAGAACATCAACGAGGGCCCCCTGGGCTACGAATTCCCCGATTACGCAGAACGCAACGCTCGGATGACGGAATCACTCGAGATCATGCGCCGCCTCCTCGACGGGGAAAAGCTGACCTTCGAAGGCCAGTACTACCGGACCGATCGGGCCAAGCTCTACTCGCCGCCCATGGGCTCGGTCCCGATCCTGATGGCTGCGGGAGGGCCCAAGTCGGCAACCCTGGCCGGCCAGCGGGCCCAGGGTTTGATCACGTCGGTGAAGGACCCGGCCGAGACCATCGAAAAGGTGGTGGCGCCGGCACAGGAGGCGGCCACTGCGGCGGGTCGACCCGATCCGATCATCCTCGCCACCAGATGGACGGTCTTCGCCGAGAACGACGACGAAGCCTGGCAGGCACTCTCCTCGTGGCGCGGGCTCCGGGCCCCCGGGCGCCTGGAGGCAGTCGATCCGGCCGACCTGCGAGAGATGGCCGATGCCATGCCCCGCGATGAGATCCTCGGCCGGTACACCATGGTGCGTTCCCCCGAAGAGATCATCGCCGCCTATCGCCCCCTGGTCGATGATCTGGGCGCCGACATCATCACCTTCCAGATGGCATCTCTCGACCAGCCCGACCTGATCCAGATGCTCGGGAGTGACGTCCTCCCGCGGTTGCGTGACCTCTGACGAGGCTCAGCCAACCCGTGTGATCAGCTCCACCAGTCTCAGCACATTCTGAACCGCTTCGGGACCGAGGGTCTCGTCGGACGCCGCCAGGAGAAGGGAAGGCACTGCACCCCGTAGCGCCTCGAGAATCACGACATTATCGCCTGTCGGGGTATCGACGAGTATCTCGACCGGTGAGATGAGTTGATCGGCCAGACTCGCCCCGAATGAGGCGAACAGGTCCACACGATGACCGTCCGCATCCTGGGTCACCAGACGGCGTGTGTTCCCGGACTCGGGAGTGACACTCACGAGGAAGAACTCGACGCCCGATTCGGTCCGGGGGCCGATTTCCTCCACAGTGATCGCACCCGACAACACCTCGCCGAATCCTTGAGCGAAACCGCTCCAAAAGTTGGCGGCTATCGCCTCGTCTCCGTTCCGAAGAGCCTCAGCGACCTCACGGGTATTGGCGCCCTCGGCCAGTGACGCCAGGGCGGCCTGACCGGGCATCGCCAGAGAACTAGCCCCAGCGAAGTCACCTTCGATGAGAAGCTGCTGCAGGTCCTCGACCGCCGCCACACCAGAGTCGGCGCCGGGGCCACGGGTGATCGACGTGTCGGCCATCTCTCCCCCGCTGCAAGCCAGGGCAATCACCATCAGGAACGCGAGGGCAGCCCACCTACGCATCCTCAGTGACCAGTTCGGGGATCCGACCTGTGCGGTAGAGGTTGTGCCGTCGCTCCGGGTCGGTGAGGCCGGTGGCAATCCACAGCCACACGAGATAGCCCAGCCCCACCGCGTCGAGCACCCAGCGCCAGGGGTCGCTCAGTGCCCGCTCCAGGGCGGCGGGCCAGTACGGCATGACCCCGGGAGTGATCTCCCACCCGAAGAACGGCCAGAACAGAACCTCGGGATCGGTCCACATCCCATCGAGGAGGAGGTGAAACAGCCATCCCACCCCCAATGCCATGAATGCCCGCCGTCTTCTGCCCCGTCGGGTTGCTAGCAACACAACGGCCATATAGAGCGTCGGTGTCAGCAAGGTGTGGAAGTAGATCTCCCCGGTGGAGAAACGGCTCGGAAAGACGAGGGTCCCAACCGCGAGGTCGACCAGGTCGGGCAAGACCGCCCCGAACAGGAGCAACCTGACATCGACTTTGGGGTCCTGAAAGATCCATCGGAAGAGCCACAGGGTTGCCCCTGCGTGCCAGAAGAGCATCGCTCAAGGGACCATGATCCGACGGCAGTGGACACACCGTGGGATCTCGGCATCGAGCGCCTCGGCCGATTCGGCGGCAGAAAGCGCCATGTGACAACCTCCGCAGACACCGTGCTCGAACCTTCCGATTGCCACCCCCTCCTTTGACAGACGGAGCTTCTCGTACATCTCGAGGAGATCGGGTGGGACCGGGGCGATGGCGTCCTTCTTCCGTTCCTCTTTGCGGGCCAGCTCGGCGTCGATCTGTTTCCACTCGTCTTTGATGACCTTTTCCAGCGCGCCTTTGCTCGACATCACGGTCTGGCTTTCCGACTCGAGCTTCTGGACGGCGTCACGAGCCGGATCGAGATCCTCCAGCAACGTCAGGACCCGTTCCTCCATCGCTGACCGCTGCCCTTTGAGACTTTGCACCTCCAGACGCATGTACTCTGTCTCCCGGGCACTCATCCCACCTGCATAGAGCCTGGTCTCGTGCTCCTTGAGCTTGCTCTCCAGGATCTCCAACTCACCCTCGTGTTTGTCGAAGTCGAGCTCGAGGGTCTTCAGGACTGCCGAGGCGTCGACCAGCTCCTTCTCCAATGAAGTCTGTTCTTCGTGGGCCTCCCGATAGGCCTGGAGCTCGGGGAGCGACTTGCGCCGGTCGAGGAGACGATCGATCTGAAGATCCAGGTCCTGGACATCGAGCAAGTCGGCGAGGCTCGTCATCTCCATGAAGGCGGGAGGGTAGCGGTGGCTCAAACCCAAGTCTGTGGGTCGAGATGGGTCAGGTCGACCACTTCGACGCCGGTGAGTGAGCGCGTCATCGCCACCAGGGACGCCAAACCGGGACGCTCGGTCGCGATATGACCGGGGTCGATCACGGACAACCCGGCATCGAGGGCGGCAACCGCCTTGTGATGGCC
>JBBDWM010000024.1:0-107029 GCA_040902845.1 Acidimicrobiia bacterium
CCATCGTCCCCACATTCACATGCGGCTTCGTACGCTCAAACTTCGCCTTCGCCATGGTTTCCTCGGCTCCTCTATCTCTTTCCTAGAACTCTTCTACTTCGAACTCAATGCCGCGCCACGGCGGGTCGCCACGATGTCGTCGGCGATCGAGTCGGGTACGTCTTGATATGAGTGAAACTGCATCGAAAAGGTGGCACGCCCCTGCGTCTTGGAGCGCAGATCTGTGGCGTAACCGAACATCTCCGACATCGGGACCTGGGCCCGAATGACCTGGCTGTTGCCCCGTTGGGTCATCCCTTCGACCTTCCCCCGCCGGCCGTTGAGGTCCCCGATCACATCTCCCATGTAGTCCTCGGGTGTGATCACCTCGATCTCCATGACCGGCTCGAGGAGTTTGACCCCGGCTCTCCTGGCGGCCTCCTGGAGCGCCATGGAACCCGCGATCTTGAAGGCCATCTCCGATGAGTCGACGTCGTGAAAGGACCCGTCGACCAGGATCGCCCGCACGTCGACCAGTGGGTAACCGGCGAGGACTCCTTGATCGAGGGCGTCCTCGATGCCGGAGTCGACCGACGGTATGTACTCCCGGGGCACCTTGCCACCCTTGATCTGATCGACGAACTCGTACCCACCGCCGGGGCCGGTCGGCTCCAGATTGATGACAACGTGGGCGTACTGGCCTTTGCCACCAGTCTGCTTGACGTGTCGGTACTCCACCTTCTCCACCGGTCTCCGGATTGTCTCCCGGTAGGCGACCTGTGGCTTTCCGACATTGGCTTCGACCTTGAACTCGCGCAGCAGACGGTCGACGAGGATCTCCAGATGGAGCTCGCCCATGCCGGAGATGATCGTTTGCCCGGTCTCCTCGTCGGTCCGGACGAGGAAGGTGGGGTCCTCCTCGGTGAGACGATGCAGCGACTCAGAAAGCCGCTCGTCGTCGGACTTGGTCCTTGGCTCGATCGCGACCGAGATCACCGGGGCAGGGAACTCCATCGATTCGAGCTGGATCGGCGCCCGCTCAGACGAAAGAGTGTCTCCGGTCGTGGTGTTCTTGAGACCGATGCCGGCGACGATGTCACCGGCGAACACCTCTTCGACATCCTCCCGTGAGTTGGCATGCATCCGCAGAATGCGCCCGAAGCGCTCTTTCTTGCCGGACGTGGTGTTCAGGACCGAATCGCCCTTGGCGGCGTGGCCCGAGTAGACCCGGAAATAGGTGAGCTTCCCGACATGGGGGTCGGACATGATCTTGAAGGCGAGGGCCGCGAAAGGCTCGGTGTCTTCGAGTCTGCGCTCGATCACAACCTCCTCGTCTCCGGGTTTGAACCCTCTGATCGCTGGGAGGTCGGCCGGGCTCGGTAGATAGTCGATCACGGCATCGAGAAGCAGTTGGACGCCCTTGTTCCTAAAGGCAGATCCGCAGAAGACCGGGTTGAAATCACCTATGAGGGTTCCCAGGCGAACCCCGGCCTTGATCTGCTCGATGGTCAGCGTCCCATGTTCGAGATAGGCCTCGAGCAGGTCCTCGGACGTCTCGGCCACCTTTTCGATCAGGCGGTCGCGGTACTTGGCGGACAAGGCGACGAGATCTTCAGGGATCTCGGTGGTGTCCCACTGCTTCCCGTCGTCCCCCCGCCACAGATGCGCCTTCTGCTCGACAAGGTCGACGACACCGATGAAGTCGCCCTCCAAGCCTACCGGCAGCTGCATAACGAGGGGATGGGCTCCGAGGCGTTTGGAGATGGAGTCGACGTCGGCGTAGAAGTCGGCGCCGGTTCGATCGAGTTTGTTGATGAAACAGATGCGGGGCACTTGATAACGATCGGCCTGGCGCCATACCGTCTCCGACTGGGGCTCGACCCCGGCGACACCGTCGAAAACGGCAACGGCCCCGTCGAGGACCCTGAGAGATCGCTCCACCTCGACGGTGAAGTCGACATGCCCCGGAGTGTCGATGATGTTGATCAGGTGCTCGTGCCAGACACAGGTCGTGGCAGCCGAGGTGATGGTGATCCCCCGCTCCTGCTCCTGCTCCATCCAGTCCATGGTGGCTGCGCCTTCATGGACCTCACCGATCTTGTAGTTGCGGCCGGTGTAGTAGAGGATGCGCTCGGTGAGCGTGGTCTTGCCCGCGTCGATATGAGCCATGATCCCGATGTTCCGGGTTCGGCTCAGCGGCACCTGCCGCAAATGTGAAAGCGCAGCGTTTCCGTTGCTCATCTCTTCCTACTACTCCGACTCGCTATGAGGTTGTGAACGTCCCACGTCCTGCGGTTCGGGCTGGTTCGGTGGCCGGCCCGCCTGCTGGAACGTTCGGGTAAATCTTCTTGCGGTTTCTCCGTCGGGACCGGTGGCTCTTACCAGCGGTAATGGGCGAAGGCCTTGTTGGACTCCGCCATCTTGTGGACATCTTCTTTGCGTTTCACGGCCGCCCCCGTGTAGTTGGAGGCGTCGAGAATCTCGTTGGCCAGACGCATCGACATGGTTGGCTCCCTCCGCGCACGTGCGAAATTGACCAGCCAGCGAATGGCCAGGCTTTCCTGACGCCGGGGCGAGACCTCGACCGGGACCTGATAGGAGCTGCCTCCGACCCGCCGCGAGCGGACCTCGACCTGAGGCCTGATGTTGTCGATCGCCCGCTTGAGGACGATGCCCGGGTCCTGACTGGTGCGCTGCTCCACCGTCTCCAACGCGCTGTAGACGATGTCACGGGCAGTGTTCTTCTTGCCTTTGAGCAGGACCTTGTTGATGACCTTGCTCACGAGGACACTGCGGAATACCGGGTCGGGCTCTATCTTTCGCTTCTGGGCGGGAGCGCGACGCATCAGGAATCCTTCTTGGTCCCGTATCGACTGCGTGCCTGTTTGCGGGTGCTGACACCCGAGGCGTCGAGTGTGCCCCGGATCACCTTGTAACGAACTCCGGGAAGGTCGCGGACGCGGCCGCCGCGGATCAGGACGATGCTGTGCTCCTGGAGGTTGTGGCCTTCGCCTGGGATATAGGCGGTTACCTCCACCCCTGTTGAGAGACGGACACGACAGACCTTGCGCAGAGCCGAATTCGGCTTCTTGGGCGTGACCGTGTAGACGCGAGTGCAGACACCGCGACGTTGCGGTGCCCCGCCCAGACCTGCGGTCTTCGCCTTCTTGGTCTTTGGCTTCCTGCCCTCGCGGACAAGCTGCTCGATCGTCGGCATTTTGCTCCTAAACGCCAGGAAGCGGCATGGGCGCAGCCCGAGATGCCGATCCTGTTGTGAAATCTTGCGTACCGGGCACGCGGGGTGCCCGGCTCGCTTGATCGACCCTCACCCAGGGAGGACCGTCGAACGCATACGGATTCTATGTATCTGTCTGCGCGCGTACCAAATCGGCCGGGAAACCCGGCTCGGCACCCGCCACAGTACCAGTTGTCCGCCGGGAACGCCCAACGCACCCCACCCCCCACGTAATTGGGGCCCACAGGGGTCATATACGGCCCTGTGGCTCCCAATTAGCGGGTGGTAAGCGGGCGCGGCCGGACCCGGGTTCAGGCCGTGGTTGTGGTCTCAGGCACAGTGGTGGTCTCAGGCACAGTGGTGGTCTCAGGCACCGTGGTGGTCTCAGGCTCGGTTGTCGTCGTCGTTGGCTCAGTCGTGGTGGTCGTGGTCGAGGTGGTGGTCGAAGTCGAGGTGACCGCCGGGGTGGTGCCACCGGGGCCGCCGGTGCCACCGGGACTGCCAGTGCTGCCAACCGTGCCCGTTCCCCCGGTTAGGGTGGTGGCGGTGAGTGCGGTCGTGGAGACACCACCGATGCTCGACGAGGACTCACCCGAGAGGGTGGTCGAGGTCTGTTCAACGGCGATCCGTTGACCGTCGGCGGGATCACATTCCCGGGTCTCGAGCAGGGTCACATCGCCTACCGGAGCCACCACCGACTTCAGCACATAGGCCACGTCGCCAGGCCCCCGATCGTCCCGTACCGCAAGCCATACCTGATCGGGACTGCGACCGATCAGGGTGATGGTCTCACCCTCGAACACTTCCCCCAATTCGGGCCCACCGGGGCATGCATACACCGGCGAGCTCTCTGTCACGGTTCCCGTCGTTTGGTACCCGGACAGCCCGCTGAGCCAGGTGAACCCGGCCACCAGACCGGCCCCTATCAGGAGCGCCCCGAAACCCAAAATAAGCCGCCCGGCATTGAGGAGATCGAAATGGGGCAGGAACCGCTTGCGATCCTTGATCGAGTCACCCGCCGACTTCAGACGTTTGGCGAGGTCGTGAGCCAACTCGTCCGGGGCGAGACGTCTCGACTTGCGGGGCCCGGGCGGCTCTTGGTTGACACTCATCGGAAGCTCTCCAGACGCCCCCAAATCCCGCCTGTCCAGAAAAAGCTAAGGGCCGGGGAGGTGGGTGTCAATGTCGAAGGGCCGCCGAATGGCGGCCCTTCCGAAGTTGGAGGCAAGGACGGTTCGCCCTATTCCTCTTCGTCGTCCGGGCGAATACTTCCACCAAGACTCGCCAGCCATTCTGCGGGATCATCGGGAAGGCCGTCATCGCCCGAGGACATCGGGCCACCATCGAGGAACCCGAGACTGGCGATTGTGGTCGCCCCGGGAAGCGAAGGCTGGAGCCTCTGGTATTGCTGGGCACCGGTGCCTGCCGGGATCAGTTTGCCGAGGATCACGTTCTCCTTGAGGCCCCGCATGAAGTCGGACCGTCCCTGGATGGCCGCATCGGTGAGGACACGGGTCGTCTCCTGGAAGGAGGCGGCGGACAGCCACGAGTCGGTTGCCAGCGAGGCCTTGGTGATCCCCATCAGCTCAGGTCTGCCTTCGGCGGGGCGCTTGCCCTCCGTGACCAACTCTCGATTGGCGTCGCGGAAGGTCTGGTCGTCGACCAGTGCCGCAGGGAGAAAGTCGGACTCGTTCGGGGAGACAACCCGCACCCGGCGCAGCATCTGACGCACGATCATCTCGATGTGCTTGTCGTGGATCTCCACGCCCTGAGAGCGGTACACCTCCTGCACCTGATCGACCAGATACTGCTGGGTGGCACGCACCCCGCGGATCTCGAGCACCTCCTTGGGGTCCAGCGGGCCCTCGGTGAGTTGGGTGCCGGCGTCGATCGCGGCGCCACTCGAGACACCCGGTCTCAACTTGGCGTAACGAGAGATCGGGTAGACCAGCTCGTCGTCACCGGCCTCCAGAATGATACGGCGACCCTGCTCGTCCTCCACGATGGTGATCACACCCTTTTCCTCGGCCATCACCGCTTTCCCCTTGGGAGCGCGGGCCTCGAAGAGCTCGACGACACGAGGGAGGCCGTGAGTGATGTCCTCGCCAGCAACCCCTCCGGTGTGGAAGGTTCTCATGGTGAGCTGGGTTCCCGGCTCGCCGATCGATTGGGCGGCCATGATCCCCACAGCCTCACCCAACTCGACCGTCTTGCCAGTGGCAAGCGATATGCCGTAGCACGCCTGGCAGACACCGCTTCTGGTGTCACAGGTGAGAGGAGAGCGAACCCGGATCGATTCGATGTCTGCCTCCTCGACCGCATGGAGCTGTTTGGTCCCCAACACCGAACCGGCGCGCAGTTTGTCGCCGTCTTCGGTGGCCACCATGGTGCGGCCCTCCTTGACGTCGTCGGCCAGGATCCGGCCATAAATGCGAGACCGAAGGTTGCGGATCTTGTTGCCTCGATCGTCGATGACCCGGATGACGATCCCTTTGTCGGTCTGGCAATCGTCCTCGAGGACGATCATCTCCTGAGAGACGTCGACCAGGCGACGGGTCAGATAACCCGAGTCGGCCGTTCGGAGCGCAGTGTCGGCCAAACCCTTGCGGGCGCCGTGGGTGGAGATGAAGTATTCGAGAACCGACAGCCCTTCACGGAAGTTGGAGATGATGGGGCGGGGGATGATGTCACCCTTCGGGTTGGCGACAAGACCGCGCATCCCGGCGATCTGACGAACCTGCATCATGTTCCCCCGGGCCCCAGAGCCGACCATCATGTCGAGTGAGTTGAACCGCTGCGCCTTGAGACTGATCTTGGTCGCCTCGGTCACCTTCTCCGTGGCCTCGGTCCAGATCTCAATCAGCTCCTGGCGGCGTTCCTCGTCGGTGACGACACCCTTCTGGAACAGGCTCTGGACCCGCTCGGCGCGCTCCTCGTACTCCTCGAGTATCTGAGCCTTGTCCGCCGGGGCACGCACATCATCGAGCGCAATGGTGAGACCCGCCTTGGTCGCGTAGTGGAAGCCAACCTCCTTGATCCCGTCGAGGGTCTCTGCCACCACCGACCGCGGGTAGCGCTCGATGATGGTTTCGATCAGCTTCCTTACGTCGGCCTTGATCACGACCGAGTCCACGAAGGGGAAACCTTCGGGCAGGGTCTGGTTGAAGATGACGCGGCCAAGAGTGGTGTCGGAGAGACCAACACTGCTCATCGGCTGATCCGGGAGCAGACTCCCCAGGGTCAGCTTGAGATCGGAATACAGCTCCGGGTCGCCCGCCATCTCCCCGAGCCGAATCCGGATTGGCGCATGCAAGGACAGCTCCCCGATCTCATAGGCCATCACGGCCTCGTCGTAGTCGGCGAAACGACGACCGGCACCCTTCGCATCCTCCACGTATTCGGAGAGGTAGTAGACGCCGATCACCATGTCCTGGGACGGGGTGACGATTGGGCGACCTGAAGCCGGGGAGAGGACGTTGTTGGATGACAACATCAACACCCGCGCCTCGGCCTGGGCCTCCGCTGATAGGGGAAGGTGGACAGCCATCTGGTCTCCGTCGAAGTCGGCGTTGAAAGCCTCACAGACCAGCGGGTGGATCTGGATCGCCTTGCCCTCCACCAGGACCGGCTCGAAGGCCTGGATCCCGAGACGGTGCAGAGTGGGTGCCCGGTTGAGCAGGACAGGGTGCTCCTGGATCACGTCGGAGAGGACGTTCCACACCTGAGGGCGTTGGCGCTCCACCATCCGCTTGGCGGCCTTGATGTTCTGGGCGAGGTCGAGATCGACGAGGCGCTTCATCACGAACGGCTTGAACAACTCCAGCGCCATGATCTTGGGAAGACCACACTGATGCAGCTTGAGCGAGGGGCCGACCACGATCACCGAGCGCCCGGAATAGTCGACACGCTTGCCGAGCAGGTTCTGACGGAACCGGCCCTGCTTCCCTTTGAGCATGTCGGACAGCGACTTCAGGGCACGGTTGCCCGGACCGGTCACCGCACGTCCCCGACGCCCGTTGTCGAACAGGGCGTCGACCGCCTCCTGAAGCATCCGCTTCTCGTTGTTGACGATTATCTCGGGGGCACCGAGGTCGAGCAGCCTCTTCAGACGGTTGTTGCGGTTGATGACACGGCGGTAGAGATCGTTCAGGTCGGAAGTGGCGAACCGGCCACCGTCGAGCTGGACCATCGGGCGCAGATCCGGGGGGATCACCGGAACGGTCTCGAGGATCATGTCCTCGGCGCGGTTCTGGCCCTCCCAGAACGGCTTGACGACCTTCATCCGTTGCGTCGCCCGCTGCCTCTTCTGTGCCGACCCGGATTCCAGATGCTCGTTGAGGGTCGCCATCTCGACGTCGAGGTCCAGACGATGGAGCAGGGCCTTTACGGCCTCGGCACCCATCCCTCCCTCGAAATACTCGTCGTAGCGGAAGAAGATCTCACGCCACAACTGCTCGGACTCGACGAGATCCTTGGGCTTGAACTTGCGGAACGTGTCGTAGGCGTCCTCGATCAGCTCGACCTCACGATCGGTGCGATCCTGACGGTCCTTGATCTCACGCTCGACTTCCTTCTTGCGGGCGTTGATCTCCTGACTCTTGGCCCCGCCCTCTTCCATGCGGCCCAATTCGTCTTCGAGTGCCTCCAGACGCGCCTCATGCCATTCGGAGAACTCCGCGCGGACCACCTCGATCTCATCCCGCATCGCAGCTTCGAGCTCGGGGAGATCCTTCTGGCGACGTTCGTCGTCGACCGAGGTGATGATGTAGCTCGCGAAGTAGATGACCTTCTCCAGCTCCTTGGGCGACATGTCGAGTAGATAGCCGAGTCGGCTGGGGACACCCTTGAAGAACCAGATGTGGGTGACGGGTGCGGCGAGCTCGATATGACCCATCCGCTCACGGCGCACCTTGGACCTGGTGACCTCTACGCCACAACGCTCGCAGATGATCCCCTTGTATCGGATCCGCTTGTACTTTCCGCAGTAGCACTCCCAGTCCCGTTGCGGGCCGAAGATGCGCTCGTCGAAGAGCCCCTCCTTCTCGGGACGCAACGTGCGGTAGTTGATCGTCTCCGGCTTCTTGACCTCTCCGTATGACCAGGAACGTATCTGATCACTCGAGGCCAGGCCGATCTTTATTTCGTCGAATAGCTGCTGAACCATTTGTTCCCGTTTTCCGTTAACCGTTGACCGTTTTGCGTTCTACGTATTGCGTATTGCGTATTGCGTGTTTGCGTTTTGCGCTCTGCGTAATGCGTGCTTAATCCGAGTCGGGCCGCTCGGGCCTGCTCAAGTCGATGCCGAGAGTCTCGACCGAGCGGTAGCTCTCCTCTTCGAGCTCGCGGAGCTCGACCTCCTCACCGGCGGCGAGCATCTCCACATTGAGACACAGGCTCTGCATCTCCTTGACCAGAACCCGGAACGACTCCGGGATTCCCGGCTCGGGGATGTTGTCCCCTTTGACGATCGCCTCGTAGACCTTGACCCGACCCTGAACATCGTCGGACTTGATGGTGAGCAACTCCTGGAGGGCGTAGGCGGCGCCATAGGCCTCCAGTGCCCACACCTCCATCTCACCGAATCGCTGGCCACCGAACTGAGCCTTGCCACCCAGGGGCTGTTGGGTGATCATGCTGTAGGGGCCGGTCGACCGGGCATGGATCTTCTCGTCGACCAGGTGAACCAGTTTCAGCATGTAGATGAATCCCACGGTGATCGGGGTGTCGAAGGGCTCACCGCTGCGGCCGTCGTAGAGGACTGCCTTGCCATCGTCGGCGACCAGGCGCTCACCATCCCGGTTGGTTCGGGCGCTGCTGATCACTTGCATGATCTCGTCCTCGCGGGCCCCGTCGAACACGGGGGTGGCAACCTTGGTCCACGGTTCGGCGCCGATGAACGCCGGGCTCTCGCCCTTGAACGGCTCCCACCCCTGGGCCGCGGCCCAACCGAGATGGGTCTCGAGAACCTGACCGAGGTTCATCCGGGAGGGGACTCCCAGGGGGGAGAGGATGATGTCGACCGGGGTCCCATCGGCCATGAACGGCATCTCTTCCTCGGCGAGAACCTTGGAGATCACACCCTTGTTGCCGTGACGGCCGGCAAGCTTGTCGCCCTCGGAGATCTTGCGCTGCTGGGCGACATATATGCGCACCAACTCGTTGACTCCGGGCGGGAGGTCAAAGCCCTCAGCTCGCTTGAAAACCTTGACCGCAATCACCTTGCCGGTCTCGCCGTGCGGGACCTTGAGTGACGTGTCACGGACCTCGCGCGCCTTCTCACCGAAGATGGCCCGGAGCAGACGCTCCTCCGGTGTCAGCTCGGTCTCGCCCTTGGGCGTGACCTTGCCCACCAGATAGTCGCCTGGTCCCACCTCTGCGCCGACCCGGATGATCCCTTCTTCGTCGAGGTTGGCGAGGACCTCCTCGGGGACGTTGGGGATGTCCCGAGTGATCTCCTCGGCGCCGAGCTTGGTGTCCCGAGCGTCGAGCTCATGCTCCTCGATGTGGATGGAGGTGAGGACGTCTTCCTTGACGAGGCGCTCCGAGATGATGATGGCGTCTTCGAAGTTATGACCCTGCCATGGCATGAAAGCGACCAGCAGGTTTCGCCCAAGAGCGAGCTCCCCGGCTTCGGTGGACGGCCCGTCGGCGAGGACGTCATTGACCTTGACTTTGTCACCCTCGCGCACCAGGGGCTTGTGATTCATGCAGGTGCCCTGGTTGGAGCGCTTGAACTTGTCGAGGGGGAAGGTGTGCTTCTTGTTGGTGTCCTTCTCCTTGACCACGATCTCGTCCCCTGTTACCTCGACGACTTCGCCGTCGACGGTCGAGGTGATCATGTCCCCCGAATCCTGGGCGGCGCGGCGCTCGACACCGGTGCCTACCAGTGGGGCATCGGCGGTGAGCAGTGGAACTGCCTGGCGCTGCATGTTCGAGCCCATGAGGGCGCGGTTGGCGTCGTCGTGCTCCAGAAAGGGGATCAGCGAAGTCGAAACCGAGACGATCTGCTTCGGCGAAACGTCCATGTAGTCGACATCGGAGGGGGGCACGTACTCGACCTCACCACCGGCGCGACGGACCAGGACCCGCGGGTTCTTGAAGGCGCCGTCGACCTTGAGCGGGGCGTTGGCCTGCGCGATGACGTAACGCTCCTCCTCGATGGCGGTCAGGTACTCGACCTTGTCGGTCACCTTCCCGCTGATCACCTTGCGGTACGGGGTCTCGATGAAACCGAACTGGTTGACGCGTGCGTAGGAGGCGAGGGATCCGATCAAGCCGATGTTCGGGCCCTCAGGGGTCTCGATAGGGCACATCCGGCCGTAGTGGGACGGATGCACGTCACGCACCTCGAACCCGGCCCGTTCCCTGGAGAGACCGCCAGGACCGAGCGCCGAGAGACGGCGCCGGTGGGTCAGCCCGGCAAGTGGGTTGGGCTGGTCCATGAACTGGCTGAGCTGACTGGTCCCGAAGAACTCTTTGATCGCCGCGGTGACCGGACGGATGTTGATCAGGCTCTGGGGCGTGATCGCATCCGGGTCCTGGGTCGTCATACGCTCCCGTACCACCCGCTCGAGACGGGTCAGCCCGACCCGCACCTGATTCTGCACCAGCTCACCGACGGTGCGGATACGACGGTTCCCGAAGTGGTCGATGTCATCGGTGAGGACCTTGACCTCATTCCCCTTGTGGGTGACCATCGTCTGCTCTCCCGCATGGAGGGCGACGAGATACTTGATGGCGTCGATGATGTCCTCGTCGCGAAGCAGTTGGAGGCCTTCGGCCCGATAGTCGGACGGTGACTCCTCCCGGTACTTCTGACTGATCTTGTAGCGACCCACCCGGGTCAGGTCGTAGCGCTTGGGGTTGCGGAACAGGGTCTGGATGAGACCGCGCGCCGATTCGACAGTCGTCGGCTCACCAGGTCGCAGCTTGCGATAGAGGTCGAGGAGAGCGTCTTCCTTATCGGCTGCCGTGTCCTTCTCGATGGTGTTCTTGATCGACTCGGCATGACCGAATATCTCGAGGATCTCCTCGTCGGTCTCGGCGATTCCCAACGCCTTGAGGAAAGCGGAGACGTACTGACGACGTTTCCGATCGACGCGCACACCAATGGTGTCCTTCTTGTCGGTGTCGAACTCGAGCCACGCGCCGCGTCCGGGGATGATCTTGCCGGAGTGGATCAGTTTGTCCGAGGTCTTGTCTGCCGTGACATCGAAGTAGATGCCTGGCGACCGGACCAGCTGGGACACGATGACCCGTTCGGTCCCGTTGATGATGAACACGCCCTTCTCGGTCATGATCGGGAAGTCGCCGAGGAAGACCTGCTGCTCCTTGATCTCACCTGTCGAGCGGTTCATGAACCGGGCGGTGACGAACAACGGCTGGGCATAGTTGGCGTCGCGCTCCTTGGCGTCCTCGAGACTCATCTGAGGCTCGCCGAAGCGATGGTCCGTCAGTTCGAGGGCTAGAGAGCCGGTGAAGTCCTCGATCGGACTGATCTCCTCGAAGATCTCCCGGAAGCCTTCGTCGAGGAACCAACGGAAAGATTCGTGTTGGACTGCAAGCAGATCTGGAAGGGGGAGAACTTCGGGAATTTTCCCGAACGAGAAGCGCTCAGCCACGCGCGAAGCCAAGAGGTGCCTCCTTGGAGATACGTGTTAGGGAGAAATGGGGGTGACGCAGACACGGCATACTAACAGACGCGTCAGCATGCCTCTAATCGGACATCTTCACTTTTCGGGCCGGCCCCGACAGGGCCTGGCTGGGACCCGAAGGTCGTGAGTCATCATATCGCGGGTTTCCAAAAGGCGTCAAGGGTATGAACGACCTTCGCTGGTCCGTACTTGGTACCCGGGTACCTCGCACTGGGAAGACCAAGCCGAAAAACTCGCCTCATATCGAGACCGCCGTACCATCCCGGCGTCTTGGCCAAGCATTCGTCTCCCCGCTCCGCCGTCGTCTGGATCTCCATCGCAGTTGCCATTGCCGCCTTCATCGCAGTCGGGCTCGGCTGGTCGCAACATGTCGCTGCCTCGGGGACGGTGATCGCCAGCAATGTCCGCTATGCCGGGCTCCCGGTCGAGGGAATGCTCGCTGGCGAGGTGGCCCCCATGGTCGCCAACCGGTCAATCGACCTTCTCAGCCAGGTGATCACGCTCACCGTCGACGAGAGCGGGGTCTCAGTTCCCCTGGGCCGGCTCGGCTTCCGCTACGACAGCGTCGCCACGAGTCAGAGGATCGTTGGCGCCCGTCACAGCGGGCAACCCTGGGATCAATTCGCGGCCTGGGTCACAGGGCCACTCGTCGAATACGCAATCGAGGAGACGTGGTCCTTCGACCCCGAGTTGGCCACGGCGACGCTGGCCTCGCTGGAAGGGTTGAGACCGGCCCCAGCGATGGAGCCTCAGCTCACCAGCGACGGAACCGCATCGATCGAGGTGATCGCGGGACAGATGGGGACGATCGTCGACCTCGACGCTTTGGTTGCCGGATTGGGGAGGATCGACCTGCTCCACCCGCCGGAGGAATTGGAGACAACTCTCATCGAGGAGCCGCCCGCCATCACCGACCGAGCGGCACAGGATCTGGCAGACGACCTGAACGAAATGACCAGGGCCGGCGCGGTGGTGTCGATCAACGGGCACAGCCGTCTACTCACCGCCAAGGACCTGAGAGATCGATTGATCGTGACCGCCGGTGATCAAGGGCTCGAGTTCATTTTCAACCAGGTGAGTCTCGAGGAACTGCTCGAGTCGAAGTTCCCTCAGCCGGTCGGCGATCTCAAGGCCCCGGTCTTCGATGTCGTGGATACCCAGGTTCGAGTGCTGACTCCAGGTGTGCCGCATCAGATATGTTGCAGCGCCAACTCCGCCCTCGAGGTCGCACAGGGGGTCCTCGGTGGATCGAAGGGGACCTTTGAGCTCACGCCGAAGAGGGCCGATGACCCGGTCACGAGGGCCTGGGCCGCCGGATCGATGATCGTCGAGCCGGTAGGCGAGTTCACAACTAGCTATCCGTGTTGTGAGGCGCGGGTGACGAACATCCAACGGATGGCCGACCTCGTCCGCGGCGTCTACATCCTCCCCGGGGAGAGCTTCTCAATGAACGAGTTCGTCGGACCGAGGACTGTGGCCGGGGGCTTCGTCAGCGCAGGCGCTATCCGCCAGGGTCACATGGTGAAGGAGGTGGGAGGCGGGGTGTCTCAGTTCGTAACCACCACTTTCAATGCTGCCTACTTCGCCGGTCTCGACTTCGACGAGTACCGAAGTCACACCATCTACTTCTCCCGCTACCCGTATGGGCGGGAGGCAACGATCGGGATCCCGTACCCAGACCTGATCCTGAACAACACCACCGAGTATCCGATTCTGATCTGGACCTCGTACACGGAGACCTCAATCACAGTAAGCCTCTACTCGACCAAACACATCGAGGTCGAAGAGATCGATCAAAGGCGATCGAGTGCCGGGGCGTGCACCCATGTCGAAACCGATCGCCAGCGCACCTATCCGGACGGGCGCGTTGTGGTCGACACCGTCGTTGCCGACTATCGACCAGGAGAAGGGCTCGATTGCAGTGGGCGCCCGATCCCTAAACCCGCCACCTGACGGTCGGATCTCAACCCAACGAGGCGAGACCACCTACCACCGGGTCGTCGCCGAAGCCGAGGAAATTCGCCAGCACCAGCGCGGCAACAAACAGGATCGCCGCCAGGATCAGACCCAGCAGCCAGGGAGGCAACCGAGACTTCAAGTGTTTCCCACGGGACTGGTCGCGTCGCACGCCGCCATTGTCGCGTGCCCGGCGTCCGAAGGGACCGTCAACGGATACCTGTGTCGTAAGCCACATCGGACAAGTCGAGCGTCTGGTTCTCCTCGACCGTTGCGGCGATTGCATCCGGTGCACTTATCAGACCTTCAACCGCGCCAAATGTGACAGTCAGGGCACCGGGGGGAACGACGAGACGGAACGCCCCGTCTTCGCCTGAACGGGCCCGGATTTGGGCGCCGTTGGGGAGCGTCGCCACGATCTCCGCATCGGGCACAACCCGAAAGGCGCACTCGGGGTCGGGTGGGTCGGTCTCAACCGGACATGTCGGCCCGGCGACGAGTCGTCCGGTGATGGTTGCGCTGCCGTCGGCCGGGACCCGTGAAGAACAGGCACCCACGAGGGTCAGCATAAGGGCCACGGCGAGCGTGCGTCTCACTCCAATTGGACGTCTCGACGCCCAATCCCGTTCCCGGGTGTAACAGGGGTGGATTCGGGCCCTCATAGGATTCGAAGATGAATGCGCTCTCCTGGAACCTGCTGCCTGACACTGCGGCAGTCGATGGCGCAGGGCACCTCGTCATCGGTGGTTGTGACACTGTCAGATTGGCGGTCGAGCACGGGACCCCGTTGTTCGTGTACGACGAAGCCCACATCAGGAACCGGTGCCGCGAGGCGGTCGCCGCGTTCGGCTCCGGCGCCGTATACGCATCGAAGGCCTTTCTGTGCCGGGCAATGGCCAGGCTCGCCTATGAGGAGGGCATGGCCATCGATGTCTCCACCGGCGGGGAACTGCATGTGTGTCTCGATGCGGGAGTTCCCGCCGACCGCCTGGTCTTCCATGGCAACAACAAATCGCGCAACGAGTTGCGACGGGCCCTCGAGGCCGGGGTCGGACGGATCGTCGTCGACAGCTTCGACGAGCTGGACCGTCTTCAATCGCTTCACGAGCCGGGGCGGCGGCCGCCCCGCATCCTGCTTCGGGTAACTCCGGGGGTGGAGGCCCATACCCACGAGTTCATCTCCACCGGTCAAGACGACTCGAAATTCGGCTTCACCTTTTCCAGCGGCGCGGCCACCCGGGCCATCGAAGAGGCGTCGAGCTCGGCGTCCGTCGATCTGGTCGGGATCCACGCCCACATCGGATCCCAGGTGTTCCGGGTCGAGTCCTTTGCCGAGGCATTGCGAGTGGTGGCTGATTTCGCCAGGCCCTTCGACCTCCCCGAGCTCTCCATCGGGGGAGGCCTCGGGGTGGCATATGTCGAGGGCGAGTCCGCCCCGTCGATCACTGAATGGGCCCAAGCGATCAAGGATGCGGCAGCAGCGCTGGGAGTCACCGCACAGTTGTTTGTAGAGCCGGGACGGGCCATCGTGGCCCAAGCGGCGATCACCATCTACACCGTGGGCACAGTCAAGGAATTGCCGGGGATCCGGACCTATGTAGCGGTCGACGGAGGGATGAGTGACAACCCCCGACCCATCCTGTATGGCTCCGGTTATGAGACCTTTGTGCCGGCCCGGGTCAACCACGAGCGACCGTCGGCGATCCGACTTGTCGGCAAGCACTGCGAGTCCGGCGACGTGCTGGTACTCGATGGTCGAGTTCCGGAGGGGCTCGAGGTGGGTGACTTCATCGCAACCCCGGTCACCGGCGCCTACGGGCATTCGATGGGCTCCAATTACAACAAGGTGCTTCGACCCGCTGTCATATTCGTGTCCCATGGCGAACCCCGTGTCGTAGTGCGACGGGAGACCTTCGACGACCTGCTCATCACCGACCTCGGGTGAGCCCTCCGGTTACCTACGATCTGACCGTGTCTCAAGAGCCGTCTGACTTCGACCGTCTCATCGGCCCTGATCGGCGTCGTGTGCCGACTCCGCGTGGTCTGGCCGGGGTGGTGACTGTCATCGCGATCGGGGTGGTGATCGGGCTCGTGGTGCTGTACCCCAGAGACAGTCCCGAGATCGATCTCACGGATTTCGGATTCGTGGATGACTCGGTGTCGGCCGCGGTCACATCAGTGAAAAGCGCGGTCTGCCCCGATTTTCCTGACGTGGACTGCCACATAGTCGACTTCTCCGCCGCCGACGGAGAGGTCCTCCTAACTCAGGGCTTTCCGGATGACGATTCTGCACAACCGCGATTCGAGGTGGGTGATCGGGTCTTCCTCTCCGTTTTCGAGGGTGGGGATGGGTCCTTTTCGTATCAGTACGCCGATCGGGATCGAAACTTGCTCCTTGCAGTGGTGGCACTGCTCTTCGCCGGTTCCGTCGTAGCCCTGGGCCGGATGCGAGGCGTGGCAGCCCTGCTCGGTCTTGTGATCAGTCTCCTGATCCTCCTCGGTTTCATCGTGCCGGCGATCATCGCCGGGAAAGACGCTGTCTTAGTTGCCCTTGTGGGGGGAGGCGCCATCGTGCTGGTGGCCCTCTACCTCGCCCACGGATACACACCCCTGACCCACGTCGCCGCGGTGGGTGCCTTCGCCGCTCTGGCCCTGACAACCGCTCTCTCCTGGGGGGTGGTGGAGCTCGCCCAGTTCTCTGGCTTGGCCAGCGAGGAGTCATTCTACCTGCTCCTGATCCCCGGCTTCGACCTGTCGGGGCTGCTTCTGGCAGGCGTGGTCCTAGGCGCGATCGGAGCACTCGACGACGTCACGGTGACTCAGGCGTCGGCGGTGTGGGAGGTTCGGCAGGCCAACTCCGCTCTTGGCCGGGGGGACTTGTTCGCGTCCGGTCTGAGGGTGGGCAGAGATCACATCGCCTCCACAGTGAACACCTTGCTCCTGGCCTATGCCGGTGCGGCGATGCCCCTTCTGATCCTGTTCAGCCTGTCGCAGCAGCACTTGGGCTTGATCGCAAGCTCCGAGGTGGTGGCGGTCGAGATAGTGAGGACCCTGGTCGGGTCGATAGGCCTGGTGGCTGCGGTTCCTATCACCACCTGGTTGGCGGCCCAGCAGGCTGCCGAGGGCGAAATGTGAAGCGCCCTGTGATCGGCTGGCGGGAATGGGTGCAACTCCCAGAACTTGGAGTCTTCGAGATCAAGGCCAAGGTAGACACCGGCGCGGCGACATCGTCACTGCACGCTTTCAGGCTCGAGCGCTTCGAGAGGGACGGCCTCCCCTTCGTTCGCTTCGATCTACACCCCAGACAGCGGTCGAAGCGACCTTCGATCGAATGCGAGGCTCCGATCGTCAGAGAAACGGCGGTCCGCAACCCGGGTGGACGCACCGAGCTCAGACCGGTGATCGCCTCGACGCTGGTGATCGCCGGCCAGCCGGTTGAGGCCCTGATCAACCTGACCGGGCGGGACGAGATGGGATACAGGCTGCTTCTCGGTCGACGCACCTTGAGAAACAGGTTTGTGGTAGACCCCGGCAAGAGTTATCTCGGGCCACGCCCCAAACGAAGCGAGGAACCCGCGTGAAGATCGCCATCCTCTCCCGACGAACAAGCCTCTACTCGACCAGCCGGCTCCGTGACGCCGCCGTCGAGCGCGGCCACGAGGTCAGCATCGTCGACTACCTCCGCTGCTACATGGACATCACCGCTCGCCGCCCCAAGGTCCTCTATCGGGGAGAGGCACTGAGCCCCGAAGCGGTGATCCCGCGGATCGGGGCCACCTACACCTATTACGGCGCCGCCGTCGTCCGTCAGTTCGAGATGGCCGGTATCTACTCGGTGAACGAGTCGCAAGCGATCAGCCGGTCCCGGGACAAGCTGCAGTCTCTCCAGTTGCTGTCGCGGGCGGGTGTCGGGCTCCCGACGACGGGGTTCGCCCATGCCACCCAGGACATCGGCGGATTGCTAAAGGTAGCGGGCGGCCCGCCAGTGGTGGTCAAGCTCCTCGAGGGCACCCAGGGTCTCGGTGTGGTCTTGGCCGAGACCACCAAGGCGGCCGAGTCGGTGATCGGGGCCTTTCGCCAACTCGACGCCAACATCTTGGTCCAGGAGTTCATCAAGGAGGCAGGGGGAGCCGACATCAGAGCGTTCGTGGTTGGAGGGAGGGTCGTTGCCGCCATGAAGAGACAGGCGCCGCCAGGGGAGTTCCGAAGCAACCTGCATCGGGGCGGCACCGCTGAATCGATCAAGTTGAGCCCCATCCAGCGCTCCATGGCGATCCGTGCCGCCAAGACCATGGAATTGAACGTGGCCGGGGTAGACCTGATCCAGTCCTCTGAGGGGCCCCTCGTCATCGAGGTCAACTCGTCTCCGGGCCTCGAGGGCATTGAAGGTGCCAGCGGTGTCGACGTTGCAGGAGAGATAATCGAGTTCATCGAGAACAACGCCGGACTGGAAAAACCGCGTGGTCGCTCGCGGGCCTGAAATCCGCAACGACCCGATCACAGTCGGCAATCGGGTCGTGGCACCGGGGAGAAGGGCCAGGATCGACCTCCCGTTCGCCAAGGTGCCCACCGGTTCCCAGGAATACCTGCCGGTGGCGGTGATCAACGGGAGAAGGCCCGGCCCTCACGTCTGGCTGTCAGGGGCCATCCACGGAGACGAGCTCAACGGAGTGGAGATAGTGCGCAAGGTGTTGCGTCTTCTGGACGCCAAAACTCTCAGGGGAGCGGTGATCGCGGTCCCCATCGTCAACCCGCTCGGGTTCATCATCGAGTCGAGGTATCTGCCCGACCGGCGTGACCTGAACCGTGCCTTCCCTGGCTCCCCACGTGGATCCACTGCGTCCCGGCTCGCCCACCTGTTCATGCGGGAGGTGGTGAGCCAATGCTCGGTTGGAATCGACCTGCACACGGCTTCCAACCACCGCACCAACATCCCCCAGATCAGAGCCGACACCGACAACGCCGCGACCCTGCGGCTGGCCCGGGCATTCGGAGCCCCATTCATCATCCATGCCCGACTCCGCGACGGATCCCTCCGTCAGGCGGCCACCGAATTGGGGGCAACGGTTCTGGTGTACGAGGCGGGTCAGGCTCACCGGTTCGACGATGACGCCATCGAGACCGGCGTCTTGGGTGTGATGCGCACACTGAGATCCCTGCGCATGATCGACGTCCGTCTTCCCAGGGTTCGGCCGACCCGAGTGATGCGCCGGACCCGTTGGGTTCGGGCCCGCCGTGGCGGGCTCGCCAACATCTCGGTCGATTTGGGAGACGAGGTCGAGAAGGGCGATGTCGTCGCCACCATCTCGGATGCATTCTCGACACGGCCTACCGCGGCCACCGCGCCGGCCAGCGGCTTTGTTGTGGCCCGAACCCTGCGCCCACTCGTGAACTCAGGTGACGCGCTGGTTCATATCGCGTCGGAGCAGGGCCCTTACCTGGATGAGCCTGCGGAACGGCGACGATAAGCGGCGGACTTTGGCCTCAACCAACCCTCAACCCGCGACGATTTGGCCTTCGGGAAAACTCGCAGTCTCGGCCAAACAGACGCCGGTCCGCCGCAGCTTCCGCCGCGTGACACGCCATTCCACTCGAGTCGGCCGCTATCAAGACGCTTTTTCGATCTCCTCGAGCCAGCGACGGCGCACCGAGCGCCGCTCCTTGGGGATGTGCCCACCCCAGATGCCTTCGCTCTGGTTGGTCTCGATCGACCAGGTGAGGCACTCGTCCGCCACCGGGCAGCCGGCGCAAACCGCCTTGGCCCGCGCGATCCCCACGAGATCCTCGGGGTCGGGAAAGAAAGACACCTCATCGACCACGTCGATACAGGCGGCTCCTTCCCTCCAGGGAGAGAACTTCACATCGAACATCGGTAGGTCCATCATTTGTCGAATCGTGTAAACGCTTCGTCAACCTCATTCGTTCCCGACGGGCAAACAGATGAGATATCACCCCGGCGGCACACAGCTTACGGTGTAATCCCAGCCCGTCCAAAACGCGTCTATAGGCCGGTGGCTCCCGGGCCGAGGCGGCCGAGCTCCGCCAGGGCCACCGAGCGCCGATGCACCTCATCGGGGCCGTCGGCGATCTGAAGCCAGCGCCCCATGGAGTACAGAGCGGCGATGGGGAAGTCTTCGGTGAAACCAGCGGCGCCGAACAGCTGCATCGCTCGATCGGCAACATAGGTGAGGACGGCCGGGGCCACCACTTTGATTGCGGCGATCTCGGTGCGAGCGGCCTTGGCTCCCCCGTTGTCGATCATCCATGCAGTCTTCAACACGAGCAGTCGGGCTTGCTCGATCCGAATCCGGGCCTCGGCGATCCACTCCTGGATCACCCCCTGCTCCGAGAGCGGCCGCCCGAAGGCGGTCCGGGCCTGGGATCGTTGGACCATGAGGTCGAGACAACGCTCGGCGGCGCCGATCGCCCTCATGCAGTGATGGATCCGACCTGGCCCGAGACGGGCCTGGGCGATGGCGAATCCCCCACCCCGCTCCCCGAGAAGATTGCTGGCCGGGACCCGAGCCCCGTCGAAGAGGATCTGGGGATGCCCGCCACGATCCTGATAGCCAAACACCGTCGGCTCGCGCTCTATGACCACACCGGGAGTGGCGAGCGGGACGACCACCATCGATTGACGGCGATGCGGCTCGGCGTCGGGGTCGGTCACCCCCATGACTATGGAGATCTTGCATCGGGGTGAAGCCGCTCCTGAGCTGAACCATTTCCGCCCATTGATGATCAGGTGAACACCGTCGACTTCGATTCGGGCCCTGATGTTGGTCGCATCCGAGCTGGCGACATCGGGCTCGGTCATCGAGAAGCAGGACCGGATCTCACCTTCCAGGAGGGGCATGAGCCAGGTCTCTTTCTGCTCCGGTGTGCCGAACATGTGGAGGATCTCCATGTTCCCGGTGTCAGGGGCCGAGCAGTTGATCGACTCCGGCGCGATCTGAGGGCTGCGCCCGGTGATCTCGGCAAGAGGGGCGTATTCCAGATTCGACAATCCCGCGCCAATCTCGGAGTCGGGGAGGAACAGATTCCAGATACCGCGACTCCGGGCCTCTCGTTTCAAATCCTCGATGATCTGGGGATGATGATGGGGGTCGTCGGCTGAGGCCATCTGCTCCCGATAGACGGCTTCTGATGGGTAGACCTGTTCATCCATAAACTCAGTGAGGCGGGTCTGAAGCTCCTGGGCCCGGGGCGAGTGGGAGAAGTCCATCGATACTTCGAAGCTACCCGTCGTTCTCTTCGGGCTCGGGGTCGGCCGTGGGCCGGTCGAAGCTCATCGGTGGAATCGGCACCTGCGGTCGCCGGGGACGTCCTCTCGTCAACTCCCCGAACAACAACCAGCCAGCGAGAAGTGCCACGAAGGTGAGCCGGAAGTACAGGGCTGCGGTCAAGCCAGCCGCAGCCGTGACCATGAAGACGACATTGGCGATCAACTCCCCACGTTTGGGTGCAAACTTCTCGAGCAGGGACGAAAACAGATGGCCCCCATCTAGGGGCCGAATCGGCAGCCAGTTGAGCAAACCCCAGAACAGGTTGACGTAGATGAGGTTTCTGACGACGAATAGGGCCAGCCCTTCATAGGGGCCGGTGAGTGAGACGACGAGCCAAACCAGGCCACCGAAGACGACACCCACCCCCGAGCCGGCTGCCGCAACAACCGCCCTCTTCCCCGGGCCGAAATCCTCCTCGGGGATGGTCCACGACGTCAACCCGCCGAGAGTGTTCAACTCGATCTCGACCTCGGAGCCGAATGCACGAGCAGTGAGGGCATGACCCATCTCGTGGAGAAGGATCGACACGAAGACCACCGCGACCCAGGCGAACACCAACGTAACACTGGCCGCGGAAAGACCCAGCAATGCAGCCACCAGCAGGAACGAAGGCCGGACGGTGACCGGAACCCCAAGAAGCCGAAACGAAATCACCTGCCCATATTGCCCCAACCCCGGATCTGCTGCCCAACTGGCCCGTTAGCCTCGGCTCATGAACGATGACCTCCGTTCGGCTGTCGCCGCCGATATGCCACGTCTCAAGGATCTCCTCGCCGATCTGGTTCGTCTCCCTTCGGTGAGTGCCCCCGGATACGACCAGGGCGAGGTCAGGAAAGCCGCGGGAAGCATCGTCACCATCCTCGAGGATGCCGGTTTCGAGAACTCGCAGCTACTCGAGGTCGAAGGAGGCAATCCAGCCGTCTTCGGCCAGCTCCCTGCTCCTGACGGCGCCCCGACCATCTTTCTCTATGCCCACTATGACGTCCAGCCCCCGGGGCCGGCCGGCGAGTGGGAGACCGATCCGTTCGATCCTGTGGAGAAGGACGGCCGTGTCTTCGGTCGCGGCTCGGCAGACGACAAATCAGGTGTGGTCATGCACCTCGGTGCGGTTGCCGCGTTTGACGGACAACTCCCGGTCGGGGTGCAGCTGTTCCTCGAAGGCGAGGAGGAGGCCGGATCCGCGAGCCTCGCTTCGATTCTCGCGAAGTACTCCCATCTTCTGAAACCCGACGTGATCGTGATCGGTGACGGCGGGATGTGGACCGTCGATGTGCCTGCCTATCTGACCTCGCTCCGGGGCCTCGTTTCCACCACCATCGAACTGCGGACCCTCGCGGCCCCGGTCCACTCCGGTGAATTTGGGGGTGTCTTCCCCGACGCCTTGACCGCGATGGCCCGGCTTCTGTCGACTCTCCATGACGACGAGGGGAATGTCGCCATTCCCGGCCTGGTCAGCGAGGAATCCGATGCCCTCACGATTCCCGAAGCCATGGCCCGCGCCCTGACCGGCGTAGTCGATGGAGTGACCGAGATCGGAACCGGCTCGATCACCTCCCGTCTCTGGACCCGCCCTTCGATCTCTGTTCTCGCGCTCGACGCCCCGCCGGTGAACGAGGCCATCAATCAGTTGGTGCCGGTGAGCCGGGCCAAGGTGAGCATGCGAATCGCTCCCGGCCAGGACACCGGGGTGGCCCTCACTGCGCTCAGGGATCACCTCACCGAGAACGCCCCCTGGGGCGCAACCGTCGAGTTCCTCCGCCAGGAGGAGGGAAACGGCTCGGTCATCGACATCGACAACTATGCCGTCGAAGCCTGGAGCGCCGGGTATCGAGAGGCCTTCGGGACCGATCCGGTGGCGATGGGCGCCGGCGGCTCGATTCCATTCATCGCCACCTTTGCCGAGCTCTACCCCGACTCACCGATCCTGGTGATCGGTTGCGCCGACCCGACCAGTGCGATCCACGCCCCCAACGAACGCCTGGACCTGGGGGTGTTGGAGAAGTCGGTCCTCGCCGAGGCGATTGCTTTTAGGCTTCTCGGCTCACGCGAGGCTTGAAGCCACCCATGGCGAGAATCGAGATGACGGCGACCGCCATGCCGGCCGCGGCGAAAAGAAAAGCCGCGCGTGGGCTGACAAGTGTCCAAAGCAACCCGGCGATGCCAGACGCGACGAGATTGCCGAAGCTCTGAATCGCAGCCAGGAGCCCGAAGGCTGAACCACGAAGGTCATCCGGTGCTGCATCGGCGACCGCACCGTTCTCGGCGGTCTCGACCAATCCGATGGTCAGCCCGGCCGCAATGAAGGCCACGGCGAGGACCACCGAGTGCGCCGCAGCCAGCCCGAAGAGCATGTAAGCGACCAGACCCGACAGGAATCCGAGGCCGAGGACCGGGGGATAACCCCAACGGTCGGCCGTTCTCCCGGCCGGGATCGAAACCACACTGGCAACGATGTTGTGCAACGCATACAACAGAAGGGCTGTCCTGGTTGCGCTTTCTAGCCCGGCGTCGGGTGTGAGCAGTTCGGTGGCTCGCAGAATCAAGAGCGTCGTGGCGAGGTTGCCGGCCTCGAAAGCTGCGACCGGCACCCACAATCGGCCCAGGCGACCTCGAAGTAATGGCCGGACGTGAATTCGTATCGGTCGGCGTTGCCGGTCGACCGGCCGTTCGATATGGCGGATGGCATAGACGATTGATCCTGCAGCAGCCAGACCGAACACCCCGGACACCAGGATCGCGCTCCTGATCCCGATGGCGGCCACGAGAGCGAGG
Source organism: Acidimicrobiia bacterium (assembly GCA_040902845.1). GTDB lineage: Bacteria > Actinomycetota > Acidimicrobiia > Spongiisociales > ZC4RG35 > JALYNX01. The sequence goes on from JBBDWM010000024.1 coordinate 23,883, forward strand.
GCGAGAAGCGGGCCGCCGACCGCGCCGAGATTGTCCATCATCCGCTCGAAGCCGTAGGCACGACCGTATGTCCCAGGCGAGGTCACATCTGCCAGCAGCGCATTGCGCGCTGGGCCCCTGATGCCCCGAGCAAGCCAGGCGCCGATCCGGAGCACCGCCAACTGCCAGACAGTCATCGCGAGCCCGATCAGAGAGGAGAGCACGGCGGTTGCGGTGTATCCTCCGACCGCCACCGTGCGACGTCGGAGTGGGTCATCCGCCAGCGCTCCGCCGGCGAATTTGGCGGCTCCGGCCACCCCGTCGGCGATCCCCTCGATCAGCCCGAGGGCGGCAGCCGGAGCCCCCAACGTCGAAGTGAGAAAGGAGGGAAGCAAAGCGGTCGGGACCTCATGACCCAGGTCCGACAACAGACTGGCGAGACCGATCCCGCGAACGCCTGGCGTCAACCACCTAACCCGATCGTTTTCGGCCTCAGTCGACACGCCAGGAGCTCAATTCGTCGCAATAACCCGCGGAGCATTGCCTTGGGTTCAACCGCGTGCCTCGGCAAATCCGTTCTGACGCCAGGCCTCGTAGATCACCACCGCCGCCGCGTTGGCGATATTGAGCGAGCGGACATCAGGAACCATCGGAATCCGCAGTCTCTCGGTGATCCAGGGAAGAGCCTGCACTTCGTCAGGCAGGCCAACCGACTCCGGCCCGAAAAGGAAGGTGTCGCCGGGCTGGTACGAAGGGTCGGTGTACAGCCGGTCTCCATCGACGGTGAGAGCAAACACTCGCAGCGGCGTGCATGCCTCCCGCCAGGATTCGAGATCCGAATGGACACTGACCGAAGCCCGGTCCCGATAGTCCATCCCGGCCCGTCTCAGCCTGGCGTCGTCCATGCTGAACCCGAGTGGTTCGATGAGATGGAGCCGACACCCGGTCACCGCTGAAAGCCGCATCGCGTTGCCGGTGTTGGGAGGGATCTCGGGGTGGTAGAAGACGATCTCGAACACGATCAGCGGACGTCGAACAGGCGAAGGGCGGTGTCTTCGGCGTCCCGAAGCCCGTCGTAATCCACCTCGATGGTTTCGATTCCTCGGGCCACGGCCAGGACCCGAGCCTGGGGGGAGATGGTCTGAGCCGCGAGGATGCCCCGCAGCGGGGAGAGACGCGGATCGTTGTCCAATCGCTCCAGATATCGCGCCAACTGCTCGACACCGTCGATCTCACCTCGTCGCTTGACCTCGATCGCAACGGTTGCCCCGGTGTGATCGGCGCAGAGGAGGTCGACGGGACCGATGTCGGTCGGGTACTCGCGGCGGATCAGGGTCAGACCGTCCTCGAGGACCCAGGGGCGGTCGGCGAGCAGGGTCTGCAGATGTGCCTCCACCCCATCCTTTTGGAGGCCTGGATCGTCGCCGAGGGTGTGGGTGACGTCCTCGAGGACCTCGTGGATCAGGATCGTCAGCTTCTCCCCCTTGTTGTTGGTCACCTCCCAGCGGTCGTCGAATGTCTCGAGGACGTTCGGCGCCACCATCCAGTTCAGCGGCTTGGAGGCATTGCCGTCGGAGTGGATCGCCAACGTCCCATCGGCCTTCACCATGATGAGACGGACCGCCTCGGGGAGATGGGCGGTGAGGCGACCCGAGTAGTCGACGATGCAACGGGCAATGACCAGCCTCACGAGCGTGTGAGGGTACTGATGTGGCGGATGCGACCGCCAAGAAAGGCGCAGCCGGTCGAAAGGGCAGCCACGGCCAGCCATCCGGGCCAGTACACACCGAGACGATCGACAGACAACCCCATCAGTGGCGCGCCAGCGCTTATACCCATCAGGAACCCCAGTTGAACCCGACCGGTGCCGCGGCCCACCAGCCCCGGTGGGGCATAGTCCATGACGGCGAGCATGCCGACCGCATTCCAGGCGATGGCTCCTGTCGCGAACAGGACGGCGGCCGGGATCAAGGCCCAGCTCTTGAGTGCCCCTCGCGAGGCCAGGGCAAGAAGAAGCGCCGAGACAGTTGTCAACACACCCATGAGCCTCAATGTGTTCCCGTGCCCAAACCACTTCTCGGAGACCGAGCCCCACGTGATCCTGGCAGCGACGCCAACGAGCCCAACGCCCGCGATCAGAAGTCCCGCCTTGGACGCGGTCCATCCCTGGTCCTCCTCGGCAAAAAGTGGAAGAAAGGTAAACGTTGCGGAAGTCGCCATGCCCGCGAGGCTTCCGTACACCGCGATGTACCGCACGACCAACGGCAGCCGGTCGCTCTCACCCGACCGCGCTATGGGGTGGTGTGTCCCCTCCGGACGGCGCCACATCGCAAGGAGCGCCCCAAAGGGCACGACGAGAAAGGCCGCGATCGCCACCCGCCAGTCCCAGATGGTGGCCACCGTTGTGAGCAACAGCCCACCGATGAAAGTCCCCATCTGGACACCTGACTGCTTGATCCCGGTCACCACGCCTCTGGCTCCGGATGGCAGGTTGTCGACTATCAGGGCGTTTGTGGCGGGGTTGGCCCATCCCTGGGGGATCCCCGTGAACACTGCAACAAGGAGCAGTACCACGTAGGTCGGAGCCAGAGAGATCAAGGTCAGGCTGACGACACCAGCCAACAGCACTCCGATCGTCGAGCGGACGGCGCCGACGCGATCCGTGACCCGCCCCAACGTGGGCGAGAGGAAAGCCCCGGTCAAGGCGGTGGCAGTGACCAGCGCCCCTACCTGCCAACGTGCCACGTCGAAGTCCACTTTGAGGTCGGCTGCTAACACGCCAAACATGACCTGGGGGAAGGTGGCCACAGCCATGGTGGCCGCGGCGACGGCGGCAAGTGAGGCCCTGTTGAATGGACGCATCGACCCAACATAGGTGACAACTAGCTTGTCTCCTCATGTCTACGACACGGATCGCAGTGGGCACCCACAAGGGCGGATATGTAGTCGAGGGCAGCGGCCGCCAATGGTCGATCAAGGAGCCGCTCTTCCCCGGGTGGAAAGTGACTGCTTTCGGACGGGCCCCGAACGGGACAAATCTGGCCGCGGTCGGGAGCAACTGGTTCGGAGTCGGAATCCACACCAGTTCCAACCTCCAGAACTGGGAACAGACCGATAGCCCGCCCGCCTGGCCCGAAGGTGGTGGTCGCAAGATGGAGCAGGTTTGGGCGATTCACAATGACGGCGCTCGTCTTTGGGCGGGTGTTTCCGAAGCCGGTTTGTTCAGCTCGGACGACGAGGGTCGGACCTGGGCCCCTATCGCCGGCCTCAACGAGCACGAGACCCGACCCGAATGGAAGCCGGGGTTTGGTGGCCTGTGCGCCCATCGCATCCTCACGGCTGGCAGCCAGATCTGGGTCGGGATCTCGGCCGTGGGAGTCTTTCGCTCGGACGACGGCGCCCATACCTGGCACCCCAAGAACGATGGAGTCCCACCCGCGGGCCTTGCCGGGGGTGCTCCCCGGCCCGATGTCGGTTACTGCGTGCACGGACTCGCCCAGGACCCGAATAATCCCAATCGAATCTGGCGTCAGGACCACGCCGGGATGTTCCGCACCAATGATGGTGGAGACACCTGGGAGCTGATCGAGAACGGTCTGCCTTCGGGATTCGGATTCGTGATCTGGAGGGACGACAGCAGTGGCAGACTCTTCACGATCCCTCTGACTTCGGACGAGAACCGGGTGCCCGTCGGCGGAGAGCTTCGTGTCTATGCGTCGGATGACGACGGTGAGAACTGGCAGGTGGCAGGGTCGGGATGGTCGGAAGCCCCTCAGTACACCGGGGTTCTGCGAGGCGCTTTCGACGGTGACAACCAGGGGCAGTTCTGCTTCGGCACCACCGGGGGGAAGTTGTGGCTCACCGATGACAACGGGAACGGCTGGCAGGAGTTGGCGCCCAGCTTCCCCCGGATCGACTCGATCCGGCTGCTCTCATGACTGTCAAGGTCCGACTGCCCCGGATCCTGACTCAGACAGTCAGAGCGGGACTCCGTCATGAGGTGACAGGAGGCGATGTGGGACAGGTTCTTAACCGCCTGTTCGAAACCGAGCCAGGCCTCCGCAATCACCTGATCGACGAGGACGGCCAGATCCGCACCCACGTCCTGGTATTCGTCGACGGTGAACGCGCCGACCTCACCACTCCTGTCCCCGACGGCGGTGAAGTTCAGGTGCTACAGGCCGTCAGCGGCGGGTGACCCGGCGCCGGGAACGACCCGCGTCGGACGACTGAAGACAAACCAGAGGGCAAACACCCCGACCGCGCCAAGGATGATCCTCAACACGACAACGTCGATGAGGACGATGGCCGAGAGCCCGAGAGAAAGCGTGATGGCGACGGCAGCGATCCACTTCATGCGGATGGTGAGGCCACCTGAGCGGTAGCCCTTGATCATCTTTCCGTACACCGGGTGGTTGACCAGCCATCCGTGGAGCTTGTCGGAGGACATCGAAAAGAAGAAGGCGGCCAGGATCACAAAGTCGAAAGTCGGAATCCCGGGAAGGAAGCTGATGGCCACGAACCCGAGGCAGATGAGCCCGAGAACCAGATAGATCCCGCGCAGGACACGGCTGCGTGGCTTTCGGGACGCGACAGGTTGGTCGACGCTTGGCGTCACCTCGCCAACCTATTGCACGGGGTTTCTGACGGCGAGTCGGGAAAACCGTTTGCCGTTAACCGTTAACCGTTAACCGTAAAACGGAGACCACGCAGTACCGGGCTACTCTCGGCGTTGAACGGAAAACGCAGAACGGGAAACGGAAAACGGAACCATGCCCATCGTCACGCCCGAGAAGTACCGAAAGATGTTCCAGGCCGCCCGGGAGGGTGGCTACGCCTTCCCCGCCATCAACGTGGCCGCTTCCACCACCCTGCTGGCGGCCCTCGAGGGCTTCAGCGAAGCGCGATCCGACGGGATCGTCCAGGTCTCCTACGGCGCAGCCGAATTCGCCTCCGGTCAGTCCAATAAGGACATGCCGACGGGGGCCCGCGCCCTGGCCGAGTTCGCCCACGTGGTGGCCGAGCAGTACCCGGTGAACATCGCTCTCCACACCGACCACTGCCCAGCCAATCGTGTGGACGGATTCATCCGTCCCCTCCTCGAGGTGAGCAGGCAACGCAAGGCAGCCGGGCTGGGTCCGCTCTTCCAATCCCACATGCTGGACGCCTCGGACCTACCCATGGAGGAGAACCTGGCGCTGGCCGCCGACCTGTTGGCGACCTGTTCCGAACTGGAGATCATCCTCGAGTTGGAAATCGGCATCGTGGGCGGGGTCGAGGACGCCAGCGACAACGAAAACATCGACCGGGGGAAGATGTACACCTCGCCCGAGGACATGGTGCGGGTCACCGAGGTCCTCGGCGCCTCAGAGGGTGGCCGATACCTGCTGGCCGCGGTCTTCGGCAACGTGCATGGTGTCTACAAGCCGGGCGCGGTCAAACTGAGCCCTGCGATCCTCCGCGACGGCCAGGAGGCGGTCGAGGCCGGATATGGCGATACGGCTCGTCACTATCTGGTCTTCCATGGGGGCAGCGGCTCGACACTGGAAGAGATCCGGGAGACGCTCGGCTACGGGGTGGTGAAGATGAACATCGACACCGACTGTCAGTACGCCTATACCCGACCCATCGTGGACCACGTGATGACCAACTACGCAGGGGTTCTCAAGGTCGATGGCAACGTGGGTGACAAGAAGACCTACGACCCACGGTCATACATGAGGAAGGGTGAGAGCGGAATGGCGGCCCGGGTGGTAGAGGCGTGCGAGCAACTCCAGTCGTCGGGGAAGACGATCGGCTGAGTTGGGTACCCCACCAGCATCGATCACCTGCGTCGAGTGTGGTGGAACAGCGCACCTCATCTCATTCCTCCCCCCCGACGAAGAGCTGGAGCCGGGTACGGCTGTCGCCTATCGGTGTGCCGAATGTCTGGATCGTTTCGACGTGGTGTGGGAAGAGGGAGACGACGATGCCTCGCCCGATTGACGCCGAGTTGGCCAGACACCGCACCGTCGATCTCACCACCATTGGACGGCGGACACGCCAGTCGCGTCGCATCGAGATCTGGTGGTTCTACGTCGAAGGTCGCTTCTTCATCACCGGAACGCCCGGGGCCAGGGACTGGTACGCCAACTTAAACGCGGACCCCAAGGTGGTCATCCACGTAGGGGGACACGATCTACCTGCAACGGCCCACCAGGTGAAGGATGCGGAGACTCGAACCAAGGTCTTCGATTCCGCGCTGACCAGGTGGTACTCCAGCCAGGCACAACGGCAACGGTTGATCGATCAGGCCCCGATGGTGGAAATCAGGTTCTAGACGGCAGCCCCGGCCGCCGCGTCGCGAGACGTTCGAAGTCGGCGTGCAATTGAGGCATTCAACTTGTGAGTGAGTACTCACTCAGTTATCCTCCCCCGCCCGTGACCTCCAAATCCACCAGAGCTGAGCCACTGGCTCCCGACGACCGCCGTCGCGCCATCATCGCCGCCGTCATCCCCCTCCTCACCCAGCACGGGGCGGCGGTGACCACCAAGCAGATGGCCGAAGCGGCCGGCATCGCCGAGGGCACCATCTTCCGGGTCTTTCCCGACAAGGCGGCCTTGATCCACGAGGCGGTCAGATTCAGCATGGATCCGGCACCGGTTGAAAAGGGCCTGTCGGAGATCTCGGCTTCGGCTCCCATCAAGATCCAGTTGGCTGAAGCCGCCGACATCATCCTGGAACGCTTCGAAGGAGTCATCGCACTGATCACCGCCCTTCGCACCTCACCTTCGAGCGACTCGACCCCGCTCCCAAGTCCGCCGGCCTTCGTGGCCGAAGCGAATGCAGCCATCAACCATTCCCTGACCGAGTTGTTCGCACGACACCGCGATCTCCTGCGGATCGAGCCTTCTCGGGCAGCAGCCGCCTTTCGGGCTCTCATCTTCGCCGGCGGCCATCCGATGACGAGCCGAGGACAGAAGCTCACCGTCAGCGAGATCGTCGATGTGCTGCTCTCCGGGATCCTCGATCCGGTTGTAGAGGAGGTGATCTGATGTTGCTTCGTATCGCCAGGGAGTACCTCAGGCCCTACAAGAAATGGCTGACCATCGTGGTGGTTCTCCAAGCGATTGGGACCATCGCCTCGCTGTATCTCCCAAGCCTGAATGCAGACATCATTGACAACGGCGTAGTGGCCGGAGACACCGCGTACATAGTCCGTGTCGGTGTCGTGATGCTGGCCGTCTCGCTGCTGCAGGTGGTCTGCTCTATCACCGCCGTCTACTTCGCAGCACGCACCGCAATGAGCTTCGGTCGTGAGCTGAGGTCATCGATCTTCCATCGGGTGGCCGAATTCTCGAGTCGCGAGGTGGCCGGATTCGGGGCGCCTTCCCTCATCACTCGAAACACCAACGACGTCCAACAAGTCCAGATGCTGGCCCTGATGACCCTCACCATGATGGTGATGGCCCCGATCATGATGGTCGGAGGCGTGATCATGGCGCTTCGCCAGGATGTCGGCCTCTCCTGGTTGGTCTTGGTTGCCGTCCCGGCCCTCGGGGTGATAGTCAGCTTCATCATTTCCCGAATGGTCCCTGCCTACCGGGTGATGCAGAAGCGCATCGACACCGTCAACCGGGTGCTGCGGGAGCAAACCTCCGGCATCCGGGTCCTCCGCGCTTTCGTCCGGGAACCGTTCGAAACCGAGAGGTTTGGACGGGCCAATCGAGAGTTAACAGACGTCTCTGTAACGGTCGGGCGTTGGATGGCCGCCATGTTCCCCGCGGTGATCCTGGTGCTGAACGTCGCATCCGTCGCGGTGCTCTGGTTCGGCGGCATCAGGGTCGACGCCGGAGTCATGGAGATCGGTTCTCTGACGGCCTTTCTGGCCTATCTGGTCCAGATCCTGATGTCGGTGATGATGGCGACCTTCATGCTGGTGATGGTGCCCAGGGCATCCGTCTCCGCCGACCGCATCGCCGAGGTGCTCGACACCGAGTCCTCTGTCGTGCCACCGGCCTCAGGTGTCACCGAGGTCAAAGGACGTGGCGAACTCGAATTGCGCGGTGTTGGGTTCAGCTATCCAGGGGCGAGCCATCCGGTACTCCACGATGTCACATTCTCGGCCCGCCCAGGTCAGACCACCGCCATTGTCGGCTCCACGGGCGCTGGCAAGACAACCTTGATCAACCTCATCCCCCGCCTCTTCGACACCACCGAGGGAAGTGTCCTGGTCGATGGCGTCGATGTCCGTGAACTCGATCCCGACACGCTCTGGTCCAAGGTGGGTCTTGTTCCCCAAAAGCCATATCTCTTCTCCGGAACCGTTGCCTCGAATCTGCGCTACGGAAAACCGGCCGCAACTAAAGAGGAGATGTGGGAGGCGCTCGAGATTGCCCAGGCACGTGACTTTGTCGAGGAGATGCCAGACGGGCTCGAGGCGCCTATCTCCCAGGGTGGCACCAACGTATCTGGAGGACAACGTCAACGGCTCGCCATCGCTCGGGCGCTTATCCGCCGTCCCGAGCTCTACCTCTTCGACGATTCCTTCTCGGCGCTCGATCTCGCCACCGACGCCCGGCTGCGACGCGCTCTGAAACCGACCACGGCCGATGCCACCGTCGTGATCGTTGCCCAGCGGGTGTCCACCATTGCCGACGCTGACCAGATCCTCGTCCTCGAGGCTGGGGTGGTTGTTGGGCTCGGTACTCACAACTCGCTGTTGGCGACCTGCCCGACATACATCGAGATCGTTGAGTCGCAGCTGAGGGCCGAGGTGGCCTCGTGAGCGATCGGACGATGAAGGCAACCGAACGGATCCAGGGTCAGCCCGGCCCGGGTCGAGGCCCCTTCGGCGGTGGAATGATCGGTCAGAAATCCTCAGCCTTCGGCCCTTCAGCCAGACGTTTGATGGGCCGCCTGCGACCTCAGCAGGCGAAAGTCATCGCAGTATTCGCTGCCGGAACGATGAGCGTGGCCCTTTCCGCGATTGGTCCCAAAGTCCTGGGCACAGCCACAGACTTGATATTCGCCGGGGCGATTGGCAGGAGTCTCCCGACCGGGATCACGAAAGCAGAAGCCATCGCCGGAGCCCAGGCTTCGGGCCAGAATCAGTTCGCCGCTTTGCTCTCTGGGATGAAGGTCGTGCCCGGACAGGGCATTGACTTCGCGGCTCTCGGCCAGGTGCTCATGGTCGTGCTTGCCCTCTATGTCGGATCGGCACTGCTCGGGTACCTTCAGGGCTTCCTCCTGAACGACGTGGTGCAGCGAACTGTGTTCCGTTTGCGCTCAGACGTCGAAGACAAGTTGAACCGGCTCCCGCTCCGCTACTTCGATCGGCAGCCCCGAGGGGAACTACTGAGTCGGGTGACGAATGACATCGACAATGTCTCACAGAGCCTTCAACAGACGATGAGCCAGCTCCTGACTTCGCTGCTGACGATCGTGTTCGTAATGGGGATGATGTTCTACATCTCCCCCACCCTGGCGCTCATCGCCCTCGTGACTATCCCGATCACAATGGTCATCGCAGGGCTGGTCATGCGAAAGTCCCAACGGCAGTTCGTCTCTCAGTGGAGACGCACCGGCAGCCTGAACGCCCAGATCGAAGAGTCGTTCACCGGGCATTCCTTGGTCAAGATCTTCGGCCGCCAGAAAGAGGTGCAGGCCACCTTCGAGGTTGAGAACGATGGGCTATACGAGGCCAGCTTCCGGGCCCAGTTTCTCTCGGGGCTCATCATGCCGATCATGATGTTCATTGGGAACCTGAACTACGTGATCATCGCCGTGGTTGGAGGGCTTCGAGTCGCCAGCGGGACCATGAGCCTCGGCGACGTGCAGGCGTTCGTTCAGTACTCACGCCAATTCACCCAGCCAGTCACCCAGGTCGCCTCAATGGTCAACCTTCTGCAATCAGGTGTGGCATCGGCCGAGCGGGTCTTCGAGCTGCTCGACGCCGAAGAGGAAGTTCCGGATGACCACCATCCCAGCATGGTGGGAGAAAGACACGGCCGTGTCGTTTTCGAAGATGTGTCCTTCAAGTACGAAGAGGACCGCCCCCTTATCGAGGATCTGAGCTTGAACATCGAGCCGGGCCATACGGTGGCCATCGTCGGCCCCAACGGCGCAGGCAAGACGACGTTGGTGAATCTGATTATGCGGTTCTACGAGCTCGATGAGGGTCGCATCTCGATCGACGGTATCGACATCGCCCGGCTGCGCCGGTCCGACCTTCGCTCCGGGATCGGCATGGTGCTCCAGGACACCTGGTTGTTCCATGGGACGATTCGGGAGAACATCGCCTACGGGCGGCCCAACGCGACCGAGGACGAGATCATGGAGGCGGCCCAGGCCACGTTCGTCGATCGCTTCGTCCACAGTCTCCCGGACGGTTACGACACCGTCATCGACGACGAAGGCGCAAGCGTCAGCACCGGGGAGAAGCAGTTGATCACCATCGCACGTGCCTTCCTCGCCGACCCCGCGTTGTTGATCCTCGACGAGGCCACCAGTTCGGTCGATACCCGGACTGAGCTCTTGGTCCAGCACGCGATGGCGGCACTCCGGACCGACCGCACCAGCTTCGTGATTGCCCACCGGCTTTCGACCATCAGGGACGCCGACCTGATCCTGGTTATGGAACAGGGCCGGATCGTGGAGCAGGGAAACCATTCCGAGCTCATCGCCCTCGACGGGTCCTACGCCACTCTCTACAACTCGCAGTTCATGGGATCGGACCAGCCACCGGAGCCCGAGCCGGCGATGAAGGTGGCGTAGGGCTTAGCCCCCTCGATCGCACTCGCTGCGCTCGTTGGCGATCGGTCCCCCGCTCCGCAGGGGGACAAGCCTTGGGTGCGAAGCCGACCGGCAATCAATCAGCCCAACGATGGACCCGGATCGCCTCGGGATCGAGGCCGATTCCCCGACAAAAGACCTCGAAATCCTCGGCCGGCACTCCCCGCCATTCCAGGTCGTCGAGAGTCTCCGCTATCGGCACATCGAGGCGAAGGGTGGTCAGCTCCCGATAGAGGAAAGCCTCTTCGATGTGCTCGCGCAGGGTTGCCGCCAGCTTGTCCGCGCTGCGCACTGTCACCTGCCAGTCGGCAGAATCAGCCGGGATCAGCTCCAGACGGGGATACCGGAACAGCATGGTGGAGGCCGATTTCGCCCCCCAGCCCGGGAGCCCGGGGACACCATCGGCGGTGTCCCCCACCAGGGCCAGGTAATCGGGGATCGACTCCGGATGGATCCCGAACTTCTCGACGACCGCAGCTTCGTCGAGGATCTTCTGCTCACGCCGGTTGTAGGTCACGATGCGATCCCCGATTACCAGCTGGCACAGGTCCTTGTCTGGAGTGGCGATGACGACCTGCTCCACATCCTCCACCCAACGAATCGCTGCAGTTGCGAGGGCGTCGTCGGCCTCGTGCTCGATGTTGCGCCACACCACGACTCCGATCGCCTCCAGGCCTTCCTCGGCGAGGGGGAACTGCACCAGCAACTCGGGATCCATGCCGGCCGAGGTCTTGTAGCCGGCGAACATGTCATTACGAAACGACTCGATCACGGTGTCGAAGCTGGCGGCCAAATGGGTGACACCAGGTTCGCGGAGAAGGGAGAGCGTCGATTCAATGATCCCGAGTGTCGCCCGAATATCGGAGCCGTCACGTGCCAGGACCGACTCCTTGCGACCGAAGTGGGCCCGGAACAGCTCATAGGTACCATCGAGGAGGTGGAGACGCACGACCCAGATCCTAAGCCCGATGAGGACGTGGACCCCTGGGACACGGTCACGTCTGAGTTCGGGTCGTTGAGTGATCGACTGAAGGACACCTATCGACGGGTGGCCGCCGACCGCGGCCCATCTGAAGACGAGATCAAAGGAGCGTTTGCAACCCTGATCGGCGCCTGGGGCCAGGTCGCCGAGTCGGTTACGGGTGCCCTGCGCGACCCGGAGGCGAGAGAGCATCTCAAGAAGGCGGCCAGCTATTTCGCCTCCGCCCTCGGCTCCACGGTCAGCGACCTCGGAGACGAGATCAAAGGTCATTCGGACGAAGAGGAATAGCTGAGCGCCCTGGATGGAATGTGTCTGATCATCTGATCTCGACAGGCGAGCTGGTTGAAAAACTCGACGAGGTTGCCCTGTTCGATCTCCGTTGGTCACTCACCGACCCAAGCCAAGGGAGAGGGGCCTATGCGACAGGGCACATCCCTGGCGCGATCTTCGTCGATCTCGATACCGACCTGACTTCGCCACAAGGAGATGGCCGTCATCCCTTGCCCTCTGCCGCTGAATTCAGCCGAACCCTCGGCAGGCTCGGAGTTGGCCCCAGTGACGAGATCGTCGTCTACGACGACATGGGCGGCGCCGTTGCCGCCCGGATGTGGTGGATGTTGCGCTCGATCGGCCACGAAGGTTCACGGCTCCTGGACGGCGGTCTGGGGGCGTGGATCGATGCCGGTCTGCCGGTCATCGATGACGAGACCTACCGAGGCTCCGGCGAGTACCCGGCCGTCGACGGCTTCACCGGGGTGGTGAACGTGGACCAACTGACCGGCCGCCATCTCATCGATGCCAGAGCTCCTGAGCGATATCGGGGCGAGGTGGAGCCGGTCGATCCCAAGGCCGGCCATATCCCCGGTGCGGTCAACATGCCCCTCAGTGGCAACCTCGGCCCGAAGGGTCGCTTTCTCGACCGCCTCGACCTTGTCAATCGGTACCGGGACACGCCGGTGGACACGATTGTCTCGTGCGGTAGCGGGGTGAGTGCCTGTCAGGTTGCGCTGGCCCTGGTCGTAGCCGGCCATCCGATGCCGGACGTCTACATCGGCTCGTTCTCGGACTGGTCCCGCCGTGACCTACCGGTGGCCACGGGCGACCTTCCTTGATCAGCCATAGGGCCCTGGAAGCCCTCGAATCGTCAGACACCGACGAGCTGCTGCGGGTGATCGACGGTTTGTGCTCGACCCAAGCCTGGGACGGTTTGGTTGAGTTGCGAACCCGGTGTCGAGAGGCAGTGGAGAGGGGCAAACAAGTGTGGGGCGTTGAGGAGCACATTCGTTATCGCCTGACTCTGGAGGCGCCACCGACCTATGCCGGAGCCGCCGTCTCCGAAGGCCAATCACGATTTGCCCTGGGGCCTCTTGGCGAGGTCGCTGCCAGCACCAAGACCTGGCAGGAGATGGAGCCTCATCTCGAGATCGGGCCCGAGCGTCGGACCCTTGCCGCGGAGCGTGTCGTCCGCGGCGAGCGAGTGGAGGAGCCGGGTCTCGACCTGCCCGGCTGGTTGGAAGACTGGGAGCCCCGCTATCAGGTGGCCACCTACAAGCGGGACAAGGTAGAGGCACCCTCACCTCCCCCACCGAATGTCTCCGAGACTCCCCTTCCCGCTGGTTTTGATCTGGTCGACGACCCTCATTCGGAGGCCGCGCTCGCCGATCTGGTTCAGCCTTGGACGGACGAGTCCAACGGGCGTTGTCAGACCACAGCCGTGGCCGGGGACCATCTGGCCGCCATCCGCTCCCTCGGCGCAACCCTTTGTCGTGAGGCCAGCATCGGCGGCGTCGCCGGTCTGGCCTGGATGGGGTGGGCCGCGGCCTCGGGTGGGGCCCACGGCAGGCGACGCGGAGCTGCCGCCGGCCGTCAGCTGGCGTGGTGGGCGACGTCGGTCATGGCCGATCTCCCATGGCCCTGCGCGCCGGACGATCTGGGGGCGGCAGCGTCTCGGTTTGGCTGGTTCTGGTTCGACGACGGGAGCCCGGGCACTGGGTGGGCCCTGCGTCTCGCCATCGAAGACCCCGACAGCGGGCTGGCATGGGCGATCTCGGCCGTCGACCTCACCTGACCTCTCGTAATTGGGACCCACAGGGCCGCATATGACCCCTGTGGGTCCCAATTACGAGGGGGCGTCAACCCACCACGGTCTCGATGGTGTGCCATCCGGTGGCGCCATTGGGTGCCGGGGGGACGATCTCGTCGGTCTGGAGATCTCCGTCCCCGTCGGTGGCACGCACCCGGATCACATAGGCGCCGACGGGGGCGTCCCATTCGATGGACCACTGCCGCCAACTGTTGTCCGACAACGGCTCGGACAGCTCGGCCTCCAACCAATCGGTGCCCTCACCCAGCTGGACCTCGACCTTCGCGATCCCGCGGTTTGGCGCCCAGGCGACACCGGCGACCTGACGAGGCCCGCCGGGGATCTGCGCCCCTGGCGGTGGGGTGTCAATCCGGCTCTGGGTCTTCACCGGCGCCTCTTTCGACCAACCTCTCGGCACCCAATAAGCGTCGAAGTCATCCCAACGAGTGAGCTCGATCTCCGAAATCCACTTGGTCGCCGACACGTACCCGTAGAGACCCGCCACCACCAGTCGGGCCGGGAACCCGTGCTCGAACGGGAGCGGTTCGTCGTTCATCCCGACTGCAACGAGTGCGTCGCGGCCGTCGTAGGCGACCTCGACCGGGAACCCGACTGTGAAGTCATCAACCGAGCGGCCGACGATTTGCTCCGCATCGGGATCGACCCCGGCCCGGTTCAGGATCTCGGTCAGCGGGACCCCGAGCCACTTGGCGTTTCCGACCAGGTTCCCTCCCACTTGGTTGGAGACACATGACAGGGTGACGTAGCGCTCCACCATCCGAAGGTCGAGAAGGTCGGCGTAAGTGATGGAGTAGGGACGGTCGACCATCCCCTTGATGGTGAGGGTCCACTCCGGAAGGTCCACTCTGGGAACGGAGAAGGCAGCGTCGATGCGGTAGAACGCCTCGTTGGATGTGACTACGGGGCTCAGACCTGAGACCCCGAGCTCGGCCCCGGGAGGCACCGGGCCCACCGCCTGAGCCGGGCCGGGGAGAACAACTTCGGCTCGTCCGGCGACAGCGCGCTTGGCCCGCTCCAGCAGTGCCCGGCCTGCCCCTGCGGACAACGCGGCCAACCCGAGCACCGCGCTCACACCGACAATGAAAGAGCGACGAGAGGCATCGCGTGGTGGGTCGATGTTTTCGCTCCCGACCACCGGTGCCGAGCTCCCGAGCAGCCACTGCAATGAGACCAGACCGGTGATCGCCGCCAGACCTCCCGAGATCATCGCCATCCCGAGACTCACTGCCGGGTCACGACTCGCAGCCAGGGCGGCCAGCAGCCCAAAGCCGATGAACACCACCATGGCGACCCCGAATTGCTTCCTGGCGACTACGCCTACAGCTGCACCCACCAGGATCACCACGAGCGTCATACCGATGAGAAGGGCCAGCTTGTCGTTGGTACTGAAGACAGATATGGCCCAGTGCTTGATCGGCTCCGGAACGATGTCGATCACCCAGTTGCCAACACCTTCGATCAGCGAGGGAAGGCTCGAGAAGATGCCGGCAGCGAGCTCGGAGACACCGAGGGCGAGGGCCGCGGCTGCGGCCCCGGACAGAGCGTCTCGGGCTCGTATCGATCTCATTGGCATCAACCTAGGGCTGCCCTTGATAACGGGTGCTAAAGCAGAAGAAACATTCAATCAAATAGGGTGGGGACATGGAGCTAACCATCGGCGGCGACGGGCTGACCCGTTGTTGGTGGGGAGCAGAGACGGAGGTCTATCGGCTCTACCATGATACCGAGTGGGGCCATCCGGTGACCGAGGACCGGAGGTTGTTCGAGAAGATCTGCCTCGAGGGTTTCCAGGCCGGTCTGTCCTGGCTGACCATCCTCCGCAAACGCCCCAACTTCCGTGCCGGATTCGCCGATTTCGAGATCAAGACGGTGGCAGCGTTCGGAGAGGACGATGTTTCGCGTCTCCTCGCCGACGCCGGCATCGTGCGACACCAGGGCAAGATCCGCTCCACGATCAACAATGCCCAGCGCGCCCTGGAGCTCATCGAGGACAAGGGGACGCTCGCCACCTACTTCTGGGACTGGGCTGACCCAACTGATGAGCCGCCATTGGACATAGCCCCCACGACAGCCACCTCGAGCGCCATCTCCAAGGACCTGAAGAAACGTGGCTGGTCCTTCGTCGGCCCGACGACGATCTACGCGTTCATGCAAGCCATGGGGTTGGTCAACGACCATCTCGATGGTTGCCACATTCGGGACACCTGTGCCAAGGAACGACAACGGCTCTTGAGTCACAGTCGATAGATTCGCCTTCATGATCGAACGCCCGGCTTTCACCATCGGCATCGAAGAGGAGTATCTCGTCGTCGACCGGGAGTCACGTGATCTCCTCAGGAGCCCACCGCCCGAGATGTGGGACTCGTTGCGAGAGGTGCTCGGCCCGCAGGTGACTCCTGAGTTCCTCAAGGCGCAGATCGAGGTGGGAACCAAGGTGTGCACCCGGGTTCAGGACGCCCGCGAGGATCTCGCCAGTCTGAGAACGGACCTTTCGAGCGTGGTGAATGAGTACGGGGCAGCCATCATTGCCGCTTCCACCCATCCTTTCGCCAACTGGGCCGACCAGGAGACGACCGATCAGCCCCGATACATCAATCTGGCGGCCGACTACCAACAAGTGGCCCGCCAACTGGTGATCTGTGGGATGCATGTCCACGTCGGAATCGAAGATCCCCATCTCCGGATCGACCTGATGAACCAGGTGAAATACATGCTCCCCCATCTGCTGGCATTGACCACCTCGTCCCCCTTCTGGGCCGGTAGCCCAACCGGGCTTCTCGCCTATCGGCTGATCATCTTCAAGAACCTGCCACGGACCGGGCTCCCCCAGGATTTCGTCTCGTGGGGTGAGTACGAGCGGACCGTCGAGCTGATGATCGACGCCGGGCTCATCGACAGCCCGAGCAGTCTGTGGTGGGACATTCGGCCCTCGGGCCGATACCCGACGCTCGAGATGCGAGTGAGTGATGTCTGCACCCGTCTCGACGACGCCATCACCGTGGCCGCCATCTACGTCTGTCTGCTGTCGATGTTGTTTCGCCTCAGGAAGCAGAACCAGAGATGGCGCACCTATCCCCCGTTTCTGATCGCAGAGAACATGTGGCGCGCCCAGCGCTACGGAACCGAAGGCTCTTTGGTTGATTTCGGCAAGGGTGAGTTGGTCCCTTTCCCCGATCTCGTCGAGGAGCTCATCGAGACCCTGGCCCAGGACTCGGTGGAGCTCGGTGTCCGCGACGAGGTCCGGCATGCACGGACCATCGTCCAACAGGGGACCAGCGCCCATCGTCAGCTCGCGACCTACGAGGCTGCGCTCGCCTCGGGAGCGAGTAACGACGATGCCCTACGTACGGTGGTCGACGGTCTGATCGAGGACACCCTTTTCGGCATCTGACGGGCCGCGGTACCGTTGCCAAGGCCCCAATCCGGAAGAAGAAAGCCTTGGCCCATCCCATTCGCATCGCCGTTCAACTGCAACCCCAACACGCCGACTACTCCCAGATCAGGGCGGCAGTCGTCAAGGCCGAGGAGTTGGGAGCCGACATCGTGTTCAACTGGGACCACTTCTACCCACTCAGCGGCGATCCCGACGGGAAGCATTTCGAGTGTTGGACCATGCTTGCCTCGTGGGCCGAGATCACGGAGCGAGTTGAAATCGGCGCCCTGGTCACCTGCAACAGCTACCGCAACCCGGATCTTTTGGCCGATATGGCGCGCACCGTCGATCATGCCTCGGAGGGCCGACTCATCTTCGGGATCGGGGCGGGATGGTTCGAACGGGACTATGACGAGTACGGGTACGAATTCGGGACTGCCGGCTCCAGGCTGGCCGACCTGAGGGCAGCCCTACCCCGGATCGAAGCCCGGTGGCGCCAACTCAACCCCGCCCCCACCCGGAAGATCCCGATCATGATCGGCGGCGGTGGCGAGAGAAAAACACTCCGCTACACCGCCGAACACGCCGACATCTGGCACGGTTTCGGACAAGCCGAGATCATCCGCCACAAGAACCAGGTCCTCGACGATTGGTGCCGGCAGTTGGGCCGGGATCCGTCCCAAATCGAACGATCCTGTGGCGCCAACGCGCGCCGCCCTGAATCCGGTGACGCCTTCGTCGAAGCCGGCGCCAACCTGATCACCCTGGGTCTAGACGGGCGATCGGGTTACGACCTGGAGCCGGTGGTCGATTGGCTTGCGTGGCGAGACGAGAAGAACCGCGCCTGACCGAAGCTAGACGCTCACCAGCGCCTTGTCGGCGTCGGCCGAGACGAATTCTTGCGTCCTGTCCAGCCACCAAATCATCACGACGCCACCGACGCCTGCAGCGAGACCGCTCAGTTGATTCCAGGTGAATCCCCCAACCACCGCGTCCCCCATCCCGAAACGCAGGCCGTCGAGAAGGAAGCGCTGGAAGCCATACCAGGCGACCCAGATGAAGAAGAGTTGGCCGTAGTGAAGCCGGAAGCGGCGGTAGACCAAGAAGAGGACACCCAGCAGCACCGCGGCGCCGATCAGGTCGTAGAGGGCCACATGGTGATAGATCCCACAAAACCCGTCGGCACCAACCGTCGACTCGGTGCACTCCAGGCCGTTGTGCTGGGGGGCCACGTCGTAACCGGGTCGGATCCCGTAACCCCACCACGCGGTCGTCGCCCTGCCCAGATGCTCGACAATGGCAAGGTCACCGATCCTCCCTACGACGGTGCCCAGCGCCAGTCCGAACGATGATGCATCCAGTGTGGCCAGGACCGGCATCCCCAACTGACGCATCCGCCACCCACCGGCGAGGATGCCTCCCAGGAACCCACCCATGATCGAGAAGTTCCCCGCGATCGGATTCAATGCCTCGAGCAACGGGGTGTCGCCCATGATTTGAGCCGGGGCGGTGGAATAGCGGGCACCGAGCAGGGCTCCGATCAGGCCCCAGGTCAGGCATGACTGGTACTTCACCGTGTCGAAGCCACGTTTCTTCAACTCCCGGGTGGCGATCCAGGCACCGGCCACGAACCCGAGAGCGGCAAACACCCCGTGCAGGGAGAAGTTGATCGGGCCCAGCTCCCAGATCGGGATCGGTGGATAAGTGATCACGGCAAGCATGGAAGGGGAGGGTACTTGGTACTCAGTACTGGGTACTTAGACCAGACCGAGTCGCAATACGCAATACGCAATACGCAAAACCAAAACGCAATACGCAAAACGCAAAACGGTGAACGGTCAACGGCGAACGGTCAACGGTCTCGGCCAAAGTCGGCCGGCATTGGAGTTAAAGTCCCGCAACGTGAGCGATCTGCTGCCGACTGTGGCTGCCGCCTTGAACACACCTGAGAGTCTCATCCGACGATCCGCCGCTGCCCGGGCCGCCGCCAACGGCACGACGATCGACGAAGTGCTGGCTGCATGGGCCGGAGGCGCCCCAATCGTCACCGTGACACCGGCACCGCCCCCGGAAGCCGCCGCGGAGCCCACCCCGTCGCCTGCACCCGTGGCCGCCGCCTCCGTGATCGAGGTCCCAGCCCCGGTTGCCGTGGCCGTCGAACCCGCACCGGAGCCGGTGGCGCCCATCGAACCGGTTCCCCTCTCCACGAGAATCCGGAGTGCCAGCAGGGTCGGCGCCTGGACAGGGTCAGTCCTCGGCCTCACCGGTTTCCTGATCGCTACCACCTGGTGGGCGCAGAACGCCACCGTCATCGGTGGGGGCCCTTACACCCCGGTGATTCAGGCCACATCGACCTCGGTCATCATCGGTGTCGCCCTGGTCAGCATCGTCTTTGGCGCCATCACCGCCGGGATATCCCGCGCCTCGGCAGCGTGGGCCCATCCCGGAATGCAACTCAGAAACTCCGCGGCTTCTACCGGGTGGTTGGGCGCCCTGATCGGCTTGCCTCTCGGTGTCGGGGCGGCGGCAATTTTGACGAGTGGCTTCGGGACGCCAGTTGAGGGTATCGAAGGCATGGTGCAACTCCCCGTGCTCCCGACGCTTGCGGTGATGCTTCTCGGTGGGGCTGTTCTAGGTGGGATCACCGCCGCCGCGACCCAGTCGGTGGCGGTCCCGGTAGCCGTGGCCGGTGACTCCGATGAGATCGCCAAGGTAAAGAGTCGTCTGGGGGGAGCACTGACGATTCCCGCCGTGGGGCTGCTCATCCTCGTGTCGCTGGTGCTCCCCTTTGCCTGGGCCCTTATCGAGTCGAGTCACCTGACGTCAGGAGGAGCGGCCGTGGTGGCGATAATCACCGCCCTCGGTATCCTCGGGTTCGCCTCCCTCGCCGGAACCCGGCCCAATGTCAAGATCAGCCTCGGCGAAGCCATGGTCGCCCTGATCGGGATCGCCACCGTCCTCCTAATCGTCTTCGCGGTATTGCTCGCTCGAAGCGCTGGAGAGGGACAAGAAGAGGAAACAGGCGAAGAGGCCGCAGTGGCTCTCATCCTCGAGTAGGGCGGCTCACTTCTGGAGGGAACTGTCTAGGTCGTATTCACCGACCCGGAGAAATCACCGAGGGCCAGGGCATCGCGCACCGACTCGGCGATCTCCCTCGCCACCAGTTCCTGGGCTTCCACGGTTGACGCCCCGAGATGGGGTGTCAACACCACGTTGGGCAGATCGAGAAGTGGGCTGTCCGGTGAGAGCGGCTCGGACTCGAAGACATCGAGAGCCGCGCCGGCGAGGTGACCGTCGATCAACGCCTGGGCAAGTGCCTCCTCATCGATCACACCCCCCCTCGAGACGTTGACCAAGAACGCGCCCGGCTTCATATGGGATATGGCGTCCTCGTCGATCAGGTGCAGGGTCTCATCGGTGAGGGGGACGTGGAGAGAGATGATGTCCCCGTGAGTCAGGACCTCGTCGAGTCCGGTCAGAGCAAGGCCAAGGTCGTCTGCGCGTTCCGTGGTCAGATAGGGGTCGTAGACAAGGACTCTCATCCCAAAGGCCCGGCACCGAATGGCAACCTCGCTCCCGATCCGACCGGCCCCGACCAGGCCCAGGGTGCGGTCCTTGAGCTGCACACCCCTCAGACGCGAGCGCTCCCATTTCCCGGCGCGCATAGATCGGTCCGCCTCCGCCACCCGTCGGACAACCGAGAGGATCAATGCCATCGTGAGCTCGGCCGCAGCCACCGTATTGCCGGCTGGGGAGTTGAGGACTGCGATTCCCCGTTCGGTCGCCGCCGAAAGATCGATATTGTCCACCCCGACCCCGGCCCTTCCAACGACTTTGAGCCGCGGGCCGTACGCCAACATCTCCCGGGTCACCTTGGTGGCGCTTCTGACCACCAGCCCGTCGGCATCGGCCAGGGCCGCCTGAAAGGCATCGGTCGCCGAGTCGTCGATCCGGATGACCTGAAATCGATCGTCCTCCAGCAACGGAGCCAGACCCGACTCGGAGACGTGGTCGGTGACCACGACTCTGAAATGGTCACTCATCGGATGACTGCTTCCAGGTCGTCGAGAAGGAGGTTCAACTCGGAGACGGTGCGGTCACCCATGTGCCCGATCCGGATCGTGGTCTCCTTTAGCTTCCCGTAGCCCGAGCCGATCACCCAATTTCGCTCTTTCATGCCCGCCACGACATCGGGACCGGCGAGTCGCGGTGGGAGGCTGATGCAGGACACTGTTGGCGAGCGATGACCTTCGGGGGCAAACGGCGCCAACCCCAGTCCAGACATGTCATCGATCCACTCGAGCGTTCGCTCCCGCATCGCCGTGTGACGCTTCCACCGCGTCTCGATGCCCTCGGCGAGGATCCTCTCCAACTGCAACCGCAACGCGTACATCAGCGAGATCGCCGGTGTGGCCGGAGTTTGCAGAGCCTCCAGACTCCGGGTCAATGCAATCAGATCGAAATAGACACCTTTGTCGGACAGGGTGGCGGAACGCTCCAGCATCGCATCGGAGGCAACCCCGAAGGCCATGCCCGGCGGCAGCGCCAGGGCTTTCTGCGAACCGGTGAGCACCCAATCGAGAAGCCAATCGTCGGTGCGAACCTCGGTGCCACAGACTCCGGTGACCGAATCCACCAGCAGAAGGGCGCGCTCGTCGCCTGCCACCACCTGGGCCAGGCCTTCCAGGTCCTGGAGGACCCCGGTGGAGGTCTCCGAATGAGTGACGGTGACCGCGTCATAGACACCTGAGGCCAATCGATCGGCGAGTCCTGCGGGGAGGTGATATTCACCCCACGGCACCTCCCATACATCGACGTTCCGCCCACAGGCTGTCGCGATGTCGACAAATCTCTTGGAGAACGCCCCATTGACCAGGGAGAGAACCTTGCCGTCTCCTACCCCGTTCCTGATCCCGGCCTCCATCAACCCAGTGGCCGAGGAGGTCGAGATGATCACGGGTCGCTCGGTGAGGAAGACCTGTTTCAGACCGACCTGGATCTCGGCGATCAGGTCCTGGATCGCCGATCCCCGATGACCGATCATGGGATGGGTTTGGGCAGCCAGCACCTCGGAATCCACCTCAGTGGGCCCGGGTAGGAAGAACCGACCAATCGACGTGGTTGCGTGCTGCCTCAAGATATGTGCTCCGTTGGTTCCGAGCCCCCGCTATCCGTCGGCCAGGCTCAATGCGAACCGGACGTTATCCACCAACTCCCAACCGACCAATATCGGCTGGCCGCTGAGTCGATGCTCACGAAGGTGGGGGAGCGCAAATTCGTAGTCACCGTCGTCCACTGGAAGAAACAGCCACTCCTCACCCTCGACCAGCACCGAGAACGAGATCACCTGCTCCAGGCTTCCTTCGACGGAGATGACAACCCCCCGAGCGGTGCCCGAGGTTTGGGTGCAGGCCATGACCGCCACGAGCGCCACGATTCCGGTCAATCGGGCCGCGGAATTCAGAAGGTGGCGGTCGGCGACCTTGGCCGCGGTCAACCCGCCCTCAGCGACGATTCCAACCTCTCCCAGTCCCGCTCCTGCTTGGTCCAGCGGAACCAGATCACCGCAATGGTCCCCCACAACAAAAATCCTCCTCCCAGCTTCATGATGACGCCGGCGATCGTCTGGTCGGCCACCGCGGTGAGGCCGTAGGCGAGGGCAGCGTCGCCATAGACCGGGTAGATCGGGACCGAGGAAAAGGTGAGAAACGAAGCCGGGACGGTAGGAAGCAGGGACTGGAGGAACAGATAGAGCATCTGGGCGGGCGGGGTAAGACGCGGGATCGCCGCGGTAGGCGAGAAGATCGGGAGCCACATGAGGATCGCCGCACCGAACAGCCAGGCGTGGACAAAGAAATGAATCGACCGACTGGTCAGCATCCAGCCCACCAGTTCGGGCCAGTGGATCAGGATAAACGTGGCGTTGAAGATGACGAACGCCGCCACCGGTCGTGCCAGGGGCCGCAACAGTCGCGCCACCTTCGGGTGTCCGAATGTGGCGTCACCCAGCCAGCGCGGACAGCCCCGAAGCAGCAAAGGCGGCACCACCAGGGCAAGGACCATGTGCTCGATCATGTGCAGGGTGAACAAGGCAGTCTCCCCGATGTCGTGGATCGGCCACCCGGAGACCACCAAGAGCAGAGCGAGGGCCCCATACCACTGCCAGCGCTGGCCCGCCGTCGCCCGGGGCGCTTCGGGGGCCATCAGCGGCCGGAGACGCTTGTCGGCGTACCAGTACCCGAAACCGAGGACGAAGACCAACAGCCACAGGTCGAAGTGTGGGTGCCAGGGAGGCAACGGCATCAGGATCCCCTGATGACCAGGACTCCCAGGGCGGCCAGGACCACGGTGTAGAGAGAAGCGGCCAGCACGAAGCCGCCGGTGAAGAAGCGGCTCAGGGTCGACTTCTCGTACCGGAGATGCATATAGAAGGCCACGACGATCACGAACTTCAGCGTGGCCAGGATGATGAGTGAGATGGCGTTCAGGGCGCCCAAGTCGTAGGACTTGTTCACGTAGTACATACCCACCTCGATGGCGGTGAGTACCCCCAACAGCACCGCGATCTTCCAGTATTGGGCCGGTGTCGGGTGGTGATGCTCCGCGGTCATGCGGGCGGCACCGACAACAGATAGACGACGGTGAAGATGACGATCCAGATGATGTCGACGAAGTGCCAGTAGAGGCCGACCAGTTCGAGGTTCATCCCGTGTTTCTCACTGAGCCCACCCGGACGTCGTGAGATGCCCCACAGGGAGAGAAGCATGATCACACCGATCGCCACATGGGTGCCGTGAAACCCGGTGAGGACATAGAAGGCGGAGGCCGCCGGGTTGGTGGTGAGCTTCATGTCGTTGTTGACGATGAATTCGGTGAACTCGAAGACCTGGCCGCCGAGGAACACCGCGCCCAGGGCCGCAGTGGCGAACAACCAGGTCCTGGTCCCGTTGATGTCGGCTCGCGTCAGGGCGTTGTGGGCGAGGACCATCGTCAACGAGCTCATCAACAGGACGAACGAACTGACCGAAGTGAATGGTATGTCGTAGATCTCGGAGGGATAGGTGCCGGCAAATCCCGCCCGGTTCGAATACAGCAGGTAGTTCGAGATCAGGGCGCCGAAGAACAGGAACTCCGAGCTGAGGAACAGCCACATCCCGAGTTTGCGGTTGTCGACACCTGTCGACTCGCGTTCGGGATGATCCAATGGAGCCTCGTGGAGGATCTCAGCCATAGCCACCCTCGTGCTTGTCAGAGTGCTCCCCGTCGTCGTGTTGGACGAGATGCGGTTCCTCGAGCGGCTCGATCGCCCACCCGACCACCGAGATGAGGCCGATGATGACGCCGACGAAGATCATGGCCTTGCCCCAGAGTGCCTCGTGGTAGATGATCCCGTAGAAGATGGTCGGGAAAGCGGTGGCCATGAAAAAGGGGAAATATGAGGGATTGGGGAGGTGGATCGGCGAGGCCGGGTTGAGCTGATCATGCTCGATCTTGGCCACGATCTCATCCGCATCCGGCTTGCGCACCGCCCGCCCATCCGGGTCTTCGTCGTACTTGAGATGCCAGAAATGGTCGAGACGGGTAACCACCGGGGGCACCGCGAAGTTGTACTCGGGCGTGGGGTTGGGACTCATCCACTCAACGGTCCTCGCGTCCCATGGGTCGAGGCCGGAGAGCTGGCCGCGGCGCTTGCTGGTGACCCAGTTGACGATGAAGATCGCAATGGAGAGGGCGATGATGAAGGCACCCACGGTCACCGCCAGGTTCCACGGCTCGAGACCGGTCTCCGGTGCGTACTTCCAGGTTCGACGAACCATCCCCTGAAGACCCAACCAGTGCATTGGGGCGAAGGTGAGATTGAACCCGAGCAACTGGAGCCAGAAATGGGTCTTGCCCAGTTTCTCGTTCATCACCCTCCCGGTGAGCTTGGGGAACCAGTAATAGAGGCCGCCGAAGAGCCCGAAGATGGCGCCGCCGAACAGCACATAATGGAAGTGGGCCACGATGTAATAGGTGTCTGTCTGCTGCCAGTCCGAGGGGACGACGGCGTGGGTCACCCCGGAGAGCCCGCCGATGGTGAACATGGCCAAAAACCCGATGGCGAACAGCATCGAGGTGTTGAGCCGTATTCGACCCATCCACATCGTCCCCAGCCAGTTGAAGATCTTGATCCCGGTGGGAATGGCGATGGTCATCGTCGACAGGCCGAAAGCCGCCTGGGCCACCGGGGTGATTCCCGAGGCGAACATGTGATGGGCCCACACCCCGAAGCCGAGGAAACCGATGGCGGCGCCGGCAAAGACCACCGCCGAATAGCCGAAGAGGGGTTTGCGCGAGAAGGTGGGGAGGATCTCGGAAACCATCCCCATCGCAGGCAGGACCAGGATGTAGACCTCGGGGTGGCCGAACAACCAGAACAGGTGTTGCCACAGAATTGGATCTCCCCCGCCAACGGGGGCGAAGAACAACGACCCGAACTGACGGTCGAACGTCACCATGAACAGCGCTACCGCGATGATCGGGATTGAGAACAGCAGAAGGAACGCCACAACCATCGACATCCAGACAAACACCGGCATTCGGAGCAGGCGCATCCCCTTGGCCCGCAGGTTGAGGATGGTGACGATGAAGTTGACCGCAGAGACCAAGGAGGCAAGGCCCAGGATCTGCACCCCCAACGCCCAGTAGTCCATAGCGGTGCCCGGCGAGTAGAGCGGCCCGGCGTTGGGCTGGTAGCCGAACCATCCCCCGTCAGGTGAGTTGGCAAGGAAGTTGAAGCTGCCGGGTCCTCCCCCGAGAGCCAGGTTGCCGTCGACACCTCCGATGCCATCGACCCCGACCGGGGCCAGAGAGGTGCCGAAGATGAAGGTCGAATAGAGGAAGATCCCGCCGAAGAGGAAGACCCACCAGGAGAGGGCGTTCAACCTGGGGAAGGCAACGTCCCGCGCTCCGATCATCAGCGGGAGCAGGTAATTCATGAATGCAGCCCCGGTCGGCATCACGAAGAGAAAGATCATCGTGGTGCCATGCATGGTGAACAGGGCGTTGTAGGCGCCGGCGGTGAGGAACTCGCTGTTGGCCTGGGCAAGTTGGATCCGAAGCAGCAAGGCCTCGACACCGCCGATGATGAAGAAGGTGAAGGCCGCGTAGCCGTACATGATGCCGATCCGCTTGTGATCGACGGTCGTTATCCACGACCAGATACCGGTCTTCGCCGATGGACGGCGAAAGATGGTGGTCTGCGGTCGCTCGGCGGTGGCGGTCATTCGTTGCTCTCCAACCAGATGATCAGATCGTCGATCTCCTGAGCGGTTAGGGCCAGGTTGGGCATGAAGCTACCGGGTTTCACCGAGGGTGGATCCGCCAGCCACTCCTTGAGCGCCCCCTCCCGGGTCTCGCCCTCACCGGGCAGGGTGGCTCCGGCAAACACGTTGCGTGAGGCGAAATGGGTGAGCTCGGGACCGGAGAAGGCGTCGTCGGGAACGATGTTGGGATTGGTGTCAAAACGCACGGTGTGACACTGGATGCATCCCTTGGCCAGGTACACCTGATAGCCGGCGTACTCGGGACTGCCTTCGGTGGGGAGCGGGGTCGTATCGGCCTGATCGGCCAGCCACCCCTCGTACTCCGCCGGGGGCAGCGCGAGCACCCGGGCCCGCATCAACGAGTGGGAGAGGCCACAGAACTCGGCGCACTGACCCCAGAACTCCCCTGGCTCGTCTGCTTGGAGCCGCAACTGGGTGGTCTGGCCCGGAATCAGATAGCGCTTCCCGTTGAGGGCCGGAACCCAGAAGTTGTGGATCACATCCTCGGACGTCATGTTGGCGCAGACCTCCTGGCCCGCCGGAATCACCATCACGTTGGCCGTCGCCACCCCGGCTTCGGGGTAGCGGTACTCGAACCACCATTGATGCCCGATCACCTCGATCTCGATCGCGCCCTCACCGCACTCGGTCAGATCGAAGACGGCCGCCGTGGTTGGGACTGCAATCCCGGCCAGGATCAAGGCGGGGATCACTGTCCACAGCACCTCGAGTTTCGGGCTTCCATGAAGCTGCTTAGCCTCCTTGGCGCCCTCCCGGTCCCGATAGAGAAAGACGGCGACCAGGATCGCCCCCTGGACGAGGATGAAGACCGCGGTTGCGATCCAGAAAACCGGCCAGAACAGCTCGTCTTCGCGACGGGAGAAAGGCCCCTTCGGGTCCAGCGCCGTCATCGGGGCATCCTCGATACCGATCAGCGAACAGGCGCTGAGAACCATGGCGGCCCCGACCAAAATGCCGAGGCGTGCAAGACGTTGACGGGACGGGGCCATCGGTTCGGCATCATACGGACCTCGCCAACGAGCGACCAACTTCTGAGCTGTGCCCAGAATTCCGGGGTGAGGCCCCCCGTAATTGAGACACAGAGGGGTCACATGCGGACCTGAGGGTCCCAATTACGGGAAGGACCCCTCAGGGGGCCACTGCGTCGATCGCCGAGCTCAGTTCCTCGTCACGGACAGCTCCCTCGAAGGAGGCGGTGACGGTCCCGGAACTGTCGACTACGAACACCCAGGGCTCCGAGGGCAGACCCCATTCACTGACCGCCGGCACCGCGGTCAACTGGCTCTGGTCGGTCACGGTGAGGTCCTCGTAGATCTCGACGTGGATGAAAGCGACGCCGGGGTAGCTCTCGCGGAGGTTCTTGACCTGATCCAGAATGGGCCCACAGGTTGCACTCGCGCAGAACCCCGGGGTGGCGAAAACGATCACCACAGGATCCCCGCTCATCACCGCTTGGGCGACAGACACTTCGTACATCGCCGGGTCGGGGTCAGGATCCGAGCTGATCTCTGCGAGGTCGGGGTAATCGGCCGAAATCCGGGTCTCCGAGGCCGGGGCAGTGTCACCGCGCTCGATGACACCAGGATCGTCGACCGCCACCAACCCCATCGGGCCCGCGGTGTCGAATCCCTCGGCGTCGAGCGTCACCTGGTAGGTGGCTGCCTCGGGGATCATCATCCGGGCCACATAGAGACCTCTGACGTCTTCGACGGTCCACATGAACTCGGTCGGATAGGTCTCGATGGGGGCGCCGTTTTGGTCACGAAGGGTGACCGTGGCTGGGTGATCGGGGGAGGCCAGATACTCGTTGGTCTCCTGGTCGATCAACGCGAACATGATTCGCTGCTCGCCCACCCCAATGCCGGCTTGCGAGGAAGCGATGATGGCAAACGGAGTCACCGCCTCTGAGGAGCAGGCCCCTACGACAAGTAGCACGCCAGCCAGGACCAGGCCACGTCTCATCGGATCAGCACGTCCAGCATCACCGAAGCGAATAGCGCAGCGAGATACACCGTCGATGTGGTGAAAAGACGCATGGCCTCATCCGGGTGGAGATAGACCCTCCAGCAGTCCCAAAGAAACCATGCGCCGAGGCCGATTGCGGCCAGCAGGTAGATCCAGCTCATCCCGGCCACCGGAACCAGGAGCAGGGTGACGCCGACCATCACGGCCGTGTAGAGGAGCATCTTCCTTGTCGTTGCCTCCACCCCAACGACCACCGGGAGCATCGGGATCCCGGCCCGGGCATAGTCCTCCCGATAGCGGATGGCCAGGGCCCAGAAATGAGGGGGGGTCCAGTAGAACACGATGAAGAACAGAACCCAAGCCGGCAAGGCGACCCCACCCGTGATCGCCGCCCAACCGACCAATACCGGAGCCGCCCCGGCTGCTCCCCCGATGACGATGTTCTGAGTCGTCGACCGTTTCAGCGCCACCGTGTAGACGAACACATAGAAGAGAAGTGCTGCCGTTGAGATGGCGGCGGCCAGCAGGTTGGTTGTGACCCAGAGCCATGCGAACCCTGCGATGCCGAGGCAAATGCCGAAGACGAGGGCGTTGGTCGGGGCCACCTCGTGTTGGGCCAGCGGCCGACCTTTGGTGCGTCGCATCACCGCGTCGATGTCACGATCGAAGTAGCTGTTCAGCGCGTTGGCGCCGCCTGCAGACAGTGTGCCCCCGATCAGGGTGGTGATCAGGATCCATGCTCCCGGCCAGGTCCCGGCCGCCAGCACCATCGCAGGCACCGTGGTGATGAGGAGCAATTCGATGATGCGGGGCTTGGTCAGCGCCAGGTAAGCCATGACAGTCGACCGGGTGCGTTGGGCGGGCACCGACATGACGACGTCAGGTGTGACCGGCGATCCTGGAAGATCAGTCGACATCGGTCGGCTCCTGGATCGAGTCTTCCTTCAGTTTTCTTTCTTCGGCCGCTCTCCGCGCACGGCGCTCCGCCCAGCGCAACGAGAAGATCGCGGCAAGCGCCGGGATCACAAAGATCCCAACTTCATCGATCCCCCAATAGTGGGCAAATATGAGCATCATCCGGAAAGGATCAACAACCCGAGTGTGGTGAGAGCCACCATAAGGAGAAGCATCGCGTATTGGGAACGGACCGCGCCCGGTCCGAAGTCTCCAAGAGCGCGGTCGTGGGCCAGCACCACACCTGTCACATGCCCGGTCACGATCACAGCCATCTGCACGTACCAGATGGGCTCGCTGGTAGTGATGAAGAAGTCCACCTTGCGGTCGGCTGTCCCGAACAGGTCCCATCCCAGGGCGAAGGGATCGGAAACGGCCGCGATCAACTGCTGGCCCTCGAAAATGATCAAGGTGAGGTAGTGGGCCACCGCGTAGGCAAGGGCGATTGGAACCAGGGTGTGGGCGAAGCGGGCTGAAACGCGGCGAGCGGTCCAGTCGCCGCCCACCATCCGTGCCGCCGCCCACGAGGCAACCCAATAAGCAAGACCGATCATTGCGACCGATCCCAACAGAAGGAGGGTC
Organism: Acidimicrobiia bacterium; assembly: GCA_040902845.1. Lineage (GTDB taxonomy): Bacteria > Actinomycetota > Acidimicrobiia > Spongiisociales > ZC4RG35 > JALYNX01. The sequence goes on from JBBDWM010000024.1 coordinate 53,922, forward strand.
GCTCCCAGCATCGAGTCCGCCATCGCACCGAAAGCAGACTTGAACCAGGCCGTGCCCGAGGCGCCGTCGTAGGTCACGGTTCCGATCGCCACGCAAACCAAGGCCGCCAGACCGCGCCATTCGGGCAAGACCGTCAACGCCCGGAGCCAGCCGCGCCACACCAACCGACCGTCCGTACGACGACCCAAGGGTGACAGCGAAGAGATCAACCGGTTGTACGGGGTGAAGGCATCGAACACGGTCAAGCCCGTCTCCCGACCGGCGTAAGCCATGGCCGCGAATAGACCGACTGTGTAGACCAGGGCCGCCAATCCGAGAGCTACGGCTGATCCCGAGCTGTGATTGACCAGCTCCAACCAGGTGAAGGCGAGGAGCAGTGCCGCGGCTGGGAGGACACCGGTGGCATCGAGCAGCCACACCCGCTCGGCCTTACCGACTTTGAAGGTGCGCCCCATGGTCCGCCAGGGATTGAGATCGGTGTACCAGTCACCGAGGACCGCGCCAACAAACGGCACCACCAGCCAAAAGACCACCCACAACAAGACCGGGGCGATGGAGGGACGAGTGGGATCAGTCGTCAGACCGAAGGCCGCCACCGCTAGTTGCCCGATGACCAGCAGAAGACCGATCACTCCCAACACCGGAAGCAGGCCCCTGCGAGGAATGGTCAACCGTGTCGGGTTGTGGCGGGGCCCATCCTGGAGCCTTGGCTCGGGCCAAAGGACCGCAAGGGCAACGAAGCTGACGACGATGACGACCCCGGCCGCGGCGATAAAGTAGGACACGGGGACCGGCAGGTCGAGACGCCCTCCGATTCCGTGTGCCAGGGCCGTCCCCGAGTTGAGAAAGACAAGGAGCAAGGCCCCGCCGACAATGCCGGCGCGACGTCTCATCAAGGAGTTACTTGGATCTCGAACAACGGGAGCTGGCTCTCCTCGAGTTCGACTTCGAAGATGCCCTGAGCATCCGCCTCGAAAGAGATCTCGACCGGGACGCCGGGCTCGGCCTCGTACATGACGTCGTATCCGTGGACATGGATCTCGTCGGCGACATCGGTGAGCACCGTGATCTCCACCTGATCGCCAAGTGCGTATTCGAAGAGATCCGGGCCGTCGACCACGCCACCGGCCACGGTGACATCGATCTCACGGGTAGTCGTTGTGATCTCAGGAACGCTCGACGGGGGCGCGACCTCGGTGCTGGTGGTCCCGGCGAGCGTCGTGGTCGTGGCGGGGGTCGATGAGGCTTCAGTGGTAGACGTGCTGGAGGTGTTGTTGCAGGCGGCAATCAGTACCGCTATCAACCCGATCAGGAGCACGGTTCGCATCCCGGCAAGCTAGGACGATTCGAGCCGAATGCCGATTCGGTCAATAGGCTCCCCCATAATGCGCCGTGACCCTCGACCGACAGTTTCCGAGGATGTAGACGAGTTGGCAGCGTCGAATGCTTGAACGTGATTCCATGGCTTCAGCCGGACGGTTCGCCGGGGTACGGGTCAGAGAACGATACGGCACAGCGACCAAGTCGCTTAGCCCACGAAATGGACGATCTCTTCGACCAGACGATCGGCGTGAGTCCAGGGAGCCTCGTGTCGGACACCGACCAGCTCCACGATCTTCGGGTTGGTGACCGCCGCACCCAACTGGTACTGCCAGGCAGGGGGAACCAACTGATCACGGGTAGGGATCAGGATCAGAGTCTCGGCCTCGATGCGACCCACCCAAGGTCGCGAATCGAACCGAAGCAGGGCGAGTGTGGCCTGGGCCCCGGCGTCGGGGTCGCGGCGGTGAGTTTCCTCCCAAAGCCAACGAGCGTGACGCTGCTCGACCGCTCCGGTTGCGAGGAGGTACCCGGATCGAACTTCCGGAGTGCCGATGCCGGTCAATCGCTCCCAGGCGCGGGCGATCACAGTCCCGATCACGCGCAAGGTCCGCACCGGCTCGGGATGATGGGTGAACGTTGCGATCAGGACCAGCCGGTCGACCCTGGCCGGGTGTCGATGGGCCAACGATTGGGCAATGGTGCCGCCCATCGAATAGCCGACGACCGAGACCACCCCGACACCGAGCCGGTCCAACACACCGGCCATGTCGTCAGCAATCTCGTCCACATCGAACCGGCCCCGCGCCAGAGGCGCCAAACCGTGACTCCGGTAATCAACCATGATGACCCGATACTTCTCGGCCAGCGTCGGCCCGATGCGATACCACTCGGCCAGCGAGGAGCCGGCCAGACCATGAATCAGCAGGATTGGCGGCGCCTCATCAGGGCCGAGGTCCCTCACCAGGAATTCCTGGTCGCCGACGAACACCGTGTGCCCGGGGTGACGCCACGGATGCTCCTGGGGTGACCTGAAACGAGGACTGACCACCGGGCCGAACAACCGCCAGAGGATGAAACCACCCAAGAGACGACGCAGCAGCCTCATCGGCCAAGGTCTCCCACCGCGAAAACCAGTTCCGTCACCGGCCGCCCTCCGATTAGATGCTCGTCGATGATCCGATCCAGCTTGGCGACATCCAACCCCGCATACCAGGTGCCCTCGGGGTAGACGACACAGATCGCCCCCTGCTCACAGATCCTGAGGCAATCGACCTTGTTCCTGAGCACACGGCCATCGCCCGGCACGGTGGGAACCGCTTCTGCCCCCGGTATGCCGGACCATGACGGGGGAGCCGAGGTCAGACCCGCCACCTTGAGGCGATTTTTGAGGTGAGCCCACAGGGCACCTGTCTCTTCCCGCGGCGCGCATTTCGGTGTGGTCTGATCAGCGCAGAGAAAGATGTGATGCTCGGCACCGGGAATGGAGAGAGCCTCGGCAATCGCTTCGAGACGTTGCTTGTTATCCACGCCCAGAAGTTAGAGCACCGCCGCAGATTTGTCGGCACGGGAGCGACGAGAGCTCTGGATTGGATGCCCTCCCCAGTTAGCCTTTGCAGACTCATGACCGACCTACCGACGTTTCTCACCCCGGCCGCCAAAGAGAAGATCTTGGCGGAGCTCGAGGCGCTCAAAACCGAGGGCCGCAAGGAGATCGAAGAGAGGATCGCCGAGGCACGCTCGCATGGGGACATCCGGGAGAACGCCGACTACGACGCAGCCAAGAACGACCAGGGCATGATGGAGGCACGGATCCGCAAGCTGGAGCATCTTCTCAACACCGCCGAGGTCAGGACGGTAGAGGACACCGGAAGAGTCGAGATCGGGAGCGTCGTGACCGTCGTCGACGGCGATGGCGACGAGTTCGATTGCTTCGTTGCACCCCAAGAGAACAAGGTCGGAGGCATGCTGCTCGCCTCTCCCACCAGCCCGCTTGGAGGAGCGCTGCTCGGGGCATCGGTGGGTGACAAGGTTTCCTACGAGGCGCCTGCCGGAACCTTTCAAGTCTCGATCAAAGCGGTTCGGCCCTTCGAGGGTTGATCGGGGTTAGCCTGACGCCGGTTTTCCGTCCGGGGGGTGGGCAGTGAGACTCCGACTCAGAAGTCCCCGTCAACTTGCAAAAGTCCTGATCAGCGCGGCGCGCCGCGATCGCGAGGAAGTGGCCGACTACCTCGACTCCCGACGCGCCGAATGGGAAGCGCTGGCAGGCGCCGCCCCTGGTGACGCCGCCGATGTCCTGGAACAGCTCACCGAGCAGGATGTGGCGGAACTTCTCACCGAGCTGAGCGCCACCGACGCCGCCGACATCCTCGAGCAGATCTCCCCCGAGCTGGCGGCCGAGCTCGTCGAGGACATCTCCATCGAGGACCTGACGGCCGCGGTCAGTGAGATGACGGGCGAGTCCGCAGCCGACCTCCTCTTCGAACTCGACGACGACGTCACGGAGAGCGTGCTCTCGCTGATGGACGACGAGTCCGAGCAGGAGATCCGAAGACTGCTCCTCTACCCCCAGGACAGCGCGGGCGGTCTGATGACCACGGATATCGCGGTGTTGCCGATCGGGCTGACTGCTGGCGAGGCGATCGAACGGATCCGAAGCCTCAACGACGAGTTGGAGGACCTCTCATATGTGTACGTGGTCGACGACGAGGGCCGGCTCAAAGGGGTTATCTCGTTCCGCGACCTCGTCTTCAAGAGGCCCGGAGCCAGCCTCGACGAGGCCATGGTCCCCGACCCGGTCTCGGTCGATGCCTTCTCAGACCGGGAAGAAGTGGCCGAACTGGCCCAGCGTTATCACCTGTTCGGCATCCCGGTCACCGACGGAAACGGGCGGCTGCTGGGGATGGTGACCACCGACGCGGTCATCGAAGCCGTCCAGGATGAAGCGACCGAGGACTTCGCGGCGGCAGTGGGCGCCGGTGTCGGGGAGACGGTGTATACCGATGTCTCCAAGTCGGTGCGGATGCGCTCTCCTTGGCTCGTCCTCAATCTGGCCCTGTCCCTCGTGGTCGCGCTCGTTATCGAGCAACAGACCGGGATCATTTCGAAAGAGCCGGTGCTGGCTGCCTTGATGCCGGTGGTTGCGTCGCTTGGTGGCAACAGCGGGAATCAGGCGCTGGCGGTGATGATCAGGTCCCTGGCCTCCGACGATGTCCCGAGCGCCCAGGTCTCAGGGATATTGCGGAGACACACCGGGACCGGCCTGCTCAATGGGCTCATCCTCGCCCTGGTCGCTGCCGGACTGACCTACTTGCTGCTCGGTTTCGGCATTTTCCAGACTGAGGCGGATGTCACCACGATGGCGATCATCGTGGCCGTGGCCTCCATGGCCAATCTTGTGATCGCAACTCTGGCCGGCGCCGCAATCCCTCTCATACTCAGACGGCTCGGTCAGGATCCGGCTCTGGCCTCTTCGATCCTTCTCACCACGATCACCGACGTGGTCGGCTTTGGTGGTTTTCTGCTGGTCGCCTCCGCCCTGCTCTGAGCGAGCAGGGGTGCCGTCAGCTGCCGAGGACGAACTCGCCTGAGTCGGTGAAGGGGCCTTGGAATCGGATGATGGTCCCGCCCACCAGGCTCGCAAAGTGATGCTGCTCGATCAGAGCGACCTCCTCTGCGGTGCGGTCCGCTTCGGCCTTCAGATAGGCGTCGGCGGCCGCGGCGTCATCGAAGATCTCGGCCCCGTAGGTCGCAATACCCCGTTCGTACAGGTCGCCCAGGAAGTTCTCGAGATCGACGTCCGTGTAGGCACCGGGCCCGATGACGATGTACACGATCTCGCCGTCGGTCACCGGCTCGCGGGCCACGATCTCATAGGTGCCGACCGATTCACCGACCAGGGTGGTGCTCGTTTCGTCACCCGAGGCAACAACGGACGTGGTTGGTGACCCCTCCTCCCCTGGATCGGTGACCAAAGAGGAAGTGGTGGTCAGGGCTGCTTCCTCACCGTCACAGGCTGCGCCAAGAACGGTCAGGGCAAGCAATGGGACGAGTGACATGGAGATCCGTCGAAGATTCATGCCCGGTGAACGTTACCGCGGATGGCAGGGTTCCCACCGAGAACGAGCCTGGTTAGCCTCCATCCCCATGACACCTGGCAGGTTCGGGGCTGCCATCGTGGCCGTCCTGGTGATGACCGCGGCCTGGATCGTGGTGGGAGGAGCACCCGCTCCGGTTGAGGCAGCCGTCGTGTGCCCTCCGGTCACAATCGACGACCTGTTCCCGCCCGATACACCACCTCGTCGTCCCACCACTCCAACGACTGTTCCCGACGGTGACTCCACAACAACAACAACAACAACCACCACGGGACCGTCGAGCTCTTCGACAACCGCGCCGGTTTCAACTTCAACAATCGTAGGTCAGCCGACGACAACCACTCCAGGCCACCCCACCACTTCCCTCCCGACGAGACCGAGGCCAGGGGGATGCACACCCTTCGAGTATCCGCTCAACTGGCCGGTGGAAAATCGCAGTCAGGTGACATCCAGTTTCGGCGACGATCGTGACCATGGGGCTCGCCACCATGAAGGGATAGATATCCAGGCGCCGAAGCTGACGCCGGTTGTCGCCGTGGCCGACGGCACGGTGGCGAGAATCACCCAGGAGATTGGGACGGAGAACTGCTGTTCCTTGGTGATCCGGCACGACGACGGCTGGCAGTCGGTCTACGTTCACCTCAACAACGATTTGTACGGAACCGACGACGGCATGGGGGTCGGGGTGCGCCCGGACCTGGAGGTCGGCGCGAAAGTCACAGCCGGTGAGGTCATCGGCTGGGTCGGCGACTCGGGCAACGCCGAGGACAGCGTGGACCATCTTCATTTCGAGTTGCGGACGAGTGACGGAGTTGCGGTTGACCCAGCGCCGAGTCTGCGGAAAGCACGACTCGAGGCGGAGTTCCCGGAGACGCCGCCTGAATGGCCTTACCTGGACGATGAGACGAGCGCCGTGCAGTGGGTTGCCGCGAGGCTGCTGACCGAAGGGCTATTCCTGCCGTGCGATGAGTCTGGGCTCGACTTCTGCCCGGACGAGGTAGCCGACCCTGAGTTCGTCCGCGACATCGCCCGTCATCTCAGTGGCGTGGAGCCGCCACTGCTTGAAGGGCGCCTCCAGGACATGCCTCAGGTTTTCGAGCCCCTAGGCAATGAGCAACGTGTCATCGACGAGCTGATGGGATGCCCTACCCCCGAGCCGTGTCTCGAACTCGGGGTCGCCGAGTCCGACCTGGCGATGATCGCGGCCTGGGCCGTCGATCGGATCCAGAGTGCGGTGATCACTAATCCCGAGGTCGTGATCGAAATGGGCCAGTTGGATACGCTGCCCTCGGCTGGAGAGGCTGAAGCCCAACTCAGGGACAGTGGGCTCATCGGAGCTTGCAGGCCACCACTCGACGGTGGGCAGCTATTGACTCGGGAGAGGGCGCTGACGAGCCTCGTCCTGTGGGTCGTCGGGCCCGCGATCGATTGCGTGGAGATGAGTCAGCTGAGACGCTGAGCAAATGCCCGTGCCAGGTCACTGGTGATCGGGCCTTCGCCGAACGCAAGGTCCCCAACCATCGAGACCGGCTGGATCTCGCGAATCGTCGACATCGCCATCACCTCCGACGCCGCTTTGAGCCGATCGAGAGGCCATCTCCCCTCGATGCACCGCACGCCCAGCCGCGACGCGTCCTCCAGCACCGCACGACGGGTGATCGAATCGAGGATCCCGAGATCGAGAGATGGCGTTTCCAGGACGTCTTCGACCACCCACGCCACACAAAACGTAGGGCCCTCGAGCATCAACCCGTCGACGGTGAGCAGGAGGGCATCGTCGAAGCCTTCCTGGGTGGCCCGCCGGCTTGCGGAGAGGTTCGGCGCATAAGAGAGGACTTTGGCGCCGGCCAGGTCCCAGTCGACCCCGGCCGCATGCCACGGCGCCGCAACAGGCAGGAGCCGTGCCGGGCCACGGCTCCCGGTCCAGGGATGTGCGAAGACGATCACAAGAGAGGCACCGGGCTCATCCGGGAGAGCCGAGCCTCTGGTCACCACCACCCTGACGGCGCAGTCAGGACATTCGTCTGCCACGGTCTGGATCCATCGGGAGATATCGGCCCGTGCCGGAAGCTCGATGCCCAAGGCGGCGGCGCTCCTCTCGAGCCGATCGAGGTGGGCGTCCAATGCGAACGGGACGCCGTGGTAGGCCTTGAGAACCTCGAAGCAGCCATCACCACGGAGAACCGACGAGTCGGTGACTGGGATGCCGTCGCCGGAGGCCTCGCCATTGATCAGGATCGTCGAGGTCATGGCGCCGGCGGCTGGTAGGCGTTGGTGATGGGTAGGCGGCGATCCTTGCCGAAAGCCTTGGTGGTGATCTTGACCCCGGGAGCAGCCTGTCTTCGCTTGTATTCGTTGCGGTCGACCATCCGACCCACCCGTGCCGCCAACGCCGGGTCGTAACCCTCGGCCACGATGTCGGCCACGCTCCAATCGTCTTCGATGTATCGCTCCAGGACCGCATCGAGCACCTCGTACGGGGGCAACGAGTCGGAGTCCTTCTGATCCGGTCGCAGCTCGGCAGAAGGTGGTTTGTCGATGCTGCTCCGGGGGATCACCTCGCCGTCCTTGTTGCGCCAGCGCGCCAGGTCGTAAACAAGAGTCTTGAAAACGTCCTTGAGCACCGCGTAGCCACCAACCATGTCGCCATACAGAGTGGCATACCCGGCAGCCATCTCCGACTTGTTGCCAGTGGCCACCACCATCGGCCCATGCTTGTTGGAGATGGCCATGAGGATCGCTCCACGGGCTCTCGCCTGGAGGTTCTCCTCGGCCACACCAAACGACGTCCCGGTGAACAACGGATCGAGGGTTTTCAGGAAGGAGGCGTACACATGATCGACCGGCACCTTGTCGATGCGGATGCCGAGATTCGCGGCCAGTTCGACGGCGTCGTCGACGGAATGCTTCGAAGAGAAGCGCGATGGCATCGCCACCCCCCACACCGCGTCAGGGCCAAGCGCATCGGCTGCGATCACGGCGGTGAGCGCCGAGTCGATGCCTCCGGAGAGACCAATGACGACGGATTCGAATCCATTCTTGCGGACGTAGTCACCGAGACCGGTGGTCAACGCCCGATAAACCTCCTCGATCGGGTCGAGAAGTGGAGTCAGCGACGTACTGCTGTGTTTCTCCCCGGCCAGCGGGAGGTCGACGACGAACAGATCCTGCTCGAACTGCGGCGAGCGATGAATCACCGTGCCATCAGCACCCACGACGATGGAGGCCCCGTCGAAGACCAACTCGTCCTGACCACCCACCAAATTGAGATAGACCACCGGCGTGGACGTGGCTCGAGCCCGTTCGATGATCATCCGCTCCCGGTCGGCCGCCTTGCCCCTGTGGAACGGGGAGGCATTGATGTTGAGCAGCAGTTGGGCGCCGGAAGCAGCCTGTTGCGTTGGCGGCCCGTCGGCGACCCAGATGTCCTCACAGATCGAGACACCTGCGACGACCCCGTCGAGCTCCCATGTCGCGTCAGGGCGGGTTCCCACCGAGAAGTAACGGTCCTCGTCGAAGACCCCGTAGTTGGGCAACAGAACCTTGTGATAGACGCCGGCAACCTTGCCATGCTGGAGGATTGCTGCCGCGTTGGCGACAGTCCGCTCCCGGGCGTCGGGAGCGCCTCTGACCACCGGGTCGGCGAAGTCGACGAAACCGACCACGACCGCCATTTCTTGTGATCGCTCGGCGAGCCGATCTCGGGCCTCGATTCCCATTCTGACGAAGTCGCGACGGAGCACCAGATCCTCGGGCGGATAGCCGTTGATGGCCAATTCCGGCAGCAGAAGCAGGTCGGCACTCTCGGCCTCGGCCCACGCCATCACCTCGGCGATGCGCGCCTCGTTGCCGGCCAGGTCCCCGACCGTGAGATTGAGTTGGCCTCCGGCTACACGGACTGGCATTACCGCCACGATACGCCTCCCCTTAGCCTGAGCCCTGTGACCGATCAGAGGAACGCGACACCCCTGGCAGTGGCGGAGGAGCGGCTGCGCGAAACGGTGCCCGATCCAGTCATTCGGCACGAGCTCGCCAAGCGGATCGCGTCAGGCCCAGACCCATCTGGCGCCCTCGATCGCCTGCTCCCGATCCTGGAGGCTGCTCCCGACCTGGTTCGGGATGCCGATGCCCGCCGGCGCCTAAGTGCCATCGTGGGCTCAAGTCGAGCTCTGAGCCGGAGTCTGGCCAGAAACCCGTCATTGTTGGTCGACGAGAAGCAGCCGACCGTGACGCTCCAGGTCCACCACGCTCTGGCGGTGATCGCGGGCGACGACCTGTCGGGCGCAATCGATCTCACCGAGGCCATTTCTCGCTACTCAGAGGCCATGGACCGAATCGTGTCCGACGCCCTCGAGTCCGCTCAGCGGGCCACGGTTGAGAAACACCCGATCGTCGATGTCCTCCCTTTCAGTGTCATTGCCATGGGCAAGTGGGGAGCCCGCGAGCTGAACTACTCGTCGGATATCGATTTCGTGCTCGTCCACGACAACGTGGAAGGCTCCGAGACCGAAAGCAGGTCGACAGCCCTGGCCCTCGCCAGCCGGCTTCTCACCATCCTCTCGACACCCACCCCCGACGGGGGGGCCCTGGAAGTCGACGTGGATCTGAGACCGGAGGGCTCGCTCGGGCCCCTTTCTCGGACTCTCGAGTCCTACGCCCGCTACTACGAGCAGTGGGGCGAGGCCTGGGAGTTGCAGGCGTTGCTCAAGGCGCGTCTGGCAGCGGGAGACGACGATCTGGGAGCTCGCTTCATAGGCCTGACCGAGAGGGTCATCTGGGATCGCGGTCTCGACGTCGAGTCGCTGCGCAGCATCCGAAGGATCAAGGAACAGGTGGAACAGGGTGCGGAGTCGACTGACATCAAACGATCACGGGGCGGCATTCGTGACATCGAGTTCTCGATCCAACTCCTGCAACTGGTGCACGGGCGACTCGATGCCGACCTGAGGGCTCCGGCAACACTCGACGCGCTGGAAGCCTTGGCGCTACATGGTTTCGTGGGGCCTGAAGACCATCGAGGGCTCGCCGACGCCTACCGGTTCTTGCGAAACCTGGAACATCGAATCCAGCTCTGGGACCTTCGACAGACCCACGAGATCCCCGAGGAGCCGATGGCCCGGGCCCGCATCGCCCGATCGCTCGGCTTCGAGGAGGACCCCCAGCGGGAGTTGGAGGAAAGTCTGGCCCAGGTGCGATCGGTCGTGCGCGACGTCCACGAGCGTCTCTATTTCCGGCCGATCCTCGACGCGTTGGTCGGGTCCCCGAGTGCCCGGCTCGGTGTTGAAGAGGCGGCCCTCCGTCTCGAGGCCCTCGGATTCTCCGATGTCGACTCAGCAGGGAGGGCCCTGGAAGAACTGACAGCGGGCCTAAGCCGACGCTCGCGGGCGATGCACCAGGTTCTCCCGCTCTTGTTGGACTGGCTCTCGATCTCCCCGAACCCTGACCTTGGCCTGTACCAGTTGAGGGTCCTCCTAACGAACACGCCGGACCACTCGGCGCTGATAACGATGCTCGAGAACAACCCGCTGGCTGGAGAGCGGTTGTGCCTCCTCCTGGGGACCAGCCGTCTGATCGGCCAGCTCATCGACCGGATACCGGAATTCGTTCCCCGACTCGCCGACGACGCTCTGTTGGGGGACATCAGGCCCCGCCAGGCCGAGATCGAGCGACTTCTGGGCCTACTCGACTCGAGACCGGATTTCGACGCCAGGGTGGGGACGGTTCGACGTTTCACCCGACGCCGGAAACTCCGCATCGCCGCCCGCGACATCCTGGGTGAGGGCTCGACGCCCGAGACTCTTACGGCGCTCACCGACAGTGCAGATGCCGCCGTCACCGGGGCGTTACAGATAGTGACCGAGGGCGATCCTGGTGGGTTCGTCGTTGTCGCCATGGGGAAATGGGGTGGGAGCGAGCTTTCCTATGGCTCGGACCTCGACGTGATGTACGTGTTCGAGCCAGAGCCCGAGCGGGACCGGGCGCTGAGAAGGGCAACCGAGCTGGCCCGGGTCCTCACCGAGCCCAGCCGGCATGGCGAGGCCTACATGCTCGACGCCGAGATCCGTCCGGAAGGACGGAGAGGCCCCCTGGCGCGCTCAATCGACAGCTATCGGCGCTACTACGAGGAGTGGGCCGAGCCCTGGGAGATTCTGGCCCTGGTGCGGGCCCGCCCTGCGGCAGGCGACGAGGAGGTCGCTGCCGCGTTCAAGGAGGTGATCGAACCGGTGGTCTGGCACGAGAACGTCTCCGACTCCTTCATCCGGTCGATTCGAGACATCAAAGCCAGAGTCGAGAACGAGCGGATCCCTCCAGGGGAGGATCCCGACTATCACCTGAAACTCGGGAAAGGGAGTCTCAGCGACATCGAGTTCCTGACCCAACTCCTCCAGATAAAGCACGGTTTCGACGAAACCACACTGCGGGTCCCGGGAACTCTCGACGCCCTGGCTCGGCTCCGAGACCACGACCTGCTCACCCGAGGCGAGGAGGAGACCCTGCGGGAGTCCTACATCTACTGCACCCGGGTCCGGCTTCGCCTTCACCTGCAGGCGGGAAGGGCATCGGACTCACTCCCTACCGACCCCGACGAGTTGATACGACTGGCGAGCTCACTCGGTTACCCGAGGGCTTCCGAGCTCCGTGACCAGTACCGGAGGGTGACCAGGCGAGCGAGATCGGTGTTTGAGAAGCGCTTCTATGAATGACCGGTAACCTCGACGAATGACCGATTCAGAGCGGGTCGCCGGGCTGGCCGGCGAGATCACACCCCACGCCGTGGAGCTCCGCCGTCAGCTCCACCGTCATCCCGAGGGCGCCCATCAGGAGCACCAGACCACCGCTCTGATCGCTGCCTCGCTTGACGAGAGCGGAATCGACTACCAACGCCGGGAGCCCCGAACCGGTCTCTGGGTCGACATCGGAGAGCGGCCCAGCATCGGGTTCAGGGCAGACCTCGACGCCCTCCCCATAAGCGAGCCTGAAGACAACAACCCGGTGTCCGAGAACCCGGGTTGGATGCACGCCTGTGGGCACGACGCCCATGCCGCCATCGCCTACGGCATCGCCTGGGTGCTTGATCGTCTCGAGCTCCCGTCAGGGGTGCGCATCCTGTTTCAACCTGCCGAGGAGTCATTTCCTAGCGGCGCCATGGAGCTGGTCGAGGAAGGCCTGGTCGACGGGCTCAAGGCCCTCATCGCATTTCATATCGACCCAACCTTGCCCACCGGTCAGATCGGCAGCCGCTCGGGCCCGATCACGGCGAGCGCCGACAAGTTCACCCTGGTGCTCGAGGGGCCAGGAGGGCACACCGCACGGCCTCATCGCACCGTCGATCTCATCGCCGACGCTGCCCGGGTGGTGCACGAGTTGCCGGGATGCATGCGTCGGACCATCGACGCCCGAAGCCCGTTCACGGTCGCCTTTGGATCGATCCACGGCGGGGAGGCAGGAAACGTGATCCCAACCCGCGTCGAGATCGAGGGGACGGTTCGCACCCTTGACGGGGCGTTGTGGGGGCTGCTGCCCGGTCTCGTCGAGAGGGCCCTTGGCTCCCTGCTGGCGATCTCCGACGCCACCTACACCCTCTCCTACTCCCAAGCGGTCCCACCAGTGGTCAACGACGCAGGTGTGGTCGAGTCGGCAACCTCAGGGATCACCGCGATGTTGGGCCCCGATGTGGTCGTTCCCACCGAGCCAAGCATGGGGGGCGAGGACTTCTCCAACTACCTGACCAGGGTTCCCGGCGCCCTGTTCCGGCTGGGGACGCTTGGCTCTGGAGAAGATCTCCACTCGCCTTCCTTCCATCTCGATGAGGGCTCTATCGGGTTCGGGATCCAGGCGGGTGTGGCCGCGCTGCTCGGGATCCAGGACCGTCTCTGAGCCGATCACCGGACGGCGACTGCCAGGCTCGGGTTTACCATCGGTCGACGTCATGACGATCGGGAAGGAGCCCCCCACCGAGCCGCAGCCATACGAGCCTCACATCGGAGAGACGCGGCAGTACTGGCGCGACATGATCCTTGGTGTAAACGACGGCCTCGTCTCCATGTATCTGCTGGTGGTGGGGGTGGTGGGTGGCGGATTCGACACCAGTCAGGTGTTGCTCACCGGTCTGGCCGGGGCTCTTGCCGGCGCCGTCTCCATGGCCGCCGGCGAGTACCTGGCGACCAAATCCCAGGACGAGATCCTCGCAGCGGAGCTCGCTCTCGAACGGATCCACATCAAAGAACACCGGGGAACGGAGGTCAGCCAGCTCAGGGAGATGTTCTCGGATATGGGAATCTCCGCTGCCGACCTCGAAGGCGTCGTCGCCGCCTTCGACCGTTCCGACGAGGCCATGCTCAATGCGATGAAGGCGCTCGAGTTCGGCTTCGTGGAATCGGAGCGTCGCTCCCCTTATCTGGCCATGTTCGCATCGGGCGGTCTCTTCCTGGTCGGGTCGCTGCCGTCGATCCTCCCTTTCATAATCTTCGACTCCAACACGATTGCCCTTGTTTGGGCGTCGGTCCTCGCGCTGGGCGGCCTCTTCGCCGTGGGGGTGGTCAAGGCCCGCGTCACCCGTAACAACTGGCTCCGATCCGGGCTCGAGAACATGATGATCGCCGGTGTGGGTGGCCTGCTCGCCTGGTTGATCGGCGACGCTGTTGGCACCGCTCTGGGCTGATCATCGCTTACCTGAGGTAGGCAGCGCCACATGTGGCGCTGCCGCAACAGAGAAGCGGGGGCTGCCGATGGGAACGGGATCACCGCGTCGTTCTTTGTCGGGAATACGCCATATGTGGCGCCAGGTACCTCAGGTAACTGACTAATCATCATGCAGCACGCGTTGTGCTTGCAATAGTTAGCACTTAGCTGTATGCTTCCGGAAGGTGAACGAGGGCAAGCAGTCTGATCTGGGTGAATTCATCCGGCAACAGCGGGAAAGGGCCAACCTCTCCCTGCGTCGCCTGGCCGATACGGCCGGGATCTCGAACCCCTACTTGAGCCAGATCGAACGAGGAATCCGCAAACCGTCGGCCGAGATTCTCAGCCGACTTTCCCGGGCCCTCGAGATCTCAGCGAACTCCTTGTACTCCAAGGCAGGCCTTATGGACGAGGAGTTCCAGTCGCCAACGGTATTCGAGGCAGTCGAAGCCGACGAGCGTCTGAGCTCGGGTCACAAGAAAGTCCTTCTCGACATGTACCGGGCGTTGGTCCAGGCCAACGGGTCGGTACCCGACAAGAAAAACAATCAGGAGTAACAAATGCAGGCGAAGAACGTTCTGTACGCCACAGTTGGAGCCCCCGTCGTCGCCGCCCGCAAGGTTGGCGAAGGCGTAACCGTGCTCCGCACCAAGATCAGTGAAGGCACCTCCGGCTACGGCCAGGCTGCCGAGAAAGCAATCGACAGCTGGGCCGTCGAGGGTGAGAAGGTCGTTGCCCGGATCACCGACGGCAAGGTCGTCGACGAGATCACGGCCAAGGTCGACCTCGACCAGGCCAAAGAGCAGGTCAGCAAACTACGCGACCAGCTCGAGGACATGCTCGCCACCTGGCGTTCGTCCTTCCGGCCCGAGAAGGCCGAGACCACCGAGGTGAAAGAGGCCACAGCCGCCGCGGCCAAGGCCCCTGCCGCCAAGAAGCCGGCCTCCAAGACCGGCACCAAGGCTTCTGCTGCCAAGACCGTCAGGTCAACGGCCGCGAAGACGAGCTCTGCGAAGACTGAGTCGGTCAAGGCCGACAAAGCTTCCTGAGCTCACTCCTCCTCACAACGATCGGGGGGCCCTTCGGGGCCCCTCAGTCGTTTGGGAACGCAGTACGCATATCGCAATACGCAGCGCATAGCGTTTTGCGTTTTGCGTTATGCGGAGCCGAGCGAAGCGAGGCTCCTACAGCGAGGGCTTCAGGTCCTTCGCGGCTTCGATCCAACTTTCCACCATCGCCTCGGTAGGCAGACGTCGCACGACCTTGGATTGCCCGTTGAGCCCGATGATCTTGGCGAGCAATGCGGTTGGGTTGCGACGACGAAGGTCGCGCAGGGTATCGACCCCCGCAGCAACCAAGAGCTCGGCATATTCCGCTCCCACCCCTCTCACTCGTAGCAAGTCGGAGTGGTGAACCCACTGCTGAACATCTCTGGAGTCGAGCCCGAGCGTCGTTGAGAGGTCTGTTCGCTCCTTGCGATTGGCGGCAAATTCGAGCAGCCCCTTGCTGGTGCGAACCCCGGCTTTGCGAAGTTTCGTGGCGTCTTTGACACCGATCCCTGCCACCTGATCGATCCGAGCCATGAATCCCTTCTCTCCGCTCGACTTCAACAGTCGCCAGACTCTATACCCCGGATCAAACCCTCAGCCCGGGTGTTTGGGCCTCATTTCGAGCACGTCTCTCTCGGTATCCACGTCCCTCGGAGCGAGGTCCGAGAACCACACCTCGTTGACCCATTCCGGATGGGCCTGCCAGAGCCTGCCCGCTCCGTCATCGCCCTCGAGCGACATGAGACGGGGCCACAGCAAACGATCAACCAGCACCGGGTTGCCGGAGGTGTAACGGTATTTGGGAACACTGACCGGCCGGTCCGACTTGGCGTGGGAGGCCAGCAACTCATCGACCACTTCGGCCGGAACCGCCGGCTGGTCACCGATGACGATCAGGGCCTGATCACACCGAGAGAGACGGGTCAGTGCGTCGAGGCCGACCCGAATCGAAGATGCGATGCCCTCCTCCCACTCCGGGTTCTCCACCACCCCGGCCTCCCCCAGATCGGTTTCGGCCAGGATTCGGTCCGCCTCATATCCGACCACCACCCACACCTCTTCCACGGGAAACTCGTTGGTTCGGGCCACCACATGCCCGAGGAGATTGGTGTCACCCCAGGGTTCGAGCTGCTTGGGCCGACCGAGCCGTCGCGACCCACCGGCGGCCAAGATCACAGCGGCAATGGGCATATCGGGAAAACCTAGCCGTCAGGGCCGCGAGGGCCGACCGGTCAGAGCGAACGGCTCATCGTGGAGATAGCGCTCGGTGATCATCTCGGCGAGGATCGCAATCGCAGTCTCACCGGCGGTTCGAGAACCGATGTCGAGACCGATGGGACCGTGGATCCGATCGACCTGCTCGGGGGTGAAACCCGCCTCCAGGAGCCGCCGACGACGGGCCGCGGTGGTCTTGGCCGAGCCCATCGCCCCGAGATATCGGGCCGGAGAGAACAGCACGATCGGCCACAGCGGATCCTCGAATCGTCGGTCGTGGGTGAGGATCACGACGAAGGTCCGCTCGTCGAAGGATGACGGGTCGCACACCTCGCCCGGCCACCCCACTCGCAGTTCATCGGCGTCGGGGAACCGCTCCTTGGTCACGAAGGCAGGACGGGGGTCGGCGACGATCGTGCGAAACCCGAGCAGCCCTGCGTGCTGAATCAGCTCCTGGGCGATGTGGACCGCCCCAAAGACGAACAGACGTGGGCGAGGAGACAGCATTTCGAAGAACACCTCGGTGTCCCCGTAACCCAGGGTCACCGTCTGCTCACGTGCCATGAGAGCCACTGCGTCTGCAGAAACCGAATCGGCCAAGGCTGGGGGGATCGTTCCTGCGATAACCGATCCCGTCCCGTCGAGGACCGCATTGCTCCCCTGACCGTTGCCGGCGATCACCGTCACTACCACACCACGTTGGTCTCGGTCGGTGAGTTGGGTGATGGCGTCGAGAATCGGATCGCTCACCACGGCTCGATGTAGACCTGAATCGTGCCCCCACAGGCGAGACCCACCGCAAAAGCGTCTTCGTCGGCAATGCCGTAGGTCACCAACTCGGGGTCACCGCTTTTCAGGACGGCAAGAGCCCTGACCACCACGTCGTTCTCAACACAGCCGCCGGAGACCGAGCCTTCCATCTCGCCGGTGGAGGAAACCAGCATCGATGATCCTGGACCGCGGGGCGCCGACCCATACGCCTTGACCACAGTGGCCTTTGCTGTCCGCTTTCCTTGCTCGGACCAGCTCCGACGGGTCTCCAGGTTCTCACGCATTTCACACGCAGGCTACCCCCGGGGCCGGGCCCTCGGATCAGACCCGAACGTGGAACCTGGTGACAGCCCCGACCCCTTCGACGTCGAGTTGGGACGCCACCTCTATCTGATGAACTGTTCCCCCGGCGGCCACCGTGGCGTCCATGGCAGCGGCAACGACGTCCTCGACGGAGAACATCGGAGTCGAGCAAACCGGGCACCCATCCCCGGAGCGGGCCAGATACCCACATTGGTTGCATATCACCCCAGGACGGGTGAACGAGCCCGCCACGACCAGGGCGTCGACAGCCTGGACGTTGCAAGCCTGCAGCGTCTCGGCCAGCCCAAGAACGGCAAGGCCGCCACCCAGCGCGGTGTCGCAAAGATGCTCGGCCAACTCCGCCTGCTTCCGCCTGCGGACCTCGGCGCCGACATCGGCCACCTGAGTGCGAAGCACCGCCGGGGTCATCGTCTGCGGGTTGGTAGTAAAGGTCGCCCGCTGGAGACGGGCCAGATAAGGGTGCAGGGTGCGCCCGATGTCCTCCATGGTTTCGTCGTGTCCCCCCACCACCAGATAGTCCAGAGGTCGATCGAGATGTCTTTCGAGGAGCCGTGTGCCGGCTGCCTTCCACATCCGCGTCGTCTCTTCCCCGGCGTGGGCTCGCACGTTGTGCTCTTCGTAGCCGCCGAAGCCGCCGTAATTCGGTTTCCCGATCTCAGCGGAGAAAACGGAAAGCTCTTCGATCAGGTCATCGGACCCCACAAACACCCGGGTGATCACCCGATCGCCGACTATGACTCCGACCCTGAGTGGCCGGGGCGCCGCCCGAAGCGGTCTGAGATAGGGACGCGGCCCGAGATGGGAGGTGTTGGGCACGGGGTGGGTGAGAGGCTCGAGCAGAAAGACATCATCGGCGTCGGAGGCGAAGATGACGTATGACGGTGCGACGTCGGTTTCGAGCTGATCGGCGAGATCGCGGATTCGATCGGCGTCGGCGCGCACACTCTTGCGAACCCCGCCCCCCTGACCCTCTGCCTCCTCGCGCACCGGCTTCAACAGATCGGTGAGCAAGGCAGCCATACCCCCGGGGCCGGGCCGGTCGAAGTAGATCGTTATCAGGGCCCCGGAGGCACTCCTCAAACCGGCGATCGGATCGGCCAGCAAACTCGACCTCCCGCTCCGACCGTCCTCATGAATGTCACCAACAGGTTCGGGCGCTCGGGGAATCACTGCCCGTCCGAACCTACTCGATGATCGGAACGACGGTCAGAGCGCCGAGGTGAGAGCGGTCGTCATCTCCTCGAGGACCCACCCCAGAAAATCCAGAACCTGACGCTGCTCTTCTGGAAGCCGGTCGTGGTCGTCCTCGACCTCCAGACCGAACCGGGCACCCAAGGCGAGCCGCCCCTCATTGAGGACCCGGAGAAATGCGTCCGCCTCCTCGGTTGTCAGGGCGAGCTTTCCGTTGGTTTCCATCACCCGCTGATAGACACTGCGATCGGCGGTGCGTGCTATCGAAAGCTCTTCGCCCATGAACAACCACCACTCCGAGTTGGCGTCGGGGTCATCGAGGTAGACGGGAACCTGAAGACGTCGCGTGGCCGGGTCGTCCCCTGTGGTGGGAATCGAAGCCAGGAGCTCGAGCACGTCGGCAAGGAACGCTCTTTCCTCGGAAGGCAGGTCGACCATGATCTTGCCGCTCCGATAGCGAAAGCGATCGCGGCTCATTGCTCCATGGTGGCCCACAACCCGTGCCCGTGAAGCCGGTAGCAATCGACCTCCGCCTTCTCTCGGGGCCCGTCCGAGACCCGAGCCCGGCCGTCGAAATGAACCTGAAGCATCAGGTGGGTTGCCTTCTGATCGTCGTAACCAAACAACTTTCGAAACACGTAGACGACATAGGCCATTGTGTTGACGGGATCGTTCCAGACGATGACCTGCCAGGGTCGGTCGAGATCGGTTTCCTCGCCCGTCTTCGGCGTGATGACTGGGCTGGGTCGGGTCGTCACCAGGCCAATCGTACGCTCGTCAGGATTCGTCCAGACCGGGGAGAGTGCCGAGGATCGAAGCACGGCAC
Organism: Acidimicrobiia bacterium; assembly: GCA_040902845.1. Lineage (GTDB taxonomy): Bacteria > Actinomycetota > Acidimicrobiia > Spongiisociales > ZC4RG35 > JALYNX01. The sequence continues at coordinate 73,397 of JBBDWM010000024.1, forward strand.
GCTTCCGCGGCCGCTGCCAACTCCGGGTCCCCATATGGGATCTCCGCCACCGCGAAGGGGGCGCCGACTCCGGCGAATCCGGGCACCGGATCGGGGAAATCCTCGACACCGTTGGCCCGCATGCACCGGCTGAAATCGCTGAGTTGCTCGTTGATCTCCTGGCGCAACTGGTCTTCGGTGCCAAGGTCGAGCGCCCCGGTGTTCAAGCTCGCCGAGCAAACGGCAAGCGCCTCGGCCACCTCAGGATCCCCGAAGTCGACGGAAATGATCACCAGATCAAGCCGGGGGCGCCCGGTGGCATCTAAGGGCACTTCCTCGATGACAACGTCGTGCTCTCCAAGACATATCCGGAATGCCTCGACCGCAGCCCCGGTGGTGGTGGTAATGGTGGTCGAGGTGGTGGTTGGCGCAGTGGTCGAGGTCGACAGCGAGTCGGTGCCCGACGGGCCCTCGAGGTCGGGTGTGCACGCGGCTCCCACCACGAACAAGGCCAACAGGGCGGCGAGACGTCGAATCAGAAGGCTCCGGGCTCTGAGGGCCCCACCCCTTCGGCGAGGATCATCGCGAGATCCCTGACCTTCACGTCCGCCCTGCCCAATTCCTTGACCCCATCGTCGAGCATGACAAAGCAGAACGGGCAGGCCACGGCGATCTCGTCGGCCCCGGTGGCAAGAGCCTCCTCCGCCCTCTCGATGTTGACTTTCTTGCCGGTCTGCTCCTCCATCCAGAAACGGGCTCCGCCGGCGCCGCAACACAGGGCCCGGGTGCCGTGACGGGGCATCTCGACCACCTCGATGTCACCCGAGGCGCCGAGGACGTTCCTGGGCGCCAGATAGATGTCGTTGTGCCGTCCCAGATAGCAGGGGTCGTGATAGGCGATCTTCTTGGGTTGGCCGTTCTCCTTGGTCGGGACCGAGAGTCGCCCCTGGCCCAGCAACTCGGCGAGAAGCTGGCTGTGATGCACCACCTCGTAGTCACCACCGAATTGCGGATATTCGTTGGCGATGGTGTTGAAGCAATGGGCGCACTGGGTGATCACCTTGGTGACGCCGATCTCGTCAAAGGTTGCGATGTTCTGCAGGGCCAATTGCTGGAAGACGAATTCGTTGCCAGCCCTCCGGGCCGGGTCGCCGCTGCAGAGCTCGGCCCGCCCCAGGATGGCGAAGTCGATCCCGGCCTTGTTGAGCAGTCTGGCGAGAGCGACCGAGACGGCGGTGTTTCTGTCGTCGAAGGAACCGGCACAACCCACGAACCAGAGATAGTCCGCGGTGGTCTTGCCGTTCTCCCCGAAGATCGGCACCTCGAAGTCGAGCTCCTCGGTCCAGGCGGCCCGGCTCTGCTGGCTCATTCCCCAAGGGTTGGACTGGTTCTCCATGGCTACGAACGCCTTGCCCAGCTCGATCGGGAACTCCGATTCCATCATCGTGAGATAGCGGCGCATGTCGAGGATGCGGTCGACGATCTCGATGTTCACCGGGCAAATCTCGTCACAGGCCCGGCAGGTGGTGCAGGCGAAGACCTCTTCGGGGCGCACCCGGTCGAAGAGCGAGTGGTCACCTTCCAGCACCATGATCGACGACAACGGTGGGCTGACCCCGGCGGCGGCGGCAGCCACCTCTCCCGTTTTGAGAACGATCTCCCTCGGGTCGAGTGGCTTGCCGGTGATGTTCGCCGGGCACACGGAGGTGCATCTCCCGCACACGGTGCAGGCGTCGGTGTCGAAGATCTGCTTCCAGGTGAGATCGGCGGCCAGCGAAGCGCCGATGGTGTCGATGTCGTCGGTCTCGAGGAGATTGGGCATCTCCCGCATCGCACCCTTGGGCCGGGGGTGTGCGGAGAGGAACAGATTTGCCGGAGAGGTGACCATGTGCCGGAGCTTGGTCACCGGCAGGATCACTAGGAACCCGATGAACGCAAGCACATGGCTGATCCAGAAGATCCGATGCAAGTCGCTCGCGTTGGTCTCCGGGATCAGAACCGACAGCGGATGGCCTACGAACGACCACACCTCGAAGTCGGGTCTTCCGGCAAGGGAGATCCGGGCGGCTTCGGTGAGCAGACCGCTGAGCCCCAACACCACCAGGAGCCCCAGGATCAGAGCGTCCTCAGGCTTGGTCTTGGTCCTGAGTCGCTCACTCTGCACCAGGTAACGGTTGACGATGGCGAGCGCCAGACCTCCGAGATACGCGAGAGAGGCCAGGTCGAGGATCGCCGAGTAGCCCTGATAGACCGGTCCCTGGAGGAACTTCAGATTGCCGGGGAGAAGGTGATCGATCTCGAGGGTGACCGTCCCCAGGAAGAGGATGATGAACCCGTAGTAGATGAGGGAATGCATCACACCGGCCCGCGGGTCGCGCATCAGGGTCTTCATGCGCAGACCGGAGTCGAAGTCCCTCAGACGGCGCCCCCACATCCCGAGTCTCGATTCGGGCCGACCCCTCTCCCAGGCCGTCGCCCTTCGGGCCAGCAGATGGAGCGACGTCCAAATGAAGACGGCGACCGTCACGTAGAAGACCAACTGCACCGAGTCGGGGATGTTGCCGAACACCTCCCGTCCGATCTCGAAGTGGGGCTCCTCGGGGAGGGTCCCCAGCAGACCGAGGGCCAGGGTGGCCAACGCGCCCGCCACCCCGAATCCTTCTATGACATAGGAAACGGGTGGCCGCCTGGAGGTCGTGATCTCGTCCTGACGCTCCTGGGTGAGGGCCATGGCGGCGAGTGTAGAAGTGCCCGCTCCGGAGACCGGCTACCCCGGCAGAGCGGCCTCAGGTGTCAAGAGCCGAAGACCGAGCGTACGAAGAACCAGGTGTTCGACGGGCGTTCGGCAAGTCTCCGGGTCAGATAGGGATACCACTGCGATCCGAAGGGCAGATATACCCGTAACGGAAACCCGGCGGCGACCAACTCATGTTGCAGCGTTGGTCGGACCCCGTAGAGCATCTGGAACTCGAACGGCTGGTCCCGATTGGCAGCAAGCTTCCTGGTCAGATCAACGATCGCCTGGTCGTGGGTGGCGATCGCAGGAAGTGCCCCGACCGATCCCATGAGGGTCCGAACCTGTTCGGCAAACGCACCGTCGACCTCCGACTTGGACCGCAGGGCGATGCTCGGAGGCTCGACGTAAGCGCCCTTGCACAGCCTGATATGCCCGCCCAGCGGGATGAGACGCTTCAGGTCGTCGGGAGTGCGTCGGAGATAGGCCTGCAAGGCAAGACCCAGGTTGCCATGTTGTTTCTGAGCCTTTTCATAGAGGTCCACCGTGGCCGCGGTGTGACGGGAATCCTCCATGTCAATGGTGACCGTGGTGCCGGTGTTTGTTGCCTGGAGGGCGAGGAGGTCGATCGCTTCGGCAACTAGGCCGCCGTCGATGTTGAGCCCCAATTGGGTCAACTTCACCGAGATGTTCGCATCCAGATCCTCGACGGCGATGCGCCTCAGGCAGTCCAGGTACTCCTCTCTTGCCGCGACCGCGGTGTCCCGGTCGCGGACTTCCTCACCGAGGAGATCGAGGGAGACAAGAAATCCCTCGGCGTTGAGGCTCTTGGCTACCCGAACAGCGTCGTCGAGGTTTTCACCGGCCACGAACCGTCGGGCCAGGGCCTTCCCCGGTTTGGTCCCGGTGACCATTCTCTCCACCGGGCGGGCTTGAGTTGTCGAGACCACCAGCTTGGAGAAGACACTCAACCCTTCCCCCCGAGCTCGGCGGATCGCCTCGCAGCGGCGGCCACCGCATCCTCCACGAGTGCCCGGAACCCGCGCTCCTCCAGCACGTGCATCGCAGCCGCTGTTGTCCCACCGGGCGACGTCACCTGGGATCGAAGCTCGGCGGGCGTCTTCCCGGTGCTCGTCAGGAGGTGGCCGGCACCGCGAATCGTCTGGTGAACGAAGTTCTCGGCGATGTCCCTGGGCAGACCCTCCCTCACCGCGGCCTCGGTCAGCGCCTCCGCCAGGAGAAACACGTAGGCCGGGCCGGTCCCCGAGACCGCGGTCACTGCGTCCAGCAGGCTCTCGTCCATGATCCGGACCGATCCCACCGCCCCCAGGACTTCCTCGGCAAGATCGAGATGCGCAGATCGGGCGTGGGCCCCGGCTGCGATCCCGGTGACACCCTCGCCCACCAGGGCCGGGGTGTTGGGCATCGCCCTCACCACCGGGACTGCACCAAGTCGGGACTCGTAGGCCTCTGTGGTGACGCCTGCGGCAAGGGACAGCACCATCTGCTCGGGTGCCACGTGACCTGAAAGCTGATCGAGAAGGGAGGGAACGTCGCGAGGCTTGACGGCGACCACCACCACCTCACGGCCTTTGATCGTCTCCACCGGGTCGGGTGACACCGTCGAGCCCGAGCCCTCGGACAGCTGTTGGGCACGTTCGGGGCGGCGAACACAAAGGGCGATGTCACCCGGCTTCCACCCCGCCCGGAACAAACCGGACATGAGCGCTTCACCCATCGCCCCTACCCCGATGATTGCGACGGATGCGCGCCCGGACATCAGGCGAGTATATGGAGAGACTGGTCCTCAGCCGAGCGAGGGATACAGGTCACGCCAACCCGGACAACTCGGCTCGGCTGTGGCATGTATCGGACGTACATCAGCAGCCGGTTCGTGCTCTGGCTGGGCGGAAGTCAAATCCAATGCGTCGGGTTCTAGAGATACACCTCAGAGAGCAAGAAGTTCGCAAGCGCATCGGCGGGTACCCCCCCTCACAACTGCATAGGGTCAAGTCCGGCTAACCAGCAACCGGGTCTCCCCAGCCGTGCCACCGGTCCAATTCCACGACCACACTGATGGTGGGCACGTCCCGCCGGGAGTAGGGACCCCCTTGATACCGCATGGCAATGCGATCGGCTGCGGCGAAGTCCACGTCGTCCCGGATCTCCACAGCACTCCCCGAGAGCGAAACATGGGTGTACCAGTCGTCCCCGAGCACGGTGAACGCACACCTGGGGTCTCGGCGGAGATGCCTGACTCGCATCCCCGCAGCGTCCATGATGAGGAGGATTCGACCGTCCCGCCAGTCATATTCCGTGGCAGCCGTGACGGGGGCGCCATCGCTTCGGAGAGTGGCGACCACCGCCGGCCTCGCCTGGGAAAGGAACCGCTCGACCTCGGGAGGCAGAGTCAGTCTTGGCATCACTCCTCACTGATGGCTGCGTTGGGATTCAAATCCCTGACGTCACGGCCAAGCTACCCGATTCCGAAGCTAGGGAAGCAGCTCGGGACCTGCCGTTCGGCTCGGTTTGCGAGTCGGCCTGTTTTGACGGTGCAGCTCAATCGCGGGATCGCGGCCTGGAGCATCGGGAGCATCCGGGCTCAGGGGACTCCGAACTGCGCGAACCCCCGCGGGATGATTCAGCCCGCCCATAACGCTATATCCCCTCAGCCGAGACGGGATCTGATCAGCTCGACAACTGTGGCCACAGCCCTCGGGTTGTAACCCTCGGGGATGATCAGGTCGGCGTAACGCTTCGAGGTCTCGACGTATTGAACGTGCATCGGCCGGACGGTCTCGAAGTACTGGCTCACCACCGATTCGACGGTTCGACCCCGCTCCTCGATATCTCTCTGTAGACGGCGGGCAAGTCGGATATCAGAGTCGGTGTCGACGAAGATCTTCAGGTCGAGCTCGGAGCGAAGCTCGGGCTCCGCAAGCACCAGGATCCCCTCGACGACCACCACTTGCGCCGGCTCCACCCGGACCGTGTCATCGGAGCGAAGGTGGACGGCGAAGTCGTACACCGGACGTTCGATCGGCTCACCCGACCGCAGTGCCAGCAAGTGTTGGACCAGCAACTCGGTCTCCAACGAAGCAGGATGGTCGTAGTTGACCTTGGTCCGCTCCTCATAGGAGTACTCGGGCATGTGCCGGTAGTAAGCGTCGTGCTGAACCAGGGCGACCTTGCCATCGAGACGTTCGAGGACAGCTTCAGCGATGGTGGTCTTTCCCGAACCCGACCCTCCGGCGAGGCCTATAAAAAGAGGGCGATCTGGTTTCCAGGGGCTGCGCTCAGGCATGCCCCGGCGACGTTACTTGTCGGCTACCCGGCTCCGCAGACGGCGGATCTCGTCGTAGACCCCGTCGGTGAGAGTGGTGGAAGCCGGTGCCGATACACCCTTGACCTCAACGGCAACCTTCGCCGAGTGTGAACGGGCCTCTGCAGCCTTTGATAAATGAACAGGCTCGGGCGCCGCGACCTGCTCGACGAGCAGTTCGGTCTCTGCCGGCTCAACCTCGGGGATGTGCTCCAGCCAAGCAGGCGTAGCGGCGCCTGGTGCCACATCCTCGGCAAGACGATCGAGCCAGTTCGACTCGCCCTCCTCGGCTACCAGAGCCTCGGCCATCCCGAGACGATTCAATGTGTGGAAGATACGAACCGCTGTCCCCCGGCCGAGCTTGGCTTCGAGATGATTGAAGGTGAACGGCTGGACCAGATTGACCAGGGCGTGCCAATCCTCGGGCTGGATGGTTATCGGGCCCTCGATCTCGTGGATGAGACGAACCCCTGTGGCCTCGAAGAGACCGGCGTCCACGACCTCGCCTTCCAATGACCTGAGCGCCTCGACGTCGGCGAGAACCTCTTCCACAGTCCAACCCTTGATCTCGGGACCGTCAGCCGCCCCCACCGAGAATTGACCGGTCTCGAGCCCGGACAGGACATAGAGGATGTCGGCAATACCGCTCCGGTCTCCTCCGAGATAGCTCCCCTTGGCTCCGGTCAACTCGGCACCGGTCACCCTGCCCTCACCAAAGAAAACGCGAGCGTGACGCTCGCCTTCGATGTCCAGGGAACCCGTCTTCTTGGTGACCTGCATGATCTGAAGCAGGTCATTGACGCTCCAATCAGCGAGCTGCCCCGAAAGCTGCATCTGTCCGTCCATAGATGGGTCCCTGTCCCTTTGGGGGACTATCGGCACTCCCCTCAAGAAGGTTGAGACCTGTTCAGCCCTCTTTTCGTGCCTTCATGGCACGTTTTTGCTCCCGCAGCGTGGCTACGTCGTCGAAGATCGCCACGTCGGCGATGCTCGGCCAGTCCGCTGCTTTCTCCTCCCAGCCTTCGGGCCTCACCCCGAGGCGTTTGCCCAGCACTCCAACAAAAATACGAGACTTGGCCATTCCAAATCCGGGGAGGGCCTGAAGCCGGCTCAACAGCTCGCCCCCGTCGGTGGGGGTCTCCCACAGGTTCTCGGCCCTTCCCTCGTATTCGGACGAGATGACCCTGCACAACTCCTGGGTCCGGCCCGCCATCGAGCCCGGATAGCGATGGATGGCCGGCGGGCCCCGAAAGACGCTTGCCAACTCCTCGGGATCCCGTCCAGCGATGCGTCCCGCGTCCAGATCCTCCCCGAGACGCTCTTTGAGTAGCTGGGGGCCGAAAAAGGCACGCTCCATGGGGAACTGTTGGTCGAGAAGCATCCCGATCAGAAGGGCAAGGCCGTCGGTAGCGAGGAGACGATTGGCATCCTCGGACTCGGTGAAGGGGAGGCTGTCTGGTCGGTCCATGGACCGAACCGTAGTTCTCAGAACAGGATGCGAATCAGGACGTAGAGGACCAGCAACCCGGCCGGGGTGTATGCGGCTATCGAGGTCGGTTGTCTGCCGGGGCCGTTCATACTCATCTGACGTCACCGTATGGTGAAAAGGTTTCAGCGGATATGGGGGTTCTCCCCCATAGGACCCTGTCGACTTCGGCAAGAATGTGGGCGGACTGAACATGAAAGATGACATTTACATAGTCGACGGGTGTCGGACGCCGATGGGAAAGCTCGGTGGCCAGCTCTCCCACGTCCGGCCTGACGATCTGGCCGCCCATGCCATCCGTCGACTCATGGCCCGAAACCCCGAGGTCGACTCGATGGCCATCGAGGACATCCAGTGGGGCGCCGCCAATCAGGCCGGCGAAGACAACCGCAATGTCGCACGCATGGCGGGGTTGCTCGCCGGGTTGCCCATCGAAGTCCCGGGGGCCACGGTGAATCGGCTCTGCGGGTCGGGAATGCAGGCTGTCGTTTCTGCAGCTCACGCGCTACGCGACGGTTGGGGAGACCTGATGATCGCGGGCGGGTCCGAGTCGATGAGCCGGGCGCCTTATGTGGTCACCAAGAGCGACCGGGCATTCCCGACAGGGTTTCCCGACGCCGCCGACACGGTCATCGGCTGGCGGTTGGTGAATCCGAAGATGAGCGAGCTCTATCCGCCAATCACATTGGGAATGACTGCCGAGATGGTGGCGGAGAAGTACGAGATCTCACGTGAGGACCAGGATGGCTTCGCCCTCCGCAGTCACCAATTGGCCCTGGAAGCAGTTGCTGCCGGCCGATTCGATGCGGAGATCGAACCGCTCGAGGCCCCGACCGACCACCGGCGCCGCGAGATGAGGTCGGTCACCCAGGACGAGGGCCCGCGGCCCGACACGTCTTTGGAGCGTCTCGCCGCTCTGTCCCCGGTGTTCAAGGAAGGGGGGACGGTCACAGCAGGCAACTCCTCCCCTATGAACGATGGCGCCGCCGCCCTCTTGATGGCCACCGAAGCTGGTGTGGAACGTCACGGTCTCGAACCCTTGGCCCGCGTCGTGGCCTCGGCTGCTGCGGGAGTCCACCCCGACGTCATGGGGATCGGCCCGGTCCCGGCATCCGAGAAGGCGCTCGCCAGGGCGGGGATCGGAGTGGGCGGCCTCGACGTGGTAGAGATCAACGAGGCCTTCGCATCCCAGGCGGTGGCCAGTCTTCGACTTCTCGAGCTCGACGAGGACAAGGTGAACGTAAACGGCGGCGCCATCGCCATCGGTCACCCGCTCGGGGCCTCAGGGGCGAGGATCCTGGTCACCTTGGTTCACGAGCTGGTTCGCCGTCAGGGCCGGTACGGCCTCGCCACCATGTGCATCGGGGTGGGACAAGGGATCGCCATGGTCGTCGAGCGTGTCTGAGGGACCGCTTCGCGGCATCCTCGTCGTCGAGTTCGGCAATCTGATTGCGGCTCCCTATGCCGCAATGCTCCTCGGTGATCTCGGGGCGCGAGTCATCAAGGTGGAGCCTCCTGATGGTGACCTAGGGCGTCGCTTCGGCCCGTTCCAGAACGGGGAGTCGGTGTTCTTCATGGCGATGAACCGGGGCAAGGAATCCCTGGCTCTCGACACCAAGGACTGGGTTTCGAAACGGATCCTCGACAACCTCGTGAGGAAGGCCGACGTTGTCATCAGCAATCTTCGACTCGGCGCCATGGACCGTCTCGGGTTGGGAGAGGCCAGGGCTCGGGACCTGAACCCGAAACTCATCTACGCGGTCATCTCCGCCTTTGGCCCCGATGGCCCCTACGCCCCAAGAGCGGGGATCGATGTCGTCTTTCAAGGGGAGTCGGGGATGATCTCGATCACCGGAGACCCCAAGGACGGCCCACACAAGACCGCCACTTCGATCGGGGACTATCTGGCGGGGACCAACCTGGCGTTCGCCGTTTCGGCAGCCCTCGCCGGCAAGGGGTCGAAGGGCTGTCGGATTGATGTCTCGCTGCGAGACGGGGTGATGGCCGTTCAATCCGGCTGGAACGCACTCGCCATCGCTTCCGGTGAGCAACCGACTCGGACCGGGACCGCCAGTCCTTTCATCTCCCCCAACCAGGTGTTCGAGGCGTCGGATGCTCCTTTCACTCTGGCGATTGTCTCCGACCGGCATTTCGAGTTGCTCACCGATGCACTGGAGCGGCCCGATCTGGCCACGGACTACCCGACCAACGAGGCGCGGATGACAAATCGCATCCAGCTGGCCCGAAGACTGAGCAACGTGTTCAAGACAGAGACCGCCGAGTACTGGATCGACCTTCTCGAACAGGTTGGCCTCCCAGTGGGCCGCGTGCTCACGCTGCCCGAGGCTCTCGACGATCCCCAGGCGCGGCACAACGAGATGTTGGTCGAGCTCGAGCATCCGGTCGCCGGAAGGATCCAGGTGACCGGGTCCCCGATCCGAGTCGACGGCGGACCGGCCAGGACCGATGTCCCGCCGGCCACCCTGGGCCAGCACACGAAGCCGATCCTTCAAGAGCTCGGGGTCGACGACGGCACCATCGCACAAATGGTTGAGGCCGGGACCGCCGTCGTATCGTGACCGGGTGATCCACTGGGCCCCTGAGGTGAGTGACGATTGGGGCGAAGTCCTTGCCGCTCTCACCCGTGCCTTCGAGGCCAGTCGGGCCGCCGCCCAGGCTGGAGATTCCATCGTCTACGTGGTGCACAACGACGACCTCCTCGGGCGAAGGGGAGCCGGGAAGGCGATGCTTGCCACCGGGCTGCTCTCGGCGGCGAGGACGGCAGCGCTGGAAGGGATCCGAGACGGTTGGACGGTCAACGTCTTGGCTGTTTCGGAAGGCACGGATCCCGAAACCGCTGTGGACTGGGCCAGTCACCTGGTCGAGTCCTCCGATGTCACCGGGGAGTTGCTGAGGATCGGCCCCGACCACATCGGAAAGGCCCTGCCGTGAAAGGAGTCGTTGTGGTTACCGGCGCTGCTCGTGGCATCGGTCGCGCCATCGCCGAGAAGATGGCGGCCACCGGTCCGCTGACTGTGATCGGCGTTGACCTGGCCCCGGAGCTGGCCCTGGCCGAGCAGCTCACCCCGGTCCAGGTCGATTTGACCTCACCCGATGGTCCGGACACCGTGCGCCGAGCAGTCGAGGCCTCGGGTATGCCTCTGATCGGGCTGGTGAACAACGCCGGGATCACCAGGGACTCGCGTCTGGTGAATACGACCGACGAGAGCTTCCGCGCGGTCCTGGAGGTGAACCTTGGCGCCGCCTTCCGGCTCTGCACCGAGCTGGCTCCGCTGATGAGCGACGGGGCCTCGATCGTCAACATCGCCTCCCGGGCCTATCTGGGGAACTTCGGCCAGTACAACTACTCGATGTCCAAGGGTGGGTTGGTGGGGCTGACCCGGGCGCTGGCGCTCTCCCTGGCTCCTGGGGTCCGGGTCAACGCGGTGGCTCCGGGGTTGATCTCCTCGGAGATGAGCATGGCCATCCCCGAAGAGGTGAGGGACAAGATGGTTTCGGCCATCCCCCTGGAGCGGATGGGAACGCCGGACGAAGTGGCCAACCTGGTCTGGTTCCTCCTCACCCCGTTGTCCGGGTACATCACCGGAGAGGTGATCGTGGTGGGCGGCGGGAGAAGCTTGTCGTAGGCGGCCCCCCTCGCCCGACCGAAGGTCGGGGGGGCCGGTCCCCCCGCTTCGCAGGGGGACATCCTTTATCGCGGGGCGGAAGCTCCGGCCGACCGGCGTCTGTTTGCCCGAGGCGGCGCTGGCGCGATGCCTCAGCCCGAAGGTTCATTGAGGGTTGGCCGAGGGCAAAGTCGGCCGGCATAGATCAGTAGTAGTAGCGGCTCACCGTCTCGGCGACCATCGCCGGTTTCTCGCTGCCCTCGACCTCGATCGTGACCTGACGATTCACCTGAATCCCGCCGGGAACCTCGGACACTCCGACCAAAGTCACCCGCGCTCTAATCCGTGCTCCGACCAGGGCCGGCGCGGGAAAACGCACCTTTTCCAACCCGTAGTTGATGGCCATCGTGGGCTCACCGACATCGAGCTCCACCTGACCGGCGAGCGTCACGGTCAGCGCCAGAGTGAGAAACCCATGAGCGATGGTCCCTCCGAACGGGCCCTGAGCCGCCAGCTCTGGATCGACGTGGATCCACTGATGGTCGTCGGTAGCGTCGGCGAAGGTATCAACCCGATCCTGGGTCATCTCCATCCAGTCGCTCACACCGATCTCCTGGCCCACCAGCGACTCGAGTCTGGTCATGACATCCATCCTTGGATTCTGACACAAGCCAGTGAATCGCCTAGTTTGGTGGCGTGGCCAAAGAGACCAAGCTCATGGTCTGGATCGACCAGGACCTGTGCACCGGAGACGGGATATGTGAAGAGATCACCCCCGACGTGTTCGTGGGGCGCGACGACGGGTTGTGGGTGGTCAAGGAAGAAGCGAAGTACTTTGATCGCACCGTGGTCTTCGACGGGGAACAGGCGCCCGACGGCCCCAGGGGCATGGCCCGCATCCCCGACGCTCTGATCCAGGATGCTCTCGAGTCGGCAGAGGAATGCCCTGGTGAGTGCATCATGATCGAGCCTTACAACGCAGAGGTGCTCCACGACGGCTGAGCGCGGGTGACAACTACGCTCGCTTGACCAGATGCAGGTTCTGACCACCAAGGTCGACCCCCGCTCCGACGAGTATCGGGCCAACCGCTCCGCCATGGAGGCGAAGCTGGCCGAATTCGAAGCCCTCATGGAGCAGGCCCGCCAGGGGGGTGGCGAGAAGTACGTCACACGTCATCGCGAACGCGGCAAGCTGCTGGCCCGGGAGCGCATCGAGCTCCTACTCGACCGCGACGCACCCTTCCTAGAGCTCTCGACCCTGGCAGCCTGGGGCACCGACAAGAACCTCGGCGCCAACGTCGTCACCGGGATCGGGGTCGTCGAAGGGGTGGAGTGCGCCATTCTCGCCCATGACCCGACCAGCCAGGCCGGGTCGATGAACCGCTATTCGGTGGCCAAGACCCTTCGCATCATGGACATCGCACGCGAGAACCGGCTGCCTCTGATCAATCTGGTCGAATCGGGTGGCGCCGACCTTCCCGATCAGGCCGAGGTGTTCATCGTCGGCGGCAAATGGTTTCGCAACCTCACCCGGCTCTCCAAGCAGGGCATCCCCACCCTCGCCCTCGTCTTCGGCAGCTCCACCGCCGGAGGCGCCTATTTCCCGGCGATGTGCGACTACTCGGTGATGGTCAAGGATCGGGCGAAGGTCTTTCTCGGTGGGCCACCACTGGTCAAGATGGCGACCGGCGAGGAATCGACGGATGAGGAGCTCGGGGGAGCCGAGATGCACTCACGTGTCTCGGGGCTCTCGGACTACTTCGCCCAGGACGAGCAGGAAGCGATCCGGATGGGCCGGGAGATCATCTCTCATCTCAACTGGCGCAAGCAGGGGTACGGACCGACCAAACCGGCGGACGAGCCGGTCCACGAGATCGACGACGTCCTCGGTGTCATCTCCGAGGATCTCCGTGTCCCCTTCGACATGAGAGAGATCCTCGCCCGGACCGTCGACGGCTCAAGGTTCGAGGAGTACAAGGCGGTGTACGGAATCTCGATCCTGACCGGCTGGGCCTCGATCCACGGGTTCCCGGTCGGAGTCGTCGCCAACCAGCAGGGAGTGATCTTTTCCGAGGAAGCGCAGAAGGCGACCGAGTTCATCCAACTCTGCAACCGCTACGACACCCCGATCATCTTCATCCACAACACCACCGGGTACATGGTGGGCAAGGAATACGAGCAGCGGGGGATCATCAAGGATGGCGCAAAGATGGTCAACGTCGTCGCCAACTCCGAAGTGCCACACATCTCGATCATGGCCGGTGTGTCCTACGGGGCAGGCAACTACGGGATGTCGGGCCGGTCCTACGACCCGCGTTTCGTCTTCGGCTATCCGGGGCACAAGGTGGCGGTTATGGGACCGAAGCAGCTAGCCGGCGTGATGTCCATCATCGCCCGTCAGGCTGCCGAGGCCCGGGAAGAGCCCTTCGACGAGGAGGAGGACCAGCGGCGACGCCTCGAGATCGAGTCTCAGATCGAGCACGAGGAACAGGCCTACTACTCGACATCAAGAGTGCGGGACGACGGTCTCATCGACCCCCGCGACACCCGCGCCGTTCTCGGAATCGCGCTTTCGGCAACCCACTCGGGACCGGTGGTCGGCACCGACCGGTTCGGCGTGTTTCGGATGTGAACCCAACTCAGCCGGCGAACTCGACCACCACGTCTCGATAACCGAGACCCATCAGGAAGTCGGTGAGGACCTGTCTGGCGTTGGCTTCAGCCTTCACCAGGAGCCCATCATCGAGGGCGCTCTGCACCAGGACCTCCTCGGCCACCTGTCTGGCATCGGTCTCCAGCCGGGGATCGCCCTTTGTGAAGAGCCCTGTCTCCCGGTCGAGGATCTGGGTCGCCTCGTTGTCGACCGACACGTATTGGATTTCCGCCGCTGGAACGTTGATCTCGACCACACCCTCGCTGTCGAGCGAGACATTCCGCACCGTGATCTGACTCAAATCGATGCCAGCGCCGATCTTGGCTACCGCGAACAACTGGAGACTGTCGCCACGGGCCCAGGACAACCAGCCCCGGTCGGTGCCTTTGTCGACAATCGTGTACTGCACGGTTTCGACCGTCGTCAGATTGGACATGTCACGGATCGAACTGATGATGACCGGGCCGATCTCCTCGTAAGGCTCGGGCTCAAAAACCGCAGCCAGGTCCGAAGGCGTAGGGACGGCGTCAGCCAGATTGCGCAGACTCGATATGACGAACATCCCGAGGACGACGAACAGAGCGACGACACCTAGGCCGATTGCGATCGGGATGAACCGGTATCGCTGTCTCCGTGCCGGTTCCGGTTGCTGAACCGTCTCGGTTTCTCTTTCCATGACCTGTGTTTCGCTCATTCGGGTGTGCTTTCCTATGTTCGTGATCGGGATGACAGGTAGTTCGACGTCCTGGAACCGGAAATAGTTTCCACCGGTACCCTCGTCCCGCCAATGATCCGGAGAGTCCTGGTAGCCAACCGCGGGGAGATCGCCCGGCGTGTATTTCGCACCTGTCGCCAGATGAGAATAGAGACAGTTGCGGTCTACTCGAACCCCGACACCCACGAGCCCCACGTCCGGGAGGCCCGCCAGGCGATCAACCTGCCCGGAGCCACCGCTGCCGAGACCTATCTGAACGCCGATGCGATCTTGGCTGCAGCCGAAGAGTCCGGAGCCGATGCAATCCACCCCGGCTACGGGTTTCTTGCCGAGAACCCTGGGTTCGCCCGAGCGGTGCTGAAGGCCGGTCGGGTCTGGATCGGCCCCCCGCCGGAGGCCATCGAAGTCATGGGTTCCAAGCTCGCCTCGAAGAATCTGGTGGAAACGATGGGGGTCCCCACCCTCCCCGGCGTCGACCTGAGCGGGCTCGGTGACCAAGCAATCGCTGATGCAGCCGCCGACATCGGTTACCCGGTCCTGGTCAAGGCAAGTGCCGGCGGAGGGGGCAAGGGAATGCGGGTCGTCCACTCCGAGAAGGACCTCGTCGAAGCCATCGACGGTGCGAAACGCGAGGCGGCGACCTCCTTCGGTGACGAAACGGTCTTTCTGGAGAAGTACCTGGAGGCGCCGCGGCACATCGAGATCCAGGTGTTCGGTGACAACCAGGGGAACGTGGTCTCCCTCCACGAGCGGGAATGCTCGATTCAGAGGAGACATCAAAAGATCATCGAGGAGAGCCCTTCGGTTGCGATCGACGGGGAACTGCGCGGTCGTATGGGCGAAGCGGCGGTGACCGTGGCGAAGGCTGTGGGCTATGTCGGTGCGGGAACCGTCGAGTTCCTGGTGCAGGACGGGCAGTTCTGGTTCCTGGAGATGAACACTCGGCTTCAAGTCGAACATCCGGTCACCGAGATGATCACCGGTCTCGACTTGGTGCGTCTCCAGATCGAAGTCGCCTGCGGCGACCCCCTGCCGTCAGCAGCGTTGCGCCTTTCGATGTCTGGTCACGCCATCGAGGCCCGCCTCTATGCCGAGGATCCCGGTCACGATTTCCTCCCGGTCATCGGACAGATCCATCGATTCTCGTTCCCGCACCGGCCCGGGATTCGCGTCGACTCTGGGGTCGAAAGCGGGTCGACCATCTCGGTCCACTACGACCCGATGCTGGCCAAGGTGATCGCCCATGCCCCCACCAGGGCGGAGGCGGCGACAGCGCTGGCCGATGCGCTCCGTCATGCCCGGATCCACGGCCCTGTCACCAACCGCGAGCTCCTGGTGCGGGTTCTGGAGCACGAGGACTTTGTAGCCGGGAGAACCGACACCCACTTCCTCGATGCTCACGACATGGAGACCCTGGCCTCCCCCCTGGTCGGCGAGAGTGAGGCCCGGCTCGCCGCGGTGGCGGTCGCGATTGCGGATCGGCTTAATCGGAGGCAAGAGGCGTCGGTGTTGGGAACGATCGACCCCGGCTGGCGAAATTCACCGAGCCGGCCACAGAGGGTGGTTTACCGCAGGGGGTCGATTGACATCGAGGTCGAATACCAGGCGACCCGCGACCGGGTTGCGGTGGTCGGCTGGGAAGGCCTCACTGTGATCTCCCAGACCCCGGAACAGGTCGAGCTCGATGTCGAGGGAGTTCCCGCGGTGTTCGCCATCGACCGGTTCAGATCGACTCGTTATGTGGACGGTCCCAGCGGACCGGTCGTGCTCGAGGAACTTCCCCGCTTCGCACTGACCGAAGTCGAAGAGGATCCCGGATCGCTACACGCCCCGATGCCGGGTCGGGTCGTCAGGCTCGAGACCTCGGTAGGAGACCGAGTCGATGAAGGCCAAACCCTGGTGGTCCTGGAGGCGATGAAGATGGAACACACTTTGCGCGCCCCATGGCCAGGGACTGTGGTTGAGGTCCACTTCCAACCCGGAGATCAGGTTGAGGCGGGGGCCGTCCTGGTGGTGGTGGAGCCGGGCTAAAGGACAGTCGTGGCCAATCCCCCCGTGGGGTTGCCCGTGGGCACCGTCAACCTCGGGTTGACAGCCGCTCGCCGTCAACCTAGAGTTGACGCATGAAAACATCACTACCCAACCTCGAAGACCTGGTCAATCAGGTCGAGAGCCAACAACCCACGAGCAACGCACTCCAACTCCTCGTCGATTCGGTTCTCGTCTCCGAGCATCTCAGTGAGCTGTCCGATCAGTTGATCGGCCACTTTGTGGACCAGGCGCGTCACGATGGGCGCTCGTGGTCGGAAATCGGGCAGAGTCTCGGTGTGACCAAGCAGGCGGCCCAGAAGCGTTTCGTGGTAGGAAGATCTGGCACAAGGGAGAAACGGCGCGGCTTCTTCCACACGCTGACCGACCAGGCCCGGCAGACGGTGATACGAGCCCAGGAGCATGCACGGGGCGCTGGAAGCCGGCAGATCGACACTGGACACCTGGTGCTCGGACTCATCGACGACCCGGACAGCCTCGGTGCTCAGGCCATTGCAGCGACCGGAGCACCGCTCCCGCAGGTTCGGCTGGCAGCAGAAGCCACCGTCGGACCGGCCGGGTCCCCGACCAAGGGGCACATCCCGTTCTCACCTGACTCCAAGAAGGTTCTCCAACTCGCCCTGAGGGAAACGTTGCGAATGGGGCACAAGCACATCGGGACCGAACACATCCTTCTCGGGGTGCTGCGCGATGAGAAATCGCCGGGAGCGATCGTTCTCAACGAACAGGGCGTAACCCGACAGGCGGTCGATGCCTGGATTCTCGCGAAGCTTGAGACGTGATCTGGCGGCTCACCAGATTTGCTCAACCCAGGAAAGTGCCCAACACCCGCAACACCAACTCGATGTCCGCTTCGGTGTGGTCGGCGTTGACCTGGAACCGGATCTCCTCGTCGCCCTTGGGCACGACCGGGTAGTTGAGTCCGGTTGCCAGAACCCCGTTGGCAAAGAGATGCCTCACCAGCGCCGCGGTCCGTTCGGTATCCCTCACCATCAACGGGACTATCGGATGGGGACCGGGGATGGTCTCGAACCCGAGGCCGAACAGACCCGTCTCGAACTTCGAAGTCATCGCTGCGAGGTAGGTCAGCATCTCCCTCCCTTCCGGAGAATCGACCACATCGAGTGCAGCGATCGAAGCGGCAGCCTCCCCAACGGTGATCGGGTTGGAGTAGATGTACATCGGGGCTTTCTCCCTCAAATAGGAGACCAGGCCCTCGCTTCCGGCCACATACCCACCGTTGACCCCGAACCCCTTTCCCAGAGTCCCGATCAGAACATCCACCGGTCCCGACCCGGTCACCTCCTCGGTACCCCGCCCTGTGAAGCCGTAAGCCCCGACTCCGTGGGAGTCATCGACGACCACGACAACATTCTCCGGAAAGTCCCCATCATGGGCTCGGGCCACGCTCTGAAGCGCCCCAAGGTCGGCGTGGTCGCCCCGCATCGAGAACACCCCGTCAGTGACCACGACTGCCCGACGCGCCGATCCGTGTGCCTGCCCCAGCGCCCGGTCCAACTCGTCGAAGTCGAGATGGCGATAGACCTCGCGTCCGGCGGGGCGAGCCGATCGCAGGGCGTTGATGATGCAGTTGTGGTTCAACTCGTCAGAGAGGACCACAGTTTCAGGAGTGATCAGCGTCGTCAAGACCGAAACCACCGTGGCGTACGCCGATGAGAAGATCATCGACCGCTCGCGGTCATGGAAACGGGCCAGCCTGGCCTCCAGATCGACATGGGGCTGATAGGTGCCCGAGATGAACCTCACCGCCCCCAGGCCGGCGCCGAACTCACGGGTCGCCGTCTCCTCGGCGGCGATCACCAGGGGATGGCGGGCCAGACCCAGATAGCCGTTGGAGTTCATGCGAAGAAAGTCGCCATCGTGGCCGGCGAGACGGATCCGGGGCCCCCGGCCATCAGCCGCCGCGATGACCTGAGTGACGACATACTCCGCGCCCTTCTCGGTTCCGGTGGTGCGAAGCAGCTCGACCTCCTCGCTGAGGGTGGCGTCGAGTCGGTCGTGAGGCATGACCCCACGGGTTTAGCAGAGTCCTAGTGTCACCGGTCATGACACGTCTCGGGTTCATCGGGTTGGGAATCATGGGTCACGGGATGGCGTCCAACCTGCTCTTCGCCGGGAATCCGATCACGGTGTGGAATCGGACTCCCGAGAAGGCCGTGGACCTGGTCTGCGACGTTGCAGTCAGCCCTCAGGACCTCGGGGAGCAGAGTGACATCGTGATGATCTCTGTCTCCAATACCCCCGATGTCGAAGAAGTCGTGTTCGGCGAGTCGGGAGTGATCAACGGCCTTCGCGAAGGAGCCATCATCGTGGACCACTCGACCATCTCGCCCCGCGCTACCAGGGATTTCGCCACTCGGGCCGGCGAGCAAGGGGTCTCCTGGCTGGACGCCCCGGTGTCCGGCGGGTCGGAGGGGGCGGTCAATGGCACTCTCGCCGTCATGGTCGGTGGCCCGGCCGACGCTCTCGAACTGGTGAGGCCGTACCTCGAGGCCTACTCGAAGTCGATCGTGCACGTGGGCGAGGAGCCCGGTTCCGGGCAGATGGTCAAATTGATGAACCAGGTGCTGGTGGTGGTGAACCAATTGGCCGTCTCGGAGGCATTGCTCCTTGGCGAGGCGGCTGACATCGATCTAGCCACGGCCGTGGCCGCAGTCGAGGGTGGCGCCGCTGGCTCTTGGATGCTTTCCAATCGGGGCCCGCTGATGATCACCCGTGACTGGCGGCCCGGGTTCACCATTGATCTCCAGCAGAAGGACCTGCGTCTGGTCCTCGAGGCCGCCGATGAGTTGGGGGTCCCCTTGCCGGGGGTAGCCCTCGTGTTTCAGCTCTATCGGGCCCTACAGACCCGTGGCTTGGGACAGGAGGGCAACCACGCCCTGGTCAAGGCGCTGGAGGAGATGGCCGGGATCGAAATCGGGAATTGAGAGCTCCTCGGGCCAAACTCAATGCACCCCGTCACGCATGCGTGACGCCCTACATTAGGAACGCGGTTTTCAGCCCAGGAGGTCCTGTTTGAGCCTGGCGACGTGGCCGGTCGCCTTGATGTTGCGGTAGGCCTTTTCCACGTTCCCGTCGGGGCCGATGACGAAGGTGGATCGGATAAGTCCCTCCCTTGCCCTGCCATACATCTTCTTCTCGCCCCATGCCCCCAACTCATCGGCCAGGGCATGATCCTCATCCGAGAGGAGATCGAAGTTGAGCCCCTCCTTCTCCCGAAACCTGGCGTTGCGTGAGGGGGCATCGGGGCTCACCCCGACGATGTCATAGCCCGCGGCGGTGAACTCGTCGTGGCTGTCCCGAAAGTCACAGGACTCCTGGGTGCACCCCGGAGTCATTGCGGCTGGATAGAAATACATGATGAGGCGGCGACCGGCGAAGTCGTCGGACGACACGCTCTCCCCATCCTGATTGAGAAGGTTGAAGGTGACGTTGTCGGCCATGAGACGAGGCTAACCGGTCGCTCAAGTTGCTTCGGCGGCCGCCTCTTTGGCCTCGGGAGATTCGAGGAAGGTCGATCCTCCGGCGAGAAGGCTGAGCCCGGCCGGAAGCCAGTAGGACACGATGCGGAACACCAGCACCGGCGCCAACGTGGTCGCCGCGGGGAATCCATACGCAGTCAGCATGAATACCAGGCTGCCTTCGGTAACCAGAAGGCCGCCCGGCGTGCCGGGGAGCCCGCCGGCGAGAGAGGCGACACCAAACGCCGCCGCCACCTGGAAGACACCGACATCGATGCCGAAGGCGTGCATCACCAGCCCGAGGACCGAAGCCTCGAACGCAACCCGGGCCCAGATGTAGAACTGGGACTCCAGATCGGGGAGATGGTCGATCATCGAGGCGTCGAGGCGTTTCCGGATGGATTGGGGGAGGAAGCGAGAGATTGAGCCGAGCTTGCCCGACCCGAACATCAACAACAGGCCGGCGGCGAGCACGAAGGGGGCCAGCACGACGAGGCTGACCGAGAGGACCTGGGCGCTCTCCCGGGGACGGGCGATGAGCAAACCGACGCCGGTCATGATGAGCAGGGCGGCGTAGTTGAGGAGAACGGTGCGAATCGCAGCACCGGTGGTCGCTTTCTCCTCGTCGCGGACCGTCCAGGCCATGGCGACCGGGGTTATGGCCCCACCCGCAGGGATGAGCCGGGCTACACCTGCCCCGACCAGGGCTCCCTTGAAAGCGCTCACGGCCTTTAGGGACCCACCAGCTTCCTCCACGGATTCTTTGAAAAGGAGGCCGAAGAACCACTTGGCACTGATCTGGGCCAAAGCCGCCGCTCCTACCAGCGCCCAGGCCACCGGGCTCATTGGCGGCAGTTCGAAGTTGTCGAAGACAAAGACGGCGACGCCGATGTACACAACCGCCGAGATCCCGGCGATGATGGCTACCCGCTTCGGGCTCACGGGGTCAGCGGCTCGTCAACCGTGTGTGGAAAGTCGTGATCGCCCGGGTCGGAGTCAAAGACCGCCCGGCGGAGTGAGACTCTCATCCCCCGCTCGCTATCGGGGTTGCCCTGGATGCGCCGGCCCATGATCACCCCGGACAGCAAGAGCAGGAACAGGTACTCGGTCGGCGGTCGACCCATGGCGATGGCCACGATCGGGAGCAAGCCCCAACCGAGGAACCCGCCCACCCCGCCGCCGATCCTCCATCCGGCGACCGCCCATCCGGTGGTCCAGACCAGGAGGACGGGGTCGAGTACGGTCATCACCCCGACCGAAGTGGCAAGACCGCGCCCCGACCGGCCTCTGATGAAGATCGACCAGTTGTGGCCTATCACCGCTGCCAACCCGGCCAGACCGGCGGCCCCCGGCCCCAAACCCATCTCCTTGGCGATGAGAACCGGGATGATGCCTTTGAAACCATCGAGCAGGCCTGCCGCCAGACCCCAACCGGCGCCCGCAGTTTTGGTGAGGTTGCCGGCGCCGACGTTGCCGGTCCCGGTTGCCCGAAGATCGATCCCTTTGATACGCCCTAGAACCTGGGCGAACGGGATCGACCCCAAGAAGTAGGCACCAACCACGAGAAGTGGCCAGTACACGAGCGACACAGACCCTGGCATCCGGCGGGAGACACTAGTGGGCCATTGCCCGTTTGTTACCTGCGGATTGGCCTCCGTGGCCAATAGGGCTCTCGGTGAACGGGACGTCGGCCAACGGGAGCTCCAACCGGAAAACGGTCTCGTCCTGGTCGCGGCGGTAGGTCAGCGAGCCACCCATTAGCTCAGCGAGTTGGCGGGCAACGGAGAGACCGAGGCCGATCGACCCCGTGACCCCGGTGTGGGCGGAGGAGTAAGGCTCGAAGATGCGCTCGCTGTCCACGGGCGACACCCCAACTCCGTCATCCCGGACCTCAACCCAGGCACGCGTCCCGTTCGTCCCTCCGATAACCCGACGGCTCGATCCCCCATACCGGTTGAGATTTGCCAGCAGGTTGCGAAGGATTTGACGAACCCGGACCGGATCGGCCAACACCGTCGGCAAGGAGTCCGGCAGAGGCTGTAGCCCAACATCGATGGTCTCCAAAGTTGCGATGACCTCGGCAAGGAGACCAACCCGCACCAGTTCAACCGAGACGGTGCCGATCTCGGCTCGGGCCGCGACCAACAGGTCCTCGACGATGAAAGTCATCTCCCTCGACTGGTCGAGTATGAGCTGCATCAACTCTGCCTTCTCGCTCTGACTCATCTCCCCACCTGTCATCTCCGCGCTCAGACCCACGACCGCTGTCAGTGGGGTCCGCAACTCGTGGCTGATGGAAGCGATGAAAGCGTCCTTGGCCTTTATCAATTCGGCGAGGGCCCCCTCGCGCGCCCGAAGATTTGAGATGTCGGCCAGAGCCACCATCACCGAGGCCGGGTTGGCTCCCGAGGTGTTGTCGATGCATCGAGCTTGGAGCCAGATCGGTCGTCCCCGAAAGGTGCGGGTGAAGAACTCGTGCTCGAAGATCTCACGGCCCTGATAGAGGGCGACCAGGGCGTCGACGAATGACTCGATATTGCCTCGGTTGACCGAGGAGGCCTCGCGTCGCCCGAGCAGGTCCTCAGGCCCGTTTGCCTCCAGAAGGTCGAGGGCGGCCTGGTTGACCCGAACTATCTGGGCCTGGCCCACCGCATTCCGAACCACGTCAGGGTAGGCCAGCAGGAATTGGCGGATTCGCTCCGGGCGCCCGGCGTACTCGGACCGGACGTATGCAGCGGCGCCGGACCAATCCTCCTCGAGGACTGCGGTCGGCGACCGCTCGAACAGGATCCTGAACCGCTCACTGTGTGCCGTCGCCGCATTGCGAACCGTTGTGAATGTCACGGATGTCACCGCGAAGCTCAGCCCCATCACCAAACCCAAAGCAAGCGCCGCCGTAAGGCTCTCCATCCACATTTGGGGAGTGACCACCAGAAGAAGGCCAACGCCCACCGCGACCGGCAATTGGCTCTGGTTGACGAAGAGCATCCCGACCGAACTGATCGCAACCAGGGCCAGCGCGGAAGGGAGGAGAGTCTCGGGGATGCCGACTAGGGCATTGGTCACGACCAGAACAACTGCCGATGTGAGCAGCGCCACCGACCCGTCTTCGCGGTGAAGCATGATCTGGGCGGTCATGACACCGGCGGCGATCATGGGGCCGACAGACTGGATGAAGAAGTCATCCTTGCCGGTCGCAAACCCGGCGAGGAGGAAAACCGCGGCACTGAACCAGGCCGCCGCTGCGCCTACCCGGACCACGCGACGGTGCACACGCAACACGTCGGTCTGGGCGGCATGCAGGGTGCCGTTGCTCACAAACGCCATGAGAGCTTTTCGGCATGAAGAAGCCCCACGCACACCGGCCTATCGACCTATCCAGGCCGGGCCGTCCGGTCGATCTCGACAGTTGATATCGTCGGCTCAGCAAGATTTGGAGACGAAGGGTCTGCATGGCATTGAAAATCACATATGCCACGATGTCGGCCGACAACGAAGAGTTGAACGCCTCGTTCGAGGGGGCGGTGGCTACCGCCCCGAGTCGTCTTGGCCTCACCCACCCCCTCTTCATCAATGGGGAGCGGCGTGCCAGGGAGGCCACCGCAGAAGAATTCTCCCCGATCGATTCTGACATTCTGATCGGGCGGTACTCCCTCGCCACGAACGACGACATCGACGATGCGATGGCCGCGGCCAAGGCCTTCGCCCCGGAATGGGAGGCCTGGGGCTGGGAAAGGCGTCGTGACCTCATGTTGGGGGCCGCGGACATCATGGAGGCGAGGGCCTTCGAAATGGCCGCGGACATGGCATTCGAGATCGGCAAGAACCGCCTGGAAGCCCTGGGGGACATTGCCGAAACAGTCGAGTTCTTCCGTTACTACGCCCGTCAGATCACCGAGCACGACGGCTTCGTCACACCTCTGGGCGCGTTGAGCCCCCAGGAGACGAACACCTCAGTTCTCCGCCCCTGGGGGGTGTGGGTGGTGATCTCACCGTTCAACTTCCCCATGGCACTGGCAGCAGGCCCGTCCATCGGCGCCCTGATCACCGGCAACACAGTAGTGGTCAAGCCTTCGAGACAGGGCGCCCTGATGACACTCGAGTTCTATTCGGTGATGGAGGAAGCGGGTCTTCCCCCGGGTGCCTTGCATGTCATCACGGGTGATTCCAAGGCCGGGGACTACCTGGCACATCATCCCGATGTCGACGGGCTCACCTTCACCGGCTCCTATCCGGTGGGAATGCATCTCTACCGAACCGTCAATGAAACTCGGCCCAAACCGGTCATCTGCGAGATGGGCGGGAAGAATCCGGTCGTGGTCACCGCCACCGCCGATCTCGACAAGGCGGCCGTCGGTGTCATGCGCAGTGCGTTCGGTCTCAGCGGTCAGAAATGCTCGGCAGCATCCAGGGTCTATGTGGAGCGGCCGGTGTACGACGATTTCGTCGCCAAGCTGGTAGCGAGGACAGAGGCCCTGGCCGTGGGCAATCCGTTGCAGCGTGACGTCTACATGGGCCCGGTCATCGATCAGGGTGTGGTCGACAAGTTCCGTCGAGCCGTGACCGAGGCCGAATCGTCAGGTGGCGAGATTCTGACGGGTGGAGAGGTGATCAGCGACGAGGATCTCGACCGGGGCAACTTCGTGCAGCCAACCGTCGCCACCGCCCCCTTCGATTCGTGGATCTGGAAGGAAGAGTTGTTCATGCCGTTCCTGGCGGTTGGGCCCGTGGATTCCCTGGCCGAGGCGCTGGAACGGTCCAACGACAGCGAGTTCGGGCTCACCGCCGGCTTGTTCGCCACCGATGAAGACGAGATTGAGCGCTGGCTACAGGGGATCCAGGCCGGGGTCACCTACGTCAACCGCGAGGCTGGGGCGACAACGGGTGCCTGGCCCGACATCCAATCGTTCGGTGGTTGGAAGGGATCGGGGACATCGGGAGCTGGTGGCGGCGGCCCCTGGTACCTCCGTCAGTATCTGAGGGAGCAGTCGAGGACGAGGGTCCGCTCCTAACGGGTGCGCTCGAAACGGATGGTCCGACCGTCCGGATCTTCGCACTCGATGAACTCGTCACTGGCGCGCAGTTCGAGTCCCACACTCTCCAAGTGGTCGCCCCAGCGTGGAAGATCGTCAACTACGAACGTGAGGGGCCGGGGTTCGGCTTCCTCTCCCTCCACCAATTCAAGATGTTGGCCGCGGGACGGTTCGAGGATGGTCCCGGCCACCCCACCCGCGGGGGTCCGGACATGCGAGAACCCGAGTTTGTCCTCATAGAAGGCCAATGCGTCGGGTAGTGAGCTCACCCCGATCCGGATCCGGGTCGCCTCGATGCCACCGGGAGCACGCACCGGGCCGACCCCGGCGATCACCGACTTCGCCTCCTCGAGGGTGAAACGCCCGGCGGTCACCTCACGGCCCACGATCACACCGTCTAGGTATCGACCCGATGCCTGGAGACGTACCAGCGTCCTCAGGTCCTCCAGGTCCCTAACCCCCCCGGCCGCGATCACCGGCTGTTCTACGGTGGCAAGGGCCTCGGCGAGAATGTGAAAACTCGGTGGCTCGGCCAGAGCGTCACGTCCGGCTTCGGCAACCAAGAACGCGACGACACCGGCCGAAGACATCTCAATGAGCACCTCTTCCAGATAGCGACCGCTGTTCTGGGTCCAGCCTTTGGTTGCGATCTCCTCGTCTGCTCGGACGTCGATCGAGACCACGATCCGCTCCGGGTTCTCCCGGCATAGGTCCCAAACCATGTTCTGGTTCTCGATGGCGGCGGTCCCCATGACGATCCGCCAGGCGCCGTTCTCGATGAGGCGCGCAGCCTCGCCTTCTGAGCGGATCCCGCCTGCCACTTGAACCGGGACCGCGACCTCCCGCATCAACCGATCGATGAGATCTCGATTCCGGTAATCGCCGTATGCGGCCGCATCGAGGTCGACGATGTGAAGGATCTCGGCACCCTGCTCCACCCAGCTCTTGGCTCGGCCGATCGGGTCGTTGTCGAGCGCGATCGCATCATCGAGACGTCCTCTGGGCAGACGCACCGACAACCCGCCCAAAATGTTGATGCGGGCGTAAAGATCCATCCCGGCAAGCTAGCGATCCAAGATGTACGAACGGCTTCCTAATGTTGGGCGTCACGTATCCGTGACGTGACGCATCCGGTTCGCTAGGCCTGCTCCTGGTCGGCAATTCCCAGGGCCGCCTCCGCGGAATCCAGGGTCTGACCCCCGGCGAGGACTGGTGCAAACAGGTCGCCGTATCTCTGCAAACGATCCCAAAGGTTGGAGATGGTGATGTCCCCGTTGCTCACCACTCCCACCTCGTCCCAGGTCAGAGGAGCTGCGACCGGGGCTCCGTCCCGGGGTCGAACCGAATAAGCCGAGGCCACGGTTTGTCCGAAGGCATTGCGGTTGTGATCCACAAACACCCTGCCCTTCCGCTTCGGCTTGTCCCATTCCATGGTGATGTCGTCGGGATTGGCCGCGGCTAGATAGGCGCCGACCTCACCCACAAACCTCCGCACCCGCCCATAGTCGTGACCGGGTTCGAGGGGCACATAGACGTGGAGCCCTCGTGAGCCCGACAACTTGGGGTATCCGACGAGACCGAGTTGACGCAAGGCGATCTCCAGAAGCCGCGCTGCTGCGACCACCTGCTCCCATGTGGAGCCTTCGGAGGGGTCGAAGTCGAAGATGGCGTAATCGGGACGATCCAAACGCTCCGAGGTTGAGTGAAAGGGATGGACCTCGACACACCCCATGTTGGCGAACCACATCAGAGCTTCCCGCGAGTCGGCCAGAAGAAAGTCGATGATCCCGCCTTGGGAATCGGAGGGAACCGGGACCTTCTTCATCCAGTCCGGCTGATGCCCGGGCGCCCGCTTCTCGTAGAACGACGGGCCTCCGATGCCATCCGGATACCGGCTCATCGAGATCGGGCGACCGGCGAGATGAGGGAGCAGTACCGGTGCCACCGAGGCGTAGTACTGGATCAGATCACCCTTGGTGTACCCGTCGGCAGGGAAGAACGGCTTGTCGACATTGGATAGCCGAAGTGAGCGTTCCAATCCGACAGGGTGAAAATGCTGGCCCTCGACACGGACCGCTACCGGATCGGGGAACTCGATCCCCGAAGTGCTGATAAAGCGATCACCTTCAGTCAACGGCGTCTCCCGGTCGATGACCTGTCTCGCCTCTTCCCATATCGCCTCATGACTCTCGCTTTCTCTGGCCTCCGAGATCAGGTTCATCGAGACCCCCGCCTCCAGGGCGGCTTCGAGGAGCGGGGTCACTCTGAGCGAACCCGAACCGTAAGGGATGTGACGAATCTCTCCGCTCTTTCCGAACTCGTTGTCCGTGAACTGGGCGTGCAATGGCTGGATCATCCAACCGGGAAAGGAACCTTTGAGAAAGGCGAACACCGACAGAAAGGCGTCCTTGGAAGTCAGACCACCTCCGGTGATGGCGTGTACGTGAGCCCAGTCGATGACCGGCCGCACGAAGGTGAATTCGGATGCAAGCTGGGCGATGTCGCCGAGCGAGCCGAATGAACGCTCGCTGCCCGCCGTCTCCAAACCGAGACCTACCCCCATCGGGGCCACCTTGGGCGCCACTGCCGCAAGACGAGTTCGAACCCGATCCATGAGGACGGCAGGCTCCTCACCGTGGGTGTTCCCGAGATGAGCGACGATGACTGGGGCGCCGAGCAATCTGCCCAACTTCATCGTGTGCTCGAGGGCCGCGAGACACTGAGCCCCCTTGTCCTCCTCCTGAACGGTGAGTACCGCGAAATAGGGGGCATGGATGGAGAGCCGGATGTCGCGCTCCGCTGCCAGCTTGCCGAAAACCCGACACCGGGTCTCCTTCCAGGGAAAACCGGTGACGAACGGAAGCTCGAGAACGCGATGACCTTTCTCGACCAGGCCATCGAGGAAGAGGGCATCGTCATCCTCAGAGGGAAGAGTGGAAACGCCGAACCGAATCGAGGTCACCGCTCAAGGGTACGACCGGATGAACTCCGATTCAGGAGTCACTCATCGGGCGTTACCGCGGAACCGCTGCCGTCTCGCGCCACACGGAGCACAACCAACCCGGTGAGGACGAGCCCGGCCCCAGCCAATGCGGGAGCAAAGGCGGAAATGCCGGTGAATGGGAGCGAGTTGATCGCGCCACCAGCCACGCCATCCGAAGGACATGACCCCGAGCTCATTTCATCCTCGAGCAAAGCATGCGCCAACCGCTCCTCACCGTCAGGGAGCGCCGCCAAACCTCGTATGTCGAAGATTCGAACCGGGTTGTCGAGCCACGGTCGATCGCATCGACGGTCGGCTCTGGGTCCAGAGGACGGTGTGGCTCCCGAAGCGAAGCGCCCAAGTGGCGGGCGTCGTTGGCAGAGGGGGGGTAGGACTCTGGCCATGCTCACCTTCTCGATCTTGACGGACGGCGACCACGAGTTTCTGACCGTGGTCCTCCATTACCCTTACCCCACCAGGGTCTCTAGCTCAATTGGTAGAGCAGCGGGCTTTTAACCCGTTGGTTGTGGGTTCGAGTCCCACGGGACCCACTCAGTACGTGTACCCCCGCAGGTCACCCCTATTCGCTGGCACGGCGGGCACGGTCTGGGGCGATTCCGGGTCGGCCGTACCCGGTTTCGCCTTCGCAACCCCCGTTGCTCGGTGTAGGTATGTCTGGACGAGAGTTCTGGTGACAGGGACACATTCGGATTTTCGGTGTCACCAGACAGAAATGCCGGACACATACGCGCCGATCAAGAAGACGAGGTGCAGGAGTTGGACGGCCCACACGATGCGAGATTTGCTGGCATCTACGACCGTCATCGGTCTGCCGTGTGGCTGTATTGCCGCCGTCGCGTAGGCGCGGACAAGGCCGATGATGTAATGGGCGAGGTATTCCTAACCGTATGGCGTCGTATCGATCAAGCCCCACCGGGGTCCGAGGCGCTTCCGTGGCTATACCGAATCTGCCGCTTGACGGTCGCGAACCATTGGCGAGGTGCGGCCCGCAGGTGGCGTTTGGAGGCGAAGATCAGCGCGATCAGAGTCACTCCACCCAGTCCAATCGCTGACCAGGTGGT
Organism: Acidimicrobiia bacterium; assembly: GCA_040902845.1. Lineage (GTDB taxonomy): Bacteria > Actinomycetota > Acidimicrobiia > Spongiisociales > ZC4RG35 > JALYNX01. The sequence goes on from JBBDWM010000024.1 coordinate 102,541, forward strand.
CGTCCGCGAGGAAGCTAGAGCAGTTGTCCGCTTCTTGGACGACATGAGACCACCTGACGCCGAGATCCTCAGGCTGGCCGCATGGGAAGGACTCAACACAACCGAGATCGCAACGGTGCTCGACATCTCCCCCGATGCCGCCAAACAACGACTCAGTCGCGCCCGGAGGCGGCTTAGCGATTCGTACGACGCCTACGAGAAGAAGCGTTTCATCAACAACCCCTCTGCTCAGGAAGGAGGTGTGTGGTGAGCGACCAACGTCTCGTGATGGCACTGCTCGAAGAGGGAAACCCGGCGATTGAGCTCGAGGATGATGCCTGGACGGAAATGAACGCTGCCACCTACCTCGCCACCATCGAACGAAGGAGCAGTGGGTTGACGCAACTTGAAACTAAGAAGAGCCAAGGGGGGAGCAAGCGACCTTCGACCACGCGTTGGCTCGTGGCAGCGATCGCCGTGATCGCCCTCGGAGTGGCCGGCATCGTTGTTAGGTCCGGAGGATCGGCGATTCCCCTAACGGGAGACGAGGGCGACCCACAGGCCGTGGAGGCTTTCAAGGCCGTGGAGGCCGCTTATAGCTTGTTCAACACCGGCGACCCGGCGTGGATTGAGATACGACTGAGGGGATCGTTCTTCGATTCGCCGCAGACCGAGGACGAGATTGCAACACAACTAGCGCTGTTCCACGCCAGACAGGCTGCCAACGCGGACATCGAGGTCTCAGGATGCGTGTCCCGGGGTCACGGTGAGTGGCCCGACGTCGTCGACTCCGGCGTACCTGCCCCCGTCGGCCACCACTTCATTTGCGAAGCCACCACAAGTGACTCCTTGAAGGAGCCGGCCGGGATACGCCTGGCCGAGACTTACCTATGGGTCGTTGACGATGGGACTGTTGTGGCTGTTCGCACCTTTGAAGACACCACGGAGCAGACCGATTTCGTCCAGGCCTTCCACGACTGGTTGGAAGAAACACATCCCGACGTCTTCGCCAACATGGTGTTTCTCGGCAGCGGGACATTCGACTTCTTCCCTGACGCGGAGAGTGTTCCGGCCGCCCTCGAATACCTGGACGAGTTCCTGGCCCAGTCAGACATCTATCCGCTTACAACGAGCGGCTCCTGAAGAGCACGAGCAACCAGGAGGAGGAGTGCCGTCATCTTCCCCCTGAATTTCGGTTGGCGTCTACCGGCTGGCTCGTAGAGGGCAGCGAGTCATCGCGCACAGCGACCGGCCGGGCTCTGCAAACCGAAATGCAAACGCACGGGACGCAACAGCACGACACGTGAGGACACGGCTTGTGGGGATGTAGGCCCGAAAAGCCCTACAACACCTCACAGAACGCGATGCGATGACGCAGGACGCAACAACGTCCGTCACACTTTTAACCCGTTGGTTGTGGGTTCGAGTCCCACGGGACCCACTGGTAAAAGGCCAGGTCAGAGTGCTTTTATGTGAAGCTCTCTGACCTCGGCCACGGCAGCGGGTTCGGGCCGGTGGCGGTGACCAGCCTCTGCGGCACCCAGTCGTCGACGTGGCTGAAGCCCTCGAAGCGCCCTTCCTCGTCCTCAACGACGTCGAAGAAGGAGCGCCGGTAGAACTTCACGTGGGTGAAGTCCTCGAACAGCACGTAGACCGGCTCGACGTCGGGACTCTGGAACTGCTGCCCAGTCAGCGCGGCCCGATGAACTCGCGAGAACTCGTCGAACTCCTCACCGACGACGACGCCTAGGTGCTCGAGGCCCATCCGGTAAACGCGCTGGTGAACGGGCGGGATGAGCTCGATACGCGAAACCGGAGTCCCGTCGAGGACCTCGAGCGGCTCGCCGAGCACGATCAAGGAGATCGGACGCCCGTTCCAGACGTTCTCGCGGTTCGCACTCGCATGGCGCTCGAGAAGGGTCCGCTGGTGGACGTACAGGTCCCAATCGGCGACGCGGACGGCGAGGTGGCTGAGCGGATACGGCGCGATGTCGATGCCGTGGGCCGAAAGACGGTCGCGCTGCATAGCCGCGAAGGCTCGATAGTCCCCGATGATCTCGGCGATCGGATCAGACGTCACCACGTGGCACCTCCTCCACGAATCGTAACTAGAAGCAAGGCCCGAGAGGCAGTCCCAGGTCAGTCTCAGTCGAGGTAGTCAGCATCCCAGGCGCACCGCTCCTGAGGAACCGCTCGACCTCGGCATCCGAGCAGAGCCGCTCGTTCTCGTCAAGTGACTTTCCCGCACGCTCTCGGTGCCGCAATCTGTCGGTTCTAGGACTCGTACCATCTGGGTGTCAGCTGATGAGTTGAGGACCTACGAGGCAGGTCAAAACTTCGGTGTTACGAATTGGGCATCAGCGGTGTCTTTAGGGGGAACGACAGGGAGAACCTCGGTTGCCGAAGCGATCTCGATCGACGAGCAGGAGAGGGAATAACGAAAACACAACAACCGCCGGCAACAAGACCAGCGACCCGATACAGGGGGGCCTGTCCGGGCGGTGGCGGCGTGCGTCGCTTTTTCAATCCAACTTCTCCATCCAGTCCCCGATGGCGACGGCTTGATCCGACCATTCCGACACCGGGGCTGGTGGGTTCCACTCGTGCTCGAAGAGAAGCATCATTCGAAGCAGGTGTTGGAAGGCGGCAGTCAGTGGCCGCGGCAGCCCCTGGATGTCGCCGTGCACACGAATGGTCCAGTTTGTCGGGTCGACGAGGCGGTTCATCGTCAACGGAGAGTTGTGGATCTCCCCTGAGAGATATCCGAACAACACCTCAAGCTCTCGTTCGAAACTCCGAGCAAATTCACTTCGCAAGGGCTCAGGCACCCTTTCCTGCTCGATGATGGCTCCTGCAGTCTCGATGATGATCTGCCTGAGTTCGTCATGAGACAGGCCGGCGTTCTCCATGTAGCCCTGACGCCAGGAGGGAGGTCGTCGAGAGCCGTACCTGCTTCGGCAGAAGACTTCGAGGACGTCTTCCAGCGGTCGGTCAGAGAATTCGATTGCCTTGGCCGAGTCGACTTTGGCCAATCGTCCAACTAGATCCTCTGCGAGCTCCTTCCGTCGAGCTTCCAGGTCCCTCCCCGGCCGAATAATCTCATCCGGACGCATCTGCAACGCACCGCGAGCCTGCTCCACCGTCGCCCAGTCTCTGTAGTAATCAAAAGCCCTCTTGTCGGCGGCCAAGACAAACGCGTCGGCCTGAAGATCGATCAGCGTTCGAACGAGCATGTCTGCCTGTTCGACCCTTCCTACGCCGAGGACCGCATGAACCGCATCCACCGTTCCGATCGCCCTTGCAGCCAAGATTGGGAGCACAGCCCTTCCACCTCCAGTTGAGAGGGCTTCTCTCGTAAGTTGGACAGCTTTCAGACGTTCCAATGAGAACTCAAGGGAAGCTGCGAGCAGATCCAATCCCGATTGATAGGCCTCAACTTGCTCTCGGCTCTGTTCCCTCCAGTGGGGAATCTCTGAATGAGTGCGATCGATCATGCGAGTCCTCGTGGGCCGAAGCCTCCATGCAAACCGATTCGCAAACGCATTGCAGGGAACAGCCGGATACGAGGTGACCAACGATGGGGTCTAGTAGCCCCGAATGCCTGACAATGACTCGCAGAACGCGACCCGAGGACACAGAACGCAACCACGCCCGTCACACTTTTAACCCGTTGGTTGTGGGTTCGAGTCCCACGGGACCCACCCCGCCGCGACCCTCAGTCGACTGCGGCTTTGACGAGGGCCATGACCTTCTTCTCGACTGCGGGGGTCCATTCGACGATGGCGAACACGACCGGCCACATCGGGCCGTCGTCGAGCATGGCCGCATCGTCGAATCCCAAGGTCGCGTAGCGGCCCTCGAACTTGGCCGCGCCCTTAAAGAAGCAGACGACCTTGCCGTCCGTGCTCGCGTAGGCGGGCATGCCGTACCAAGTCTTGGGCAGAAGGTCCGGCGCGTTCAGGGTCACGAGCGCGTGGATGCGTTCGGCAAGCGCCCGGTCGGCATTCGGCATCTCAGCGATCGCGTCGAGCACGACCCGCTCGTTGTCGGCTTTCTTCTGGCCGCTGCGGCCCTGCGCCTTCAGCTCCTGGGCGCGGGCCTTCATGGCGGAACGCTCCGCCTCCGAAAAACCGTCCGAACCGGACTTCTTTGTAGTAGTCATCTCTTTACCTCCTATACGAGTCCCACTGACACTACGGGCCATGCGGGGCGGGGGCTTCTCGAACCCTGCTCGATCGCGCCGCGGACAAGTGTGTCGACACGCAGCCGACGTGTGATCTTGTTCCTCGAACATCAGCGACCGGACCCGCCAGTCATGCAAACCGAAATGCAAACGCAGTGGACGCAACGGCACGACACGGGAGGACATGACTTGTACCGATGCTGGCTCGAAAAGCCCGACAACACCTCACAGAACGCGATGCGAGGACACAGCACGCAACAACGTCCATCACACTTTTAACCCGTTGGTTGTGGGTTCGAGTCCCACGGGACCCACCTGAGCCGAGAC
>JBBDWM010000025.1:0-21615 GCA_040902845.1 Acidimicrobiia bacterium
ACTCCAGCAGAACGATTCGACCAACTTGTCGCGGCCAACACTTGAAACCGCCGACCCTGTGGGCCCCAATTACGGGGGTCACTCAGCCGCGGAACGCCACGCTTCACGAACCTTGATCCGACCCCCGTAGCGGAGCAGCCCACCGGCATAGATCCGACCGGCGATTAGGACGAGGCCGATGATGGCGCCGACCGTGAGGATCAGGCTGGCCCCGTACTGCCACCAAGGGATGGAGTCGAGGGCGGCTCGGACTGGCACCACGAAGGGAGCGGTCAAAGGGATGAAGGTGCCAACGACAGCCGCTACGCCGTCAGGATCAGAGAGTGTCGCGATCGCGACGAAGAACCCGACCACGGCGGTCAACGACATCGGGAACGCCACGTTCTGGGCGTCCTCCATCCGGCTCGCCAGGGAGCCGGCAGCGGCGAAAAGGACTGCAAACAGCAGGAACCCGACGACGAACCACACGATTAGGTTCAAAACAGTCGCCGCATTGAGGCTCGGCAACTCGAACGTGCCCGTCACCTGGAGGGCGATGACGGCAACGGCGATGGTGCCGGCGAACTGGCCCAGACCGAGGAGCCCGATCCCGACGATCTTCCCGCTCAGGAGCTGCCATGGCTTGACGCTGGACAGCAGCACCTCGACGACCCGGTTCGTCTTCTCTTCGGTGACCCCGGTCAGGATCCAGTTCCCATAGAGCAGGACCGCCATGTAGAGCAGGAGCAGGCCGGCATAGGCGACGGCGCCCCTTGACTCGTCTCCGGCCTCTTGCCCGGAGAGCGTGGTGGTCTCAAGGGGGTCCGACGTCATCACTTCTATCACGTCTGCAGCGGCATCACCCGACTCGGAGACGATCGCCTCCAGCTCCACCGAGGCCGCCCCCCGCTGGAGGAGGCTGAGGATGGCCGACTCCCCGAACCCGCCGACACTCTCGACCACCACCTCCTGGCCGTCGATGAGGACGGCATCGATGGCACCCTCTTCGAGAATGGCTTCCGCCTCGGCACGCTCGGAGTAACCCTCGATCTGGATCGAGACCGAGGGCTCAGCGTCCGGTTCGTCGTTCGCATTACCCAACTGTTCGGCCGCCTCCACGATTCGCTCGTTGCCTTCCCCGATGCTCCCCACGGTGTACTCGGCGGTATCCCCACCGAGCAGCCCCGGCAACACAATCAAGGCCACCACGATCAGCAGCGTGATGAGAGTTGTCAGCAGATAGGCTTTCGACCTTCCCCTCGCTGTGAGCTCGCGACGCGCGATCTGCCAGACGATCCCGAGGTCGCTCATCTCACCGCCTCCCGGAACAGGTCCGACAATGACGGTGTGGTGTAACTGAAATGGCGGAGATGGCCGACGTCCTGGGCTCTCACCAGAAGGCCACGCACGTCTGTGCCGGCTTCGATGATCAGGTGATGGCGGGCACCGTCGGTGTCGATGTTTCGAATCCCGCTCAGAGACTCGAAGAGTGCGGATGCATCCCCGTCGACCTCGAGCTCCAGATGTCGGATCGGGGCGGCATCCTTGAGGTCGCGCACCATTCCCTCGACCACGATGACACCCTTGTTGATGATGGCGACCTCTTCACACAGATCTTCGACCAAATCGAGTTGGTGCGAGGAGAAGACCACGGCTTTCCCGGACGCCGCCTGCTCACGCAGGATGTCCGACATCGTCTCCGAGGCGATCGGGTCCAGCCCGCTGAAGGGCTCGTCGAGGACGAGCAACTCCGGGTCGTAGATCAGGGCTGCCGCCAGCTGCACCCGCTGCTGGTTGCCGTGAGAAAGGGCTTCGAGCCGATCGGTGCCTCGATCACCAAGCCCGAACCGCTCCAGCCAATGATCGGCCGCAGCGCCGGCGTCGTGGGCTGTCATTCCGTGCAATCGGCCGAGGTAAGCCAACTGGTCGTGGTTCTTCATCTTCGGGTAGAGGCCCCGCTGCTCCGGCATGTAGCCAAAGCTCCTCCGTTGCTCCAGCCCGATCGGTTGACCATCCCAGGTCACCTCCCCGGAGTCCGGCCGCATCAGGCCGAAGATCGAGCGCATGGCGGTGGTCTTGCCCGCCCCGTTGGGACCGAGGAACCCGAGTATCGCTCCTCGGGCAACCGCGAAGGTGCATCCGTCGAGGGCGACGACGTCACCGAATGTCTTGTGCATGTCCTGGATCGAGAGCACGGGGCTAGAAGGTTAGGCCCCCTCGTAATTGGGACCGACAGGGGTCATATACGGCCCTGTGGGTCCCAATTACGGAGGGGATTACTCCCCGATCAATCGAGCAACGTTGGGCGGAACAGCCGATCGTGAGTGTGGAGGGCGAACCTGTCGGTCATCCCCGCGACGTAATCGATCGCCCGATGCAGGGCATCGGCCGTAGGGGTGGTGAACGAGTCGGGCACCTCCTCGGGGTGATTGGAGAAATGCACGACGAGGTCCTCGATGACGCTGATCGCCTTCTGCTTCTGACCCTCCGATTCGGGTCTCAGGTAGACCCGCTCGAACATGAAGTCCCGAAGCTCGTCCATGACGCCGAGAAGATGAGGATCCATCGCAACCTCTCCGGCGGCGTAACTCGCCTCGATCACCGACGTGACCATCGCGTCGATCCATTCTCGGGAGGTGGCCCCCAGACTGACCAGGGCCGACGTTGGGATCTCGTGATACTCGAGGATCCCCGCGCGAAGGGCGTCTGCAACATCATGAGTGAGGTAGGCGATTCGATCGGCGTAACGGCAGAGCCATCCTTCCGGCGTCCCGGGGGGAGGATCCACCTTCCATGAGTGGGCCCTTACCCCGTCGAGGACCTCATAGGTGAGGTTCTGTGGCTCGAGTAGGGAGAGGGTGCGCACGCCGTGTTGTGAATGGAGCCATCCCCCTTCCAGGAATGGGGCCAGTGCCTCCTCGCCGATATGACCGAACGGGGAGTGCCCGACGTCATGCGCCAGGCATATCGCCTCGGTCAGATCTTCGTTGAGTCCCAATGCTCGTGCCATGGCACGACCCACCTGGTTGACCTGGATGGTGTGGGTCATCCGGGTCACGAAATGGTCGCCGTCAGGGTTGAGAAACACTTGGGTCTTGTGCTTGAGCCGGCGGAAGGCCTTGGTGTGAATGACGCGGTCGCGATCCCGCTCGAACGCGGTTCGGAACTCGTCGTCCTCTTCGGGCTCGGTGCGCCCCCTCGACTCCGAGGATTTGGTGGCATCGGATGCCAACAACTCCTGCTCGAGTCGTTCGCGTTCGATGCGGGTCCGTCTCAACAGTCCGCTCATCAGAGAGTCAGGCTAGGAGGGGTGGCGATTTGACAGCTATCGGGCTATCCGATCACGTCACCTGGACCCAGGCCAGGACCTCGGGCATCCTTCGCCTGAGCAACCGCCCGGCGAGAAGAAGGGAGAGCAGGTAGATGGTCAGGCCCCATACCACTCCCAGGAGGGCGGTGAGCCAGGGGTTGATCACCTGATCGAATTCAACCGTGAGGACGGTGACCGATGCCGGGGGGATCAGAAGGAGACCGATCGCAAAGAACGACAGGGTTTGGCTGACGATGGCGAGGCACCCCTGTTCGGTTGACTGGGCGAAGACATCAGTCCCTTCCCGAGGGAGCCGAAGCGGGGCGAGGACGGAGACCAGATTGCCCACCGCCAACTGGCAGCCGACTGCCGCCACCGTCAGTGGGACAGAGAGCCATACCCATCGCCAATGACCGGAGAACAGGGCGAGCCCGATGGTCAGCAGCGTGGTCTCTACCGCGAGTGCGGTTGCCACGGCAAGGTTTTTTCCAAGCAGCAACTGTCGAGGCTTGGTGGGAAGAACGAACAGATAGCTGGCCGCGTTGCGTTCCCATCCGAAGAGGTTGAGTGCTATGGGGAGCCCCACGAACAGGACCAGGATCGGGGCCACCAGCGGCGCCCACTCTCTTTCCCGAAAATCGAAGAAACCGGTTGCGTTCATGACCACCCCGCCGATGGCGAGCCCGACGAAGATCACCGTTCCGGTCCAGACCAACCGCTGACGCGGGTCCCGGATGTAGAAGCGGAACTCCTTTCGAGCGAGGGTGGGCACCACCCCCCAGGGTCCGTACGCCATCCCGCTGCGCCGGGCCCGCGCAGCAGGCTTGTTCCGCTGTTCTGGGGTGGTCAGCAGCCATCCGAGGAGTCGCTTCCAAGCCGCGGTCAGGGTGAGCAGTCCCAGGACCGCTGCGGTGAGTGAGACCAACGCCGAGATCGGCTCGCCGTCCGCCGCCTGGATGATGGCTTGCTGTGCCGCCACCGGGGGAACCAGCAAAGACCAGTCCATGATCGGATAGCTGGTGGCGGCCGAGGCTACGCCGTCAGTTGTGACCATCTGGTTCACGGAGCGGTACAAGAGGAAGGATCCGCCGGCGATTCCGAGAACCAGGAAGGTGGCTATGTCACGGCCCCTCCGGGTGCGCAGGATTGCGGAGATGGCGGCGGAGAACAGCTGGCTGCCCACGGCGAGGAGGCCGAAGAAGACCAACGACGCAGGCAGGACCATCCACCACCCGGCGGCGAGGATCATGGTGTTGGATCCGATCAAGAGGAGTGGGATCACCGTCGAGGGTGCGATGAAGCTCGCCGCCACCAACCCGCTGACCATCTGGTTGGGTGTCAGCGGGAGCAGGGCAAGCTGCTGGGGATCCAGGTTCTCGTCGAGGGGGAAGATGACCACGGGCAGTGCCACCCAAGTGAGAAAGGTGAACAATGCGACCCACCCCAAGTAGTTGGCCAGGGCCTCGGGGCTCTGACTCTGGAGGGCGCGGGCCGTTTCCAGGTGGGCTTCAGCCAGCCACACCCCGAGCCAGGTGAGGAGCACCAGCGCGATCGGGAGCCCGAACCTGCGCTGGACGTCGCCCCGGACACCGTTCCAGGTGAGCCGGGCCTTGAGTCCGGCTAACCGGCGTACCACGACGAGTCGCCCGGTGTCTTTCCTCCTACTGCGGCGATGAAGGCATCCTCGACGTTGTCGACACCCATCAACCGACAGAGGCCTTCGGGTGTCTCCTCAATCGTCAGTCGCCCCTGGACCATGATCCCGATCCGGGTGCAGAGCTTCTCGACGAGGTGCATCTCGTGTGAAGAGAAGATGATGGTGGTGCCGCCCTGAGCCGCCCTCTGCAACAGGCTTCTGATGAGACGCGCCGAAACCGCATCGACCCCTTCAAAGGGCTCGTCGAGGAAGAGCACCGGTGGTCGATGGATGATCGCTGCCCCCAGCGCAATTTTCTTTCGCATACCGCGCGAATAGTCACCGATGAGCTTGGAACCTTCGTCGAACAGGTCGAGCAGCTCGAGAAGCTCATTACGTCTTCGAGTCGCCTCATCCCGACTCAGACCGTGCATTGCTCCGGTGAAATCTAGGAGCTCCGCCCCGGTCAGCCGCTCATACAGGTTGAACTCTTCGGGGAGGACGCCGATCCGGGCCTTGACCTCGGTCGGTGATTGCCAGGTGTCGAACTCGCCGACCCCCACCGAACCCTCGTTGGGTCGGAGCAGGCCGACGATGGTCTTGATTGTGGTCGTCTTGCCGGCACCGTTCTGTCCGAGCAAGCCGTAGAACTCACCCGGCCTGATCGCGAGATCCACGTGATCGACGGCCACCGTTTTGCCGAACCTGCGCACCAGGCCCTTGGCCCATACCGCAGAAGGAGCCGCGACCGAATCGGTCGTTGTCGTTTCAACGAGTGGTTGGGTCACGTGCCCAAGTATCGACGGAATGGGTCCATAACAAAAGAAGAACGCATTACCGACATGGAGAGGACGAAGGGATCACAGACCTTCGCTGCGGCCGGTACCGTGGGTTCCCAGTTGGAGTATCAGGCTCTCTATCGAAAGTACCGTCCCCAGTCGTTCGACGACGTGATCGGCCAGTCCCATATCACGACGACCCTCGCCCGGGAGATAGCCGATGGCCGGGTGGCCCATGCCTATCTGTTCACCGGGCCCCGGGGAACCGGCAAAACCAGTACCGCGCGGATCCTGGCCAAGGCCCTCAACTGCACAAACCGTGGGCCCCATGGTGCCCCTTGTAACGAGTGCCTGAGTTGTGTCTCCATCACCGACGGCACCTCGCTCGATGTTCTGGAGTTGGACGCCGCCTCCCACAACTCGATCGACGACATACGCGACATCAGGGTGAGCGTGACCACCGTTGCCTCAACGGCGACCTCGAAACGGGTGTTCGTCCTCGACGAGGCCCACATGCTTTCCAAGGCGGCGGGGAATGCCCTGCTCAAAACACTCGAGGAGCCTCCGGAGCACGTCCACTTCGTGCTGGCTACAACCGAGCCCTACAAACTTCTCGACACCATCCGCAGCCGCAGCCAGCGATTCGATTTTCACCCGGTTCCGGTTGAGGAATTGGCGGGCCATCTCAGTCTCATCGCCGAGCGAGAGGGTTATCAGTTCGATGCCGCCGCCCTGCTGGCGATCGCGAGACACGCTGGCGGTTCGGTGCGTGATTCGCTTTCCCTCCTCGAACAGGTTGGGGCTCTTGGGGCGGGAACCGTCGAAGTGGCCGGAGTCCGCCGGGCCCTTGGGTTGGCCGATTCCGAGGCCTTCATGCGACTCGTCGAGTCGGTCGCGGCCCAAGATGCCAAGAGTGCTCTCGAATTGGTGGCCGAGCTGTCCGCCGATGGCGTCGACCTTCGTCGGTTTGTCGGCGAGTCGGTCGCCTTCTTTCGCGGTGCCTTCCTTGCTCATTACGCCCCCAATCTTGCCGAGATCACCGACGAGCCACCTGAGGTCTACGGGGCCTGGCGCCGGGCTGCGGAGCTGGTGTCGTCGGGCGACGTGCTCCGGGCTGTCGACCTTCTCGGGGAGGCGCTGGTCAGGCTGCGGGAGGGCCGCGAGGAGCGCCTCATGACCGAGTTGGCTTTGATCAAGTTGACCAGGCCGGAGACTGCGAGCGACGCCGCCGCGCTCTTGACCAGGATCGAGCGTTTGGAGCGGAGTCAGGCTCGCCCTGTCACTTCCGATCTCCAGCCAACTCCGCCGGAGACTCCCACCCCGCCGCCGGTGACCAGGGATGCGGTTACCGAGCCCGCTGCGGAGAGCCCAGCATCGGCTACGCCTCCAACCACTGGCAACGGATCCGAAGTCTCATTCGAGCAACTGCAGAAGGTGTGGCCCGGGTTGTTCGGAAGTCTTCGTGATGTCCTTGGCGCCCGTCGTTGGGCTTTCTTCCGCGAAGCGGTGCCGGTGTCAGTGGAGGGCGACACCATCACCTTGGAGGTCGCCCACGATTTTCACCTTCAGTCGCTCCAGGAGGACGACGTGGTGTCATCGATCGTCGCCACCCGTGCCAGCGACCTGCTCGGTGGCGAGGTGAAGGTTCGCTTCCGTTCTCGTCAGAGCTCACCAACCGAAACCGCCGAGATCGACATCACCGAGCTCGAGGAGCGGCCGGAGCGGGCCACCGATCCCACGAGCCTCCTGGTCGACGAGCTGGGTGCCGAGGAAGTAGAAGAACCGTGAACCGCATATTGCCGGCCGACTTTGCCCGACGGTCTCCTCGCGATCCTTGCCTCGCGCGGCCGGGGAGCCACGTCGAGCGTATCTGGAGCCAGGTTTGCTCGCCAGACAAACAGACGCCGGTCGGCCGGAGCTGCCGCCGGTTAACGGTTAACGGTTAATGGTTAATGGTTAACGGTGAACGGATTGCCAGTCGGTCAGCAATAAAGCAGTCGCCGTTTACTCTCCCACCTGTGAAACAGCCCGACATGAGTCAGCTGATGAAGCAGGCCCGGCAGATGCAGGCCCAGTTGGCTGTGGCCCAGGCCGAGCTGGCGCAGAAGAACTTCGTCGGCAGTGCCGGTGGCGGGATGGTCACCGCCACGGTCACCGGAGCCCAGGAGCTGGTTGGGATCACCATTTCGCCAGAGGTGGTGGACCCGGAGGACATCGAGATGCTCGAGGACCTCGTCCTGGCTGCCGTTCGGCAGGGCTTTGAGGCGGCCGCCGCCGCAGCGTCCGACAAGCTCGGTGGGCTCACCGGTGGCCTCGACCTCGGCGGCCTGCTCGGTTGATGTACGAGGGACCCGTCCAGAGGCTCATCGACGAGCTAGGCCGTCTCCCGGGCATCGGCCAGAAGACGGCGCAACGGCTTGCCTTTCATCTGCTTGCGGTTGAAGAGCCGGACGCCCGGCGTCTCGCCACAGCGATAGTCGATATGAGGGAGCAGGTGAGCCTTTGTTCCCGTTGTTTCAACGTGGCCGCCGGTGAGGAGTGTTCGATCTGCAGGGACTCTCGTCGAGACAACACTCTGGTGTGTGTCGTCGAGCGTCCACAGGATGTGGTCGTCGTCGAGCGGACCCAGGAGTTCCGGGGCAGGTACCACGTCCTCGGAGGCTCATTGTCTCCCATCAACGGGATCGGGCCGGGTCAGATCCGGATCGATGAGTTGAGGGCCCGGATCGGCATTGAGGGCATCACGGAATTGGTAATCGCCACCAACCCGACAGTGGAGGGCGACGCCACAGCGATGTACATCGCCAGGGAACTGAAGCCGATTGGGGTCAAGGTGACCCGGCTCGCCTCGGGTCTCCCGGTGGGTGGCGATCTCGATTATGCCGATGAGTTGACCCTGGGACGGGCTCTCGCCGGTCGAATTGAGATCTGAAATACTGCCGGCCGACTTCGCCCGAGACGACCCTCAGTACCATTCCGGGCCAGATCTGATCGAGATACACAGTCTCGGGCGAACAGGCGTTGGTCGGTTCCGGAGCTACCGCGCGCGTCACCTCTCCCGGCAACGCTCCAGGCCGTAACCTTGTCGGCGTTCCAATGAAGCGTTCCGTTCGCATCCTGTCCTTGACGCTCAGGGCTCTCGCCGTCCTCATGCTCGGATTCCTGGTGTCGATTGCCGCCCATTCGGTGCCAGGTCGGGGAGCCGAAGAGCCCATGCTCGATGTCGTCTGGCGCCCTGGAGTCGACGTCACCTCTGTCCTGACCTGGCTGATCCTGATCGCCGCGGTGATCGGTGCGATCATCATGGCCTTCTCGGCCAGAGAGGCACCGCCCCCGCGGGAACACAAACGGCGCGGGATCATGGTCCTCGTCCTCGGTGTCATCGTCTTTGCGCTGATAGCCCGATACATGAGATCGATCGCAGAGACCCTTCTGCCGGAGACCGCGGAGGTCCTCGGAGAGGTCGGGGAGCAACCCATTGCAGAGAGCACCGGGAACGGCGCTTGGCTGCTCAGCTTGCTGGTGGCGGCGGTCATCGCCGCTGCGCTGACCAGGGTGGGGCTGGCGATCAGGACCGGCGCCCCGCCTATCCAGGACCTGACGGATGGTGACGATCCGTTGTCGGACTCCGTTGTGCCCGTCGCGTCACCGCCCGTACGCGGTGTCGATCCGAGGGGAAGGATCTTCGGTGCCTACGGTGACTTCGAACAGAGCGTCGAAGGGGCCGGGGTGCCCAGGGCACCTTCGGAGACGGCTGCGCGACACGCAGGGCGGGCGCGAACTGCTCTCGGTCTCGGCGGTGGGGATCTGAGTCTCCTATCCGGTCACCACGCCGATGCCCGGTTCGGGCCAGACGAGCCGTCCGTCGAAGACGCCATGGAGGCCGAGTCGGCTTCGGCCCGGTTGCGAGACGACATCCCCGAATGAGCCGGATCCTGGCCACCGCCACGCTGGTAGGAGTGGTGTCGGCCGTGTTGCTCCTCCAACTGAAGCGGGCCCAAGAGTTATGGATGTGGGAGGTGCTTCTGGTCCTAGTCGTCATCTGGCTGGCCCGCGAGCTCCCCAGCGGTGGCACCGAAACCGAACAGCGTCTTTTCCAGCCCAAGTCCACCAACCCGACCCGTCTGCCCCGGTCGGTCTCCGCCGCAGAGAGGGCCACGGTCGACGCCCTTGCCGGCAATCTGGGCCGGGACCAGCGGATCCGCCCCATGATCGAGCGCATCGCGGTTCATCGTCTCCGCCGGCATGGTCTCGAGGTCGAGTCCTCGTTGGCGATGGCTGCCCTCGGTGAGGAACAGTGGAGGTGGCTGACGGCCAGGGAGAAAACACTCCGCCCTGGTGAGTTGGAGCAACTCGTCTCTGGGCTGGAACGGCTTTGAGCCTCCCAGCAGTCGACGCCGAGAGGGTGGGTGTGCTTGCCGGGTCGATCCTCGACGAGGTCGAGAAGGCCGTTTACGGCAAACGCCAGGCTCTCGAGTTGGTGCTCATGGCAATCCTCGCCGATGGGCACATTCTGATAGAGGACCTTCCCGGGTTGGCCAAGACCCTCGTCGCCCGTTCGTTCGCGGCGGCCACCGATCTCGATTTCGCCCGGGTTCAGTTCACACCAGATCTGATGCCGATGGACATCACCGGGTCGTTGGTGCTCGATCCCGGAACCGGGCTCCCCGGGTTTCGACCCGGGCCGGTCTTCTCCAACCTGCTGCTGGCCGATGAGATCAATAGGGCGCCGGCCAAGACCCAGGCCGCACTTCTGGAGGCCATGCAGGAGCGTCAGGTCACGTCGGATGGCGTCACCCGCCCCCTCGGTCCACCCTTCTTGGTGATAGCGACCCAGAACCCGATCGAGTATGAGGGCACCTACCCGCTGCCCGAGGCCCAGATCGACCGATTTCTGATCCGGGCCCGTCTCGGTTATCCCGCGCCCGATGCCGAATGGGAGATGCTCGACAGACGGGCGAAGCGAGGAACCGATGAGATCGGGCTCGATGTGGTTGTCGACCGCACAACCTTGATGGGAATGCAGAAGGTGGTCGAAGAGGTCCATGTCTCCGAGTCGGTGGGGAGGTACATAGTCGAACTGGTGGCGGCGACGAGGTCTTCGGGCCGGGTCCGGGTCGGCTCCAGCCCAAGGGGGTCATTGGCCGTGATGAAACTCGCAAGGGCAAAGGCGGCTCTTTCCGGGAGGGGGTTCGTCCTGCCCGACGATGTGCAAGAGGTGGCGGTGCCGGCCCTGGCCCATCGCTTGATTCTCCGGCCTGAGTTCTGGGCGCAGGATCTGAGTGAGGAACGTGTGATCGAGGAAGTGCTCGAGCAGGTGCCCAGCCCGCCCGCGATCCCTTCCGTCCACTCTTCATGAAGGCCAGCCCGACCCCGAGGTTGCGTGCCTACGTGACCGCGGGTCTGGTGGGGCTGGGTGCGGCGCTTGCCGTCGGAGATCCGGGACCGGCGCTGATCGGGACTGCGCTGCTCGCTCTGGCGATCGTCGGTCTGACCGGTCGGGTCACTCCGATGATGAGCGCCCGGCTCGACCAGGTTCCGTCATCGATGGTCGAGGGTGGCGAGTACCGCATCTCGTTGTATCTGGAGAGCGACCGCCCTCTGGGGCCGGTGTACGTCGAGATCGGCCTGGAGAACATGGAGGGCGTCTCCACCGAGGGAGGACGCCTCGTTGAAGGATCTACCTTGTCGATTGCCTCGATTGACCGTGTGGCGGAGGCCGTTGTCACCGTGTCGCCCCGGGGTTGGGGGCGACGTGAAGTCGGCCCAATCACCGTCTATGCCGATTCTCTGCTCGGAATGTTCTACCTCAGTCACACCAGCGCCGACGTCAGCCAGATCGTGGTCCTTCCCGAGGAGTCCACCCTGAAGAGACTGCTCAGTCCTCTGGAGACCAATCTCCACGTCGGAGAGTTGGTGTCCACCGGACGGGGCTCGGGGTCCGAGTTCGCCGATCTCCGTCCCTACCAACACGGTGACGATCCTCGATCGATCAACTGGCGGGTGTCGTCGCGCGCCCGGTCGCTATGGGTCAACGAGCGACACCCCGAGCGAAATGGAGACGTCGTCCTCTTGGTGGACGCCCAAGTCGAGAGTGGGACCAACACCGAGTTCGTGGTCGACCGATCGGTCCGGATGGCGGCCACATTGCTCCGGGCGCACGCCAGACGTCACCACCGGCTGGGTCTGATCACCCTCGACGGGTTTTGCAGTTGGATCTACCCGGGGATGGGGGAAAGCCATCGCCGGCGCACCCTGGAGCAGCTCATGTCGGTGACCCCCGGGAAGGTCATGTGGGAGGCCGCGGAAAGGGCCGTGATCCGCGCCGCGAGACGGCCGGCCATGGTCATAGCGCTCACCTCGCTGCTCGATCCCAACCTGGCGGGCTTGATTCACTCGATGCGACGTTCAGGTATCGACGTCTCGGTGATTGAGATGGATGTCGAGCCGGCCCTGTCGCCACCTGGTGACGAGGCCAGGTCGTTGGGACGTCGGATCTGGAGCCTGGAACGGGAGCGACTGCGTGACCGTCTGGCCTCGGAGGGCATCCCGATCACAATCTGGCGGTCGGGCGAGCCGGCCGATGTCCCGATCGCCCGACTCGAACAGTGGAGGACGTCTTGGCGACGACGGCTCGGCTGAGCGCGTTGGTGGCGGTGCTCCTGGCTGTCGCACTGGTGTTATCGGTGCCCACCGCCAGAGGGTCGGGTTTGGGCGCCCTCGTTGGCGGAGTCGGGGTTCTGATTCTGGTGGCGGGCTTGCTTTCAGGTCTTTCCGCTTCGGTAACGGCTGCGGCGGTGGCTTTCGTCGTCCAACTCGCCATCATCTCCGCCCTGCCGGTGACCCTCTCCCCTCCGTTGTGGGCTCAGGCACTATTGATCGTCCTGATCGTGGAGTTCGCGACGGCGTCGTTCGCTGCGCGCAGCCGGCAGGTGGATCCGATCCTGGTTGTGGTCCGCGGTGTGGGAACTGCCATCGTCGTCAGTGGAGTGGTCCAGTTGATGGCCCTGCTCGTGGAAGGCTTCGAGGTGAGCGGGGTTCTGGTCCGGGCGGTTGCTGTGGCGGCTCTGATCATCGTCAGTGGGTGGGTCACTCTGGTCTGGCGCCGCGCGAGCTCATCCGACGCCTGAGTCCCGGTCAGTCGAGGGTCAGAGCCGAGATCTCACGAAGTCGAGCGAGATCGTGATAGGCGTCCATATAGCGGATCGAGCGCGTCTTCGAGCGCATGATCACGGAGTGGGTGACGACCTGGTCTCCCCGGAAGTCGACAGCCCGTAGGAACTCGCCACCGGTCACTCCGGTGGCTGCGAAGAAGACGTTGTCCGGCGCGATCAGGTCACGCGTCGAGAGAACCTGGGAGACATCCAGCCCTTCGTCGAGGGCGCGTGCCCGCTCCTCGTCGTCGCGAGGCCACAGTCGGCATTGGATCTCGCCTCCCATGCAGGTGAGGGCTGCTGCCGCGATCACCGCTTCCGGCGAGCCGCCGATGCCCAACAGGATGTCGGCTGCTGTGTCGTCCTGTGCTGTCGAGATGGCGCCGGCCACATCGCCGTCGCGGAGCAGTGAGATCCGGCCCCCGACTCTGCGCACTCCGTCGATGTAGAGCTGATTCCGGGGCCGGTCGAGGATCAGCGCTCGAAGGTCGTTGATGTCTTTGCCCTTGGCCTTGGCCACGCGTCTCAGGTTCTCTTCGACCGGCGCCTCGAGATCGACCGATCCGGCTGCCTCGGGCCCGACCGCGATCTTGTCCATGTAGACCAGGGACCCAGAGGTGTACATCGAGCCTCGCCCCGTCGACAGGGCTATCACGGTGATGGCGCCCGGGATTCCCGACGCGGTGAGCGTGGTCCCGTCGACCGGGTCCACCGCCACGTCGACGGTCAAGCCCTTCCCGGTTCCCACCCGCTCGCCATTAAAGAGCATCGGCGCTTGATCCTTCTCACCCTCTCCGATCACAACCAACCCGTCGATGTCGAGGGTCGAGAGATGGAGACGCATGCCGTCGACGGCGGCCTGATCGGCCGCCTCCTTGTCTCCACGCCCCAGCCATCGAGCGGCGCCCATGGCCGCGGTTTCAGTGACCCGGACCAGATCCAGGCCGAGGTTGTGCTCGACCTGCTCGGGCATCAGCTGTCCACCCTGATCACGATGGCGTCCCCCTGCCCACCGCCCCCGCAGAGAGTCGCCGCCCCCAAGCCACCACCACGTTTCCGCAGTGCGTTGATCAGAGTCACCACGATCCGAGCGCCGGTGGCTCCGAGTGGGTGACCGAGAGCCACGCCTCCACCATTGACGTTTACCTTTGAAACCGGGATGTCCAGCATTCGGGCCGACCAGACCGTCACTGCGGCGAAAGCCTCGTTGATCTCGACGAGGTCGAGGTCGGTGGGATCCAAGCCGGCCCTTTTCAGCGCGACCAGCATCGCCTCGGCCGGGCGCTCGTGCAACGTGGCGTCACTGCCTCCGATCTGGCCATAGGCGAGGATTTCACCGAGGATCGGGGCTTCCGACGCCTCGGCGGCGGCCCGATCGGCGACCACCACGGCCGCACTCCCGTCTGATATCTGGGAGGCGTTCCCGGCGGTGATGGTTCCCCCGGTCAGGAAAGCGGGCTTGAGGGCGGCCAGCGACTCAAAGGTGGCATCCACTCTGATCCCTTCGTCGAAATCCACACTCAGCGGGTCGCCCTTTCGTTGAGGAACGTCGACTGGTGCGATCTCGTCGGCGAATCCACCGGTTCGGGCAGCCTCGGAAGCGAGTTGATGACTGCGGGCGGACCATTCGTCCTGTTCGGCGCGGCCGATCCCGAGCCGGTCGTTCTTGCGGTCCGAGGACTCCCCCATCGTGCACTGATCGAAAGCGCAGAACAGCCCGTCGCGCTGCATGACATCGGTCATGGCGACGTCGCCGATCCGGGCGCCCCAACGCAGCTCACGAACAACGTGCGGGGCGTTGGTCATGCTCTCCATCCCACCGGCGACCACGAACTTCGAGTCACCGAGTCGGATGGCACGGTCGGCAAGCCCGATTGCGGACATCCCGGAGAGACAGACCTTGTTGACTGTCACCGAGGGAACAGTCATCGGAAGGCCGCCGCGCACTGCTGCCTGACGAGCGGTGATCTGACCCTCTCCCGCCTGGAGGACATGGCCGAATAGGACCTCGTCGACGGCTGCGGGATCGACCCCTGAACGATTCAAGGCGGCGGCTATGGCATATCCACCGAGATCCACTGCCCGGAGTGGGGCCAGGACGCCGCCGTATTTGCCAATGGGGGTGCGGGCAATCCCGGTGATGACGCTGTTGTTCACGTTGACCTCCAGACCCTGATGCTACCGGGAGAGCGGTCGCACCAAAGGGCCGGTGGCAATAGCCTCTGCATGATGAAACTTCTGAACCTCGACCATGTCGGTATCGCGGTCTTCGACCTCGATCAGGCCATTCATGGCTATGAGGCGCGGTACGGGGTAGTCCCGCTCTATCGGGAAGTGGTCGAGGCCCAGGGGATAGAGGAGGCGATGATCCCGGTAGGCGGCTCGTTCATCCAGCTTCTGCAACCACTGGGCGCCGACACCCCGGTGGGGAGGTTCCTCGAGCGCAGGGGTGAGGGCCTGCACCACGTGGCGTACACCGTGGCATCGATAACGGCCGCTCTGGCACACTTGAAGGATCAGGGTGCGAGGCTGATCGATGAGACTCCTCAGGTTGGCGGGCGAGGAACACAGATTGCCTTTGTCCACCCTGAGGACCTCGGTGGTACCTTGATCGAGCTCGTGGAACCTGCAGATGGTTGAAGGAATTCAGATCAAGGGTGGCGCCGGCGCGTTCGAGGCTGCGCTCATCGCCGTCGTCCTCGACCATCTCACCCGGGACGAGGACACCATGCGGAGGCTGCCTCCCGGCGGTGCCCGCGGCTTGTCTGCATGGATGCGGGCGGAGCTCCCCGAGGAGCCCGATACCCCACTTGAACTGGTGGAGCCCGATCGCTTCTGACCGGGAGGACAGATCCATGGTCACTTTCGAGCCCATCCACCAAGGGAAACTGGCCGCGGTATTCGATCTCGATGTGGCGCCAAGCCAACGGGGCTTCGTGGCCCCCGAACCGTTCTACATGAAGCTCGGTTTTGTCCGGACTGGCGAGATCGACGACGGGGAGACGGTGGGGCGTCTGACACTCTGAGTCAGGCGCGCCTCATGATCTCCTTCAACTCGGGCGCCCGAAGCAGGTAGGAGACGACGAGAAACCCGGCGAGGGCGGTCAACCCACCCAGGGCAGCCGCTCCCAACCCACCGAGGACCGTCAGCTCTCCTTGACCGAATACTGCGTTGACCACCGGCAGGGCGAGGACCACCGCCGCTCCGGCAGCGAGGAGGCCCCGGAGCAAGGAGATCGCGACGTTCCGGACCGCAGGCCATCCCGAGTCCATGCCCCAGGCCACCAGCAGGGCCAGTGCGTAGGCGCTCATCACGGCCACCGAGGCAATGGCGAAACCCTCCACTCCCGACAGGTTGTAGAAGCCTGACCAAACGGGTACCGCGACCACGGTCCCCACGGTTCCGATCAGGACCGGGGTCCACATCTTTCGCTTGGCATAAAAATGACGGGACAGGATCTGGTGCAGCCCCCAGGCCGGCACCGAAAAGGCGTAGATCATCAGGAGCCGCGCCACCAACTCGGTGTCCTCGGCACTGAAAGCCCCCCACTGGAAGAGCAGTCTCACCATGGGGCGGGCGAGGACCAGGAGGGCCGCCGCGGCGGCAGCGGCAACGAAGACAGTGTTGCGGGCGGCCTTGGACGTGGTGGCGGTCAGCCCTTCGCTGTCACCGCGGGCCGCGAGACGGGCCAGGAACGGATAGGCGGCCACCCCGGCGGCCTGGGCGATGACACCGATCGGGACCATGTTGAGCTGTCTGGCGAAGCTGAGCGCGGAGGTTGCTCCGTCTTCCACCTGTCCGAACCAGCGTACGAATTGCTCGTCGAGCACTGCGATCGATTGGCCGACCATCAGGGGCAATGCAAGGAGCAGGTACTCCCCGATTGACGATTGACCCCGCGGGACCGGGACCAGGCGGGTGCCGGTGGCCCTGGCTCCGAACCACTGCAAGCCGAAGTTGCCGAGCGCCGACCCGACCACCGCCCCCCAAAGAAATCCCTCCGGGGTGGCCTCGCCAAACAGGGCCGAGGCGAGACCTCCCAAGATGATCCCGAGGTTGTAGACGATCGGGGCCAAGGCGGGCAGGACAAATCTGCGGTGGGTGTACTGGACCGCCATCAGCAGGGCGCCCGCTACCAGAAAGACTTGCGCGGGGAGAACGAGCCTGGTTAGGGATACGAGCCGCTCATGATCGGCTGCCTCCGGGAACATCAGCGACACCAGGGGATCCGCCGCCGCCCACATCACGATCGTGAGCCCGACGATGGCGAGGATGACGAACCGGAAGACGGAGCTGAAGGCGCGGTTGGCGCCGTCTGCGTCGCCCTGTTCCAGATGACGGCTGAGGATGGGGATCAAGGTGATGGTCAGATAGGCCCCGGCCAACAGGTAGTTGAGGAAATCGGGGATGGTGAAGGCCTGGCGGTAGAGGTCTCCCTCGACGTTGACTCCGATCATGGATGCCAGGAGGGTCTCCCGTCCTAACCCGAGCAGACGGGACAACAAGACGCTCCCGGCGACAACCGCGGCTGCGGTCCCCATCCGAAGCGGCCGGCTCATGTGACTCCTGCGTGGGATCTGAGTTCGTCGACCAGCCCATCGGGAACGACGAGATCTCCATATCCGGTGCCAAGACTCAGCCCTGGCTTATAGGAGCCGTGAAAGTCACTGCCCCCGGAAGGGACCAGCCCGAAGCGGCGTGCCAGGTCGGAGTAGCCCTCCCTCTCGTGACGCCGATAGCCGGCGCAGAACGCCTCCAAACCGACGAGCCCGGCGGGGATGAGGCGGCTCAGCAGGTCCGCCATTTCATGCGCTCGATTGATCCCGAGAGTGTGAGGGTGGGCAAGGACGGGAACTCCGCCCGACACGCGAGCTAGCTGAATTGCGTCCTCAGGGGCCAGCCGGGGCCGTCCGATGTAGGCGGGCTTACCCGACGTGAGCCAGAGCTCAAACGCCTCCTCGATGGTTTCGACGTACCCCTTGCGCATCATGACGGCGGCGATGTGGGGCCGCCCGACACTGCCCGAACCCCCCTCCTCGACGATCTCCTCGGCGGTGACCGGCATCCCTAGCTCGGTGAGACGTTGCGCCATGTTCTCATTGCGCTGCTCCCGACCGTGACGAAGCTCCTCGAGCCGGTTCTGGAGTGGACCGGGACCTGGCTCCAGCCAGAGGACAATCAGATGCATCCCGCCCTCGTCGTATTCCAGGGAAAGCTCGGTCCCCGGTATCAGCTCCAAATTTGTGGACCTGGCCGCCGCTTTGGCCTCCGAGATCCCATCCTGGGTGTCGTGATCGGTGAGGCCGAGGGCGGTGAGCCCGACCTCGAGCGCCTGCTCGACGAGGGCGGCCGGCTTCTCAGAACCGTCAGACGATGTCGAATGGGAATGGAGGTCTACGGCCATTGGTCTCCTACGCCCCGATGATGGCGGGTGCGTGGGTCAAGAACCGGTTACGTCGATGGTGACACTCTCGAGATAGACAGTTTCCAGGGGAAGACTCTCCTCCACCGAACCGGGTCGTCTTGCGGTTTCGACCTCCTCGATGAGATCGAGTGTCTCCTGTCCCGAAATGACATTGCCCAGGACGTTGAACTGAGGGTTGAGGACATCGGCTGCTGCACCGAGGACGATGAAGAACTGGCTCCCGCTGGTGCCCTTTCCGACGTTGTCCATTGCCACCACTCCTGGGGTGTGGACGAAGTCCTCAGGCGGGAACTCGTCGGGAATCCGATATCCGGGCCCACCGGTCCCGTCTGCCAGCGGGTCACCCGAGAACAACTGGAAATCGGCAACGATGCGATGAAACACCTGCCCGTTGTAGAACCCTTCCCGGGCGAGAAAGACGAAGGAATTGACCGTCTCGGGATAGCCGGCAGGGTCGAGCTCGATGACTATCTTCCCACACGAGGTCTGAAGGGTTGCCGTGACCTCGGCCGAGGGAATGATGTCGGCCTGTTGCTCGGGCTCGGCGTACTCGGCCACCTGTTCTGCCGGTGGCTGTTCCGCCCCGCATGCTGTCGTCTGTTGGCGGAAGCCCTCATAGCCTCGGGGAAGGTCGCCCTCGTCATCGCCGAAGAAGGCGCCGATGGCGAGCACCCCCACTACCAGCACCCCGAAGACCAATGCGGTGCCCAGCCGACGGCCCAGTTCGCGGCGTGCGGTCTGCTTCTTTTCAGCCTTCCGCTTGGCGGCGCGCTGATCTTTCTGACGCCGTCGTCTGTCGGTCATGGCGGCTGCGACTTTAGGCACCGGCCCGGTGCAACCCTTCGCGGTGTTTCGATTCTGAGCGAAAACGTTCCAAACTGTGTGAACCATGTCGATCGTGGTCCAGAAATTCGGTGGGACATCGTTGGCCGACCCGGCGCGCATAAAGGCCGTCGCCGATCGCGTGGAGTCGACCCGGCGGGACGGGAACGACGTTGTGGTCGTGGTCTCGGCAATGGGGGAGACAACCGACCAACTCATGTCTCTCGCTGCCGAGTTGAGCGACGACCCATCACCACGAGAGATGGACATGCTGCTCAGCGCCGGCGAGAGAATCTCGATGGCGCTCTTGGCGATCACACTCAATTCGCGGGGGATACCTGCGGTCAGCTACACCGGCTCACAGGCGGGGATACTCACCGACTCTTCGCACGGCTCGGCCAAGATCCTCGACATCCAGGGCACCAGGGTTCGGGACAGCCTCGCTCAGGGGCGGGTCGTGATCGTTGCCGGGTTCCAGGGAGTTGACCCCGAGTCGAAAGAAGTGACGACGCTGGGACGGGGAGGCTCCGACGCCACCGCGGTGGCCTTGGCGGCTGCTCTCGGAGCCGATTCGGTTGAGATCTACACCGACGTCGACGGGGTGTTCACTGCCGACCCCAAGATCGTTCCCGATGCGAGCAAGTTGACCGAGATCCCGTTTGACGAGATGCTGGAGTTGTCGGCGGGGGGTGCGAGCGTTCTCATGTCCCGGGCTGTGGAGTTCGGGCGCCGTTTCGAGATACCGATCCATGTTCGATCTTCGTTTCACGACGGCGAGGGCACCTGGGTTCGAGAGTCGACGATGGAGCAGGCGGTCGTCAGTGGAATAGCCCATGATCGCTCGGAGGCAAAGCTGACTATGAACCGGGTTCCCGACCGCCCCGGAGTCGCGGCGGCCTTGTTCGGCGCCCTGGCGAGCGCTGGCGTGAATGTGGACATGATCGTTCAGAACGTGTCCCACGACGGGACCACCGACATCAGTTTCACCGTGCCGCGGATCCATGTTGTCGAAGGGGAGCGCATCTCAAAGCAGGTCGCCGTCGAGATCGGCGCCGAATCTGTCGATGTCGACACCGACATCGCCAAAGTCTCTTTGGTGGGGGCCGGTATGAAGACCCATCCTGGTGTGGCTGCCAGGGTCTTCGAAGCGATGTCAGGGGCCGGCATAAACATCGAAATGATTTCGACGTCGACCATCCGAATCTCGTGTGTGATCAGGGCCGACCAGGTCGAGACTGCGGTTCAGGCCCTTCACGCCGTCTTTCACCCGCCGACCATTTCCGAAGAGGTTGGGGCATGAGCGACCGGGCGGTCGCAGTGGTCGGGGCTACTGGCGCCGTGGGGCGCACGATGCAGGCGATCCTCGACGAGAGAGACTTCCCGCTCGGGTCGATCCGCCTATTGGCTTCGGCGCGGTCGGCCGGATCGGTGGTCGAGACGGCGTGGGGCGAAGTGCTGGTAGAGGACCTGGCACAAGCCGACCCGTCCGGTATCGACATCGCTCTCTTCTCCGCAGGCGGGGCCCGCTCCCGGGAGTTCGCACCCCGGTTCGCTGCGGCCGGGGCAGTGGTGATCGACAACTCATCGGCGTTCCGGATGGAGCCGGAGGTTCCCCTTGTGGTGGCCGGTGTCAATGACGCCGAGGCGACGAGGCACAAGGGGATCATCGCCAATCCGAACTGCACGACGATGACCCTGATGATGGTCGCCGGACCGCTCCACCGGGCGGCAGGTCTCCGCAGCATGACGGCCACCTCCTACCAGTCGGTATCCGGCTCAGGCCAACAGGGAGTGGACGAGCTGATCGAGCAGACCGATCGTTTGCGTCCCGATCTCGGCGCCCTGATGACCGGTGGTTGGATCGATCCCGAGCCCTCGCTGTTCGCCCGACCGATCGGGTTCAACGTCCTGCCGCTCCTCGGCTCGGTGACGGAACAGGGCTACACCGACGAGGAATGGAAGCTGGTGTACGAGTCGAGAAAGATCCTCGGGATACCCGATTTACAGGTCGAGCCCACCTGTGTCCGGGTGCCGGTGCTGGTCGGCCACGGTGTGGCGGCAACCCTTCGCTTCGACCGCCCAATGGATGCAGACGAGGCCCGGGAGATCCTGGGCGTTGCCCCCGGAGTCCAGGTGTGGGAAGACCGGGTGCCCACCCCCTTGGACTCCGCCGGCATCGATGACGTGTTGGTGGGCAGAATTCGGCCGACAGTAGGGGAGCCGGGCGGGATCAACCTCTGGGTGGTCGGTGACAACCTGCGCAAAGGCGCCGCCCTCAACGCAGTCCAGATCGCCGAGTTGTTGGTCTGACCCCTCTCGTTCTAGGGATCTACAGGGCCGTATATGACACCTGCTCGTCCCAATTACGGGCGATATGGCGTCCCGTCAGGGCTTCCCTACACTCTGTCCATCAATCGGGACGTAGCGCAGCTTGGTAGCGCGCAGCGTTCGGGACGCTGAGGTCGTGGGTTCAAGTCCCACCGTCCCGACTCAGAAACCCCAGGTCAGG
>JBBDWM010000026.1:0-21568 GCA_040902845.1 Acidimicrobiia bacterium
AAGCTTGTGGTCAGGGACGGCGTCGATCCGTCGACCTCCGGTTTTTCAGACCGGTAGTTTCGGGGTCCTGACCTGGGCTGTTGTGTTGCGGAGTCCGCGAAGAGTCCGTCCATTTGAAGATTAGCGCTAGGCGCGGGAGACGAGCTCAAGGATGGAGCGCATGGCCCGGATCGCTCTTTTCGCCTCGGTGACCGTGGGGTCGACCTCCTCGTATTGGGCCTTGTGCTTGATCGACAACAGTGTCTCCAGGTGATGCCGTGCTTCCCTGCCAACCTCTCCCGCCTCCTCGATGAGAGCGAGGGCCTGTTGGTGGTCGTCGCCGGCGGCGTGGCGTCCCAGACGTTGACAGCAGATCGAGTCGGCGGCTGCGATGCCCGCCAGGACTGCGTTGCTGACTGCTGCTGATCGTGTCGGTCCGTCGGTGGATTCTGGATCGAGCTCGGCAAGCTCGCCGAAGGCCCTGGCTTGGTCGTATCGCTGGGCTGCGTCGTGGCGATCACAGGGCCGGGTGCGGGACGATCTCTTGGCCATTAGGTAGCCAGAGCTCCGATCAGATCGATTCCCTCGGAAGAGATCGCCGCGTGCAACTCTGGTGCCCGGTCGGCAAGGGCTTCGAATTCGCTTGCCGTGTAGTGGAGAAGGTTGCAGTCGTTTCCGGTCAGCTCGCTGACACGAGAAGCGATGTTCTCTTTGGTGTCCTCCTCCGATGCGTCGTCGGGCCAAACCAGAGCGATGTCGATGTCGCTCTGCTCGTCGGCGCTGCCCTTTGCCAGAGAGCCGAACAGGATCGCCCTTCTGGCCTCTGGAGCCTCCTCGGCGACGATGGCGGCGAGCCGATCTATCAGCTCGCTTCTCAGATTCACGATGTCGATGATGAACGAAGCCAGGATGTGCTGCCGGTTGAGCGTGTTGAGAATCGAACCCCCGGCCGATACCTGGTCGACGAGCCCGTGGGCGGCCAGCTCGTCGAGGACATTCTGGACTCCCTGCTGGCTGGCTTCTCTGCGAAGCAACCGCATCACGTGCCGACCCGACAGGGGATAGGTGGTATTGACCAGCACTTCGAGGACCTGCCCCGAGAGGGTGGTGACGAGAGACGAGAGCGGATGTCCTAGGTGCACGTACGCCAAGTATAGTAGGCGAGTGCCAATGCGACCAGGCAAATGCCAAGAATAGTAGGCAGTCTCTGTACGGTTCAGAGCGATCGATCCAATCCTCGGCCAAGTCCTCTCGTCTGTCGATCTTCCTTGATCAACTCGTCGAGTCTGGATGCGAGCTCGTCGAGACGGTCCGGGAACAAGTGTCCATAGAAGTCGTAGGTGATCGAGATGGAGGAGTGGCCGAGCTGAGTCTGGATCAGCTTGGGGTCGGCGCCTTGGTTGATCATCAGTGAGGCTGCGGTGTGGCGCAGCTCGTGGATCTCTAGATCAGAGAGTCCCGCCCTTTCGACTGCGGGTGTCCACTGCCGTCGTCGGAAGTTGGAGTATCGCAGCGGCTGTCCCTGCGGAGAGGTGAAGACCAGAGCGTCCGCAGCCATATCGGTTCGGTTCAGGTGATCCCGGAGCCTGTCCCGGATCGTGGCGGGTAAGGCGACGACTCGCTGGCGATGGGTCTTCGTAGTCTGCGATCTGCTCGGTCATCGGCGTCAGCAACCCGGCCTCAATGAACGCCGGAGTCAGGTGTGAGTCGATCTCGACCAGGTCAGGAAGCTGTTCGCCGGCATCACGCATGCGAAGCATGTCGGTGAGGACCGCGTCGCCGCGGATGTCGTAGGAGACGCTCACTCCGTCCTCCTCGAGCGCACCGAACTCATCGGCCGGCACGGTCTCACCTGGGCATTGGTCAGCAGATTCTGCGGCGCGCTCTGCTGGGAGGGGGTTGCCGTGGCCAAGGTCATCGACTGGTTGGGCCAGCGGATGGCGCACGGCATCCGGAGCTGGGTGGACGAACTTGACACTATGGGCATCCTTGAAGTACGGTTCGGTCGACCGACCGATATGGCGAGGGGTGGTTCCCGTGAAGTCGTCGAAGCGACTCAACTCCGAGACGAAGTCTCACATCTTGGATGCCGCGAAGGCGTCGCTGCTCGAGCACGGTTATTCCGGACTGTCGACGCGGAAGGTCGCGGTCGCAGCGGATGCGCCTCTCAGCCAGATCCACTATCACTTCGGGTCGAAGCGGAACATGATCCTTGAGCTGCTCGAGACGGAGAACCGGCGCCTTCTGGAACGGCAAGCCGAGATGTTCGATGCCGAAGCGCCGCTGTGGAAGCAGTGGGAGGAGGCCTGTGACTACCTCGAGGAGGATCTCGCGTCGGGCTACGTACGGGTGCTGAACGAGATGATCGCCGCCGGCTGGTCTGATGAAGGGATCGCCGTCGCTGTCCAAAGGCAGGTCATTAGCTGGTTCGATTTGCTCGCATCGGTGGCGGCCAGGGTGCAGCATCGCTTCGGTGGGTTTGGACCGTTCACAGCCCAGGAGTGGGCCGCTTTAGCCGGCCTGCCCTTCCTCGGAGCCGAGACGGTGATTCTCCTTGGGATTCCCGAGGAGAAACTGCCGGCCCGATCGGCGCTGCGCAAAGTGGCCCTTGTGATCCGGAGCATGGAAGAACGGGACATGTGACGATGCGGGCCAGATATCCGGACGCCGATGGCTACGTGGATCGCGACGGCGTGAAGATCTACTACGAGGTCTATGAGAACGCTGGTCCGACCGTTCTGCTGATGCCGACATGGTCGTTGCTGCATTCCCGGCATTGGAAGATGCAGATCCCCTACCTTTCGCGTCACTACCGGGTGGTGACGTTCGACGGACGAGGCAATGGCAAGTCCGACCGTCCAACGGACCCCGGTGATCACGATCTCGATCAGTATCTCGCCGATGCGATCGCCGTCATGGATGTTACCGACACGCAGAGGGCGGTCGTTGCCGGCGTGTCCTTCGGCGGATACCTCGGTGCCCACTTCGCTGCTCGCTTTCCAGGTCGCACGATCGGCCTCGTTGTGTTCGGTCCCACCACCGAGCTGTCTTCGATCTATCCCGAGCTTGTTGATTCGGCGCGCGCCGAGTATCCATGGGACGAGGAACTCGACACGATCAAGGGTTGGGCCAAGTACAACAAGTACCACTGGCTGCGGGATTACCCGGGTTTCGTCGACTTCTTCATCGGGCAGATCTTCAGTGAGCCTCATTCCACGAAACCCATCGAAGACGCCGTGGGCTGGGCTCTCGAGACGGATGCCGAGGTCTTGATCGCCACCAAGCTGGCCGAACTGGTCGACGGTGGAGAGGCGCTGGCTGCCTACCGCAAGATCGACTGCCCGTTGCTGGTGATCCACGGTGCCGACGACCACATCATTCCGAAGGCGTTCGGCGCGAAGCTCGCCGAGGTAACGGGTGGCGAGTTGGTGACCATCGACGGTGGCGGCCACTTCGTCCAGGGCCGCGATCCGGTGAAGGCGAATCTGCTCATCAAGGGGTTCGTCGACCGGGTGACGGGAGTACCACCCCCGTCGCACCTGTGGATCCGAGGCCTAGCCCGCCGCAAGCGCGCCCTGTACATCTCGTCCCCGATTGGGTTAGGACATGCGCGACGAGACGTCGCGATCGCCGAGGAGCTCCGTAAACACCATCCCGATCTGGAAATCGACTGGCTGGCCCAGCACCCGGTGACCCGGGTCCTCGAGGACGCCGGTGAGCGCATCCACCCTGCAAGTGAACACCTCGCGAGCGAGTCGTCACATATCGAGTCCGAGCAGGGGGAGCACGACCTGAACTGCTTCCAGGCGCTGCGACGAATGGATGAGATCATTCTCTCGAACTTCATGGTGTTCCAAGAGGTCGTCGACGAGGGTCTCTACGACCTGGTCATCGGCGACGAGGCGTGGGACGTCGACTACTACTGGCACGAGAACCCGGAACTGAAGCGATGCGCCAATGTCTGGATGACCGACTTCGTTGGATACCTCCCGAATGAAGACGGGTCCGACCACGAGGCGTTCCTCACCGCGGACTACAACGCCGAGATGATCGAGCACGTTGCCCGGTTCCCCGGTGTTCGCGACTGTGCGATCTTCGTGGGAAATCCCGAGGACATCGTCCCCGACTCCTTCGGACCGGATCTGCCCCTCATCCGCGACTGGACCGAGGAGAACTTCATGTTCTCCGGATATGTGACCGGGTTCATCCCGCCCGATCCCGACACGGTGGCAGAGATGCGCTCCGACCTTGGATACGAAGATGACGAACAGGTGTGTCTCGTCACGATCGGCGGTTCCGGTGTGGGTCGCGACCTGCTCGGGCGCGTGATCGCCGCCTATCCCGAGGCGAAGCGAAAGGTACCGGGACTCAGGATGGTCGTCGTGGCCGGCCCCCGTATCGATCCCGACTCGTTGCCATCGCACGAAGGACTCGAGGTTCATGGATATGTCGACCGGCTCTATCGGCACCTGAGCGTCTGCGATCTCGCCGTCGTCCAGGCGGGACTGACGACGACAATGGAACTGACGGCAGCGAATCGGCCTTTTCTCTACTTTCCGCTCCGACACCACTTCGAGCAGAATTTCCACGTCCGGCACCGTCTTGAGCAATACGGAGCCGGCATCCACATGAACTACGCAGCAAGCGCCCCCGACGCCATCGCTGAAGCCATTAGCTCGGCCATCGGGAGCGAGGTTCAGTACCACCAAGTGGAGACGGAGGGGGCGGCCCGAGCGGCCTCGATCATCGCTGAACTCGTCTAGGAGGTGCCTATGCAACGGTGAGCAAGTCGCGTTCTCAGTATCAGTCGGACGACCGACCGGGGTAAATCAAAACGCAGCGACGGAGAGAGAAGCCGGACCTTGGAACGCCGGGGAGCGCAAGGTCCTGCTGTCGAGATAGGAGACCTGAAATGAGTACCACAGTCACCGTGCGCAACGGGATCGACGTCGATCAGCTGGTTGGCACGATCGAGGCGATCAAGGACGACCTTAATCTGGGTGTGTTCACGTTCCGAGCGTCGAGCAGCTGGGAAGACGGAACCTACAACACGGGAGCGATCCAGGCGTTCACGCACGCCGGCGTCGAAGACGAGACTCGAGCGACTCCGTTCGTGCTCGAGGGCGACGAGCCGCCGATCCTGTTGGGGAGCAACAAGGGCCCGAACGCAGTCGAGTTGCTGCTGCAGGCGCTCGGGTTCTGTTACGCCGTCGGGTACGTAGCCAACGCGGCCGCCCGCGGCATCGAGATCTCCCAGATGGAGTACGAGATCGAGGGCGACCTCGACGTGCGTTCGTTCCTGGGTCTCGACGGGCTCCGGCCCGGGTTCACCGAGATCCGGGCGAAGGGCACCGTGTCGAGCCCCAACGCAACCGAAGAGCAGCTCGTCGAGTTGTGCCAGTACGTTCAGGACACATCACCGGTGCGCGACTCCCTCGCCCACCCCATTCCCGTCAAGACGACGCTCGAGGTGGTTTGAGGAGGGATCCTATGGATGGCCCACAAGTCGTCGACGCCGCGGCGTTGCGTCATGAGGTTCAACGTCATTAGACCCAGGTAGCCACAACTCCGGAGGGGACTTCCAATCCCACACGGGAAGAACTGCCGCGAAGCAGGTTGGATATGACGATGGGCTTCTCCGGGGCCTGCCGGACCGGGCGGTGGGCGACGCCGGAGAGGTCGTGGGTGTCGATATGACTCTTGAGATGGCTTGATCGGGCTCGCAACACCGCCGACGAGTGTGGGGTCACCAACGTCGAGTTCCGATCGGGCCTCATCGAGAACCTTCCCGTCCCTGACGGGTGGGCGGATATCGTGATCTCCAACGGCGTCTCAACCTGGTACCCGACAGGGTTGCTGCTTACCGCGAGATCGTCCGAGTGCCTCGCCCCGGTGGGCGGATCCAGATCGCGTATCGAGCCGTTTCGTCCCAGCGAGTGGCATTACTCCACTGATGGCGGAACCTGAAAGGGTTGTGTGCATCCTCCTGTGCACACCGAGTACCACCCCGGCGCGAATTGGCTATCAGATTGCTCCGTGGACCCTCACGCTCTGCAACGCCACACAGGCCTCTGTTCGAACCCTGTTCTCATCCCTCCCCTCGGGGTCGACCAGGATCGTGTCAACGGCATACAACTGCCAGTCTGCTCCGGTATCCGTGAGCGCCCACGCATACGTTCGAGCGCAGGTATAGACGACTTTGTTGCGGTCGGTGACCGATCCCCACCGATCCCTCGTGTCAGTGAGCGTGTTGAGGACGACGTTGGAGTCGTATCCACCGGGGGGCGCCCATGCAGGCGGACTGGGTGCCGGCGTGGCTTGATTCAGGGTCGACCAGGGCCATCCCCAGATCGCTCCAATAACGGCAACGGTCATCAGAGGCGGCGCAAGGACGAGAAACAGCGTCCTTGAGTTGCGACCAGCCAGTGCGAGCCTTGCCACACCCCCGGCTACCGCCAGGATGATCCCCCCGCTGAACACGGCAATCCCTCCCCAGAGTACGAAGAGGCCCCCCCAGATGACGATGTCGCCCCAGCCGGACCGTCCTCCCCCCTCCCAGGCCGATGCCATCAAGATCGCGACCAAAGCGACGAGCACGACCGCCCATCCCACCAAGACCACGACGTGGACACGTTCAGGTGCTGGCCGCTGTTTCACGGCAGCACGCTATTCCGGTGACGGCGATTGGCAGTGATGCCCGCGCGTCCCGGCCGAAACCCCGTCCTGGGGCCAATTCAGGGGCGAAGGAGCTGACGTCGTGACTGCGACCACCCAGGCAAACATTTTCGATTCTGTTTGTGGTCAGGGACGGCGTCGATCCGTCGACCTCCGGTTTTTCAGACCGTTGTCGCCCAGTTTGGTGACCTGGGCTGTCTTGGAAATACGTGTATCTACCAGGTGGTTTGATCTCGCCAGATCTCGCATGGGTTGACCGACGCTCACGTGTGTTGTGGCCCAGCCGTGGCCCAAGATCCTGCTGCGACCGTGATCGCGACCTAGGGGCGGCTTCACTCTAAGTGAGCGAGGAACCCGGTGGGGGCCGATCTCTCCTGACGTCGCTTGACGATCCGGCCAACGGCGCGCTGTAGGAAGTCGCGATAGGCATCTTGGTCCCGGGTCCAATTGGCGAGGGCTTCCTGGGTGTCCGACTTGAACGCTTCGAGCCAGTCGCTGCTGTTAGGACCACCGTTCTGGATCATGGGATCTACCAAAGGCAGGCAGCCCTCAACTATGCGCTTGTCGCTGTAATAGCCACCTTCGGTGGTGTGTAGCTCTGCCGTAGCAAAGAGGTGGGTAAGTAGCCTAAAGGCTTCCTCTTCAGTCAATATGCGCCGCTCGTCCATCTCGTGTTCCTCAGACTCGTTAGCCGGTGCCGCCATGGAACTGAACCTCAAAATCGCGCCTTCAATGGGAGATGGTCACCGTACGGCTCGATCCAGCGACCAACCTAGTGGGCCCTGGCGGGCGATGGTCGGGCTGTCGTTTCTCGGTTTTCAGACTTCCCAGGCTTCAACGGCTCCCTTGAAGCGGACAATGTTGCTGGTGATTTGTACGTAGGGCAACCAGCGAATGATGAACGAGGCTGGCATCACTCCTGCAGCGCTCGACGGCTCCGTGACGCTCGAACGGCGGGGTCCCTCGGGGAGGCCTTCGACACCTCGGTATCATTGTTCGGTCGAGACGGTTCATTGAGTGAAAAGGAGGCGTGGGTGGCCGACCGCAAGCAGCTGTTCATTGGAGGGAAATGGGTGGAAGGAACCGGCACGGGCTCCATCCCGGTCCATAGCCCCGCCACCGGTGAGCTCTTGGCGGAGGTTCCCATGGGCACCGCCGAGGACGTCGACCAGGCAGTCGAGGCGGCCCGGGCAGCTCGTCACCAGATCGCCTCCATGGGCCCCTACCAGCGGGGCGGGTTGCTCCACGCCATCGCCGACGTCATCAGCGAGCGCAAGGAGGAGATCGCCCGGGATTTGGCCCAAGAGCAGGGCAAGCCTTTCCACTCGGAGGCACTCGGGGAGGTAGAGGCGGCCGTCGAGATGTGGCGCGATGCCGCCGAGGTCATAAAGCGCCTCGAGGGGGAGGTGGTCCCCTCTAGCGACCCGCAGAAGCGCATCTTCACCATTCGCCAGCCCCGTGGCGTCTATGGGGTGATCACTCCCTGGAATTTCCCCGCCACCATCCCCACCGAGTACCTCTGTGCCGGACTGGCCTGCGGCAACGCCATCGTCTGGAAGCCGTCCGAGCTGACCCCCCTCACCGCCTTGCATCTGGCTCGAGCCATCGATGATGCCGGGGCTCCGCCGGGTGCGGTCAACGTAGTGACCGGCGACGGCCCTACTGTCGGCGAGGCGATCGTGTCCCATCCCGGAGTCGATGCGGTCGGGGCCACCGGGAGCCCGCAGACCGGCGATCGAATCGCCCGGCTTGCCGGGGCCAAGCCGGTGCTGCTTGAGCTTGGGGGCAACTGCCCGGCAATCGTCTTCGCCGACGCCGACGTAGATATGGCCATCGGTCGGATGATCTCTGGCTGTTTCGCCAATGCCGGACAGATCTGTGACTCGACGGAGCGCATCATCGTTCACGAGAGCCTGCACGACCGTGTGGTGGAGGGCTTGGTCAAGGGTGCGGAGGCCATCAAATTGGGCGCCTCACTCGACCCCGACACCACGATGGGCCCTCTCAACAACGAGCACACCGCGGCCAAGATCGACCGTCACCTGGCCGATGCCGCCAGTTCCGGGGCCACCGTGCTCGCCGGGGGAGCCAGGGCCGACGATCGCCCCACGCACCTCTACTACCGGCCGACGGTGGTGGACGGAGTCACCCCTGAGATGGAGATCTTCCGTGAGGAGACCTTCGGCCCCGTCGCCTCCGTCATCGCCTTCGCGGAGATCGACGAGGCGATCGGCCTCGCCAACGACAACGACCTGGGTTTGGTGGCCGGGGTGTTCACCTCCGATCCCCAGCTTGCCGCCTACGCGGGTGAGAGGCTCGAGGCAGGAATAGTCAATCTCAACGACGTGCCCACTTATTGGCAGCCCCACACCGCCTTTGGCGGGT
Organism: Acidimicrobiia bacterium; assembly: GCA_040902845.1. Lineage (GTDB taxonomy): Bacteria > Actinomycetota > Acidimicrobiia > Spongiisociales > ZC4RG35 > JALYNX01. Next base: position 9,040 of record JBBDWM010000026.1, read on the forward strand.
TCTCGGGGAAGCGGAGCGGAGTGGGCCGCCTCGGTGGGAAGTACACGATCATGGAGATGTCGCAGATCAAGACTCTGGTCTACGACGCCCGGCTGGGCGGTCCCCGGTAGGCCTGGGTGGTGTCCGGGGACGGTTGACGCTGTCTGGGGTCAATGATACATTCATGTCACTGGGCGAGTCGCCCATTTCACTCAATGAAAAGGCTATCAAGGAGGACAATCATGGGGCTCCGGCGGAAGACGACCTTTATTCTCTTGGCATTGGCACTGGTGGCTACGGCCTGTACCTCGAAGACCGCTGATACCACCACCACCGAGGCGGCACCCGGCGCCACCGCGGCCCCGGGGACCACTGCCGCTCCCACCGACACCACGGCCGCCCCGAGCGCCGAGGGCAGCGTCCGCTTCCTCATCGCCGAGAACTTCTGGGCCGACTGGGACCCCTACCAGCACACGGCGCAGAGTCAGGGGAGGATCGAGGCGCAGATCTTCGACTACCTCGTCGACTTCCCGGGTGGCGACCTCTCCAGCCCTCAGCCGATGCTGGCCACCGAGTGGACCCAGATCGACGACAGCACCTGGGAATTCCGGCTTCGTGAAGGGGTCACCTTCCACGACGGCTCGACCTTTGACGGCGAGGACGTGAAGGCCTCCATCGAACTGTCATCCGGCGCGACGGAGACGCCGTCGCTTCAGGCCGGCGACTGGATTCCCACCACGGTCGAGGTGGTCGACCCGCTCACGGTGAGACTGCAGAGCGAGGGCCCATTCGCCGCCCTGTTCGCCCAGCTACGCAACACGATCATCGTCTCGGCGGAGGACCTCGCCGACAACCCGGAGGGCATCAAGACCCAGCCCAACGGGACCGGGCCCTTCAAGCTGGTGACCAACGACCCCACCCGCAAGGTGATGGAGGCCAATGCCGACTACTGGCAGGGTGCGCCTCAGATCGCCGAGCTGGTATGGGAGTTCATCCAGGACCCCGACACCCGTCTCAGCGCCTTGTTGGCCGGACAGGCCCATGCCATCGATCGGGTGCCGCCCCAGCATCTGCAGGTGGTCGCGGGCAGCCCCGACTTTGTCCTGTCGTCGGTCACCGGGATCGAGAGCGTCAACCTGTGGGTGCTCCCAGGCCGGTTCCCGTTGTGGGAGGAGAGCCCTGAGTTCCGCGAGGCGGTGATGTGGTCGATCGATCGCGAGGCCCTGGTGACCAGTCTGGTCCAAGGGGAGAGCGCGGTGGCGACCAGCTTCGTGCCCACCGAGACGCTGTATCACACGCCGGGTGAGCCCGCCTACACACGTGACGCCGAACAGGCGGCAGCTCTGCTCGAGCAAGGCGGGATCGCCGACGGCGGGCCCGAGTTCGAGCTCTGGGTGGCCAGCGGCTTCCTGCCCCGGGCAGAAGAGGTGGTGTCGGCGATCGTGGCCAACATGGAGGAGGTGGGCTTGAAGCCAAGGGTGGTCACCTCCGACCTGGGCGGGATGATCGACGACATCTTCTCCGAGGATGGCACCGGTGACATGTACCACCTGAGTTGGAGCAGTAACGGCGACCCCACCGCTCATGCCCGGGTCTACTCGTCCAGCTTCGCCTGGTTCTTCGGGGACGAAGAGCTCGACGAGCTGATCGCATCGGTGGCCACCACCACCGACCCGGCGGCGCGCGAGCAGGTGACCGTCGAGATGCAGGCCCATCTCTGGGACCAGCTCTGGCAAATCCCGCTCTACAACAGCGATTTCTCCATCGCCCACAGCGCCAGCCTCGAGGGCCTGGAAGTGCGTCCCAATTTCCAGACGCTCTTCTATCCCGCCCGGCTCAGCGAGTGACTGAGACCCATACACTGCCTTCATGACGTGACCGCGGGGAGCCGAGCAGCAGGCGACGCAGGACGCTCGGCTCCCGGGCCACGGAAGGCGTAGCACATGCTCAGGTTCACTCTTCGTCGCAGCGCCCAGATGGTCGTTGTGGTGCTGGGCGTGGTAACCCTGGTCTTCTTCATCCTCCGCTTCGCCACTGGTGACCCCGCCCGATTGATGCACCCCCCGGGCGAGCAGGACGAGATAGTGCAGCTCACCAGGGAGCGGATAGGGACCGACCGGCCCCTGATGGTCCAGTACGGCGACTACCTGGTCGGGCTGGCTCAAGGCGATTTGGGTACGTCCTTTCACGGTGGGCAGCCGGTCATGGAGGAGGTCCTCGACACCCTGCCCAACACGGCCGCCCTGGCAGCGGTAACCATCGTGGCCTCTTCCACCCTCGCTCTTGTCTTGGGGATCACCGCCGCTCTCCGTCCCAACGGCCTGTTGGACCGGGCGGTGCTGGTGTATGTCTCCCTGGCATTGGCCACACCCAGCTTTTGGCTGGCCACCGTGTTGGTCCTCTTCTTCGCGGTGCAGCTGGCTTGGTTCCCTGCGGTCGACATGGAAGGACCGAGGAGCTTCGTCCTGCCGGTGGCGACTCTGGTAGTGGCCCTCACGCCGGTCTTGATCCGCACCATCCGCCAGTCGTTCCTGGACACCCTGGGTGACGACCATGTCCGTGCGGCTCGGGCGCGTGGGATCTCAGAGAGGAGGGTCATCCTGGTCCATGGTCTCAAGGTGGCTTCTCTCCCGCTGGTGACTCTGGTCGGCTTGCAGGCGGGCCTGATCCTGGCCGGTGCCTATGTGGTCGAGTTCATCTTCAACTGGCCCGGGATCGGCAAGCTCACCCTGGACGCCGTGGCGGGTCGGAACTTCCCGGTGATCCAAGGAGGCGTACTGGTGGCGGCGCTGGCCTTCGTGCTGGTCAATTTCGTGGTCGATCTGGTCTACGCGGCGCTCGACCCCAGAATTCGACTGGGTATGAGGTGACCAACCGCACAGTCGGCGATGCCGTCGTGGGAGAGGCGGAGGTCGAGCCATCGGCTCGCGGCCGGACGCTCCGGCGTCTGCTGCGTCGCAAGACCTTCCTGGCCGGGGCGGTGCTTCTGGTTCTGATCGTCGTTGTGGCGGTGTTGGCCCCCTTGTTGGCTCCTCACGACCCGATCCGCCAGGACCTCTCCGCCAGCCTGGCCCCACCCTTCTGGGTGGAGGGCGGCTCGATGGAGCATCCACTCGGCACCGACACTCTGGGGCGCGACACGGCTTCCCGACTCATCTACGGGGCGAGGAACTCCCTGGTGATCGCGTTCTTCGCGGTGGTGATCGCCTCCATCCTGGGGCTGGTAGCCGGCATCGCGGCCGGGTTCTCCAGGGGTTGGTTGGACGCACTGCTTATGCGTCTCGGGGACATGCAGCTCGCCTTCCCATTCATCCTGTTGGCGATCATCGTGCTCGGGACGCTCCCCGATCGGAATGCATTGCATCTCATCCTGGTGCTTGGGATCCCGGGCTGGATCCTCTACGCCCGCGTGGTTCGGTCCCGGGTGCTGGCGGAACGGGACAAGGACTACGTGACCGCCGCCAGGGCGATCGGCGCCGGTCGCTACCGGCTGATGACCAAATACGTCCTCCCCGCGGTGTGGCAGGTGGTGCTGGTGATCGCCATGATCGACATCGGGTTCGTGATCCTCGTCGAGTCGACGCTCAGCTTTCTCGGTTTGGGACTGACTCCTCCCACCCCCTCTTGGGGGTTGATCATGGCCGAGGGTCGCCGGAACATGATCATCTCCCCTTGGCTGTCGATACTCCCCGGGCTGGCCATCATGGTGACGGTCCTCGCCATAAATCTCACCGCAGACGGGGCCGCCGATGTCCTCGACCCCAAGCTGAAGAAGGGCATCTTCCGACGGCGGCGTCAGAAGACCCCGGCCCCGCCCAGTGTCGTTGCCGCTCCCCGGTCGGGGGGACACGGCCAACCGGCTGCAGCAACTCTTCTCTCCGTGAGAGAGCTGAGCGTGGAGTTCCCGCTCCAGGATGCAACGGTGAGGGCGGTCCGGACCGTGAGCTTCGACGTCGACCGGGAAGAGACCCTGGGCATCGTGGGGGAGAGCGGCTCGGGCAAGTCGGTCACCGCCCTCTCGATCATCCAACTGCTCGACTCGCCGGGGCGGGTCACCGGGGGTCAGGTCCTCTTCGAGGGGCGGGATCTGACCCGCATCGGCGATCGCGAGATGGCGGCACTGCGAGGCCGCAAGATCGGGATGATCTTCCAAAACCCCGCCGCCTCGTTGAACCCGGTGCTCAGCATCGGCTCGCAGATGGTCGAGACCACACGCGCTCACCAGCGGATCGGTTCGGACGAGGCGAGGGAGAAGGCGGCAGCCGCCCTTCTGGACGTGGGCATCGGCGATCCCGACTTTGTCCTCACCCAGTACCCGTTCCAGCTCAGCGGGGGGATGAACCAACGGGTGATGATCGCCATGGCCATGCTGGCCCGGCCGGACCTGCTCATCGCCGACGAGCCCACCACCGCCCTCGACGTCACTACCCAGGCCCAGGTGCTCGAGCAGCTCCGTGAGGTCACTCGCCAGCACCGGACGGCCATGATCTTCATCACCCACGACATCGCACTGGTTCGCGAGTACGCCGACAGCATCGTCGTCCTCTACGCCGGCCAGGTGGCCGAGCACGGCCCGGTGGAGGCAGTGATCGGCTCCCCGGAGCACCCCTACACGCAGGCCCTGTTGGAGTCGGTGCCACGAGGCGACATCGATCCCGGCGAGCGTCTTCCGATCATCAGGGGAGAGCTTCCCGACCCCACCCGGGTGCCCATCGGCTGTCCGTTCGCCCCCCGCTGCCCCTATGTGATGGAGGTGTGCGTGGAGGTCAATCCCCCGCTGGAGACGGTGGGTGAGGGTCGGCTGGCGGCCTGCCATCTCGACTCGGTCCCAGCCGGCAAGGTAGCGGTGCGATGACGCCCCCGCTCCTCGAAGTCCGCGGCCTCGCCAAGCACTATGTGCGGAGTCGGGGTTTCGTCGGAGCCAAGAAGACGGTGCGTGCGGTGGACGGGGTGAGCTTCACCATCGAGGAGGGGGAGACACTCGGGCTGGTAGGCGAGAGCGGGTGCGGCAAGTCGACTCTGGCTCGCACCATCTTGTTCCTGGAGGAACCGACCGCCGGAGAGGTCTACTTCGCCGGCGAGCGGCTCGACGCCGGGCGGGTCAAGGAGCTGCGGCGTCGGGCTCAGATCGTCTTCCAGGACCCGTACTCGTCCCTGCCTCCCCGAATGAAGGTGGGCTCGATCGTGGCCGACCCTCTGGAGATCCACGGCTTGGAGCGGGGGTCCGCGGTGCGGAAACGGGTCGGCCAGCTCCTCGCAGATGTGGGACTCAAGCCGGATGATGCCGACAAGTACCCGCACGAGCTGAGCGGTGGCCAGCGCCAGCGGGTCGGCATCGCCCGGGCGCTGGCGGTCCAGCCTTCTCTCATCGTGGCCGATGAGGCAGTCTCTTCCCTCGACGTGTCGGTGCAGGCGCAGATCCTGAACCTGCTCAAGGATCTCCAGAGACGGCATCGGCTCGCCTACTTGTTCGTGTCGCACGATTTGGGGGTCGTCAAGTACATGAGCCACCGGATAGCCGTCATGTACCTGGGCGACATAGTGGAGTTCGCCTCCTCGAAGGAGCTCTACGAGAGACCGCTCCATCCCTACACCCGGGCGCTGATGTCGGCCGCCCCCTCTGTGCATGCCGTGCAGCGGAAGCGAATCCGGCTGGCGGGCGAGCCTCCCGATCCCGGAGACCCGCCCCCCGGCTGCAAGTTCCATCCCCGCTGCCCGATCGCCCAGACGGTCTGCTCCGAGAAGATCCCGGGGCTCGACGAGTGGCTGCCCGGCCGGCATGCCGCATGTCACTTCGCGCTCGCCGGAGAGGAGGCGTGGGCGGTGGCCGGAGACGAAACCGAGGCGGGAGGATGACTCCCCTAGACGATGTCCTCGAAGGGGAAGAGCGGTCTGCGCCGGTGCCGGAAATGCAGGCTCAGCATGTCGGCGGATGTCGAACCCGGGGTGTTGACCCGGATGATGGTGGGGCACACCGGCTCATAGGCCGGCACCGGGGCGTGAACCCCCTTGGCGACCAGGATCTGGAACTCGGCGGGGTCGAGCCCGCAGCTGGTGATCTGGCCCAGGCTGAAGGGGGCAACCCGCTTCGAGGTGAGCTGTACGGTCAGGCCGCCGTCGGTTTCGAGGATCGCTGTGTCACCCATATCGAATCGGGGGTTGCCGCCGTGACGGACCTCGCTCTCCTCCCACCGGCCGTCGTGGAGGCTGCGAACCGTGGCCCGGACGGGAAGGGGCGGGCCGTGCAGATCGTCTGTCTTCCCCCCCACTTCGAGTTCGATGGAGCTGCCGGCTCCCGCCTCCCATGCCGCAGCGACCCCCTCCGGGTCGAAGAGTGCGATGAACGTCTTCGGCCCGCCACGGTGGTAGACGACGGACGCCAGGGTCGTCCCGTCGCCGGCAGAGCCGCCCCCAACGTTGTCGCCCATGTCCAGGAGGCACACCGGGCCAGGGGAATCGGTCGCCTTCTCCACCGCCTCCTCGGGGGAGACGAGCTCGGGGACGAATTGGTCTCGGCGGGCGACCAGATGCGCGGCGAGCCTACCCGCGGCCCGGGCAGCCAGCCCGGGGTCGCCATCGGTGACCACGTTGAAGCTGGTCCCCATCTCGGGGACGTCGGCGTAGGGGAACCCGAGGCAGATGCTGACGCTGAGGACCCCTTCCTCCCCTCGAAGGCCCTCGGCCAGCTGGTAGAGCGGGAAGCAAGGCTCCACCGTGGTCCCCTGCTGGAGGATGTTGATCGCCACGGGGGGAAAAACGCCCACCTGGGTGGGGCGCACCTCGCCACGGACGGCGCCGACGACGAGCCTGGCCGCCTCCAGACCACGGTCGTGGGTGTCCAGATGAGGGTTGCTGCGGTAGGAGATGAGAGCATCGGTGGCTTCCAGCATCTCCTGGGAGAGATTGGCATGGGCGTCGACCGTACAGACGATGGGTGTGTCCGCGCCTACCGTCTCTCGAAGCCTTCCCAGCCAGTGGGCGTCGGCGTCTGCGTGCAGTACGCTTACCGCGGCGCCGTGGGCGGCTGCCAGGATGCCGTCGTAGGGCCCCCGCATCTTCAACTCGGAGAACAGCTCCCCGGTGAGGGCATCGAGGGCACCCGCGGTGATCATGCCCGCCGGCGTGGCCAACGCAGAGTACACCGGGACCGCCGTGGCACCTTCGGCTTCCAGACCCGCCAGAAAACCGCCCATCTCGTTGTGGGTCCCGGCCCATCGCTCGCGGACGTCGTCGCCGGCCAGCCTCTCCCAGAGCGGGAGATCGGTGGGTGTGGAGAGGAACGTATTGGACTCATGACGAAGACCGACGATGCCTATGCGCATGCATACCTCCTAGTTCCACAGACTGAAACTAGATCTTTACCAGCTCAAACGCTGAGCTTAGCGAGCCGATCGGGGACAGCTCGATGAACGCCCCGGTCCCCATCGCCGTCATAGGCGTCGGTTTCATGGGAGGCCGCTGGGCTCGAGCCGTTGCTGAGCACGCCGGCGCCGAGCTCCGGATAGTGAGCGATCTGAGAGAGGACCTGGGCCGGGATCTGGCCGACCGCTATGGCGCGGGCTACGTGGCCGACGCCGAGGAGGCCGCATCCCACCCCGAAGTCTCCGGCGTGGTGGTGGTGACTCCCGAGTACGCCCATGTCGAGCCGGCGATGGCCGCCATCGGAGCCGGCAAGCCGACGGCCGTGGACAAACCGCTGGCGCACACGGTCGAGGATGCCGAGCGCATCCGCGACGAAGCGGTCTCCCGGGGGGTACCGGTGCTGGCCGGTCACATACTGCGGTTCGAACCGCGTTACGCCGCCATGCACCGGGTCATCGAAGACGGAAGGATCGGGGCGGTGCAGGCGATCCGGTCCGAGCGCATCGGTGTGGTGGGTGATCAGAGCGTGCTGAAGGGCCGGACCACCATCCCTCTCTACTACGGCGTCCACGAGTTCGATCTGGCCCGTTGGTATGCCGGGGACCTCAGCCGGATCTCTGCCGAACGAAGCAGCGGGATCCTGGCCAATCTGGGTTACGACATCCACGACCTGTACTCAGCGGTCCTCGGGTTCCGGTCGGGCGCCCACGGAACCGCGATGCTGGGGTGGTGCCTGCCCGACGGAACGGCCGGATGGGGAAGAAGCGGGTTTACCGTCATCGGCGAGTCGGGAATGCTGCGGGTCGACCAGGGAGACGTGGGTCTGGTCATGGTGGGTGACCAAGGTCTAATTGTCGAGGACACCTACTTCTCACCGTTGGTCCATGGCCGCTACGCCGGCGCCTTGGCCAACGAAGTGGATCACTTCATTCGCTGCGTCCGGGGGGAAGCCGATCCCCTCTGCACCGCCGACGACGGAGTCGAGGCGGTTCGTGCGAGTCTGGCCATGGAAGAAGCCGCCCGCAGGGGTGAGCCGGTGGTGCTGGAGCGACCTTGACTGGCCAAAATCCCGGGGATACTCTCGTTCCGCTGGACAAAGTTAAGGTTTTATTAGATGAACCAGTCCCAACCAACCGAGCCGGAGAGCCGCTATGTGGTGCGGGCGGCGGCGCGAGTGCTCGACATCCTCGACCTCCTCAAGAACTCCCCGGATGGCGCCTCCATTTCGGAGATCGCCACCGCCGTCGATCTGCCGAAGAGCTCGGTCTTCCGTTACCTGGCGACACTCGAGTCGAGGGATTACGTGGAGCAGGCCCCCGATACCGGCGCCTACCTACTCGGGCTGGCCTTCACCCTCACACACTCCCGCTACCGCCAGATCTTGGCGGCGCGCGCCAAGCCGTACTTGGAGAAGCTGCGCGACCGGTTCCAGGAGACCATCAATCTCGCCATCCTGGATGGGAACCGGATCACCTATCTGGAGATCGTGGAGAGCCAGCGCGCCATGCGATTCGCCGCCCGGCCCGGTGATCGAGACCCGATCCACTCGTCGGCCCTGGGCAAGGTCATTGGCTCCACCCTGGACGAGGCGAGGGTGAGGGAGATACTCGAGACCGAGGGGATGCCCAAGCGCACCCCACACACCATCACCAGCGTCGAGGAGCTGCTGGCCGAGCTCGAGGTCATCCGGAAGAGGGGTTATGCGCTCGACAATCGAGAGAACGAAGAAGACGGGAGATGCGTCGCAGTACCCATTCCGGGGGCCGCCACCTCGGCCGCCTTGAGCCTGAGCGCACCCGCCGTCCGCATGTCCCTCGACGAGGTCGTGGAGGTGGCCGAGGCCCTGATGGAGACGGCCGAGGCGCTTGCCGGCGACCTGGGGGTGGCCCGGTGACTCGCCTCGCCGGGATGACCTGGCGTGTGGCGGAGTCGGCCCTGGCCAGGGCCGAGTTGGCCATCCTCCCCACCGGCAGCATCGAGCAACACGGGCCCCATATGGCGCTCGAGACCGACATCGCAGTTGGCCAGGCCCTGGCCGAGCGTCTCGCCGAGGACTTGGGGGAATTGGCGGTGCTCTGCCCGAGGATCGACTATGGACTCTCCGAGCACCACATGCGGTTTCCCGGGACCATCACCCTGCGCCCGGAGACCTTTTCGGCTCTGATCCTCGACGTGGTGGCGAGCCTGGCCCAGTGGGGGGTCCGGAGGGTGCTGGTGGTCAACGGTCACGGCGGCAACATCGACGCATTACGCCTGATCAGCCGGGCTGCGAGACGCGATCTGGGATGCCTGGTGGCCAGCCTGATGTGGGCCCAAGTCGGCGCCGACGAGATCTCCAGGAGGACCTCCTCGGAGTCCTATGGGCACGCTTGTGAGGTAGAGACCTCGGTTGCCATGGTGCTGGCCCCCGAGGTGGTCCATGTTGAGAGGATCGAGGCTCCTTCGGGGCGTCGAAGCGTCGACCCGCTGACCGATCCGCCGCGCCCGAGGGTCGACCAGACCGTGCTCATGCACGAATGGACCGATGACGGAGCGCTGGGCGATCCCCGGCTCTACGACGTCGAGGACGGGAAGGCGATCGTCAAGGTCGTCACCGAGCGGGCCGTCGAATTCGCTCGCCGGTTCGCTCTCCAGCCCCTTCCAGATCTTCCCGGGGGAATCAGGTGACGAGGAGCACCTTTCCCGAGTCGGAGAGATTGTCGGCGACCGCGCGTCGTCGTATACCCGGTGGGGTCGATTCGAATGTCCGGCTGGACGGGCCGGCCCTCTTCTTTGCCAGGGGCGAGGGTGCCTGGCTGTGGGACGTCGACGGCAACGACTACGTCGACTACCTCCTCGGTCAGGGCCCGGCCTTCTTGGGGCACGCTCCGGCGGATGTCGTGGCGGCGGTCGATGAGGCCAGCCGGTTGGGAATGGTGTACGGGGCCCAGCACCCGCTCGAGGTAGAGGCCGCGGTCCGGATGTGCCAGGCGCTTGGGTGGCCCGAAATGGTCCGGTTCGGCTCTTCGGGCACGGAGATGGTCCAGGCGGCACTCCGGCTGGCCCGGGCCACGACCGGGCGGCACCGCTTCATCCGATTCGAGGGTCACTACCACGGCTGGCTGGACAACGTGCTGGTGCAGGTGGGTGAGCACGGTGCGCTGCCGGCGAGTGCCGGACAGGTGGCGTCCCATCTCGACGACGGGCTGCTGCTGCCTTGGAACGACCTCGAGGCGCTGGCGTCCTCCCTCGAGCAGCACGGGGGAGATGTGGCGGCCGTCCTTATGGAGCCGATGATGATCAACGCCGGCGCCATCGAGCCCCGAGCCGGGTACCTGGAGGGGGTGCGTCGTCTCTGCGACGTCCACGGGGCGGTGCTGATATTCGACGAGATCATCACGGGCTTCCGTATCGCCCTCGGGGGTGCTGCCGGACGCTATGGGGTGACACCCGACCTGGCCACCTATGGCAAGGCGATGGCCGGGAGCTGGCCGGTGGCCGCCGTGGCCGGCTCCGGCGAGCTCATGGAGCGCTTCGGCACGGGCGAGGTGAACCACTCGGGGACGTTCAATGCCAACGTCATGGGTATGGCCGCGGTCGATGCGACCATCCGGCGACTCGTCGATGGTCCCCCATACCAGCAGCTCGAAGAGGTGGGGTCCGCCCTGATCGAGGGGCTGCGCAAGCTCGGAGAGGCCAGTGGGCTGCCGATGCAGGTGCAGGGTCTGCCGATGGCCTTTCATGTCTCGTTTGGTGACGGAGGGGTCACCGACTACCGGAGCCTCCAGACCCGGGATGCCAAGTTGTACCGCCGGTTGGCCGACGCACTCGTTGCCGAAGGGGTCTGGGTGGCACGCCGGGGTATCTGGTATGTGTCGGCGGCTCACCGCGTAGAAGAAGTGGAGGTCACTTTGGAAAGGGCCGAGGCGGCCTTGGGCCGGATCTGACGTGCCGAGCTAGGAGAGGGCATATGCGATTGGCTCGCGTCGGTCCTAGAGGGGAGGAGCGGCCCGCGGTCGTGATTGACGATGGCACCGCCGTGGACGTTTCCGCCCAAGTCTCCGATTTCGACGCTCAATTCTTCGCACGAGGCGGTCTGGGGGAGTTGGCCGGGATCCTGGGGCGAGATGATCTTCCCCGTCTCGACCTGGCGGGCATCCGGGTAGGCCCTCCCATCGCCCGTCCCTTCAAGATCGTCGGGATCGGGCTCAACTACGAAGATCACGCGCGTGAGTCCGGTAAGGAGATACCAACCGAGCCAGTGGTGTTCATGAAGGCCAGCAACTCTCTCTCGGGGCCCTATGACGACATCCTGCTCCCCCCGAATGCCGGCAAGGTCGACTGGGAGGTGGAGCTCGGCGTGGTGGTGTGCACAGAGGCCCGGTACCTCGCCGACGAGGCCAGTGCCGGGGAGGCCATCGCCGGTTACTGCGTTGCCCACGACGTGTCCGAGCGCTCCTGGCAACTCGAACGCGGCGGGCAGTGGGTCAAGGGGAAGTCGGCCGAGACGTTCTGTCCGGTGGGCCCCTGGCTGGTGACCCCCGACGAGATCCCGGACATCGGGAACCTAGGGCTCAGGCTGTCGGTGAACGGTGTCGTCCGCCAGTCCGGGCACACCTCGAAGCTCATCTTCTCCCCTCAGCACATCGTTTGGTATCTCTCTCAGATGATGGTCCTCGAGCCGGGCGACCTCATCCTCACCGGCACTCCCCCGGTGTCGGTCTGGCCATCGGGAGCTTTCTCGAGACGGGTGACGTGGTGGAGCTCGCCATCGAGGGTCTCGGTTCGCAGCGAGCCGGATGCAGACCCGCCGACGGTGGTGTCGGGGAGCCCCAGGAAGGGACCCATGCGCAGGAGGTCATGACCCGGGAACCCTCCGGACGGCCCAGTCGGCGATCAGGTCGAGGTGCCCCGGCACGAACTCCCCGGTCTTGACATCCAATAAGCGATGGTCACCTTCGGGGAACACCACCACTGTGGCATCGACGGTGGTCACCCTGAGTGTCTACACCAATCTCTTCGAGGGAGCGCTTGACCCGGTGATGGAGCGGTTGGATGAAGAGCACCGAACTCTGGCGTGGGCCAGCGGTGGCCCAGACGTCACAGGGCTTGGCCACCGCCAGCGAGAAAAGAGCAGCTGACCTGGACTCTTATTCGTGGTCAGGGACGGCGTCGATCCGTCGACCTCCGGTTTTTCAGACCGGCGCTC
>JBBDWM010000027.1:0-19160 GCA_040902845.1 Acidimicrobiia bacterium
ATGCAGCAGAGGGCAGCCGTTCTCCTCACCTACTGGGCTGATCTCCCGGTCGAAATGGTCGCAACACAGATGGGTGTCTCCACGGGTGCGGTGAAGCGTCACCTCGCTCGGGCCCGGAAGCACCTCAAGGAGTGGCTGTCATGAGCGGAATCGACGATCAGAGAATGAAAGATCTCGCCGACCGGCTGGTGGCCATGTCCCCAGAGCCACCGCCCTTCCCAGAGGAGGTCTTCGTGACCCAACCAAGTAGTTCAAAGAGAAGTCCTGTCCTGATGTTCGCCGGTGCCGCCGCGGTCGTGCTGATCCTGGCCGCCATCCCGATCCTTCTCCTCAGGGGCGGCGGTGAGGTTCTGCCGGTGGGAACTACCACAACATCGACCGTGCCCTCAACAGAGGGAACCGAGCCGGTGGTGACGACCACGCAGGCGACCACCACGACGGAGCCGGAGACAACGACCACCGCCGGCGAGCCGACCGAGGTGCGAGGGGCCGTTGTATATCTGGTTGCGGCCCCAGAGAACTCGTTCACAGGCAACCCGGCGTTGGTGCCATTCCGTACGGTTGTGTCGGTCCCTGCGTCGACATCCGAGAACCTCTTGAGCCTGCAATTGGTTACCGGCGATCTGGCACTTCCAACGGGCTTCACGACGATGATCCCGGCCGAGGTCGACGTGATCGGAGTCAGGGTTACGGAGCATTTGATAACAGTCGACATGAACCAAGCGTTTGTCGGCGGCGCTGGCGGGCTCTTGGCCGATTTCACCATGCTCAACCAGCTGATCTACACCGCGGCACAATTCGGGGAGATCGAATCCGTCCAGTTCACGGTCGGTGGGGAGCCCGTGACCGCCTTTGGCAGCGAGGGCCTCGACCTCAGCGAGCCAGTCGGCCCGGATGCCTTCCTCGATCAGATGAACTCGATTCTGATCACCAACCCCGTCGAGGGGTCGGGTGACCTGCCGTTGGCGGTGTCCGGCATCGCCAACGTGTTCGAGGCGAACGTGAGCTACGAGGTGCTGGATGCCGACGGCAACATCGTCGACGAGGGCTTCACGATGGCTGCTTGCGGCACCGGATGCTGGGGTTGGTTCTCGTTCGAGGTGCAGCACCAATTCACTGGCGAGGAGACGGTCCGGGTCTTCTGGCATTCCGCGAAAGATGGGTCACCCTCCGACGTCGTCACGATCCCCATCCTCTGGGACGACGCCGACGGCTGGGACCTGTTAGCCGGCAGCTGACCCTCCCCTAATTGGGACCCACAGGTGTCATATACGGACCTGTGGGTCCCAATTAGGCGACCTATTGCGCCTGACTTCGGGGTTCTAGCCGCCCTGCGTATACTCGCCGACGGTCGCAACCTCGACAGAAAAAGGGAATGACTCCGTACTTCGAGAGCTATCTGACGGTCGGCGCCTTTGCCGCACTCGGGGCGATCCTGGTGATGGTGATGTTGGGCGTGGCCTCGGTCCTCCGACCCACCAACCCCACTTCTGCCAAGGAGATGACCTACGAGTGCGGGGTCGATCCGGTCGGAGTCGGGTGGAGCCAGACCTACGTTCGCTACTACGTGTACGGCCTGCTCTTCATCATCTTCGACGTCGAGGCGGTCTTCATCTTTCCCTGGGCAATCATCCTCGAAAGTCTCGGGGTCTTCGGGCTCGTCGAGATGCTGGGGTTCATCACCATCCTGGTGCTCGGGCTCGTCTACGCCGTGCGCAAGGGAGTCCTGCGGTGGGAGTAGCCCAGAAATTCGGCATGCCGAAGCCGGTGACCTGGCTGCTGAACTGGTCGAGGAAATACTCCCTCTGGATGTTCCAGTTCGGGCTGGCCTGTTGTGCGATCGAGCTGATGGCGGCGTCAGGGCCGCGCTACGACTTCATGCGGTTCGGCATCATCCCCTTGCCCGCCTCCCCGAGGCAGGCGGACTTGATGGTGGTTGCCGGCACCGTGACCGACAAGATGGCGCCTTCGGTGCGTCGTCTCTATGACCAGATGCCAGAGCCCAAGTACGTGATCTCGATGGGTTCGTGCGCCAACTGTGGCGGTCCGTATTGGGACTCCTATTCGGTCACCAAGGGTGTGGATCAGGTGATTCCCGTGGATGTCTACGTCCCCGGCTGCCCGCCCCGACCCGAGGCACTCATGGACGGGATCGTCCTCCTCCAGAAGAAGATTCAGGGCGAGAACATCAAAGAGAAGTGGAACCAGCGTGACCTCGAGCCCGTCTGAGACCGAGACCACGGTTCATCCCCTTCGGGAGTTCGCCGATCGGGTGGCGGAGACGGTGCGTGGCGTTGGGGAGATCACCTATGACACCGTGAAGGTGAAGGTTCCAGCTGACCGGTGGGTGGAGATCCATCGCCAGGCCCGGGACGATCTCGGGCTTGTTTTCTTCTCCTGGCTCTCCGCGGTCGACTGGACGGTCGATGTTGCGGTGGGGGATCCGCCCAGCGGTGAGGTAGTCGACCGATTCGAGTTGTTGACCACGGTGGCCGACATCAGCGAGGGAAGGCGGGTGACCTTCACGACAGATCTCTCCAAGGACGATCCAGTGGTCGCCAGCCTGGTCGAGGTCTATTCCGGCGCGAACTGGCATGAGCGCGAGGCCGCCGAGATGTTCGGGATCCGATTCGAGGGTCATCCGGATCTCACCCATCTCTATCTGGTCGATTCCTTTATCGGCAACCCGCTGCGCAAGAGCTACCCGCTGCTCAGTCGTGAGGTGAAGCCGTGGCCGGGGATGGTGGACGTGGAGGGGATGCCTGGTTCCGCCTCCGAGCCCACCGAGCCATCCGAAGAGAACCCGGAGGCCTGACGTGGTCGCCGATCAGGATCTGGTTCGTCACCTCTCGGAGACCTCGGTTTCGGTGTCGCTGGAGACCTCGGACATGACGCTCAACATTGGGCCCCAACACCCCTCCACGCACGGCGTTCTCCGTCTGGTGGCGAGAGTCGACGGTGAGCGCGCCTTTGACGTGCACCCGGTGATCGGATACATGCATCGCGGCTACGAGAAGCTGTCCGAGGTCCGGACCTATCCCCAGATCACGACCCTGGTCAACCGCATCGACTGGGTATCGGGCTACGCCAACGAGGTGCCGTTCATCGTGGCCGCCGAGAAGCTGATGCAGGTCGAGGTTCCCGAACGCGCCCAATACATCCGGTTGATCCTCACCGAGATGGCCCGAATCTCCTCACATCTGGTGTTCATGGCGTCTTACCCGCTGGAGCTGGGGGCCGCAACACCGCTCTTCTTCGCATTGAGAGAACGGGAGCGGATGCTCGACCTCCTGGAAAGTGTCACCGGTGGCCGCTTTCATCCGAACTTCAATCGGATCGGCGGGGTGAAACCCGCTTACGGCTCCGGCTCCCAGACCCGCAAGATGGTCCAGGACCTTCCCGCTGGGTTCTTCGCCGAGACCCGGGACGCGGTGGGCCACGTGCTTGGCGTTGCCGATGAGATCGAATCATTGGTCGCCGGCAACGAGATCATCCTCGCTCGAACCAAGGGAATCGGCATCCTCCCGGTCGATGTCGCCGCCTCATACGGGGTCTCGGGGCCCAACCTCCGGGCATCCGGGGTGGCTTTCGACCTCCGGAAGGTGGAGAGCTATCTCCCCTACGACCGCTTCGACTTCGAGATCCCGACTGGCGAAACCGGTGACTGCTGGGACCGGTGGTGGGTGCGTCTCGCCGAGATACGTCAGTCGGCCCGAATCATCCAACAGGCCATCGACGGGATCCCCTCCGGCCCGTTGCAGGCAAAGGTCCCCAAGGTGATCAAGGTTCCCAAGGGCGAGACCTATGTGCGGGCCGAGAACCCCAAGGGGGAGATGGGCTACTACCTCGTCTCGGAGGGAGGCCAGGGCCCCTACCGGTTGAAGATCCGCTCCGCGAGTTTCTCCAACATTTCGATCCTCCCCTGGATCCTCGAAGGCGTCCTGGTGCCGGACATAATTGCGATCATGGGAAGTCTCGACTTCGTACTAGGAGATGTCGACAGATGACAGCTCGCTTTGCTCGTCATCCATTCACCGTTCACTGTTCACCGTTCAGAGCTCGCTGCGCTCGCCGTTCTACGTTTTGCGTATTGCGTATTGCGTATTGCGGAAATGAGGTCATGGAATGACCTCATTTCTCAGCGATCTCTTCTCCAACTTCTTTGTTTCCTTGGCCGGGAAACTGATGCTGGTCGCTCTGATGATTCCTTTGATCGGGATGGTCATCGGCTTCGCAGAGATGAAGCTCTCCGCCAAGATGCAGTCGAGGGTCGGTCCCTATTTCGCTGGTGGCCGTTGGGGTTGGGCCCAGCTCATCGCCGATGGCGTCAAGTTCTTCCAGAAGGAGGATCTGATCCCCGAAGCAGCCGATCGACCGGTGTTCAAGATCGCGCCGGTGTTGGTTCTGGTGGGGACGGTGTCTCTGTTCGTAGTGGTCCCTTTCGGCCCGGGGCTCATCTTCAGGGACCTCTCCGTCGGGATCTTCTTCGCCCTCGCCATCTCTTCTCTGACCACCATCGGCGTTCTCATGGCAGGCTGGTCCTCGGCGAACAAGTACTCGCTGATGGGTGGGATTCGGGCTGCCGGCCAGCTCATCGCCTACGAGCTGCCGCTGATCCTGGCCGTGGTCGGGTCGGTCATCCTGGCCGGGACGATGAGCATGGAAGGGATCGTCCAGGCGCAGATCGAGGCCGGGTACCCGTTCGTCATCTTCCAGTTCGTCGGTTTCATCATCTTCATGATCGCCGCCCTCGCCGAGTTGAGCCGCATCCCGTTCGACATGCCCATTGCTGAGTCCGAACTGGTCATGGGCTACCTGACCGAATACTCGGGGTATCGCTTTCTGTTCTTCTTCCTGGCCGAGTTCGCCAGCATGTTCACGATGTCCGCCATCGCCGTCACCCTCTTCCTGGGCGGCTACTGGCTCCCCGGGGTTCCCGAGTCGGCGCTCGAGTTCGCCGGGCCCGTGATCCTGATGGTCAAGGTCTTCCTGCTCGTATTCACAATGATCTGGTTCCGCTGGACGTTCCCTCGCTTCCGTGAGGACCAGCTGCAGAGTCTCGCCTGGAAATGGCTTATTCCGTTGGCCCTGGTGAACATCGCAGTCACGGCTGGGTTCAAGGTGCTTCTCTGATGACCGAGACAGCCACAGCTCGGAAGTTGCCAGGGGGCGGCATGGTCAAAGGGCTATGGGTGACCCTGTCCACCATGTTCAAGACGATCTTCTTGCCCAAGGCCAATCTGGCGACGGTCAACTACCCCAAGGTCAAAGAGACGCCGGTCCCGAGAGCGCGCGGTGTGATCGCACTCGACCAGGACGCCTGCACCGTCTGCATGCTTTGTGCTCGCTCATGTCCCGACTGGTGTATCTACATCGAAGGCCACAAGGAAGAGCAGCCACCGTCGACACCGGGTGGACGGATCAAGGTCCGTGCCACTCTCGACCGGTTCGACATCGACTACGCCCTCTGCATGTACTGCGGGATCTGTGTGGAGGTGTGCCCGTTCGACGCCCTGTTCTGGTCACCCGAGTACGAGTACTCCGAGACCCGCATGGGCGAGATGATGCACGACATGGACCGTCTTCAGGATTGGATGACGACAGTTCCAGAAACCCCCGGATTGGAAAAGTGAGCTCGCTTCGCTCGCTCGTTTTCCGTTTTCCGTTTTCCGTTTTCCGTACGGATTACGAACTACGGACTACGGATAACGGCCGGGAGGTCAGGCGATGAGCCTGACCGAGTGGCTGTCCGAGCCCGTGAACTGGGTGTTCGCCGTGGTGGCCCTGGCCGTGCTGGCTTCTGCGTTCCGCGTGGTGACCGCCAAGAACGTGGTTCATGCCGCCCTCTTTCTGGTGGCGACCCTGGCCGGGACCGCGGCGCTCTTCCTGATCCTGTCCGCCGAGTTCGTGGCCTGGGTCCTGGTGCTGGTCTACATCGGCGCGGTGATCGTGCTCTTCCTGTTCGGAATCATGATCACCCGCGCGCCCACCGGATACGACGAGAGTCTGGACGGCGATCGAAAGCTGTGGCCAGCAGTGCTCTCGCTGACCACCTTCGCCCTCATGACGTGGGCCTCACTCCAGGCGTTCGGCACCACGCCTGTTAGCAACCCCGGCGAGGGGACGGACACCGCAGTGCTCGGCACTGCCCTCATGGGCCGATTTGTGGTGCCTTTCGAAGTCGTCTCCTTCGTGTTGCTCGCCGCCTTGATCGGCGGCATCACCATCGCCCGTCGTGACCTGACCCCCGTCGAAGAAGAGGAAAGGTCTTTGGTATGAGGGCTCGGCCTCGCCTCGCGGTTCTCCGTTTTCCGTTTTCCGTACGGATTACGGATTACGGAGCACGGGAGGAACGACCGTGCTCCTGAATCAATTCTTGATCCTGGCGGCTGCTCTCTTCGCGCTTGGGATCTACGGTCTCTTGGTGCGGCGCAACCTGGTGTTGATCCTGCTCTCCGTGGAGTTGATGCTGAACGCGGTCAACATCAACCTGATCGCCTTCGAGTCGGTGTTGCGCTCCGAGTTGGCCGTCGGCCAGATCTTCTCGATCTTTGTCATAACCGTGGCGGCCGCCGAAGTTGGAATCGGGCTTGCCATCGTCATCATGATCTTCCGTAACCGCCGCTCGGCGAATGTCGACGATCTGAGCCTGATGAGATGGTGAGAGCTCGCTGCTCTGATTGCCGGCCGACTTCGCCCTTCGGCAACCCTCAGACTC
Source organism: Acidimicrobiia bacterium (assembly GCA_040902845.1). Lineage (GTDB taxonomy): Bacteria > Actinomycetota > Acidimicrobiia > Spongiisociales > ZC4RG35 > JALYNX01. Next base: position 6,719 of record JBBDWM010000027.1, read on the forward strand.
GCGCCGGGATCTCAGGCCGCGCGATCACCCCTCAGGCCGAACAGACGCCGGTCGGCCGGAGCTACCGCCGTTCAACGTCTTGCGTATTGCGTATTGCGTGTTGCGAGAAGGAGGTCACTCCGTGACCTCCTTCTTCGCTGACACCGCCGGGATCATCCTGATCCTTCCGTTTGTCGCCTTCCTCCTGATCATGGCGTTCGGCAAGAGGATGAAATGGCAAGGCGCCGAGATCGCCATCGGGGCCTTGGCCATCAACACTGTCTGGGCCACGGTCCTCTTCGTGCAGAACATGACCGAGGGTGTTCTCGCCAAGACCACCTTCGAGATCGCCCGGATCGGGAGCGATCTGGTCTTCGAACTCGGATGGGTGGTCGACGGCCTCTCCATCATGATGTTCTTCCTGGTCAGTGTCGTCGGCCTGCTGGTCTTCATATATGCAGTCGGTTACATGCACGGTGACGTCAGGGTTCCCTGGTTCTTCGCAGCCTTCTCACTGTTCGCCGGGTCGATGCTCGTCTTGGTGGGCGCTCCGAACCTGATCCAGCTCATCATCGGGTGGGAGGGCGTTGGTCTCGCCTCATACCTGCTGATCGGGTTCTATTGGGAGGACCTGGACAACGTGAGGGCGGGCAACAAGGCGTTTCTCACCAATAAGGTGGGCGATGTCGGCCTGATCCTGGGTGCGATCATCGTCGCTCTCGCGGTTGGCAGCTTCGACTTCGAGGCGATCAATGTGGCTGCCGTCGAGCACCTCGAGGCGCTCTCCTCTGTTGCGGTAGTCGGAGGTCTGCTCCTTTTCCTCGGGGCCATGGGCAAGAGTGCCCAATTCCCCCTCCATATCTGGTTGCCGGACGCCATGGCCGGCCCTACACCAGTCTCGGCCTTGATGCACGCGGCGACCATGGTCACCGCCGGCATCTATCTGATGGCCCGCACCTTTCCCCTGTTCCAGAATCTGGCCGAAGATGCCCGACCCTGGATGGTTGCGATCGGTGCCATCACCCTCTTCGCAATGGGCTTACTGGCCCTCGTTGCCGACGACATCAAGAAGGTGCTCGCCTACTCAACAGTGTCACAGCTCGGTTACATGATGACGGCGGTCGCGGCAGGCGGTTACACCGCGGGACTGTTCCACCTCTTTACTCACGCCTTCTTCAAGGCTCTGCTCTTCCTAGGCGCCGGGTCGGTGATTCATGCCGTGCATTCCAACAACATGAGCGACATGGGCGGGCTCCGTAAGCAGATGCCGATCACCTACTGGACCTTCCTCATCGGATCGTTGTCCCTCGCCGGGATAATCCCGCTCGCAGGGTTCTGGTCCAAGGACGAGATCCTGGCGACTCTCGGCCATGAGGGCTACACCGCGGTGATGTGGATCGCAATCGCAGGGGCCTTTGTCACCGCCTTCTACATGACCAGGGCAGTGGCCCTCACCTTCCACGGGAGCTACAAGGGCCACGGCCACGCTCACGAGTCACCACGGGTCATGACGGTGCCCCTGGTCTTGTTGGCTATCCCCTCGGCGATCGCGGGTATTTTCAGCATCCCCGGTGTGTCCCTCCCCGGGATTGGCAACTTCAGTGAATGGCTTGCGGTGCGTGAAGTGGCGATGGGTGACCATCACGGTGAGGCCATCCAGTGGGCGCTGGCCGCAAGCGGGATCATCGCCGCCCTGGCCGGCATTGCCCTGGGGTGGATGATCTTCGGTAGGGACCGGGAGACCCAGCACGCCCGGGACAGTTTTGGGGTTCCGGTTCTCTATCCCCTGCTTCGCAACAAGTACTACATGGACGATCTGGCGAACGGTGTGGTGGGAGCGACCATGGGCCCGGTTGCCCGTTTCGTGAACTGGACCAACACCTACATCATCGACGCGTTGGTCAATTCGGTGGGCCTCCTCACCAAAGGCCTTGGCTCGTTCGTTTACGGGGTTCTCGACCAGCGGGGGGTCGACGGGGTGGTGCATGGCCTGTCGGCGGCTGCGGACGGTGCCGGGTCTGCATTGCGGAAAATGCAAACGGGCCGCGTTCAGCAATACGCGGCATCCTTTGTGGGCGGGGTCCTGGCCCTGATCATCGTGTTCGTGTTCGTGACATAGGAGAGGCTGAGAAGAATGGAACTGTTCGAAACCTGGGGACTCACCCTCATCGTGTTCCTCCCTCTTGCAGGAGCCCTTCTCCTCGGGCTCCTGCCGAAGGAAAACGAGCTCGCTCTGAAGACGGTGGCTCTCCTCGCTTCTCTTGGCGCCTTTGTGCTGTCACTGGCCCTCATCAGTCAGTTCGACTTCTCCGCCGGCACCTACAACAGCTACCAGTTCGAGGTCGACGAAACCTGGATCGGCGCCATCAACGCCCAGTACCACCTGGGGGTGGACGGCATCAGCCTGCCGCTCCTCGTCCTCTCCACCTTTGTCATGGTGCTGGCTGTGATCTACAGCTGGAACCATTGGGAGGAGCCGAAGAACCCCAAGGCCTTCCTGATCCTGATGATGATCCTGGCAACGGGCATGAACGGCACCTTTGTGGCGCTCGATCTGGTCTTGTTCTTCATCTTCTTCGAGGTGGTCCTGCTCCCGATGTACTTCATGATCGGGATCTGGGGTGATCGCACCCTGAGGAAGATCCCCGGTTTCGGCCGCGAGGTCGAGACCCGTCTCTATGCCTCGATCAAGTTCTTCCTGTTCACGTTGTTCGGCTCGGCCTTCATGCTGCTGGGCTTCCTGGCCCTCTACTTCAAGTCGGGTGAACTCGGTGAACGCACCTTCGACATCGTGGAACTGACCAAGCTCGGCGGTTTGGGGGCCTTCACCGGGAACTTCGCCTTCCTGGTGTTCGGGGCGATGTTCCTCGGCTTCGCGGTGAAGGTGCCGATGTGGCCGTTCCACACCTGGCTCCCCGACGCCCACACCGCGGCGCCGACTGTGGGCTCGGTGCTCCTGGCCGCCATCCTCCTGAAGCTCGGCTCCTATGGGTTCATCCGGATCTCGCTCCCGATCCTCCCCGAGGAGGCGGCCAATTGGGCCCCGGCCATCGCCATCTTGGCGGTGATCGGGATCATCTATGGGTCGCTGGCCTGTCTTGCCCAGACCGACATGAAGAGGCTCATCGCCTTCTCGTCCGTCGGGCACATGGGTTTCGTGATGCTCGGGATCGCGACCATGACTGACATCGGGATCAACGCGGCCATCATCGGAATGGTGGCCCACGGTCTGATCACGGGTCTTCTCTTCTTTCTCGCCGGCTCGATGAGCCACCGCTATCACACCAGGGAGATGTCCCGCCTCGGTGGCAACATCAAGCTGATGCCGGTGATGGGTGGGATCCTCGCCTTCACCGCGATGGCCTCTCTCGGTCTCCCCGGGCTGGCCGGGTTCTGGGGTGAGTTCATGTCGCTGGTGGGCTCCTACAACCCGTTGGATGGCTTGTCGCTCGGGGTGTTCCGCACTGCGATGGTGCTCGGGGCGATCGGGACCGTACTCACCGCCGGGTACATGCTCTGGATGCTGCAACAGGTGAACCTTGGCGAGCCGAGCGCAGAGTGGGAGAGCAAGGAGTTCCACGATGTCGATCGGTTCGAGCTCGCGGCGTGGGTCCCGTTGATCATCCTGATCGTGGTCATTGGCTTCTATCCCAAGGTGATCTTCGACGCCACCACCGACACCGTGACGTCGTTGGTGAACACCGTTTTCAACGCGGAGGCCGTGGCTTCGCTGGGCTCAGGCGGTTGAGAGTGGCTCGCTTCGCTCGCCGTTCTCCGTTTTCCGTTCTCCGTTTTCCGTACGGATTACGGAGTACGGATTACGGAATTCGGAAGGTCATTCCATGACCTTCCAGATTGACTACCTGGCCTTTGCTCCTGAATTTGTCGTTATCGGGACCTTGCTGGCGGTATTCGCACTCGATCTGATCTTGCCCCGACCCCAGAAGTACTGGACGGCGACCGTCGCGGTGGCAGGTACCGCCCTCGCCGCCGTTCCCCTGGTGATCCTTGCCGTCGAGGGCGAGACCAGGTCGATGTTCGACGGCTCTTACGTGGTTGACGAGTTCGCCCTGGTCCTCAAAGGCCTGTTTGTGGTGGCGGTCTATCTGGTGTTCCTGATGTCGCACCATTACATCGAGTCCGACCGCTACTACCAGGGCGAGTACTACTTCCTTCTGCTCTCCTCGGTCCTTGGTTCGATGGTGATGGCGTCGGCCCGGGACCTGATCATCCTCTTTGTCGCTCTCGAGTTGACCACCGGTCCGCTGTACCTGCTGGCCGGGTGGCGAAAGGGAGACGTCAAGTCCAACGAGGCGTCGATGAAGTATTTCATCCTCGGCGTTCTCTCCACCGCCTTCCTGCTCTACGGGATGTCGTTCCTCTACGGCCTCACCGGTGAGGTCACCTTCTCCGGTATCGCCGAGGCCACCGCGGGGATGGCCGACGAGCCGGCCCTGATCCTGGCCATCCTGTTTGTCATCGTCGGTTTCGGTTTCAAGATCGCCGCGGTCCCATTCCATTTCTGGGCGCCCGACACCTACGAGGGGGCGCCCACCCCGGTGACCGCATATCTGTCGGTCAACTCGAAGGCGGCCGGGTTCGTGGCGATGCTGCTCGTGATGTACCTGGCCCTGCCATCGGTGTCCGAAATATGGGCCCCTGCGCTGTGGGTGCTGGCCGCCCTGTCCATGACGGTCGGCAATCTGTCCGCCCTCCGTCAGTCCAACATCGTCCGACTGCTCGCCTACTCGTCGGTGGCCCAGGCGGGATTCATGCTGGTCCCGTTCGCATCGGCTGCCGTGGTGGGGGCGGATCTGGAGGAGGCGTTCTCGGCAACCGTCATCTATCTGACCATCTATGCGGTGATGAACCTCGGCGCCTTTGCCGTTGTGATCGCCGGCGCCCACAAGACCCGGTCTGGCGAACTTCGTGCCTGGAGCGGTCTGGGTCAGGCCGACACCCGGCTGGCGGTACTGGTGGCGGTCTTCTTCTTCAGCCTGGCGGGCATCCCCCCACTTGCCGGCTGGTTCGCCAAGTTTGCCATGTTCCGCTCGGTGATGATCGCTGGAGGGACTGCCACGGTGGTCCTGGCCGTCATCGCAGCCGTCAACGCAGTCATCGCCATCTATTACTACGCCCGGGTGGTCAAGACGGTCTGGGTCGACGACCCGATCGGAGAGTTCGCGGACGATGCCTCGGCCGCCCCGGCCGGATCGCTACGTCTCGCTCTGGGCCTGTCGCTCGTCTTCACCGTGCTGGTGGGCTTCTTCCCGGCGATCGCCACTTTCGTTGGGGATGCTTCGAGAGTGCTCGCAGCGGGTTGAGGCGGATTTATTGCGGGCCGACTTTGCCCTCGACCCACCCTCATTGATCGACGGGTTGGCCGTTCCGTGCCATCGCGGTCTCGGGCAAACAGACGCCGGTCGGCCCGGGCTTCCGCCACGTCCTCATTCGTCGATCTAGGAGCCAAAACTCGCCGTCTCGATCTCATTCATCTGGTCCCGCGCACCTCTCCGCTCCGCCGCAACGCTTTGTATTCGCGGTCGAGGAGGGACCACAGTGAGTGATCGATCCAGTTGCCCCGGATCAACAACTCCTCGCGCAGGACCCCCTCTCTGGTGAATCCCAGCTTGTTGGCCACTTTGTCGGACTGATCGTTGCCAACGGCAATGCGCAGTGTCACCTTGTGATATCCCAGCGACCCGAACGTTTCGGCAAGGAGGCACTCCACCGCTTCCGTGCAGATCCCCTTCGAGTTCTCATCGGTGCGCACCCAATACCCGAACTCGGCGATCTTGCCGAGCTTGGACACGGTCCACAGCGAGACGTTGCCGAGATGACGGTCGGGCTTCTCTTTAGAGCGGATCGAGTAATCCCAAGCCCGATCTTCCTTCCACGCCTGCATGGATTCCCGGATGAACGCCGTGGTGTCCCCGTACTCGTAGTCCGTCCGCGCCCAGGGGAGCCACTGGTTCAACTCGGGCAGCGACGAGCGAATGGCGTCGTCGAGAGTGGCCTGGTCGCGTCTTGTGAAACGCTGGATGATCAGGCGCTCGGTTTCGAACAGGGGCCGGGGCACCGGATCAGGTTATCGGCGCCCTTAACCTGGCAACTGAATGTGGGACAGACTTCATCTGAATGAGGATCCACCGGAGCTCGGCGATGGCCCGGTGGCTGCGGTGCTGGCGGCCCTATACGAGGACGACGATGACCGGGTGAGGATCGTCCTCACTAAGCGCCCCGACACGATGCCCACCCACGCCGGTCATATCTCGTTGCCCGGCGGCAGGGCCCATCCTGCCGACCAGGGTCCGGTCGAGACCGCATTACGCGAGGCTCACGAGGAGGTAGGGATCGATCCATCAGCCGTTGAAGTGCTTGGGTTTCTACCTGCTATCGACACTGTGGAGTTCAAGCCATGGGTGGTCCCGGTCGTCGGCCGGCTGAAGTCCCCGGTGCACCTGATCCCCAGCGAGCGTGAGGTGGTCAGGATCTACACCCCACCCCTCGAGGAGCTCGCCGACGAGAATCGCTGGTGGAGCGTCCCGTGGAACGGGCACCAGGTCTGGTACTACGACCTCGGTGGAGACACTCTGTGGGGAGCCACCGCGAGGATGGTCCGTTCCCTGGTAGGGCTTCTCTAGACACCCCGGTTCAAGTTTTGGCACTGTCTTGGTCGATGTCTTTGATGTGAGTTCGCGCGCTCCGATAGAGGCGCAGCAACGGTTTCACAGGTATGTGGCTGTGCTGTTTGCCGTGATGTTTCCTGCGCTGGCGATCATCGAGATCGTGCGCATGGACATGAAGTCGCCCCTGGCCCCGATCCGATGGGCCAGTTACATGGTGCTCGCCATCTGGGCAATTTGGCTGACCCAGAGGGAAGAGGCCAACACGATGACCCTGGTGCTCAGCACCATCTGGTTCTTCGGCGTCCTCTCGATCATCGAGGCACTCTTCGGCGTCGAGATCTCGGCGTTCGACTTCACCACATCTTTCGGCCTCGTGATGATGCTTGGGGTTCTGGCAGGCACGTTGAGCGCCGGCAGCAGACATGTCTGGTCGGGAGCGGTGGGGCTCAGCATCGCTCTGTGGAGCATCACCATGGGAATCCTGCTCGAGGATCCTGTTGAAGTGATAGTTGTCCGCTCGTTGATCGCGGTGGCGGGTGTCATCTTCACCACCGCCCTGGTCTCGAGGCTCTTTGATCAGCTGTCTGAGGCGATCGCCCGCTACGACCGGGCCACCCGGCTCCAGCATGCGATCGCCACCTGTTCCGAGGCCCTGTTGGTGCAAACGGATGTTTTTGCCATCTACGAGGCGGTGAAGGCCCTGATGGAGGCCACCGATGCTGACTACTCCTATGTAGCCAGGACGGTCCAGGTCGACGGATCGCCTCATTGGGAGATCATCGCCGATGCAAGGCGGAACTCGGGCGTGCAGATGGGAGGATGGAAATCCGGGGAGTACATACCCTCCTCGCCCACCTACCGCGCCCTCTCCGAAGGCCGAGCGATCACCATTCACACGGAACGACTACAGGGTGAGGAGAGGGCCGCCTATGAGCGGGACGGGATCGTTTCGGAGGTGACCGTCCCCATATCTGTCGGAGGCAGATTCCGGGGATCGATCGGTTTCATCTCCTGTGCCGACGACCGAAGCTGGAGTGAGGCCGAGGTGGAGACCCTGTGGCGAGCCTCACACATGATTGGCGCCTACTGGCGACGTCAGGATGACCAGGAGGAGCTGAAGGCGTCGAACGAATCCAAGGACAGGCTCCTCGCTTCCGTCAGTCACGAGATTCGGACTCCGCTGACCGCGATCGTGGGCCTGGCCGAGGAAATCGCGAGCAGCCGATCGATGCTGGCCGCCGACGAATTGGTCGAGCTCAACGGGATCATCGCGGTGCAGAGTCGTGAGCTGGCCGAGTTGGTCGAGGATTTGCTTGTGGCGTCCCGGGCCGAAGCGGGCAACCTATCGATCAAACCCGACATGATCGATCTTCGGGCGGAGGTCGAGAGTGTCGTTCGTGGGGTGCGGGAATCACACCCGAGCAGCAAGGAACTGATCGTCGACGGCGAGAATGTGAAGGCCTGGGCAGATGCTCTCCGCTGTCGCCAGATCATCCGCAACCTCCTCACCAATGCCGTGAAGTACGGCGGCGACAGGATCGCGGTGTTGGTCCGGATTGCCGGTGACCGGGCCCAGATCCTCGTCGTGGATGACGGTCGGGGTGTCCCCTCCGAAGAGCAGGAGCTCATCTTCGAGCGGTATTACCGGGGTCGGCAGTCCCCAACCCAGCCCGGGTCGGTCGGGATCGGGCTCGCCGTGTCCCGTCAGTTGGCCGAACTGATGAGCGGGAACCTTCGTTACGTCGACGCCTATGGAGAGTCGCGTTTCGAGCTCACCCTTCCCACCGTTCCCGAAGAGAACGTTCGCTCGGCACCGATGTCGGCGGACCCGATCGCGTCGAGCGTGGACGCCGCGTTTCGAGTTTGACGACGGCCGAGTCGTCCCCAAGATATGGGACGTAGAGTGTGATCTCCCACCGGGGCTGACCAAGGGTGGACCTCCTGAAAAAGAGGCTGTTGATTTCTGGCGCGTTGATCGCCGTCGTGCTTCTTGGTGCTGGAGCAGTTTTCGCTGCGTCCACATGGGGAGATGTGAAGCGGGTGAGCATCGATCGCCCGCCGGTGACCGACACGGACGAGACCCCCGCCGGCGAGCTCGAGCCCGGGGAACCGGCGCTGGGCATCACCGTGCCTCCCAGCGGTGGCGACGCCCTGGATGTCTTCCTTCTAGTTGGGTCCGATGCGAGGGACGATCTGGAGGACTCCGAGGGATTCGGCGAGTTCGAAGGTCATCGTGCCGATGTGGTGATGGTATTGATTCGGCCCCGCGGAGATGAGCGGAGCGCGGCCATTCTCTCGCTACCCCGTGATCTCTGGGTGGAGGACAGCTGCTCCGACTCGGAACACCGTCTCAACGACGCCCTCGAGGGGTGTGGGGCCCAGATGAACGGGCCCACCGCATTGACCGTGACCGTCGAGAACCTCATTGGGATCAGCGTCGATCATTTCGCGCTGGTTGATCTCGCAGGTTTCCAGGAGGCGGTGGACGCGATAGGTGGTTATGAGATCTGTTTGCAGCGCGCGGTGCGAGACGCGAAGGCCCAACTCCATTTGGCCGCAGGCTGCACCCTGGCGTCGGGGGCGGAGACCCTCGCCTGGCTCAGGTCGCGCAACACCCAGGAGCTCACCGCCGATGGTTGGCGGGTGGTCCCCGGTGTCAGCGATCTGACTCGGAACGAGCGACAACGGGAGTTCCTGCTTTCGATGATGGGCAGTCTCGGCGATTTCAGCAGCCCACAGGACGTGGCCTCGGTGGCTCAGGTGGTCGCCCCCTACGTCACCGTCGACTCCGACCTCAGCCTCCTCGACGCGGTGAGTCTTGCCTGGACCATGCGCGGTCTCGGACAGGGGTCGATCCAGCAGTTGGACATCCCGGTCATGGACACCACAACCGCGAACGGGGCCGCCGTCCTCCTCGCCTCGGTGGACATCTCAGAAGTGGTCGCCTCCTATCTCGCACCCGAGGTCGCGGAGGACTCCGCCTCCGGGTTCGCTGGGTGAGCTCCCGCCTTCCCCCCGGACAGATCGAGACCAAGCGTTTCCCGGTGGTCGGTGAGAGAGCACCCTCGGCTGACCTGACCGACCCCACCCGGTGGTCGCTCGAGATCGCCGGATTGGTCGAGCGGCCCTTCGAGATCGGGCTCGACACCTTTCTCGATCGTGCCAACCTCGACCTGGTGTCGGACATTCACTGTGTGACCAGTTGGAGCCGTCTCGCCATGAACTGGACCGGCCTGCCCCTTCGGACCTTGCTCGAAGAAGCTGGGGTGAAAGACGGGGCGGCCTTCGTTTCCTTCGAGTCCTACTCGGAGCGTGACCATCACACCTCGCTTCCTCTCGAAGTTGCCTCGGCGTCGAGTTGGCTGATGCACACCGCCGACGGTCAGCATCTGAGTGTCGACCATGGCGGCCCGGTTCGGGTCTTCACCAATGGCCGCTATTTCTACAAGTCGTTGAAATGGGTGAAGAGAATCGTTGTGCTCGCCGAGGATCGGCCGGGATGGTGGGAGACAGACTCCAATTACCACAACAACGCCGACCCGCTTCCTGGCGACGAGCGGTTCACGACCGGCTCGATTCGGCCCGAGCAGGTGAAGCGCTTTCTCAACGCCTCGTCCTATGAGAAGTACAGGGGCCGGGTCATGGTTGGGCTGGACCTGAGATCCTGGTCGCCTGAGACCCGCGACCTGCAACGTCTGTATCTGAAGAACTGCAATCTTTCGGGGGTCGATCTCGCCGGAGTCGACATGAGGGAGTCGAATCTGTCGCTCAGTGACCTCCGAGGGGCCAACTTCCGCGGAACAGACCTCTCGGGATCGGACCTGGAGGGAGCCAACTTCGCCGGGGCCGATCTGAGGGAGGCGGACCTCTCCGGTACCGCCCTCTCGGCCACCAGATTCCAGGAGGGCGATCGGGGGGCCGAGCTAGGCGGAGCCCGATTCGACGGCTCCTGGGGCTTGACCGAGTCTCAGGAGGACTACCTCGCCTCGCGAACCTAAGGTGTCGCCCGACGTGGCGTGCGCTAAGTCATTCCTGGAAAGGTGAATGTGACCGATCGAAAAAGGGTGTTCTCGGGGATGCAGCCCACCGGCGAGCCCCACCTTGGGAACCTGGTGGGGGCCCTCCGCAACTGGGTCGAGATGCAGGACGACTACGAGACCATCTATTGCGTGGTCGATCTCCATGCGATGACCACTCCCTACAACCCGGCCGATCTCGCCCGGGAGCGACACGACCTGGCACGGATGATCCTCGCCGCCGGAGTCGATCCCAAGCGCTCTCTCCTCTACTACCAGTCCGAGGTGCCCCAGCATGTCGAGCTTGCCTGGATCCTCGGCACCATCACCGGGATCGGGCAATTGGAGAGGATGACCCAGTTCAAGGAGAAGTCGGATCGGTCCGGTCAGAACCTGGGGATCCTGGCCTACCCCGTGCTCCAGGCAGCCGACATCCTGATCCACAAAGTGCATGCGGTCCCGGTCGGTGACGATCAGGCGCAGCATCTCGAGCTGACCCGAGACATCGCCGAGCGGTTCAACACCCGTTTCGGGGAGGAGTTCCCGATCCCGGAGCGGATCACGCCCGAGATCGGAGCCAGGGTGATGTCGCTGACCGACCCCACCGCCAAGATGTCCAAGTCCGATCCGTCACCGCGCTCACGGATCCTCCTCAACGACACGCCTGATGACATTCTGAAGAAGGTGAAATCGGCGGTGACCGATACCGGGACCGAGGTGGCCTATGACTGGGAGGGGAAGCCAGGGATTTCCAACCTCCTCGAGTTGTTCAGCTTCTTCAGCGGTCGCACCATCCCCGATCTGACCGGTGAGTACGGCTCGACCGGTTACGGGGCGTTCAAGAACGCAGTGGGTGAGTCGATCGCCGAAGGCCTGCGCCCGATCCAGGAGGCGTACAACGGTCTGACCGATTCCGAGGTCAGCGAAGTGATGGAGACAAGTGCTGCCACCGCTCGGGATCGCGCCGAGGATTCGATGAAGACGATTCGGGAGAAAACCGGTCTGCTCTAACTCACCGGTTCCAGCAGCTCGGGGGGCACCAACAGGACGATCGCCGCCAGCAGGTTGAAGCCGGAGTGCATGAAGATCGCCGGCCCTAGACGGTTGGTGCGCAAGGTCACCCAGGCCAGGGCGATTCCCACGATGAAGATTTGGGGAAACACCACGGCTGCAGCTTCGAGCAGGTTTGCAGGGTCGAGGCCGAGTACGTGGAAGGAAGCAAACACCAGGGCTGTCACCACGATGATCGTCCTCCGGCCTCGATTTCCCATGGCCTTCAACAGGACGCCGCGAAAGGTCAGCTCCTCGGTAACGGGCGCCAGGACGACAGCCACGACTACGGCAGCGACACGAGCCGGGGTGGATTCGAGGCTGGCGAGGGCAGAACCAACCTGTTGCACCGATTCACCATCGGGGAAGAGGAAGTTGACCAGGGGGAGGAAGAGGACGGCGAGCACCAATTGGAGCAGCAGGCCGAGCCCTAGGTAGCGGAGATCTCCGGTCTCGATCGAGAACCCGAGATCCGGATCCGACTTTGCCCTTGCCAGCAGCCAGAGGACTCCGAGATGCCCGGCGTACTGGCCTACCAATCCCAGCACCAGGAGCAATTCGCCGTTCCCCCAGAGCAGGCTCAGTGCCGCGAAGATGCCCGCCCCCAGGAAGCCCCCCAGGATCACCAGGATGAAGTCGACGACAGTCCAGGTCTTGGGCACGGGCCGGTCAGACTACTGACTGGGTCAGTTCTCCCACTGTTACCCTGCAACCAAGCGTCGCCGGAGGTTGGACGAAAGTGGAAATCGAGATCGGGATCGGCAAGTC
>JBBDWM010000028.1:0-18374 GCA_040902845.1 Acidimicrobiia bacterium
TGTCTGACATGACCCTCCTTATAGAGCATGCCTCCACGCTTTGGGGGGAACCTCAAGATCCGACTGCTTGCGGAGGATGGAGTCGACGAAGCCTTAGTTGACTCTGATCGGACGATCTGGACTCCCTTTGGTAATTGAACCCGACCACGGTCGATCACGCGATCAAGGCGCTCAGGAATGCCCTGTGGAAAAGGGATCGGGGCGCTCACAGCCGGAATGTGGCCCGACGCGGTTTCAGAACGGTCGCAAAAACGGTGACAGACCAGGCGGCGGCTGGTCTGCGTCCGTTCTGAAATCGGGCTACGGCAGGGTCAAGGACATGGAACACGAGAGTGCCATCCACCACACCGACGCGAGCACGGAACCCTGTTACCAGACTCTCATAGACCCTGTCAGGAACCCTCCAACTCCGCGGCGACCAACCCATGACCGCGAAATGACAGGGTGCAATCGATGATCGGGGGAATGGACCATCGGGACCGGCTCCTCACCGTTGTCGAGCTCGCCGACTACCTCGGCGTGCCTCCGGCAACCCTGTACCAGTGGCGCTATCGGCGGGAAGGCCCGCCTGGCTTCCGAGTGGGACGCCACCTCCGCTACCGGTGGAATGACATCAACGAGTGGATCGAGAGTCGACTGGACCCTCACCCCTCGGAGACCGTGTCGTATGTCGTCGGTAGGGTCGCCAGGAGAGGTCGCTGACGCCGCAGAGGACTCGGAGCCCGAAGGGAGCAGAGAATGGCGCACATCAGACGCGTGGCAGCCGGCAGCTGGCAGGTTCGTTACCGAGACCCGTCGGGCAAGGAGCGGGCCCGCACGTTTCGGCGCAAGGCCGACGCCGACAAGTTCTTGGTGACTGTCGAGACCAACAAGCTGCGGGGTATGTGGGCCGATCCGCGGCTCGCCAGGATCACGGTGGGCGAGTGGCTGCCCACCTGGCAGACCAGCCGGGTGCATCTCAGACCGTCGACGCGAGCGGCAGCGGAGTCCCTGCTCCGAAACCACGTGCTCCCCTTCTTCGGTGATCGGCGTCTCGGTTCGGTGACCCCAACCGATGTCCAGGGATTCGTAGCCCACCTCGAGGAGAAAGATCTTGCGGCGTCTACGGTCCGACAGTGCTACTTGCTCGTGGCCGGCCTGTTCTCCTCGGCACTCGACTCAGACATCATCGTTCGATCTCCCTGTCGCGGGATCAACCTGCCCCACGACTCCAAGACCGAGATGCGGTTCCTCACCGCAAACGAGGTGAGCGATATCGCCGGCGTGACCGATGAGCGATATCGCGCCCTGGTGCTGACTGCAGCGTACGCCGGCTGTCGCTTCGGTGAGCTTGCCGGGCTGAAGGCTCACAGGCTTGACCTGCTCAGACGAACCCTCACCATCGCCGAATCCCTCTCTGAGGTACGTGGACAAGTGAGCCTTGCTTCTCCGAAGACAGCCGCGGCTCGGCGTCAGGTGGCCCTGCCGAAGTTCCTCGCCGAGGAGCTGGCAGGCCATCTGGCCGACTGGCCACCCGGTGCCGACGGGTTCGTGTTCACAGCACCCCAGGGCGGCCCACTACTTCGGCGCAATTTCCGAAGACGTACCTGGCTGCCAGCGGTGCGGGCGTCGGTCGGCGAACCGATGAGGTTCCATGACCTCCGCCACACTCATGCTGCAATGCTCATCGCTCAGGGCGAGCACCCCAAGGTCATCCAGAACCGACTCGGCCATTCCTCGATCAAGACCACCCTCGATACGTACGGGCATCTATTCGACGGTCTCGACGAGGCTGCCGCGGAGCGTTTAGACGCGCAATTCATACCGACTCTTCGCAGGGAGGCTGCCGAGGTTGGGGTCTTGGTGCGTTCTAGCTGACATGGCCATCCCTGATCGCCGATCCGTTTACGGGGCGTAGAAGTCACGCGCTCTGCCCCCATGACGGTTCCTGTCACAGCCGTTGGTTACGGTGAATCCCATGGACCGTGAATTCGAGTTCAAGAAGCAAGTCCACCAGCACTACGACGCCCTACAACTTGCGTACGATCGGGTCGTACTCACCCTTGCAGGGGGCGCACTTGCGCTGTCGATGACCTTTATCTCCCAGATCGCCCCCGCGGCGATCGACACGTGGAAGCTTGCGTGGGGTTGGGGCTTACTCTTGGGCAGTCTCCTGTTCGTTGCCATTAGCTACATCCCTTCCATCCGGGCACACCGACGGGAGTTGGACGGCAAGACTCATAAGGCTCTCGACCTCATCGCGGATGGGCTCAGAATGGCTGCCGGGCCGCTGTTGGTGTCCGGGTATGGATATCTCGCATGGTTTGCATTCACAAACTTGACGAACGGAATCGAATGAGTAAAGAAGACGTGCCTTCCAGGATCGAAATACCAAGAGCGATCACCGGTTCTGGAGGTGTCGCCCCCAACTACGCAGCCATGACAGCTCGTGACGTTGAGACAAGAGCCGGTGGCGTCGCCCCAAACTATGCCGTCTCGGCTGAGGCCACACCCCCGGAGCCCGTGGAGGTCATCGAGGCGCCGGGAGCAACCGACCCGAAGTGAGTCGGCGGACGATCGGTAGAAGTCACGCGGAAAGCAGCGCGATAGGGCCCGCAGAGCGCTTTCGTTGTGCGCTGCAATCTCTGAAGGCACGCCCGCCAACCTCTACCCGACAATGCCAAGCCGCTGCCGCTCGGGTTGCCAGATCCACCGTTCACAATCGGGTAGCCAGTCGGGCGGAGAAGGGACAATGCCAGGACCCCAATCCCCCAGCTCGAAGACCATATCCATTTTCTCGACCGGCGGCGGCCACCGCGGATCACCCACGATGAGAGCAACGACCTGATCGGGTGTGAAGACGAACCCGGGTTCGCCGCTGTCGTAGGGGACCCGCCACTCCCGCTCCTCCACCCATTCAGCCTCACCCGGAGCGAACCGGATAATGCGGGAACGCAGTCGGTCAGGGAGACGGTCGCGGTACTCCCATTCGTCATCCCGTAGATGAAACACCGGACCACCACCCTGGTCGAAGACCGTCTCGCGGTGAAAGACGATGCCCCAAGGCTCAAAGCCAGCTTCACCGATCATGTACTCGAGTCCGGGCCTTGTGCTCTCAGTGAAGCACACGGTGGGAACCGGAGCATAGAAGGTGGTCATCGCCCAAATGGCCCGCTCCTGGAGGATGCCCTCCAAACGACCGCGTGCATCAAGTTGGCGGATCGCATCAGGCAGATCTGTGCGAGGGCGGGGTCGGCCCGTGAAGTGGACGAGCAGTTCACTGAGATCTGGATGATGAAGGTCGCGCAGCCGGGGCCGGTCCATGGGATTGGTCGAATGCTACGAAAATGTTGCCGGCCTCGGGTTCAAGACCGATTCGGTCACCCTCCCCCAGTACCGTCTTTAGCCAGATGTGCGCTGTTGAACGGATCGAGCCCAAGAAGCCGGTTCTGCGGCCATACGGAGTGGTGCGCAACCCACAGGCCCGGCCCCGAGTGGCGGCCGTCGGACTCGACGACACCGAGCTCGCACGCATCGAACCCTTATGCGGGACCCTTTATCGAGGCCGTGGGCCTGGGTTCGACGAGATCGACTTGGTGATCGCCGCACAGGAAATTGTGGGACCGGTCAAGGCCCACGTACTGCTCTGGGGAGGGTTTCAGACGTCCCATGAGGTGCGTAGACCGGAGGACTGGGTCTGGAAAGAGATCCGAGACGAACTCAGCATCGATATAGGAAACCCGACACCACTCGAGTTTGCTCAGACGGTCAGAGACTTCAGTCACCGAGAGACAAGAGTCCGCGAGGACCTGATGAACATCATGAGCGAGTGGATGGTCGTGATCGGCCGAACCGGCCAGATAGGCCGCGAGCTCCTCAACCTCGACGACCTAGGCCCATTCGAATCGGCAGTGGACCAGCTGATAGCTGATATCCGACCAGACCCGCCCCAAGTGCCTGGAGTCCTCTCATTGAAGGTCGGGGAATCCCCTCTCGTGTGGACCAGCGACGCACCGCTCGTCGCTTACTACTCGCCAACCGGCCACGAGAAAGATGAAGCCATCTACGACGAAGTGGTCAGCTGGAAGTATGTAGGACTGACCGTCCCTGATCAGGCTGACTTGCTTGTGTGGCTACGCGCCTTCCTCGAATTCCTCCACGAGACTGACCGTGAGGCGGTTCCTCGACGACCCCCGAGACTGAGAACACCGGCCAACTGGTACACGGCCGAACAAGTCGACCTTCAAAGCCGACTCGATACCGTCGCCAACCAGGTCAACACGCTCATCGACGAGCACCGCGCCCTGACAGCCGAGCAGGAAGCAGAAGGAGAGGAAGCCGACACCGGCGTTCGAGGTGTTCTCTGGAAGAGCGGTGACGAACTCACCGCCACCGCTGCCCAGCTGCTGAGTGGCCTGGGTTTCAACGTGACACTTGTTGACCAGACGCTGTCCCCCAATGAGGCCAAACGGGAGGACCTGCACATACAGGATCCAGACGAAGAGGGCCTACTCGTCCTTGGCGAGGTAAAGGCCTACCCCAACGACGCCCGGACCAACGATCTCAGACAGGTCCGAGAACAGCGAGAGCGCTACATCGCAGTGAACCTCACCGTTCCGCCCTCGTGGTGGATCTTCAACGACCATCGCAACACACCCGATCCGAGCGATCGACCAGCCAGCCTGCGTGGCCAGGTGGATGTGGCCATCAGCCACGGAGTGCTCGCCATACCCACCCGTGACCTATACCTCATGTGGAGGGATGTACATCTCGGCCGCATAACGGCCGCGGAGGCGCGGAAGCTGCTGACAACAAGCGAGCCCGGACTCTTCACCTACCCTCCGCCCGGCGATCACGTCGGGGGCTGAGTAGTCACCGGCGCCAGATCGATCCAGTGGAGAGGCACACCCGATGTGTAGGCCATCCGCCAGCTTCCAGAAACCGACACACCTTGTCCCGCGGACTCCCGCGGACTTTTCGCGGACTCTTGACCGAGATAGCGTCAGAAGGGGCAGGGCGTGACAGCGCGAAATCCCAGGTCAAGGCCAGTTTTTGGGAGTGGAGCTGAGGGGATTTGAACCCCTGACCCCTTGACTGCCAGTCAAGTGCTCTGCCAGGCTGAGCTACAGCCCCATGATGGGAGACGGGAGTTTATTCGGACCGCACTCCCAAGGGGTAACCCGGCTATCCGTCGGCTACAGCCGGCTCCGCCCATTTGATGCGCTCGGCGTCGGCCCACAGCCGTTCCAGACCGTAGAAGTCACGTGGGGAAGCCTGGAACAGGTGGACGATGATGTCACCGAAATCGAGCAGCACCCACTCCGCCTCGGTGCGGCCCTCGCTCCGCAGCGGTTTGATCCCCTTCTCCTCGCGCAGTTTCTCCTCGACCTGGTCGGCGAGGGACTGGACGTGGGGACGGGAGGTCCCGGTCGCGATCACGAAGACATCAGAGAGAACGAATAGCTCTTCGACATCGAGCAAGGCGATGTCCATGCCCTTCTTGCTGAAGATGGCGTCGGCCGCCATCCGGGCAAGTTCCACACTGTTCTCTACGAGCCGTCCTCCTGATCGGATGATTCCTCCACCCTATCGTCTCCACCGGACTCCGCATACAGACCGAGCGCCTCGATGTAGTCATGCACGGCAAGGGGCACCAGGAAACGAAACGGCTCACCGATTCGGGCCATCTCCCTGATCTCGGTGCCACTGATCTCGAGCACGGCCATGTCCAGGAACGCCGCCCTCGGAAGAACCGATTGCACCTCCCGGGCGTCGGTGCCGGGACGGGGGACGACCAGGACCGAGACCCGATTCACCACTTCCTCCCAACGGTGCCAGGTGGGAAGACCAAGGGCAGCGTCGGCCCCGAGGATCAAGGACAGCTCCTCGCTCTCCGGGAACGAGAGAATGGTGTCGATGGTGTAGGTGGGACCGTCACGTTTGATCTCCCGATCGTCTATCTCGAACCGGTCCGTGTCACCGATCGCCAGCCGGATCATCTCCAGACGGTGGGACGCTCCCGTCAGAGGGCGATCGCTCTTCTGCCATGGCCGCCCGGCCGGCACGAACAGCACCCGATCGAGGCTTGCTTGATGGAGGGCGGTCTCTCCGGCGTGGAGATGCGCGATGTGGATCGGGTCGAAGGTCCCGCCGAGGATGCCGGTGCGCACGACGTCGAGGATAGGGCGCGGGCGGCGTCACCAACCGAAGGGCACGGGTGATGTCCGTGGCACGACAACCGAGACGGGCTTGGGGATCGACATAGCTGCCACCGATTCTGGTCGACAGGTGCAGACCTGCCACCCCGTGGGGGGTGCCCGCCGACCCGAGAATCGTGCCCTGGCTCACCTGTTGGCCCGCACTGACGCGGCGACTCGAGAGATAGGAGACGGACACCTTGAACCCGGAAACCGGCTCGATGGTCACCGAGATCATCCCGGCGACCGTCCCCGCAAAGGTAACCACTCCCGATGCCGGGGCCCGAACCGGGGTCCCCAACGGTGCCGAGTAGTCGACTCCCCAGTGCCCGCCGTAGTCGCCGACCGGTGAGTAACCCGCGACAACCGGACCGTCGACCGGGGCCATGAGACATACCGCCGCCAAAGCCATGTGGATCAGCATCTCCCCTCCCAATCCGACCCTATCGCCGCCCGATTCAACTGGACAGGGGGTCGACCGCTAGTTTTCAAGTTCCAGAAAGGGGAATTGAATGTTGGCGACCCGCATCGGATTGATGGGTTTCGGAAGGATCGGACGCAATGTCGTCCGACTGCTGCACAATCGCGACGACCTCGAAGTGGTCGCCATCAGCGATATCGCCGATCCCGAGGCGCTCGCCTACCTCCTCAAATACGACTCGATCTACGGGAGATTCCCTGCACCGATTTCCTATGCCGACGGCAAACTCACCTACGGGTCCAAGCACGCCGTCTTCCTGAATGCACGGGAGCCAGGCGATGCCAACTGGGGCGAACTGGGCGTGGACGTGGTGCTGGAGACGACCAGCCGCTATCGATCCAAGGAATCTCTCGATCGTCATCTGGCCGCCGGAGCCAAGAAGGTGGTGCTCACGTCGAGCCCGGAGACCCCCGGTGAGATCCCGCTCCTGCTCAGGGGTATCAACGACGAGATCCTCGGGCCGGACACCCACGAGGTCGCCCTGGGGTCGAACACCTCGAATGCAGTGGCACCGATCCTGCGCATCATCGATGAGAAGTTCGGCGTGAAACGAGCCTTCATGACCACGGTGAAGGCCATGTCCAATGCCGGCCGTCTCGCCGACGTTCCCACCGACTCCTACCGCACCAGCCGGGCCGCAGGCGAGAACATCATCCCCGCCGTCACCAACACCGCCGAGATCCTCACCCAGGCTCTTCCCCAACTCGAGGGCAAGCTGGCGGTGGTGGCTCTCAACGTCCCGGTCGTCGACGGCTCAACGGTGGATCTCACCACGGAGACCAATGTCGACACCACCGTCGAGGAGGTCAACGCCGCGATAGCAGGGGAGGTAGAGGCCAGATTCCAGGGGCTCATCGAGTATGTGGCAGATCCGATCGTCTCGTCGGACGTCCGTCTCAACTCGCATTCAGGGGTCTTCGACAGCCTGGCCACGATGGTCACCATGGGCAGCCTGTTGAAGACCATCACCTGGTTCAACAACGGATGGGGCTATTCGCATCGGGCGGTGGAAGTAACCACGACGATCGCGGGTTATCTGGATGGAGGACAGTGAAATGGTGAATGTCGCGATCAACGGCTTTGGAAGGATCGGCCGTGCCGTGTTCCGGATCATCGCGACGCGACCCGGCTCGGAGATCCGGGTAGTCGCCATCAACGACCTCTCCGACGATGACATCCTCGCCTACCTCCTCGAGTACGACTCGGTGATGGGCCGCTTCGAACAGGAGGTGACTGTCGACGACGGGATCATGAAGGTCGGACCCCATGAGATCGAGATGCTCATGGAGCGCGACCCGGCACAACTCCCCTGGGCCGAGCTCGGGGTGGATGTCGTCATCGAGTCGACCGGTGTGTTCCGGGACCGGGCCTCACTTCAGAAGCACATCGACGCCGGGGCCAAGAGAGTGATCCTGACCGTCCCCTCCCAGGACAAGATCGACCAGACCGTGGTGCTTGGGGTGAACGACGAGGAGCTGGGCCCCGAGGACATCATCGTCTCCAACGCTTCATGCACCACCAATTGCCTGGTCCCCCTGGTGAAGGTGCTCGACGACAACTTCGGAATCGTAAAAGGCGTGATGACCACGGTCCACGCCTACACCAACGATCAGGTCCTGGCCGATGTCCCCCATAAGGACCTGCGCCGAAGCCGAGCCGCCACAGAGAACATCATCCCCACCACCACCGGCGCCGCCAAGGCGGTCGGCGAGGTGCTGCCCAACCTCGAAGGCAAACTCGACGGGATCGCGATGAGGGTGCCGGTGCCAGATGGGTCCACGGTCGACTTCATAGTCGAATTGTCGAAGAACGTGACGGTCGAAGAAGTAAACGCCGCGGTGAAGGCCGCCGCCGAGAGCGGGCCGATGGTGGGAATTCTCGAGTACACCGAGGACCCCATCGTCTCCACAGACATCATCGGCAATCCGCATTCGTCGATCTTCGACGCCGCCGGGACCCAGGTGCTTGGCGGAAACCTGGTGCGAGTGATGTCCTGGTACGACAACGAGTGGGGATACTCCAACCGTGTGGTCGATCTCATCGAGCGTCTCGCCCAGGTGATGGAGAAAGAACCCGCCTAGCGCAGGTCAGGACTGCAGCGCCGCCCATATCTTCTGCGCGGTCAGCGGCACCTGGATCTCATCGGCTCCCAGGGCGTCGGCGACAGCATTGACCACCGCCGGTGTCGACCCGATCGCTCCCGCCTCGCCGATCCCTTTGGCTCCGAGTGGGTTGGTTGGGGTGGTGGTGATTGTGGCGGCCAGGTTGAACATGGGAAGGGAGTTGGCGGTCGGAAGCAGGTAATCCATGAACGAAGACGTGACGAGGTTGCCGTCTTCGTCGTAGATCACCTCTTCCCAAAGCGCCTGGCCGATCCCCTGGGCCAGGCCGCCATGACGCTGACCTTCGGCCAGCATCGGGTTGATGATGTTGCCGGCGTCATCGACCGCCCACATCCGCTGGAGAGTCGGCGACCCGGTCTCGGGGTCGATCTCCACGACAGCGAGATGCATGCCAAAGGGAAAGTTGAAGCCACCCGATCGCAAGTGGACCTCTTCGTCGAGACCCGGCTCTTCACCTTCAGGCACGTTGCCGGCGATGGCAGCAGCGGCGATCTCCTCCCATTTCACAGAGACAACTGTTCCCGCGACGGAGGCGACCCCGTCGCCAAGCGTGATGTCCTCGGCCGAAGCCTCCAGGAGATGCCCGGCCACCCGCTTGGCCTTGGCGGCCACCTTCTCCGCCGCGGCGTAACTGGCCGAGCCTCCTTGGGCGACACTGCGTGACCCCGACGTCCCCCATCCGTAGGGAGCGGAAGCCGTATCCCCCTGCTCCAACCGGACCTGTTCTATCGGGATGCCCAATGTGCCGGCGACCAACTGGGGGAAGGTGGTGCGATGACCCTGGCCCTGGTCGAGGGTCTCGACGTAGAGGGTCACCGAGCCGTCACCATGGACCTGGATCCGGGCCGCCCCCCAATCCTCGAAGCCACACACCTCTACATAGGCCGCCAGGCCGATTCCGACCAACTTCCCCTGACCCCTCGCCTCCACCTGCCAATGTCGAAGGCCCTCGTAGTCGGCGACCTCGAGGAGCTTGTCCATGGCCTTCTCGTACTCGCCGGTGTCGAAGGTGTAACCGCCGCGGGAGCGGTAGGGGAACTGCTCGGGTTGGATGAAATTCCTTCGTCGCACCTCCGCCGGATCTAGACCGGCCGCCTTGGCTACCGCCTCCACGACCCGCTCGATGGTCAGGGTGGCCTCGGGCCGTCCGGCACCGCGGTAGATCCCCCGCGGTGCCCGATTGGTCCAGACCCCACGCTGGCGCCAGCCGTAGACCGCGATGTCGTAGTTGCCGGTGGCGATTCGGGGAGTGACCTCGATGAAATCCAGATACCGATGACGACACCCCAGATCGAGACGACTGTCGACCCAGAGGCCTTTGATCTTCCCCTCAGAGTCGGCCACCACCTCCCAACGGTGACGTTGCGCCCGGCCGTGCCCGATGGTCAGCAGATGCTCACGCCGGGTTTCGATCCATTTCACCGGCCGCCCGGTCGCTCTGGCCGCGATAACGGCGAGGTACTCCTCCTCGGCGAGGTCGAACTTGCACCCGAAGCCACCTCCGACGAAGGGGGTGATCACACGAACCGATGACTGGGGCATCCCGAACGACTTGGCAAACTCCTCTTGCATCAGATGCGGCGCCTGGCTGGAGAGATGGACGGTGAGACCGTCCTCCTTCCATTCGGCCAGGATCGCCCTCGGTTCCATCGGCGCCGGCGCCACTCGGGGGTGGTCGACCAACCCGGAGAGGCGAATCTCGCCTTCGAGGGAATCGAACTGGGAGCGGTCACCCCGGGAACGGTCGTAGGCGACGTTCGACGCCTGGCCTTCATGAAGTGGTGGCGCCTCGATTGCCTCGTCGACATCACCCACGATCGGAAGTTCCTCGTATTCGGCAAACACCATGTCCGCCCCATCCCTGGCAGCGGCAGCCGTATCGGCGACCACCGCGGCAACCGGATCACCGGGCATCAGAACCCGGCCCTGGGCGAGCGGGAAACGGCGGGGGATGTTCTTGTCAGGATCGGGTGTCGGTGGCATCTCCACATCGGCGACCTGGTCGGGGGTGATGACGAGCAGGACACCCTTGACCTCGAGGGCAGCCTCGATATCGATCGAGGTGACGAGGGCGTGGGCGAAGGGGCTGCGGACGATTGCGAGGTGGAGCGTGCCCGACGGAGCTATGTCGTCGACGTAGCGAGCGGTTCCCGTGATGAGCGCCGGATCCTCTCGACGCTGGACAGGCGCGCCGATAAACGAGGGTATTAAGGGCTCGGTGGTCACTGACGGCAGCCTACCGGGGCAGGCAGCCGGCTCTTATTCGAGCAGTGACAGGACTGTTGAGCGGAAGTCGTTGGGCTGGAACGGCTTGGTGACAAAAGCGTCGGCGCCACCTTCGTTCGCACGCCGTCTCGACTCTTCCTCCGCATGGGCGGTGAGTACGACAACCGGGATGTTCTTGGTCGTCTCGTCCCTGCGGATGCGATCGAGCACTTCCCAGCCATCCATCCCGGGGAGCCCGATATCGAGGACTACGAGGTCAGGCGACTCGGTGCCTACCGCCGAGAGCCCGGTCTTCCCGTCATCACGAGTGATGATCTCGAGATCGGCAGCGCGGAGACACACCTCGATCAGACGCCGGATGACGGCTGAATCCTCCACAACGAGTATCCGCGAGCCCATTTCTTCACCTCTGGTTATTGCCCCACAGAGGGCGTATCCCCATTCATCGGCATCTCCGGGTCGGCGGTTTAGGGGACATTCTGCAAGGAGCGCCCAGTGGGGATGGTCAACTCCTCGACGAATTGCTCCAACTGGCGCAGGGACCGCACTTCGTGCACCGAACTGCAATGGCGGGCGTAGTGCGACATCATCGAGTCCCCGGTGTCCCAATAGGTGAGGGGCTCGGGATTGAGCCACACCACCGCCCTGGCCGATCGGGCGACCTCGGCGAGAACCTGGTCCCGCGGTGGCCGATAGTTGTTGCGGGCGTCCCCGGTGATGATGACTGTGGTCCGCGGGCTCAACTGGGGCCCGTACCGACGGAGGAAGGTCTCGAGCGAGTTCCCGTAATCGGAGTGACCGTCGAGCCACACGACCTCGGCTTCGGTGGCCACCCGTTGCAGTGCCGATCCGAAATCCACCCCCGGGCCGAAGAAGTCGGTGACCTCATCCACGGTGTCGACAAATGCGAAGGAGCGGAGCTTCGAGAAATGAGTGGACATGGCGTGGGTGAACTGGAGCGTGAATCGGGAGAAGGTCGCCATCGATCCGCTCACGTCACAAAGCAGCCAAACCTCGGGTCGGTGAGGCCGCGGATGACGGAACTGGGGGTCGGCTGGCACCCCTCCCGTGGCCAGTGAACGCCGCACCGTGCGTCGGAAGTCCAGCCTTCCCGTCCTCCTCTTGCGCCGCCGAGCAAGCCGGGCAGCAAGCTTGCGAGTGAGGGGCCCGATTGCGGCGTCCATGTCCTTGAGGTCTCCCGCGGTGGCGTGCATGAGGTCGACGTCTTCGATCAGCGGTCGACGCAGGGTTCGTGCCACGGCATCGCGCCCCCTGTCGGCCACCAGTCTTCTGCGGATCTCCTCCTGGATCTCCTCTCGAAGCTGTTCGATCCTGGCCTGGACTTCCTCCCGGAGCAGACGTTGATCGAATTCGCTCATGTCGCCGTCACCGATCAGGGCCTCGAGAAGCCTCTCCTCCAATTCGGCCAGGTCCAGTCGACGGAGAGTTCGGTATAGGTAATAGGTGCCTCCGACCGGCCTCCCCGGCTCCATGCCGGCAAGTTGGTCCACCGCAGTTCGAGCTCCCTGTCGGAGCGCAGCACCGTCGAGATCCGCCAGTGCCTGGAACAGCTGTTCGAGTAGGGCGTCCAGATCGAACATCTGGGCCTGAGGGCGTTCATCTGGCTGAGGTTGAGGCTTCCCCTCCTCCTCGCTCGCCGTGGGTGATTCTGGGGCTGGAGAAGGGACCAACGAAAAGTAGACGTCGAAGGCCGTGTCGAACGCCCGCTCGTGTCGGAGGTTCTTGACCAGAGTTGCCCGGAGTGTTTCCCGAAGGGCGATCCGATCAGCGACGTCGATCGCTTCCAATGCCCGCATCGAATCGATGGCCTCCACCATCGACACCGGCACCCCTGCTTCCCGCAACTCGTCGATGAAGCCGGTGATCACACCCAGCATGGTCAGCTGCCGGGGCCCGAGCCCAGCTCCTTGGCCGCCTTCTCGATGTCCGACTGATACTTCAAGAGAACGTGCAGGGTGTCGACGAGCACCGCCTCATCGACCTCCTCGATCGAGAGTGCAAGCAAGGTCCGCGCCCAATCGATGGTTTCGGACACCGAAGGCGCCTTCTTGAGGTCGAGGTTTCGGATCGACCGCGCCACGTTGGCGACCTGAGTTGCCAGATGCTCCGACAGTCCGGGGACCCGGGCATTGAGGATCTGCTGCTCCCGCGCCGGGTCCGGGTAGTCGATGTGGAGAAACAGACAGCGTCGTTTCAGGGCCTCGCTGAGCTCCCTCGTGTTGTTGGAGGTCAGCACAACCAACGGCTGAGTAGCGGCCTCGATGGTCCCCAGCTCGGGTATCGAAACCTGGAAGTCGGAGAGGATCTCGAGCAGGAGGGCCTCCGTCTCCACCTCTACCCGATCGACCTCGTCGATGAGGAGCACAACGGGATCAGCGGACCGGATCGCAGCCAGCAACGGCCGGGTGAGCAGAAATTCCTCGGAGAAGATGTCCTGTTCGATGTCCTCCCAGTCGTGATCGGCGTCGGCCTGGATGCGGAGCAGTTGCTTCTTGTAGTTCCACTCGTAGAGGGCCTTGGCCTCGTCGAGACCTTCGTAGCACTGGAGACGTATCAGCGGGCGCCCGGTGACCCTTGCCAGCGCCTTGGCAAGCTCGGTCTTGCCCACTCCGGCTGGGCCCTCGACCAGAATCGGCTTGTCCAGCCGGGCCGCGAGATACACGACCTGAGCTATCCGGTCGTTGGGGAGGTAGTCGACCGAAGTCAGCGCTTCCGAGACGGCTTGCGGGCTATCGAAGTCCATCACAGACCATTATTCCTCCTCACCGAAGTCGGGGACGAACTCGAAGCTGAGACCGCCGATGCGTACCTCGTCGCCCGGGACGGCTCCGGCCGTGATCAAGGCTTCGTCCACACCGAGCCGAGACAACCGTCGGGCAGCCATGTCCGCCGCCTCAGGGATCGTGAGGTCGGCAAACCCGACTGCCCGCTCGGCGGCGATCCCCTCGACCCTCCAGGCAGCTCCCTCTCTCTGAACGAGAAAGCTGGGGCCGAGAGGCCGGTGTAACACGAACCCTCTCCGCTCCGGTGCTGCGCGTTCGGCTTCGTCAATGAGGTCGGCAATGACATGCAAGGCGTTGGGTAAACCGGCGCCAGTCATCGCAGAGACCGGGATCGCATCGAGCTCTCCTGCCATTTCCTCAAAGTCACCGAGATCCGACTTGTTGAGCAGGGTGACCCGTGGCCTCGCCGCCAGCTCCGTCGAGTACCCGGCGATCTCCTTGGTGAGGATCTCGAGTTGACGCTGTGGCGGGTGCTCCTGAGTCTCGGCCGGGTCGAGCAGCAGCACGAGAACCCGAGCCCGTTCGATGTGCCGCAGGAACTCGTGGCCGAGGCCCCGCCCCTCGGCGGCGCCCTCGATCAGACCGGGGATGTCGGCCAGCACGAACTCACGATCGTCGAGGCTGACAACTCCGAGATTGGGCTCGAGAGTGGTGAACGGATAGTCGGCGATCTTGGGCTTGGCCGCCGAGACCTTGGAGATGAAGGTGGATTTCCCGGCATTGGGGAACCCGATCAGGGCCGCGTCGGCGAGAAGCTTCATCTCGAGGGTGAACCACTCATCCCGTCCGAACTCGCCCTGCTCGGCGATAGCGGGTGCGCGTTTGGCTGGACTGACGAATGCGGCGTTGCCCCGACCACCGCGTCCGCCGCGGACGGCCACAACCTCCTGACCGGGCTCGACCAGGTCGGCGATCATGACGCCCTCGTCGTCGAAAACCACTGTCCCGGCGGGCACGGACAGAACCAGGTCTTCACCTGCCCTCCCATGACGCATGTCACCCTGGCCATGAGTCCCCTTCTCGGCGGCATGATGGGGATTGCGTTGATAGCGGAGGAGCGTGGCCACGGACGGGTCCACCCTCAGGATGACGTCGCCACCTTTTCCCCCGTTGCCCCCGTTTGGCTTGCCCTTCGGCTGGCCCTTTCTCCTGACGAAAGCAGCCACTCCAGCCCCGCCGTCGCCGGCTCGCAGGGCGACCCGGACCCGGTCGACGAACACTTACTCGGGGACGACGCTGACCAGACGCCGGTTGGCGCGCACTCCGTACTTGACAGTCCCGGGACTCAAGGCGAAAAGGGTGTCGTCATTGCCCCTCCCGACGTTGGCGCCGGGATGGATCGCGGTACCGCGCTGTCGAACCAGGATGGCACCCGCGCTCACCGACTGGCCGTCGAACACTTTCGGGCCGAGTCGCTTGGCGTGGGAGTCGCGTCCGTTCTTCGAGGAACCGCCTGC
This sequence comes from Acidimicrobiia bacterium, assembly GCA_040902845.1. Classification (GTDB taxonomy): domain Bacteria; phylum Actinomycetota; class Acidimicrobiia; order Spongiisociales; family ZC4RG35; genus JALYNX01. The sequence goes on from JBBDWM010000028.1 coordinate 15,268, forward strand.
TTTGGTCTTGGACATTTCAGTTCTCCTCGGGAGCGGGGGGTTTGGTGGTCTTGGGCTTGCTCGGGCTCTTGGTCGCAGCCGGCTTTGGCGTCGCGGCCTTGGCAGCAGGCTTCGCCGTCTCCGCCTTGGGCTTCGGTGTGGCCGTCTTGGCAGCAGGCTTCGGAGTTGTGGCCTTTGCGGTTGGTTTCGCGGTCTCCGCCTTGGCAGCGAGAGGCTGCGACGGCTCGGCGTTGGGTGCCGACTCCGGGCTTTCGGTCTTCGCCGCAGTGGTCTTGGTCTTCGGCTTGGCGGCTCCTGGAAGCTCGATCCCGGTGATCTCGATACGGGTGTACTTCTGACGGTGACCCTGGCGACGGCTGTAGCCGGTCTTGTTCTTGTACTTGTAGATGTCGATCTTGGGGCCCTGGCTCTCCCCCAGCACCTTGGCTGTCACGGTGGCGTTGGCCAGAACGGAGCGGTCCGAGACTGCCGTGCCCATATCGTCCACCACCAGCAACGGGGCGAAGCTCAGCTCGTCCGAATCGCCCTTGACACGTTCGATGTCGATCACGTCACCCGACTGCACCTTGGCCTGCTTGCCGCCGGCGCGAATGATGGCGTACATGGAAAAACCTCTTGGAAGGGGATGCGAGAGTTAGATGTTATTCGCTGGAGCGTGCAACGTAAAACGCGGATAGGCAATACGCATTACGCAAAACGTAAAACGCAAAACGAAATACGTTCTACTCGAAGTCGCCGATGGCGACTTCGGACACCAGGTCCTCGGCCTCGATCACATGTTCATGGATGATCACGCCACGCCCCGAGCAAGCCTCACACCTGGATGAGAACTGTTCGAGGAGCCCGGCTGAAACGTTCTTGCGTGTCATCTCGACCAGACCGAGATGGGAAACCTCGAACACCTGGGTCCGGGTCTTGTCCTTGGCCAACGTCTCCTTGAGTCTCCGCAGAACTTTTTGCTGGTTCTCGATCGACTCCATGTCGATGAAGTCGATGACGATGATCCCGCCGATGTCGCGGAGTCGAAGCTGACGGCCGATCTCCTCAGCAGCCTCCAGGTTGTTCTGGAGCACGGTGTCCTCGAGTGTCGATGAGCCGACGAACTTTCCGGTGTTGACATCGATCACGGTGAGCGCCTCCGTGCGGTCCATGACCAGGTGACCGCCGGAAGGCAGATACACCTTTCGGTCGAGAGCCTTCTTGAGCTGGTCGTCGACGTGATATCGCTCGAATAGGGAAACAGTGTCCTCGTAGAGCTGAACCTTGGACACGAGGTCGGGCGCAGTCGACCTCAGGTAGCCGACGACGGTCTCGTAGGCAATGTGGTCATCGATGAGGAGCTTGCGGAAGTCGGCAGTGAAGTGCTCGCGAATGACCTTGATCAGGAGCTCGGGCTCCTCATGCACCAGTCTTGGCGCACGGCCCTCGGTCGCTTCCTCCTGGATCTGGGTCCATATCTTGAGGAGCCGGGAGATGTCGGCGGCCAATTCCTCGGCACTCGCGTGCAAAGCCGCGGTCCGAACTATCACGCCGTAGCCTGCCGGGCGAACTTTGTTGATGACCTCGCGCAGACGTGAGCGATCCTCGTCGGGCAGACGGCGACTGATGCCGACGCTGTCAGATTCGGGCACGAGCACCAGATATCGGCCGGGCAGGGAGGGGATGCCGGTCAGGCGTGCGCCCTTGGCACCCATCGCATCCTTGGTCACCTGGACCAGGACCTCGTCACCCTCCTTGAGGACGTTCTCGATCCGCTTGTTGGTTCGCCCGCTCCCGTTGCCGGTGGCGGCAACATCGGAGGCGTAGAGAACACCGTTCTTGGGGGCGCCGAAGTCGAGAAAGGCCGCCTCCATGCCCGGGAGGACATTGCGGACCTTGGCCAGGTAGATGTTGCCGGCGACCGAGTTCGACTCCTGGCGGGCCACATAGTGCTCGACGAGGACCGGGCCCTCGAGGATCACCATTTGGGTCTGGCCACGAGCCACCTTGACCAGCATCTGCTTGCGGGCAGAGTCGACCGGGACGATCAACTCGTCGTCCATCATGCGATTGGACCGAGTTCGGGTCGTGCTCAGGCCGTTCCGGCCATGAGAGGACTTCGACGGTTGCCGCTTGTCTTTGCGGACTTTGGAAAGCGCCGGCCGGGCTTCGACCCGGGTGACCTCGACGCGTTGACCTTTTACCCGGAGGGTCTTTCGCTCTTCAACTGTGCCCCCTGCGGAGGACTTGCGGACAATTTGCGGGCTCTTTCGACGGAATAGAGCCATAGGGTTTCACTCCTCTGGAATTTGGACGGGACGACGGACCGGGCCCGATTCCTGGCGGGGGATCCGTTGCCAACAACATCTGCCAGACGGCGGCGAGACGTCCACCCGTGTCGAGGGTGGTTGTCTTGGAAATCGATTTGGGTCGCACCTGGCTTCAGATGCGCAAAGGTGTTCATCAACGAGACACTCCGAGAAAGAGGAAGCTGTCGCGTCTGGCGGACCCATAGAGGATACCAGAATGACGGCCCTTCACCTATCCCACCACCAGGTCGAGCTCCGGTTGCTCCGGTTCGGACGGGTCGTAACACATCCGGCACCGGGCCTCGTAGGAACCCAGCGCGCCGAGCACGACGAGGTCGTCGGAGGGCACGATCCGCTGGGTGTACATGCCCGGCCCACCACATTTGTGACACACCGCGAGCATCTTGGTCACGTATTCGGCCCGGTCACAAATGGTGGGTATCGGCTCAAACGGACGACGCAGATAGTCGGTGTCCAACCCAGCGACGATCACCTGCTTACCGGCAACGGCCAGTTGCTCGACGACTTCGACCAGGCCCTGGTCGAAGAACTGACCTTCGTCGATCCCGATCACCTCGGTGATGTCCTCGATTGCCCTCAGCAATTGGTCGGAGGTCTCCACCGGGGTGGCCCCCACCTTGAGACTCGAATGCGATACCACCTCGTCGTTGGCATAACGGTTGTCGAGTTGTGGCTTGAAGGTCTGCACCGGGATCCGCGCGATCTGATAGCGGGTAACCCGCCGGATCAGTTCCTCGCTCTTGCCGGAGAACATCGGCCCGCAGATGACCTCGACCCAACCGCCATGACTGCGTCGGT
>JBBDWM010000029.1:0-91068 GCA_040902845.1 Acidimicrobiia bacterium
TCGTCCGGTACCGGCGACGTGGCCGAGTGGTTAGGCGCGGGTCTGCAAAACCCGTTACACCGGTTCGATTCCGGTCGTCGCCTCTGAGGCAAGAACACGGGCCCTTAGCTCAGCCTGGCTAGAGCGCTTGCTCGACACGCAAGAGGCCACTGGTTCAAGTCCAGTAGGGCCCACAAAAGAGAGAACCCCCCGATTCGATCGGGGGGTTCTCCTTTACGGTCCACCCGGCGAGGCGAATCCGGGCAGGGTGCCATTTGGGTGCCAAGTGTCGGCGGCGACAGTCACCGCGGATGTGACCCTCAAGATGAAGCTCGGGTTTATCGCAAACAATCGTGCGCAGCATTCAGCGCCATGCGTGCTTGTTGCGCGGCTGGACTGTCTGATGATGCTGCCGCGCCCCATGAGGAGAATTCCCGGGTTACAGAGTCCGCACCAACCACCAGGCCCCCCGGATCGGTAGCAAAAGCGAAGACCGTATTCTCGATGCCGGGCGCCGATCCCTCGAGATACCAGATCTGGCTGAACATCTCACTGCCGCTAGTGCTCGCCTTACCCGTCGAAACCACGGTCAGGTTCCCGTTACCCGTCCAACCATCTGTCAACGTTGCTATCTGACTCGCCGTCAACGCGGAGCACGATCCAGAGCTAGAGGCCGAATCGAGGACGGACGACACCTCCGAAAAGGTCTCAGAGATTTCAGAGCCAGCCAGTTGAACCGCGACCAAAGCCACCACGCCGATCAGTCCGACAAGCACGACCGCAACGATGACTACCCGAAGACAACCGGACCTTTTGGGCTTGGGATTCAGGGTCGGGGGCGTCGCTAACCCGGGGGCGTCATCATGGGTGTGACCGGTCCATTGCTCGCCATCCCAATAGGCCTGTCGGTTCGCTACCCCGGTCGGATCTGGGTACCAGCCGGCTGCGGGCAGCGCGGCGGAAACCGATCCGTCCCGGAGCAGATCTTGTTTCAGATTCTGGTATTCGGCCTCGGAAATCTTGCCCTCGTCTCGAAGCCTTCCAAGACGCTCCAGATCCTCGAGCCTGTCGCTCATAGGTTTTTGCTCGACACGTAGATCGCACCCTACCTTGATGGACCCTGATGCCCCCCGATTCAATCGGGGGGTTCTTTTTACGCAATTTGTCGCTCCCCACATGCGCAAGATGTGCCATTATTGACGGGTCGACGAAAATCAAGGAGGCCTAGTAATGGCAATGTCCCAGGCGCACAAAGACGCGCTCGCTCGTGGCCGCAAGGAGTCGAGAGCGATCAAGAACTATTTACGAACGATCGAGTCTCGCAAGCCGGGACGACCCGTCACCAAGGACAGCTTGAATTCACGCCTGGCCACAGTGAATGCGAAGCTTGAAGTCACCAATGATCCCCTGAAGCGGCTGGACCTGCTCCAGTCAAGGCTCGACATAGAAGAGGCGCTCGATTCAGTGGCGGATGTAGCCAATCTCGACGAGATCGAAGCAGAATTCGTCGCCCATGTCGGTGGTTATTCGCAACGCAAAGGCATCAGTTACACGGCATGGCGTCGATTCGGCGTGCCGGCAGCGATGTTGAAGAAGGCAGGGATTCCCGAAACCCGGCGTCGCTAGTCCCAACCCAACTCAGCCAGGCGTTCGTCGTCGATTCCGATGTGATGCGCGATCTCGTGTAACACGGTCCGGCGGATCTCGGCCTGTAGTTCTTCATCGTCCAGTCCCATTTCCAAATGGGGAGTTCTAAAGATCACGATGCGGTCGGGTAAGGCACCCCAGTAGTCCGCGGCACGCTCCGGAAGCGACACTCCCTCGTAGATACCGAGGACGTCGCCCTGTTCCTCATCAGGCTGCTCTTCGACGACGACATGGAGGTTGTCGATCTGTTCCACCACCCATGGGGGAAGGCTCTCCAGGGTGCGGTCGACCACCTGTTCGAATTGACGCCGGTTCATCAGGGGATTCAATCACGGAGTCGGAGGATCGCAGGGACCGGTATCCTGACCCATCCCCAAATGGGCGATTAGCTCAGTCTGGCTAGAGCGCTCGCCTCACACGCGAGAGGTCACTGGTTCAAGTCCAGTATCGCCCACCATCGAATCCGCTAGCTACTAGCTCGGGTTTCCCGGCGTCGACTCTCTAGATCGTGGAGCGAAGCTCCCGACGGTGCCGTAAAACTGCCGCGCTGCGCTGGCGGATCGTTCGAGACGAGCGCGATGTCTCCACCGTCGGCGACGTAGGAGTAGTGGAGGGCGGCGATTCTCGTCGAGTGCCCGAATCTCTTAGCGACTTCGGCGAGTGGGGCCTGACGGTGGTAAAGCGGCTCTACGCGATGAACCGTGGTTGGCGGCCTCGTATTCGTGCGGTGGGTTGAGTATGCCATTTGATGCCGAGGCGGCCGATTAGTCGTCGGCGATAGTTGTCGTGGTTGGTGAAGCCGTGGGCGTTGCGGCGGATCTTCTCGGCGAGCATGTGGGTGTTCTCGACTCGGCCGTTGGAGGCCCGGCCGGTCCGGTGGTAGGCAAAGATCTCTTCGGTCCAGCGGCTGACGGTGCGGGCGAGACGGGCCAGTTCGGGAACCTCGGCGTCGGCGCAGTAGATGTAGAAGGTGATCATCCGCCGCCGGGCATGAGCCTCGTCGACCGCCGCGTAGACGTCTCGAAGGAGCTCTTTGGCGACCCAGGCGGCTGAGACTTCCCCGTCGGGATCCCCGGCGTCGAGCATCGAGCGCATCCACTCGAACCGCTCTTCGCTGAGACGCTCATCGGCTGTCAACAGGACTCTTCGTGCCCGATACAGCGGGTCGCTCTTTCTTCCTCGGTGGCCGTAGGTCTCGTTCTGGACTCGGCGGCGGACATCGTCGATGGCCTGGTTAGCCAGCCGGATGCTGTGGAAGTGGTCGACCACCAGAATGGCGTTGGGGAGATGCTCCTCGAGTGCTCTGCGGTATCCGGCGGCGGGGTCCAGGGTGGCGAGACGAATCCGATCACACCATTCGTTGCCACGCTCGTTGAGCCAGTGTCCCAGCACGTCACGGGAGCGTCCCTCGATCACGTCGAGGAGACGGTGACGGTCCAAGTCGACGATCTGGGTGGTGTAAACGGTCCGATGATCTGGGGTGGCGTTCAAGAAGCGTTTCTCGTCCACCCCGATCGCTTCCACCCTCACCAGCCGTTCCGGGTCGTCGACATGAGGGTCGGTGTGCTCGGCCACCGCCTGATTGGCAGTGTGCCAGCCCACCCCGAACTCGCAGGCTGCGGCGGCGATCGAATCGCCATCCATGTTGACCATGTCCGCCAGCCGTCTCCGCGCCCGTTCGGTCAACACCGCCCGAGAAGCGATCGCATCTGTCGTCTCAGACCATGTTTTGACCTCGCAGTCGAGATCAGGACACCGCCAGCGGCGCTTAGCCCACATCAACACCGTGGGACGTCCCGAAACCGGAAGATCCCGCACCGCGGTCCGGGCCCGGCCATGACCCACAGCCCGAATTCCACAACTGTGACAGCCGACCACGTCGGCGGTCGTCTCCACGAACAGCCACAGCTCGCCGGCCACCAGCTCATGGGCACCGACCACGAACCCGGGCATCCCCACCAAGACAGTGGCACCCCGGCTACCTTGAATCACGGACAAGGGTCTCTCCTTCTGCAGACGTCAATTCCGCAGAATGGCGAGACCCTTGCCCCCGTTAGTGGATTCCCGGATCAGCCCCGAAACTCACAACACCCCACACTTCACCGCGTAGATCCGGTAAAGCTCGGTGACCTGATGCCGATCATCGACGTCGCTGCTCTCGACGCTGGCACTAAGCATCGTTTTCGCTATGCGCTCAGCGGCGGACTCGACGACGACGAGTGATCTAGCCTCGATCGGGTGCCGCTGATCTCTCTTCGTCTCCCCGGCCCACTCGATCGAGCATTCCGAGACGTCGGCCGCCTGAGCCCGTTGAAGAAGCTACGACAAGTCCCGATTCAGGATGCCGGTGAGTTCGTCCTTGGACTGGCGCATCGCTTCCTCGACGACATTAAGAACTGTGGTACACGCCTGCTCCCACTCGGGTATGTCTCTACCGAAGAGTTCGATCTCGTAGCTCACGCCCTTTATGAGGGCCAAGCCGCTGGCGGAGAGAGCGAAGCGCACGTCGTGAGGGAAAGTTCCGATCGTCACTCGACGTTCCCCGAACGCCGTCGGGGGTTCCGCAGAAAGTACAGCGCTCGCCAACCCGTACTGCGTTCCGTGTGCAACCGCCGAGTAGTAGTTCGCGATCATCCCACCGAGGTCATTTGTCAGCAGCCATCGCAACAACCGTGTGAACCTGGGTCGATCCTCCTCGATCCACCCATTCGCTGTCACCGAGAACCCAAGTTCGCGGGCGGTCTGCCTAATAGTCTCGATGATGGTGTTCGATCGAATCCTCTGAGCCTCGGGCAGGTCCGGCAGCCTGAGTACCTCCTTCGCCGAGAAGATCCGTTCGTTTCGGCCGCGCCCGATGCGCTGTCGGATTGAGATAGCTGGCTCGAGAATCCATGCCGCGGCAGCCGCGTTCTCGATGACGGCGCGACTCAGCACCTTGTGAGCGAAGACGGGAGGGGGATCTTCGTACAGGTCGCGGATCATCGCTTTCGCGCAGTCGACGGCAAGCAGACGCTTCCATGATCCGATGACGTGGGCGTGGTGCACTGCCTCGTTTCCCCAGGCTCCGTCGAAATCCCGTTCGAGGGCTAGCTCCCGCATGGCAGGGGAGTCGATATGTGGGAGTGGGGCGGGCTCTGGATCGAGAAGGTCTATGAGTGCCTGGACGACGTCACGGATCGGCGTGATGGCCTCGTAGAACGGGTCGTTGGCTGTGGTCACCTACCCACTTAAGCCAGTTGAGCGCCGACTGGCGTGTTGTCCGAAGAGCGCTTTGCCCCCTCCCACGGAAAAGTGCGTTTGCCGCGATCGCGTATGTGGCGAGTTTCGCTCGACCTCCTGGCTGGCCCGGCCTTGGGGTATCCCCCCTAGGGGTTTCACGATGCGATCGGTTAGCTCTACGGATCGGGGTAGCGCTCGCTTTCCATCTGGTCCCGGTAGAAGTCTTCCTCCAGCTGATCGTTGATCGCTTCCGCGGTCCCCGGACAGGCGACGCCAAACCCTTCGATGTACTGGACTTCTGATTCCCAGCACCATTCGTCGTAGTCGTCGAGGCAGCGAGAGTCGTCGTGGCATCCGTACTGCTCAGAGGAGTACCGACCGGGCCGAGTCGCAGCTTCGACGAATGAGCGGTAAGCCTCCGTCACCTTGGCCTCGAAGTCTTCAGTGCCTCCCTCGTATCCGTCGTAGCACGCGCCTATGTCGTTGTTGTACTTCTCGGCACACGTAGCCCTGACCTCGGTGTCGTAGAGAGCGATGAGACTGAACTCGGTGTAGACCGGCCTTCCGGTTGTGGGATCGGTAGTCGATGTAGAGATCGGGACTGGGTCGGTTGTTACGAGGCTCGCAGACGAAGTAGTAGTGCTCACGACGGGTGCCACATTCGTGGCAGCGGGTTCCCTTCCCCATCCGAATGCGGCTGCCAGCCCACCGAGGATCAGCAAGACCACGAGTCCCATCACGCCGATCGTGGCCGCAATGGTGAGAACCCAGGCAAACGGTCGCTGCCATCGAGGCAGGTCTGAGAAGAACCCGTGATCGGGCATACGGCAAAACCTAACTGCGCCCTTTCCCCTCGACTAGCAACTATTTCGCTGACCGTCGCGTAGATCGCGCGAGATCGTCTCGATCGTGACTCTCGCGTCCTCTATCGTCGGATCGCTCTCGAATCGCGTAGATGCGAATCTCGTGGCTCTCGCGAGCTTCTAGCTCTCGGGGTCGTAGGCGGCGAGACGTCTGAAACGAGCGAGCACCTCCTGGTGCGCGATGTCGGACGCCGACCGGGGGATCAGCGGGTAGTGCTGGCGAAGAGAGTCGACGCTGAGAGCGAGGATCGCATCGTCGAGGTCGACGTACTCGGGTTGGTCGAGCCAGTCGGAGGCGAGTTCGTCGACAGCGAGGTCGATCTGGTCGTCGAGAAAGGCGAGCCAGAAGGGGTCGGGCTCTCGAAGAAGACCATCGAGGACGGCTCGGATCGCTGCCTGCTGCTCGGCGAGTCGCGCTGCCTGCTCGTCGCTGAAAACGAGCGCTCGATCGCCCTTCGTCCCGTTACACGCGGCGCAGGCTCCGCCGAGGTTGTCCCAGGTGTCGGTTCCCCCGAGAGCCTTCGAGACGACATGGTCGGCGTGCTCGGTTGGAGCTTCCCCGCAGAGGTAGCACCGGGGCGCGAGGTAGCGGACGATCGGCGAGATGCGAGTCGTCCCGTACCGGATCGGTGTCGAGAAGCTCCCGTCGACCCCGAGCGCTTCGACGACGTAGAAGGTGCAGGACGAGCACCAGTCGGCTAGCTCTCGACGATCTCGACCACAGAGCGGGCAGGCCATAGCTCTACGCGACCAGGACTGCGACGACTTGAAGCCCGCCAGTGTCGAGCGTGACGAGCGGCGGTCGGTTTTCGATCGTCTCCATCGGCGAAGGGTACGACCAATGACAGACAGGAACCGGCCAGCGCGCGGCGTGGGTGGCGCTCGAATTACCGAGTCGAGGCAAGTGCACCTACAAGACTTCGGCCCCCGTGACCACAAGTGCTCCCGCGGAGCCGAACGATCGAAGTTGGAGCGGTCTCCAGCCCCATGTTGGGCTTATCGCGACACTCGCGCTCTTCATTTTCGTCGTCGCTCGGATTCTCTTCGTAGCTCGGATGAACACGATCACAGCGCGGGCGGTCGTGGCGACGAGCGGCGCAGTCGAGGTAGCTCTCGGGATCGTCACGTCGTCCTACTGGGCGCTCATCCTGCTGGCCTTCGTCATCCTCGATGTTGGTCGACGGGTTGCCGCGAGGTCGGGTCGTGACACCGGTGCATTGCTCGCTCTCGAAGTCCTCGTCGGACTAATTGCTGTTTTCCTGGTTCCCTTTTGGGTCGCGGTGGCGTTGAACGGATTCGTTCTTCTCTTCCAATTTCTCGACGAGCGGCGCGAGAAGAAGACGGGGTTTAGTGCTGCCCCGATCGAGAACGCGATGGCCTATGTCTGGGGCCTTGTCCTCTCAGTCTTCGTGCTCGGAGGCACTGTGTGGTTGCCACCTGAAGTGATCGAGATCGACTCATCACGACCCGTGGTCGGCTATGTGCTCTCCGCCGACGCGCAATGGACGAGCATCCTCACCGAGGCCGGTCGCATTGTCATTGTCCGTGAGTCTGAAAGCGTGGTGGGGCGAACGATCTGCGCGTTCCCGACCGATCGACAGCCGCCGTCTTTGATCGAGCTAACCCTCGACCCTGTTGATGATCGCCTCTGTGAGGACGTCGTACGTGACTTGGGTTACGAAGAGACGCTCGACGAGTCGACTAGTGGCTTAGGACCCGTACTGCTCGTCGTACCACTCGGGCGGGGCGACGCCGTCGCCTCCGTGTCTCCCGCTGTCGTGATCTCCATCAACCAGGCGTCCTTGCTGCGCTCGACCCTCGACGTGACAGGTGGTCCGGTGACTCCCTGGTCGGCGTCGGGATCGAGGGTGGAGAAGACTCGACAGGCGGCGTCTCTTCGACTCTGGCTCGGCGGGCTGCTCGTCTTACTCCCGGTTCGAGACTTCGCAAGAAGTCGTCGGGGGTGGGCGCTTCGCTCATGTGACCGACTCCATCTCGGGCTCTTCGATCTCGACGGCTTGGGACTCTTCGATGCGCTCGCGACGTTCGGCTAGCTCGGCTGCGATGCGACGAAGTACGGAGATCATCCTTCCGAGCGCTTCGTCGATCACGGTCCCTTCGGCGCTAGCTGGGGCGTAGCCGTGCGCCCGGGGTTCGATCCATTGCACCCACCGGTAGAGAGCGACGCCGGTCCCGACCCGACCGAGTAGCGGTCGGATCACTTCGATCGCTTGGAGTGCTTCCTCGACGCTGAGATCGAGTCCAGCGGCGGCTCGGTCGAGTTGCTCGCCCTTCGTCGCGACGGAGTGGTCGCCGATCTGGGAGTAGACGGTGGCGGCGGCTCGCTCGGCTCCCGCTCCTCGACTTTCCAGCGATGCGGTCGCTATCTACGGAAACAGCGGATTTAGGTCGTCTCCACCGGTCAGCGAATTGGAGGGGTAAACCGGCCCGAGTTAGCTCACACGCGAGAGGTCACTGGTTCAAGTCCAGTATCGCCCACCATCAGCCGCAAAACTGCCGCGCCGCGCTGGCGATTGTGTCTTCGCCGTCGCCGACGTGTCAACAGGGGAGGGCGGGGCGACTTCGAGAGGCGGGATCAGGTCCAGCGGCTGAGGAAGGCGATGGAGCGCTGGAGGACGAGTTTGGTCGCGTCGGGGTCATACTCAGTGAAGCTTTGGTCGGTGAACAAATGAGCCGAACCGCGGTAGAGGAATAGTTCTCCGTCGGCGGCACCATCTACTAGCTCCCGAGCGACGTCGAGTTCGCTCCACTCGTCGTGCTCAGTGAGGTGGACTTGAAGGGCGACCTGGTCGGGCCATGAATCCCCGAAGGTCGAGGCGGCGAGTCCTTCGTGGTAGAGCAGTGCTCCCAGGGCGCCGGATCGGGTTTGGGCGAGTTTCTGAGCGGGGAGCACACCGAGGGAGAACCCGGCGTAGACCATGTTCTCGGGCAGGTTCTGGGCGACGGCGACCCCACGGTCGATGATCTCGTCCATGCCGATGTGCTCGGCGTGTGCCACACCGTCTTCGATGGTGGCAAAGGTGGCTCCGTCGTATAGGTCGGGGACAGTGACCCTATGGCCCGCAGCTCGGAGAGCATCGGCGAAGGCTTCCACGCCTTCGGTGAGCCCTAGGGCGTGGTGGAACAGGATCATGTCGGTCACGGGTGGTCCTCCCGAGTTGCGTGAAGTCGTGACAACCTAGGTCACCGTGACCGAGACGTTACGGAAGTCCTCGTACATCCCGGTCTCCACCACTCTCTTCAGCCGCATCATCGCGGTGTGGACATCGAGGAACGTCGTGTAGAGGGGAGACAACCCGAGTCGCAGTGTGTCTGGCGCCCTGAAGTCGGGGATGACTGCGGCGCCGTCGATCAGGGCCCGGGTGATCGGCCACCCGTCGGGATGCGAAAGCGCGATGTGAGAGCCACGCCGCTCGGGGTCTCGGGGTGAGGCGAGGGCGAAGCCCAATGACGCCAGGTGGGTCTCCCAGAGCGAGACCAGGAACTCGGTCAGCGCAACCGATTTCGACCTGATCCGGCCGATCCCGGCATCGAGAACATCACGGATCCCGGCTTCGATCGCGGCCAGAGACAGCATCGGCATGGTGCCGGTATGGAACCGCCGGATCCCCTCCACCGGCACGAAATCGAGATCCATCGCGAACGGGTCGGCATGGGCCCACCATGCGGTGATCGGGTTCTCGAGCATCGACTGGAGGTCGGAACGAACATAGAGAAAGGCGGGGGCGCCCGGTCCGCCGTTGAGATACTTGTAGGTGCACCCCACGGCCAGGTCGGACTCCGAACCCCCGAGATCGATGAAAACCGCGCCCACCGCATGGCTCAGGTCCCAGAGGGTCAACGCGCCTGCTTCATGGGCCATACGAGTCATCGCGGTCAGGTCGTGGGTGTACCCCGACTTGAACGAGGTGTGGGAGAGGGAGACCAGGGCGGTGTCGGTGTCGATCGTCGCCGCAAGAGCCTCGACCGGTCCATTTACCCCATCCGATTCGACCACCACCAGTCGGTAATCGTCGCCGAGCAACCTGGCGATGCCCGCCAGGACATAGACATCGCTCGGGAAGTTCAGATCGTCGGTGACGATTGTGTGTCTGCCCGGTCGTGACCCGACTGCGGCAGTGGCAAGCTTGAACAGGTTCACCGAGGTCGAATCCGAGATGATGACCTCGCCCGGCGAGGCTCCGATCAAGGGAGCCATCAAGTCTCCCAATTTCAACTGAAGATCCCACCACCCTTCGTTCCAGGACCGGATCAGACGATCGGCCCACTGGTCTTGGACGACGTCGTCGATGAGCCGGGGGGCCGTCTGAGGCATGCGTCCTAGCGAGTTCCCGTCGAGATAGATCAGGTCAGGGTCGGTGAAGACATATCGACCCCGGAATTCTGCCAGCGGGTCACCTGCGTCAGCTGCCAACGCCTCGTTGTATCCGGCCTCGCCCGGATAAGGGCCGAGGTCCGGGAGCGTCTTCATCCACAAGCCTCCGACGCCGGGGTCATCCCCAGATCAGGATCGACGGAGCCGGGGTTGGTGATGGCCTGTTGCACCGCGGCACGGATCCGGTCGACATTGGGCCGAAGCGAGCCCTCGGCCACGGTTCCAAGCCGGTAACCCCGGTCGAAACCCACCACCAGGACCCGTTCCGAGCTGAGCACTGGCGCCAGGTTCACCAGCACCGGGATCTGCTCCGGCGAGATATCGGTCGTCACGTTCTCCTTCACCGTGTCCAGAACCTCTCCCAATCGGGGCAGGAGACTCAGCGGGTCGATCTGCTCGGCCAAAGCGGTCAAGACACACCGTTGACGCGCCATGCGTGAGTAGTCGTTGCTCCCGGTTCGGCTGCGAGCGTAGGCCAGCGCCAGGTCGCCATCCAGTATCTGGGCCCCGGCCGAGATGGTGGTCATCACGTGGGTCCCATTCTCCCTGTTGTAGATGGGTGCGATCACGTCCTTGCGCACCGAAATGGTGACCCCGCCCATCACATCGACCATCTCCGCGAACCCGGCCATATCGACGAGGACGAAGTAGTCGATTGGGATCCCGAGCAGGTTGACGGCGACATCCTTGATCGCAGACGCTCCCGGGTCGATCCCTCCGAACAGCTCGGGGTGACGGTTCCCCCACGGGTAGACCTCGTTGAGGAGTCCCTTTCCGAGACCGGGGAAAGGGCTGCCATCGGAGAAGGTGAAGCCGGTCATGTCCCGGGGAAGGCCGAAGAGCACCGCGTCACCAGTGACAGTTTCCACCGAGGCCACAATCATGGTGTCTGTCCTCAACCCCGAGCGACCTGGCCCGGCGTCTCCGCCGAGGAGAAGCACCGTGATGCGGGTCACCCCAAGGGGAAGGGTGGTAGTTGTCGCTGTCGTGGTGGTCGGCGCGGTCAGGACCGGGTACAAAGCCTCACGCTCCATCCCGAACGTGGTCGTCGTGCGGAGTGTTGTCGTGGTGCTGGTTGTGCTCGCGGTCACCGTCACTGGCGGAGTGGCCTGGGGGCCGCTGGGAAAGACAGCATTGATCGTCGATCGACTCTTCAAGCCGTAGTAGCCGAGAGCGGCGTGGGGGAGTCCGACGAAGATCAGCAGCACCAGTAGTCCGACACCGGCCCATCGTCCTCCAGCTGCCCGCCAGGCATCGGTGGTGGCCCACAGGCGAATCAGGGCGACGACCAGGTTGAGGATCACCAACGCCAGCAGGAAATCGGGGTTCAACAGCCACGAGACGATGCCGAGGGTGCCCTCGGCCAATCCCACGGCGATGAATGCCGCGGCGGCGACGGCAGTCCCGGACAGCAGGGCCCACCCGATTCGACGTTTGCCGACGCGGATCTGGCCCCAGCCCGGAACGGCTGCTGAGGCCGTGGCCGCGAGGAAGGGAGAGCCTGACGGCCGGGAAGTTCCTTCCATTCGGGTGAAACGAGGATGAGGTCGTCCCGGTTCCTCGGGCTCGCTTCTACCCTGGGTCGGGTGACTCCCGAAGTGACCCGCGACCACATCGTCGCCGCGGCGGGCCGCATAAGGAGCCACGTCCGTCGAACGCCGCTGATCGAGCTCGGCGATGTCTTTGGCGCCGGCTACCGATTGAGCTTGAAGCTCGAAACCATGCAGCGGACCGGCTCGTTCAAGATCCGGGGCGCCTTCTCGCTGATGACCGCGGCTGAGATTCCCGAGCCTGGGGTGGTGGCAGCCTCCGGTGGGAACTTCGGATTGGCGGTGGCATGCGCGGCCCGGGATCTCGGGCACCGAGCCACGATCTTCGTCCCCGAAACCTCACCTCGAGAGAAGATCGAGAGAATCTCGGCTTACGAGGCCGATGTTCGCATTGTGCCTGGCTTCTACCCCGAAGCCCTCGAAGCGGCAGGTGTCTGGGCCGGAGAGTCCGGTGCATTTCAGGCCCACGCCTACGACCAGGCGGATGTCGTTGCCGGGCAGGGGACCTGTGGTCGGGAGATCCTTGAGGAGTGCCCGAGTGTCGAAACCGTATTGGTTGCGGTCGGCGGCGGCGGGCTCATCGCCGGCATCTCGAGCTGGATCCGAGACGATGCCCGGGTGATGGGGATCGAGCCCGAGTCGTCGCCGACCCTGTTCGAGGCACGTCGCGCCGGCGCACCGGTCGAGGTCGAAGTCGGCGGGATCGCCGCCTCATCCTTGGGGGCCTCTCGAATCGGAGACCATGCCTGGCAGGCCAATCGCTGGATAGACGACTCTGTTCTCGTCACGGACGGTCAAATCGTGGAGGCGCAGCGGTGGCTCTGGGAGACCTGCCGGGTCGTTGCCGAGCCGGGTGCTGCCGCCACGATCGCGGCGCTGGCATCCGGCGCCTACTCACCAAGCCAGGGAGAGCAAATCGTCGCGGTGATATCAGGCGCCAATGCTGATCCCGGCTCCGTCGGCTGATCAGGCCTTGGGAGCGGCCTCCATCAGGCCAAAGACTTCTCCGCCCGGGCCTTCGACCTCCACCCAGCGGCCAACATCCGGCAACTCCATGACATCGGTCAGCAGGGTTCCTCCACTGATCTCCACAGCCTGGATGGCGGCATCGAGATCCTCGACGTCACAGGTGGTCAGGGTCTTGGGGCCGTCCTCACCGGCCCGGGCCACGGCGCCGTTGATTCCCGGCCCATCGCCGGTGTCGAGGAGCCAGTAGTCGTTGTCGCCCCATTGCTGGGCTTGCCAGCCGAAGGCCTTGATCAGGAACTCGACGGTCGCTTTGGGATCGGCCGAATAGAACTCGAAATGTGTGGGGCGAACCGGCACCGGGCTCCTCCTGTTGATTTGATGGGTAGAACGTAGAACGAAGAACGGAGAACGCAACCGATTAGACAGAGACGACCTTGCGGGCCCTGACCCGTTTTCCGAGATGATGATCGAGCAACTCCCACACCTCGGGTCGGGCCAGCGTGCGCTTCATAGAGATCAAGGTCCTGGTGAAGGTGGCCACTGCCCGCGAGGCGTCCAACGGGTTGGGTCGCATCGCGTTCTGGACCGAAGGGGCAGGGCTGAGGACGGCGACGTCGCAGTTCGGCCATGCCTCCTTGATCAGCCGAATCTCTTCGGTCAATGCTCGCTGTCCTGCCCGGTCGAACATCTTCTCGTGGAATCGGGCCCGCTTTCTCTGAACATCGGCTGCCAGGGGTGCGAGCACCAGAACCAGGTCAAGAGGGCGGTCCGAACCCAAGACGAGGTCGGCGTGGGTTCCCGAGGTGACACCTCCATCCACGTAGATACGGCCATCTATCCCGTATGGGCGGAACAACAGCGGAATCGCAGAGGAGGCCGCCACCGCATCGGCCAGGCCGACTTCGGGCGCCGATGCGGTGCCGAATACGACCCGGCTCCGATTCATGACGTCGTAGGAGACCACGGCGGTGGGTTTATCGGGCCATAGCGCTGCCCTTTCCTCTCCAATATGGGCAGCCACCCATCGGGCCAGGCCCTCGGCGTGATATCGGGCGGGAGAGCCCATGAAAAGGGTCAACCCCGGGTTCTTGATGCCGGGCACGATCCCGTGGCGCACCCATTGGCCGACCCGAACTCCGGGGTCCCGGCTGAAGACATGACTTCGGATACGGCCGGCAACCGCGTCTCTGTCGTCGGTGGGGAGGACGAGCGAATCGAGGGTGAGGGCGTCATTGCGCACCAGCGCGGTCACGAAGGAACCACCCGAAGTGCCCACGACAACATCGGCGTTGTTTGGCTCCCATCCAGTGGCGAGACGGATCGTCATCAACGCAGCCATCTCGTAGGCGGCGCCGGTAATGCCCCCGCCCCCGAGGACCAGACCTACCCTGTTCACCAAGTCACCATAGGACAATGATCGGCGCTTTCGGTACCGTTCCTTGAATGTCCTTGCGCCGGGTCGACACCGGGCCGGAGCTTGTCGAAGTCGAGTCCGTGGCTTCCGATTGGTCCGAATCCCCCCACCAACCTGCCCTGAGCGAGGAGACGCGACTCCACCTCCGCTCGGGTCACGGAACGGTGTTCGTTTCGGATAGCCCGAGAGGGATCGCGAGCATCACAACCACGAAAAGGGCCGCCATCGGGATGGTCGAAGTCGCCGTGCCGGGCGACGTTTCGGCTTCCGACTTCTGGGATCGGGCCGAGCCTGATGTGAAATCGGAAGCGGTTCGGAAGGGCTACCGGGCTCTCGAACTGCTGACCTGGGACGCCGAGCTTCGGGGCGAGATGGAGGACCGGGGATGGATGCGGGTGCGTGCTGTCAACCGGGGCAAGAGAACCTCCTCCCCGATTCCGCCGCAAGGAGACGGCGGCCTGGTGCATGTCTTCCAGGGGGAACTCGACATCGACGGGCTGCTCGAGGTGAACAACCTCGCCTTCGAGGGTCATCCTCAGGCGGGGAACTGGGACCACCCCGGGCTGGAGGCCTTGTTTGAGGAACCGTGGTTTGACCCGGCCGGTCTCTTTGTCACTCGAGACGACCTCATGGTCACCGGGTTCTGTTGGACCAAGGTTTATCCCGACCGGATTGGCGAGATATATCTGTTGGCGGTGAGACCCGGGCACGCCGGGAAAGGCCTGGGCCGGGCGCTTGTCATCACCGGAATCGAGTACTTGACCACCGGACGCGGTTGCGAAGAAAGCGTTGTCTATTGGGATCCTTCCAACGCGGCAGCCGCCAACCTTTACCAATCGATCGGGTTCGGCGTCGACCGGGTGGGCGAGGTCTTTCGACATCGTATGTGATCAGCCGAAGGAATTGCCGCACCCGGGGCAGCGGGGATCCTCCTCCGTGGTGGGCCCATAACACCATGGGCATGGCAGATCGTCGCCTCGCTCGTCCCGTGGGGTGACCACCAGCTGAGGGTCGACCCTGTACTGATGGTTTCCGCGTATCCCCTTGGCCAGGGCGAACAGACCTGTCGTAGCGGTCGCTGCAACCAATGCTTCGAACACCAGTCCGTCCTCCTTGCTCCAGCGAGGAGAGGCTAAGACTGAGAGTGTTGGTTTTCGCGGATTTCGCGGGTCTAGGTGCCGAGCACAGCCTCGGTGAGGTCGTCCACCAGATACGCGAGGTTGCCCAATCGGCCTTCTCGGACCTCGGCAGCCTCGAGCATCATCATGGCGGAGTGATAGGCGACCCACGGCCGGTACCGGCTCTCGGGCAATTCGGCGCCGTAGCCAGCCCGGAAGGATGCGGCGGCGTCCTCGCCGATGTTGCGCGCAAGTTGCCACACGGCCAGTGTCAGGTCCCACTCGGCGGGAGCCAGGGTGGCCCATTCCCAGTCGACGATCGTGACGTTTCCTTCCTCGTCCAGAACGAACTTCGACAAAACCGGTTTGGTGTGAGCAGGCACCGGGACGGTTGCCAGCGGGGGCTCCAGCTCGAGCGCCTTGTCCAGCACCTCTTGCTCCATGCCGAAGCGCCTGCGATAGCGGCCGAGACGCTCGATGGTCGAGCGAAAGTGGCTCAGCACGTAGTCGGAGTCGATCCCGGCTGCCAGGTTCGTGATCTCTGCCCCAGAGGTGTGGATTCCGCGCAGGGCGGCGCCGGAGGCCTCCACTGCGTCGAGGTTCCTGGGTAGGTTGGCCAGGTTCCAATGCCCGCCATCAGTCGTTCTGAGCCAAGCCATCTCGCCGTCGAGCCCGTGATCGATGATCCTGGGCACTGATGGTGCCGCCGCGAGTGCTTCGAGGGCGTGGCGCTCCCGGCGTTCACGGGATGCAACCGGATAGACCTTGATGATCGAGCTCTGGTTCTCGGCTTCGAACACCCGGAAGACCTTGTTTGCTCCCGAAGAGAGCTCTCGAACGGTCGCAGTCGGGTTGAGGCTCGCAACTAACTCTCGTGCATCCATTCCCTGGTTACCCCTCGTTACTGACAAGACCGGCCAGACTGCTCTGGCAGGCAATTAGCCTCTGGCTCGCTTCAGGCTAGCGAGATATCACCCGTGCCAATAGAGCTTCGTTATCCAGATGGGAAGGTCGTCGAACACGCCGACGGGGCCACTGCATGGGATGTTGCCGAGTCTATAGGGCCCAGATTGGCCAAGGCCGCGGTGGCCGCAAAGGTCAACGGCGAACTGGTCGATCTGACCCGTCCCATTCGATCGGGAGGGGATTTTTCGGTGGTGACACTTGACACTCCCGAAGGTCTCGATGTGCTTCGCCACTCCTCGGCCCACGTCCTGGCACAGGCGGTCTTGGGCCTCTTTGAGGGCTCGACGTTTGCAATTGGCCCTGCCATCGAAGACGGGTTCTACTACGACTTCAAAGTCGACCGGCCGTTCACACCGGAGGATCTGGAGCGCATCGAGCAGCGGATCAAGGAGATCATCGCCGCCGATCAGCCATTTTCGAGAGAGGCAGTCTCCAGAGCCGAAGCCCTCGAGATCTTCGCCGGCCATCCATTCAAGATGGAGATCATCGAGGGGGTCGACCCGGACGAGGGCGCGACCGGCGAGCAGGTCACCATCTACCGGAATCTGGAGTTCGTCGACCTGTGCCGCGGCCCACACCTCCCGTCCACAGGCCGGATCCCGGCCATCAAGTTGCTCCGAAGCTCCGGGGCGTACTGGCGCGGAGACGAGAAACGCGAGCAGTTGCAGCGCATCTACGGGACGTCGTGGCCGTCGAATGCAGAGCTCGATGAGCATCTGAACCGGCTCGAGGAGGCCGAGAAGAGGGACCATCGCCGGCTCGGCCCTGAGCTCGACCTGTTCAGCTTTCCTACCGAGCTCGGCTCTGGTCTGAGCGTTTGGCATCCCAAGGGCGGCATGCTCCGCAAGATCATCGAAGACCACAGCCGTGCCCTCCACGAGCGCTTCGGGTTCGATTTCGTGTTCACGCCGCATATCGCCAAATCGGATCTCTGGCAGACGTCGGGTCATCTCGACTTCTACGCAGAGAGCATGTATCCCGGGATCGAGCTCGACAACGATCAGGAGTATCGGGTCAAACCGATGAATTGCCCGTTTCACGTCCTGGTCTACAAGAGCAGGGGCCGTTCCTTCCGCGATCTGCCGATTCGCCTCTCGGAGCTCGGCAGCGTGTATCGATACGAGAAATCGGGCGTGGTCCACGGGCTGCTCAGGGCCAGGGGTTTCACCCAGGATGACTCGCATACCTTTTGCACCCACAACCAGCTTCCGTCAGAGCTGGACCGACACCTCGACTTCGTGCTCACCTGGCTCCGCGACTTCGGATTTACCGAATTCGAGGCCGATTTGAGCACCCAGCCGGAGAAGTCGGTGGGCGAGCAGGCGCGTTGGGAGGTGAGTGAGAAGGCCCTGGCCGACTCACTCGACCTCAGGGGTGTCCCCTATCGGATCGCCGCGGGAGAAGGAGCGTTCTACGGCCCCAAGATCGATGTGCATGTCAAGGATGCGATCGGGCGCCGGTGGCAAATCTCGACGATCCAACTCGACTTCAACCTCCCCGAGAGGTTCGGGCTGGAGTACACGGCGTCGGGCAACATCCAGGAGCGCCCCTACATGATCCATTGCGCCAAGGCGGGATCGATCGAGCGATTCATGGGAGTCCTGGTCGAGCACTATGCGGGTGCGTTCCCGATGTGGCTGGCTCCGGTCCAGGTCTCGGTGATCCCGGTGGCCGACCGACATCACGAATACGCCAGGTCGGTTGCCGGCAAGCTCCGGGATCCCGGGCTTCGGGTCGAGGTGGACGAAAGTGAGGAAACGGTCGGAGAGAAGATCCGCCGGGCACTCAGTCAGAAGCATCCGGCGGTGATCGTGGTGGGTGACCAGGATTTGGATGAGTCGACGGTCGGGCTCCGGATCTACGGCGAGGACAGGGACACCCGTGGGATCTCGTTGATCGAGGCCACCAATCGCTTGGTCGACATGGCGAGGAGACCGGAGTCTTGAGCGAGCCCGAACCACCTCGGGCCAATCGAGATGGGATCCACATCGAGCGCGATCTGGCCGACCGCATCGCGATCGACGAGGAGTTGGACTCCAATGTGGCCGGGCCCTACCGATTCCCCTCTCCCATGAGACGTCGGATCGCCGGGTGGGTGTTTGGGGTGGGCGCCGTTCTCACCGTGGTGCTTCTCGACGATGGATGGATCCCTGCCCTGGGATTCGTGGCTCTGGCGCTATGGCAGTTCGCTTCTTCGTGGCCGCTCAACATCGACGAGCACCGCGCCCTGTCAATTGCCGGGGCGGCAGTCGACTTCCCGGTTGGTCACGCTTCGGCGGCAGTCACCTTCCGTGGGTTTCGCTCGGTGCCAAGGTGGAGCGTCGTCCTCTATTCGGCGGCGGAGCCCCCGGACCGACGGGCCCTGGTCGTGGTCGACGCGGTCACCGGAGACCTCGCCGAGGAGCCCTATGTGGAGGACGTTCCCGCCGTCTGAGTCAGCGCTCGTCGAGGGGGACGAAGTCTCGGGGTGCAGGCCCGACATACACCTGGCGTGGCCTGAAGATCTTGGCTTCGGGGTCGCCCATCAGCTCGCGCCATTGCGAGATCCAACCGGGGAGTCTGCCCAGGGCGAACAGGACGGTGAACATGTCCACCGGGAAACCCATTGCCCGGTAGAGGATGCCTGAGTAGAAGTCCACATTCGGATAGAGCTTCCGACTGATGAAGTAGTCGTCGGAGAGCGCGACCTCCTCGAGATGAAGCGCGACATCGAGAAGTGGGTCGTCGATGCCGAGGGCGTTCAGCACGTCATCCGAAGCTGTCTTGATGATTCGGGCTCTCGGATCGAAGTTCTTGTACACACGATGACCGAACCCCATCAAACGGAACGGGTCGTCCTTGTCCTTGGCCCGTTCGACGAAGGTGGACACGTCTTTGCCACTGGCAACGATCATGTCGAGCATGTTCAGTACCTGCTCGTTGGCACCACCATGTAGAGGCCCGGAGAGGGCGTGGATCCCGGCCGATACCGAGCTGAAGATGTTGGCCTGACCTGACCCAACCAGTCGGACCGCCGACGATGAACAGTTCTGACCATGATCGGCGTGGAGGATCAACAACAAGTTGAGGGCCTTGGCCACGACCGGATCGGGCTGATAGTCCTCAGCCGGAACCGAGAACATCATCTTGAGAAAGTTCGAGGCGTAATCGAGCTCGTTGTCGGGGTAGACGTAAGGCTGATGCATTCGGTACTTGTACGACCAGGCGATCATGGTTGGCGTCTTGGCGATGAGACGATGGGCGCTGATGTCCACCGAGTCCTCGTCGAGCGGGTCGAGGGCATCGGGGTAATAGGTGGCGAGTGCAGAGGTGGCCGAGGCCAGGATCTGCATCGGATGCGCCGAATGAGGGAAGGCTTCGAAGAGGTACTTCACATCTTCTCGGAGCAAGGTGTGGCGGGTGATGCTCTCCGCGTACTCCTCGAGTTGGTCCTTGGTCGGAAGCTCCCCGTACTGGAGGAGGTAGGTGACCTCGATGAAAGATGCCTGATCGGCGAGCTGCTCGATCGGGTAGCCCCGGTAGCTGAGAACTCCCTCCTCACCTCCCACATAGCTGACGGAGGAAGTGCCTTCGGCCGTGTTGGCGAACCCTCGGTCGATGGTGATGAGGCCCAGCTCGGAGCGGATGCCGGCGATCTCCATCCCCACCTCGCTCACCGTTCCCGACACCGTCGGAAGTGAGAGTTCCTTGTCTCCAAACCGGAGAACCGCATCCGCCATTGTCAAGATCCTTCCTGGGCTCGATCAGTCG
The DNA here is from genome assembly GCA_040902845.1 of Acidimicrobiia bacterium. GTDB lineage: Bacteria > Actinomycetota > Acidimicrobiia > Spongiisociales > ZC4RG35 > JALYNX01. Next base: position 19,872 of record JBBDWM010000029.1, read on the forward strand.
TCTGAGGGGCGGGCCGCTGCGATCACATTCTGTGCCTCATTTTGTGGCACTTCTGCGTAGTGATCGAATTCCATCTCGAAGCTACCGCGTCCCGAGGTCAATGATCGCAGCTCAGCGGCGTATTGCTGGATCTCGGCCATAGGGACCTGGGCGACCACCGAGCGGAGGTTTCCCTCACCCTCCATCCCCAAAACTCGGCCCCGTTTGGAGTTGACGTCGCCCATCACGTCTCCCAGGTAGTCCTCGGGGACATTGATAGTGACCTTCATGACTGGTTCGAGGAGGATGGGGCGAAGACTCATGGCGGCGGCCTTGACAGCGTGGATCCCTGCCATCCGGAACGACATCTCGTCAGAGTCGACCGCGTGGAACTTGCCGTCGAATACTTCGGCGGAGATGTCGATGACGGGAAAGCCGGCAAGGATGCCCCGGCTCAGCGACTCCTGGATCCCCTTGTCGACTGCCGGGATGAACTGGCGGGGTATCGAGCCCCCCTTGATCGAGTCGATGTACCGGTAGCCGGCGCCGCGGGGTAGCGGGGCGAACTTGACGAGAGCGACGCCGAACTGGCCACGTCCCCCGCTCTGTTTCTTGTGCTTACCTTCGGCCTGGCCCGACGTGGTGATGGTCTCCCGATAGGGGATCACCGGAAGCGCCGCGACCACCTCGACGCCGAATTTTCTATGGATGCGAGCCAGGGTGACGTCGAGATGGGAGTCACCCAGACCGGCGATGATGGTTTCCCCGGTTTCGGGCCTTCTCTCGATCCTCACGGTCGGGTCCTCTTCTTCGATGCGATGCAGGGCCGTGGAGAGCTTTTCCTCGTCGTGATGCGACACCGGTGTTATCGCGAACTCGGCCACCGGCCTCGGATAGATAACCGGGTCGATCACGGCGTTGAGGCCGGGGGAGCGCATCGTGTCGCCGACCTTGACGTTCTCCAGCTTGGCGACGGCGCCGATGCCACCGGCCGGCAAATCGGCGACATCGTGATGGTCCTTGCCCTGAAGTCTGAAGAGATTGTGGAGACGGACCTTGCCGCCCCGTGCCAATTCAAGCTCCTGGTCGGCTTTCACGGTTCCGGAGTAGATGCGAAACATCGAGATCCGGCCCACGAAGGGGTCGGAGACCGTCTTGAAGACATAGGCGAGCACCGGTCCGTCGGTGGCGGGTGCGAAGGTGTCGCCTGCCGAAAGATGGGGGATTGGCCGCTCCAGGGGGTGTGGGCCGTAGTCCACAATGAATTCGGCGACCAGGTCGATGCCGATCATCCTCTCTGCCGATGTCACCAGGACCGGGTGGATGGTCCCGTCGAGGATGCCGTGGTGGATGGTCTCGACGATCTTCTCACGTGACGGCTCGGTGCCCTCGAGGTAGGCCTCCAACATGTCGTCGTCCGTCTCGACAACCGTTTCCATGAGGGCGGTGTGCGCGGCATGGACCAGGCTTTCGACCTCCGCAGGGAGAGGGATCTCGGATCCGGTCTTCGCTCCTCCCGAATAGGTGTAGGCCCGTTCGGTGGCCACCCGAACCACACCAGTCAGGCCGTCTTCGGCTCCGATCGGCACCTGGATCGGCGCGATTGCCTTTCCAAATGACTCACGCAACTGGTCGAGGGTGCGTTCGAAAGAGGAGCGGTCGCGGTCGAGTTTGGTGACCACCACCGCACGTGCGATCCCCTCTTCGGCGGCGACTCTCCACAATTGCTCGGTTTGGACCTCGATCCCATCCACCCCGGAAACCACGAAGAGGGCAAGGTCGGCAGCTTTGAGCGCGGCCCGGGCGTCACCGGAGAAATCACCCGATCCTGGAGTGTCGATCAGGTTGATGGTGTGCCCCTGCCATTCCAGGCTGGCCACCGACAGCCCCAACGAGATTCCGCGTTCGATCTCCTCGGGCTCGTGGTCGAGAATGGTGGTTCCCTGTTCGACAGATCCGCGACGACTGGTCGCCCCGGCGACATAGAGGAGGGTCTCGGCGAGTGTCGTCTTGCCGCTCCCACCATGACCGACCAGCGCCACGTTGCGCACCTTCTCAGGAACCACAGGACCTCCTCTTCAAGGGTGAGGCGACGATCCTAACCCTGGCGTAGGGCAGGTTTCCCGGGTGCCTGCTACTTTGCAGGGTCGTGATCGACATGCGGGTTCGTCCCCGCGTAACCCGGTTTCTGGAGCCAATCGGCAAGGCTCTCGCCTCGATCGGTGTCACTCCGACCGTCATAACCTTTCTCGGGTTGACGGTGGTGATCGTCGGATCGGTGATGATCGCCGTCGGTCTGCCCCGGTCGGGAGCTGCCGTCGTGTTCGGAGGCGCCATGCTCGACGGGCTCGATGGATCGGTGGCCAGGGCCTCAGGCCTGGTCTCGGCACGGGGCGCCTTCCTCGACTCGGCCTTCGACCGGGTGGGAGAGATTGCGGCTTTCGCCGGCCTCGGCTTCTATCGGGCCGGGTACCCCCGGGAGCTTCTACTGATCGTGCTCGCCATCGGCGGGGCGATGTTGGTGCCGTACATGAGGGCTCGGGCCGAGGCGGAGGGGTTTGACGGGCGGGGAGGCCTGATGGGCAGGGCGGAACGTGTGCTCCTGTTCAGCGTTGGACTGATCGTCGGCCTTATCGAGCCCATGCTCTGGGTGTTTGTCGTGCTGGTCTGGCTCACCGCCGTCGTGCGTTTCGTCCACACCTACCGTTCCTTCGAGTGAAGGACTATCTCGGATATCTGGCTCTTCGAGCCGGTGTCGGTCTCGTTGGCTTGCTCCCAGCTGGAGCGGCTCGCGGCCTGGGGAAGATCTTCGGCTGGTTCTGGCATCTCGGGGCTGGAGGGCGTCGTCGGATGGCCCAAAGACACATGCGCCGTGTACTCGGAGACGGAGCCGACGTCGCCGCAGCTGCGCAATCGGTGATGCTCTCCTACGGGCGATATTGGACCGAGGCCTTCTGGGCTCGTCCTCGCCGGGTAGCCGAGATGCGACGTCACACCCACGTGGACGGTCTCGATCTGGCGATCGCCGCGCACGATGCGGGAACAGGGATGATCTTTGCCCTTCCCCACCTCGGGAACTGGGAAGCGGCGGCCCCGGTGGCCGTTCTCGAAGGCATACCCATCGTCGCTGTGGCTGAACGTCTTGCCAACCAGCGGATCACCGATTGGTTCACTGCGATGAGGGCGGGCTTTGGGATCGAGATCGTCCTGGCGACTGGCAGCATTGAAGTGATGCGGCAGCTAGAGACAGCGCTGCGCGAGAACAAGGCGGTGGCGCTGCTTGCGGACCGCGATCTCAAGGGACGGGGGGTCGAGGTCGAGTTCTTCGGTGAGAGAACGACGCTCCCGCCCGGTCCTGCCACCTTGGCAATCAGGACCGGCGCTCCGCTGTTCCCGGTCGCCACCTATTTCGAGGACGGGGGCCATCGGGTGAACATCACGTCTCCGATCCCGGTGCCTGAGGTGGGCACCCGTGCCGAGAAGGCGCAGGCCATGACTCAGGAGCTCGCCCACCGGATGGAGAAACTGATATCAGAAGCTCCCCGGCAATGGCACCTGGTGGTTCCCAACTGGCCGTCGGACCGGCAGTGAGCCGTCGGTGAAGATCGGAATCGTCTCCCCCTATGACCTGTCACAGCCCGGTGGGGTTCAACAGCTGACCACCGAATTGGCTGCCAAGCTCCGCGAACAGGGTGAGGAGGTGGTTCTGCTCAGTCCCGGGAGGAAGACCTACACCTCCGGCCCGGGACGCGACCTCGCCACGGTGCCATTGGGCCGACCCACGTTTTGGAGAGGCAACGACTCGATTGTGCCCATCACCCTCAGCCCTCTGAGCTGGGCTCGCACCCGGCGGGCATTGGCCGGGGTCGATGTGATCCATGTCCACGAGCCCGCTGTTCCGTTGACCGGCTGGTTCGCTTTGACCGTTTCCAAGCCGCTCGTGGTCACCTTTCATGCCGACCCCCCCCGGTGGGTGGGGCCGGCCTATCGATGGGCGCCCTTCTTCGGCTCCCGGATGCGCAATGCGGTCCTGACCGCAGTGAGCGAGCCGGCGGCTCGGGCCGTGCCTACGGCATGGGGCAAGCCGCTCATCATCCCCAACGCCATCGATGTGGCGTCATACGACTTGCCCGTGGGCCGGGACGCGAGCCGGGTTGCCTTTCTGGGACGTGACGAGCCCCGCAAAGGCCTCGATTTGCTTTTGGAGGCCTGGCCCCGGATCAGGGAACATCACCATGAGGCCGAGTTGGTCGTTATAGGCGTCGACCGGGAAAGCCCACCTTCCGGGGTGAGGTTCCTCGGCCGGCTGAGCGATGCCGAGAAGCGTCGTCTCCTGGCGTCGAGCTCGGTCTATGTGGCGCCCAACACGGGTGGTGAGAGCTTTGGCATCGTGATTGTCGAGGCGATGGCCGCCGGGTGTGCCGTGGTCGCCAGCGATCTCCCCGCTTTCCGTCTGGTGCTGGGCGACAACGGTGCTCTGGTGCCTGTGGGCGATGTGACGGCCCTGGCTGACGCGGTAAGCGGTCTGCTGGGCGACAGCGCCGAGACAGCGCGTCTCGGAACAGCGGCTCGCGAGGCGGTGAAGCGCTTCGACTGGTCGAATGTCCTCGACGCCTACCGGGACTGCTACCGACGTGCCCTCTTGAAAGGAATCTGAGCCGACGCTGTACCATTTGCGCTCAGAAAAGGAGTTTGATCGTGGAAACCGGAACCGATCGAGTCAAGCGAGGCCTGGCCGAGATGTTCAAGGGCGGCGTCATCATGGACGTGGTGAACGCCGACGAGGCGAAGATCGCCGAAGAGGCCGGCGCCGTGGCAGTCATGGCCCTGGAGCGGGTGCCGTCCGATATCCGCAAGTACGGCGGGGTTGCCCGGATGGCCGACCCGACCAAGATCGAGGAGATCCAGGCGTCGGTGACCATCCCGGTGATGGCGAAATGCCGGATCGGGCATTTTGCCGAGGCCGCCATTCTTCAGGCGCTCGGAGTCGACTACATCGACGAATCCGAGGTCCTCACTCCGGCCGACGAGGAGCATCACGTCGACAAGTGGGCCTTCACCACCCCGTTCGTGTGCGGCGCCCGCAATCTGGGTGAGGCATTGCGCCGAATCGGGGAAGGTGCCGCCATGGTCCGTACCAAGGGCGAGGCCGGGACCGGGAACGTGGTTGAGGCGGTCCGTCATATGCGCACCGTCACCAATGAGATCCGCGCCCTGACCACCATGGACAATGCCCAACTGATGTCCGCTGCCCGCGACCATGGGGCTCCCTACGACCTGGTCCGCGAGGTGGCTTCGACCGGCAAGCTTCCCGTGGTCAACTTCGCAGCCGGGGGGATAGCCACCCCGGCCGACGCAGCGTTGATGATGTCCCTCGGCGTGGACGGTGTCTTTGTCGGCTCGGGAATCTTCAAGAGCTCCCATCCCGAGGCCTACGCCAGGGCCATCGTCGAGGCGACGACTTTCTGGAACGAGCCCGAGGTCGTAGCCAAGGTCTCCCGAGGGCTTGGCGAAGCAATGCCCGGCATCGAGTTGGGGACATTGAGCGAGACGGAGCGCCTGGCCGGTCGGGGCTGGTGAGATGACCAAGATCGGCGTCCTCGCCTTACAGGGGGACGTCCGGGAGCATCTCGGGATCCTCGATTCGCTCGGGGTCACCCCGGTCCCTGTCAAAAAGCCGAACCAGCTGGAGTCGGTCGACGCCATGGTGATCCCTGGCGGGGAATCGACCACCATCGGCAAGATGGCGGTGCGGTTCGGTCTCCTCGATCCTCTGCGCTCGGCGATTACTGAAGGCCTGCCGGTCTACGGAACCTGTGCCGGCATGATCCTGCTCTCCGGCTCTATAACCGACGGCGACCAGCCGCTCCTTGGCGTGCTCGACATCGTGGTGAGACGCAACGCGTTCGGCCGTCAGAACGAGTCGTTCGAAGCCGAACTCGACGTCGACGGTCTTGACTCACCGTTCCCGGCGGTGTTCATCAGGGCACCGTGGGTCGAGAAGGTGGGCTCCGAGGTGGAGGTGCTGGCCTCGATTGGCGAGCATCCGGTGATGGTTCGCCAGGATCGGCTCCTGGCAACCTCATTCCACCCCGAGCTCACCGGCGACGGCCGTATCCATCAGATGTTGTTGGATTTGATCTGAGGTCGAGAGATGTCCGGACACTCCAAATGGGCCAACATCAAGCATCGAAAGGGTCGCCAGGACGCGGCTCGGGGAAAGCTGTTCGGGAAGCTGGCGAAGGCCATCGAGATCGCGGCTCGTGAAGGTGGCGGCAATCCCGAGTTCAATCCGACCCTGGCCACCGCCATCTACAAGGCGAAGGCTGCGTCGATGCCCAACGACAACATCGACCGGGCACTCAAGCGGGGCACGGGCGAGGTGGCCGGCGCCCAGTACGAGGAGATCTGGTACGAGGGGTACGGGCCCGGGGGAGTGGCCCTGTACGTCCAGATTCTCACCGACAATCGGAATCGGGCCGCCTCTGATGTGCGATCGACATTCAGCCGCAGCGGCGGGAACCTGGGTGAGCCGGGTTCGGTGGGGTACCTCTTCAGCCAGAAGGGCTTGATCGAGGCCAAGGGCTCTGAGGACGAGGTGCTGCTTGCCGCTCTCGAGGCCGGAGCCGAGGATGTTCGTAATGTGGGTGACGGATGGTTCGACGTGGTCACCGCTCCGGGCGATCTACAGAAGGTGCGTTCCGCCCTCGAGGTCGCAGGGCTGGAACTCGAGTCCGCCGATATCACCCAACTTCCCTCGACCACGGTCCCCGTGGCTGAAGGCGATGCCAGGAAGCTGCTGCGGTTGATCGACGCCCTCGACGATCTCGACGATGTCCAGGCGGTCTTCTCCAATTACGACATCGACGACGCGGTCTTGGAGAAGGTCCTCGAAGAAGTCTGAGGTTCTGGACTAGGTGGTCGTGCCTTTGCGTCCGCCCATCGAGGTATAGATCAAGACGACTACGACCGCCACGCCAACCTGGATCGCGAGCTTGATCCAATCGATCCCGTCGGTGGTGCCGACACCCATTGCATCCGCGATGAATCCGCCGGCGATTGCGCCCACCGCCCCGATGACGATGGTCATGATCAGCGAGATGTTCTGCTTGCCTGAAATAACCAGACGGGCCAGCGGGCCGATGATGATCCCGGCCAGAAGGCCTCCAATTATCGTTCCGAGAACGTCTCCCAATTCCGCTCCTTGGTAGTGACCGGGAGACCATACGCGGACGCCCCGTCGAAGTGGCTCGAAGCCGCATGCTGACCCATAACGTCGTCGGCCTGGTTGGCTGGGTCGATAGTGCGCACACAACGTGACCGTTTGCTTGCGGCCGGCGCGATCTGGGGGCCCGGTCTCTTCATCATTGCGTGGGTAGTCGGCGGCTTCATGGTTGCTGGCTACTCGCCGGTCGAGGACCACATCAGCAACCTGGCCTCCGTCTATGCGCCTTCTCATGCACTGATGACCTTTGGTCTTGGAGCTTTCGGAGTCGGGGTAGCGACTGCCGCATGGCCCCTCCGACGATTCATCGGCAATCCGGCCGCGATTGCCCTCGGGTTCAACGGACTCTTCGTGGTGGGTGTGATGCTCACCCCGGAGGGGCGTTCATCTGACACCGATTTCCTCCATGGGGGATTTGCGATTCTCGTGTATTGGTCGCTGACGCTGGTCGCGCCCCTGGCGGCGTTGACTTTTCGACGGCGAGGACTGATCTATTGGGCCATGGCCTCGTGGGTGGCGGGTGTCGGCACCGGTGTCTTCCTGTGGATCTCACTCGAGAGCACGAAGTCGGGGTTGTTCCAGCGCCTCGGCCTCACCACGACCGATGTCTGGTTGATGGCGATCGGCTTCGCAGTCGTCACAGGCCATTTCGATTCATTTCTCCCCCCAGTGAGCGGAGCGAGCGTTGGGATGCTCCTATAGATGTCAAGCGGCTTGGTGGGCTTGTTGATGTTGGGTGAGTTGTTTGCTGATTTCTTGGGCTACGTATCGTTTGAGGCAGCGGATGATCTTGGTTTTGGTGAGTCCTTGTTTGAGTCGTCGTTGCATGTAGTCGCGGGTGGGCTGGTGGTATCGGAGTCTGACGATGACGATCCGGTAGAGGGCTGCGTTGGCTTGTCGGTCTCCGCCTCGGTTGAGCCGGTGGTGTTGTTGACGTCCCGAGGAGGCGTCAACGGGTGAGGTTCCGCAGAGGGCGGCGAAGGATGCTCCGGATTTGAGACGGTGGGGGTTGGAACCGGCGGTGATCATGAGGTCGGCTGCGGTTTGGGGTCCGACTCCGCAGAGGGCTAAGAGTCCTGGTGGTGCTGCCTCTTCGACGAGCTTTTCGATGTGACCGTCGAGTTCTCCGATTTCGGCGGTCAAATACCGGTGGCGGCGGGTCAACGCTTTCAGAGTGATCTTGGCGGCTTGGAGGGGATTAGAAGCGTCGCCGGGTCGGCAGTCGACCATCAGGGTGACCATCTTTTCGATGGGGAGGCCACGGAGGTGAGATCTGAGCTGTTCGGGGGCGGTGACCACCACCGAATGGATCTGGTTGGCGACCATGGTCCGCTGTTTCACTGCGCTGCGGCGGGCCACTTTGAGCAGCCGGAGCGACTCGACGGGGCCCTCACCGCCTCGGGGCTGTCCCGACGCTTCACCCGAAAGCACGGCACGGGCTGCTGCTATCGCATCGGTGGTATCGGATTTGCCGTGGCGGCGTCTGCTCTGACGGTTGGGACGGACCACCTCGACCACTTCGATCCCCCCAGCGGTGAGGAACCGGGTCAGGCCCGCACCCCAAGCCCCGGATCCCTCCACTCCGACTCCGAGCACCCGGCCGAACGTTTCCAACCAGGCCAACAGACTCTGATAGCCGGCTCCGGTAGCCGGAAACGTGTCGGTTGCTAACACCCGTCCCAACCCGTCGAGGACCGCCCCAACATGAAAATCTCGGTGGGTGTCAACCCCAGCGGTGACTCCGAACATCGAATCTGGCATGCTTGTCATTGCCGTCCCTTTCTCTCTAATGGCAGGGATGGCACACACCGTCGAGCAGTGGACAGTCCAGGGACGGGGCCTCTAATCCAGGCTCCTATCAGGTCACATCCACCCGCCGGCGAGTGCCGACACCGGCTCCGGATCCTGGTGGACAGATCCCAACAAAGACACGAAGTCAGGGGAGTAACCGAGTCAAACCAGAATCCGGAACCAGCCGCCCCCATTATCCCTGGGGAGTACCGCCGCAGGCGGGGAGGGGGGCTAGTCCGGCGGCGAAGTTTCTTTGATTTCTGGTGATGAACCTCTTGAATCTGTCACGGGGGGAACGTATGTTCGGGGGTATGGAGTGGGAGAGGGTTTCGGATCTTTCGAATGATGAGGTCGACGAGGTGTTGTCTCATCTGTTTGCTGGTTCGCAGGTGTTTTTGGCGGAGATATGTGCCTGGTTGATGGTTGCGGATCATCGTCAACAGTTCATGGCGGATGGTGCTCGGGATTTGGTGCAGTGGCTGTCGGCCCGGTTCGGACTGCGGTATTCAACTGCGGCGCAGTTGGTGGGGGTGGCCCGCAGGTTGGAGGATCTCCCATTGCTTCGGGAGAGGTTCGCTGAGGGCGGGTTGTCTTTGGATCAAGTGGAAGCCATCTCTCGGATGGCGACCGCTGACACCGAAGGAGAACTGATCGAGGAGGCGTCGGGATTGAGCAATGCTGCCCTGGATCGGGCGGCCCGCCGTTCCAATCCGCCTTCGGTTGAGGATGAGCGGGCTGCGTGGGAGGCTCGTTGGTTGACCATCCAACATAGTTTGGATGGGAATGAGGGTCGTCTCCACGCCCGGCTGCCCGCTGCCGAACTTCATCTCGTGGAGACCGCGATCCGAGAACGGGCCGACACCATCCCGCCCAACCCCGAAACCGGGATGTTCGACCCTTATCCCACCCGGCTGGCGGATGGTCTGGTCGAACTCTGCGCCACCAGCGGTGACGAATCTTCTCCTTCGGTTCAGATCACGGTGCATGCCGACCTCGAAGCCCTCACCTCCAATACTGAGACCACCGGAGTCGCCGAACTCCAAGCAGGTCCGGTGATTGCCAATGAGACCGCCCGCCGGTTGGCCTGTGACGCGATCGTGGAGACCGCGATCTACGACGACTGTCGAGTGTTAGGTGTCGGCCGACTGAGCCGGACCATTCCCGGCTGGCTGCGTCGTCAACTCTGGCATCGGGATGAAAGATGCCGTTTCGCCGGCTGCCCCCATCAGGGTTGGCTTCATGGACACCACATCACCCATTGGGCCGACGGTGGGCCCACCGACCTGGAGAATCTGATCCTGTTGTGCGGCTACCACCACCGGTTCTTGCATGAACACGGCTGGTCGATTGAAGGCGACCCCAGCGGAAAGCTCATATTCAAGAAACCGAACGGTCAGGTCTACCCCCCGCCCCGACCCGGACTCGACCCAAGACTCCGAGAACTCATCCGAACCTAGGGGCAGCCGCCCCCCCGCCCCTGCCGATCACCCAGAAGGTTCGTAGACCCCAAACATCACGATCCCCGACGCAGATTCCTCTAAGAAGGCATCTCCCATCACCACGAGACGGCCGTCCTCCGTTGCCAGAAAGACGGAGTTCAGTGTGCTCCCGTAATCCTGAGCCCCGAGAATGGGCAGGAGCTCGGTGCTGTCGAGCAGGTAGCGCCCGCCGCAGTTGAGATACGCACTTCCACCCCCCGATGCTGCTGCCCAATCGAGACCGCAGGAATCGGCGAACTGGGCGAGGGCTTGCCATGCATCCCCGGATAGGACGTGGACCTCATTGTTTTCAGTGAATACCGCCAACCTGTCTCCAAGAATGAACGCCCGTCCTGATGCGGTGTCTGGACCCGTGATCGGCTGACTCCAGGTTTGTGTGGCGGAATTGAAAACCGTGGCGGACAGAGGACGGGGTCCCCCGTAGAACCCCTGAGCGCGCATGTTCGGCCCACCGACCAGGATCAAGTCATCACTGCCTACAGCGAGCAAGTTGGCGTCGACGATCCGGAGATCGGGGTGACTCAAAAGGGTCCAGGAGTCGGTGCTCGGGTCGAAGGAAGCCAACTGCCCGAGAATCGGTTGCGCCGTTTCGTTGGGCTCGGGGTCTTCGCCCGGCAACCACACCACCATTTCCTTACCGATCCAGACCGCCGCCGGGCTGGCCGTGGGCGCCATCGGCGCCGACGCAATCTGACGCCAGGTCCCGGCGGTCGGGTCATAGGCAGCACCATCGACGAGCGATTCGGTGAAGGAGTGGCCGCCAAACACGATGAACTCGGTGCCGGTCCATACGACGGAAGAGGAATACCGCCCTTGGATGGGGGCGTCCGGGACTGGCTTCCATGTCGCCGTGTCGGTGTTGATCAGGATCCCGTCCCTCCGCATGTCGCCGATGCGATCGGGGGCGCCACTCCAGGCGAACAGGAAACTGTTGCCGATGGCGTAGGCCGACCCCTCGCGGACAGTGAATAGGATTTCGGTGAAGGTCCATCCTGGGGCGATCTCAGGTTGGATCACGATCCTGTCGAGGATCAGCTCGACTGTGTGCAGCTCGTCTTCGCCGGTCTCGGACCCGAGGGCCACCAGTGCGTAGAAGCCACGCCCATCGATCTCGAAACTCAACCAGCGCAGCGTGCCGAGGTCGGACCGTTCGTCGGGTGTCAAGCACTCCCAGTAGTCGCCCTCGTCGAGACCAGTGAGGCGGCCAGCAAAGGTGGGAGCCCGGGGCTCGAATCCCAAGGCCGATCCAGAACGTTCGAGGATCTGGATGAACACATCGTCTGGTGACAAGTCCTCGAGCGCCTGGAGGGCACAGGAGTCGCCTCCCTCCACCGTGGGCACCAGGGGGTAGGTACCTATCGAGATCCGCTCCCATGGGTCACCGACGTTCGGGGTCAGGTCATCGGTGGTGCTGTTCCAGCCGCTGGGCACGAGAATTGACGCCGTGCCCTCATTGAGGGCGAACGATTGGCTCTGCAGGGATCCACCAAGACCGATCGTTATTTCGTAGCAGGCGCGATAAGGGCGCGGGTAGCCCGCGGCAGCGGCATCGAGGGCCCGTCGCCCCCGCGTGGTCAGCAGACCGTCCTCGTCAACAGTCACAGGACCGAAGTCGTTGCCGGTCTCATCAGCTAGGCATTGGAGGACCGCGGTATAGAAGACCTCCTCCACGACCGGAATCGTGTCTACCGTGACCGAGGTCGTGGTGACGGGAATCGTGGTGGTCGTGGTCTGTGGTGACTCATCTCCCAGGAAGAGTAAGGCTGGCAAGGCAAGGATCAACACGAGAGCCGCACCAACCAAGGCAGCGGGCCAGCGGATCCGTGGAGACCGGTGCCTGGTCAGGTCATCGGCAGCCTCCCAAACGCCATCGAGTGCTCGACGGCGGGAGCTTTCGGCCTCGGCGGTCATTGCCCAGGCTGCTCCTGCCTCGGGGGTCACCGGGTTCGCCGCCGCCAGTTCCTGGAGGTCAGACTTCATTCTCGACCACCTGTTGTTCGGCGAGGGCAGTACGAAATCGACGACGCGCCCTGGTCAACCTCATACGGAGGGCTGCGCCGCTGATGCCCAGCACCTCTGCCGCCTCCTTCGGTGGCAACGCTTCCCAGGCGACGAGACGCAGAACCTCCTGGTCCGAGTCATCGAGGCCGAGCAACGCCTCGAGCACGGCTGCGGTTCGATCGAAACCTGAAGTGGTCGGCGGCTGTTGATCCAACGTCTCCTGAAGCCGGGCTCGGCGCTGCTCCGACCGGAGATGCTCACGGATCACGTTGTGCCCCACGCCATAGAGCCAGGGCAGTGCCGGATTCGGGACTTCGTTGATCCGACGCCATACCACCCCAAACACCTCGGCGACGATCTCGTCGGCGTCGACTCGGCCCACCCTCCTCGCGGCGTAGGCATAGATCGATCCTGCGTACTTCGACCAGAGTTCATCGAAGCGCTCTCTTTCGCTACCCGTCACGGAGATCCACGTTCTTCCCCTACACCCTGTTCTTGGCCGGCAGAGGCATGATCGCAACAAGGCACTGAAACGTCAGGCCTAGCCATTACTGTCATAGAACACATGTTCGTATTGGGAATCGATCCCGGGTTGTCCGCCACCGGTTATGGGTTGGTGGAGGGGACCAATCCACCGACCGCCAGATTGGCCGGTGTCATCAGAACCGCTGTCGACCTTCCCATGTCCGAGCGTCTCGCCGAGTTGCATCGGGGGCTCACCAGCGTCGTCGTCGAGGCCAAACCCGATGTCATCGCCATCGAGAGCATCTTCACCAATCGCAACCTGCAAACTGCGATCTCCGTCGGCCGGGCGTCCGGAGTGGTTCTCCTCCTCGCCGCCCAGGCCGGGTTGCCCGTTTTCGAATATGTCCCGACCGCGGTGAAGTCGGCCATCACCGGGGACGGATCTGCGGGCAAGGCACAGATCCAGGAGATGCTGGCCCGCCTCCTTCATCTCGCAGAACCACCGCGACCGGCTGACTCTGCCGACGCTCTCGCCGTCGCCCTCTGTCATTTACGGGTTGCCCCACTGGAGGCGAGGCGATGATCGGGCGGCTGCGCGGGATCCTGGTCTCGAGGCGGGGAGAAGTGGTTTGTATCGAGGTGGCCGGTGTTGGTTACGACGTCACCATGACCCCGCGAGGCATGGCCTCCATTCCCGGGATCGGGGAAGAAGTGGTGATTCACACCCACACTCATGTCCGTGAAGACGAGCTGAGTCTCTTCGGGTTTGTGTCCGAACCCGATCGGGATCTGTTCCGGGTCCTATTGGGTGCCGCCGGGGTAGGGCCCAAGTTGGCCCTGGCCATGAGCGCGACCCTCACCCATGACGAGATAGTCCGCGCCATCGTCACCGAAGACTCCGATGCCCTGACCGCGGTGCCAGGTGTCGGGAAGAGGGGAGCGCAGAGAATCGTCCTCGAATTGGCGCCGAAGCTCGCCGGCCGAGACGCCGATGTGTTCGGCTCACCGGCAACCGTGACGGTGCGGCAGGCTCTGGAGGGTCTTGGATACTCCACCGAGGAGATCAACGGAGTCGTTTCCGAGCTCGATCCCACAACCACGATCGAGATCCAGATCAAGACCGCCCTACGGGCGCTCGGTCGGAGGTAGCCCTATGCGTGAGGACAGTCTTCTCAACCCGATCGCCGAGACCGAAGAGGAAATCACTCTCCGCCCCAAGCGCATCGAGGAGTTCATCGGCCAGAACCGGGTGCGAGAGCGCCTCCGGATCTCCCTGGAGGCGGCGCACAAAGAGGGCAGGGCCCTCGATCACGTCCTCCTCAGCGGCCCGCCCGGTTTGGGCAAGACGACCCTTGCCGGGGTCATCTCCCACGAGCTGGGGGTCACGATGCGGGTGACCTCAGGGCCGGCGCTGGAGCGACCCGGAGATCTCGCCGCCATTCTCTCCAATCTCGACGACGGGGATGTGTTCTTCATCGACGAGATCCATCGTCTGCCCCGGGCAGTGGAGGAGATCCTCTACCCGGCGATGGAAGACTTTCAGCTCGACATCGTCCTTGGCAAGGGCCCTACGGCTCAGTCGATCCGTCTCGACCTTCCCCGGTTCACCCTGGTGGGCGCAACCACAAGAAAGGGCAAGGTCACTGCACCGCTACGAGACCGTTTCGGGATCGAGGAGCGTCTGGATTACTACGAGACCGAGGACCTCACCCGGATCGTGACCCGGTCGGCAGGGATCATCGACGTCGAGATCGATCCGATCGCCGCCGGGGTGATCGCTTCGCGAAGCCGGTCGACCCCGAGGATCGCCAACCGGTTGTTGGCCCGGGTTCGTGACTACGCGGTGGCCAGGGCCTCGGGTCTCATCGACCCTGAAGTCGCCGACGAGGCGCTGGCGGTGTACGAGGTCGACCAACTGGGTCTGGACAAGGTGGACCGCGCGATCCTCGAAGCGGTGATCAACCGCTTCGGAGGGGGCCCGGTTGGGCTCTCCACTCTGGCTATCGCCGTCGGAGAGGAGCCGGAGACGGTGGAGGATGCCTACGAGCCTTTCCTGCTCCAGTCCGGTCTCCTCAAACGCACCCCACGGGGAAGGGTCGCCACCTCTCGGGCGTACGCCCACATGGGGTTGGATGAACCCGAGGGCCCACAGGGGACATTGCTCTAGCGTCTGTTCACATGCGGGTCTCGGACTTCATCTATCCCCTACCCGAATCTGCCATCGCCCAGGAGCCGATCGAACCAAGACACGACTCGAGGCTTCTCGATACCCGGGATCTCAGCGATCACCGATTCCTCGACCTCCCTCAGCTTCTAGACCCGGGTGACCTCGTCGTGGTCAACGACACCAAGGTTCGCTCAGCGCGATTGGTCGGGGTGAAGACCGGGAGCGGAGGCAATGTCGAGCTCCTCGTACTGGGCCCGCTTCGAGATGGAAACTGGCAGGCCCTGGCCCGACCCTCACGACGCCTTCGGCCTGGAGTGCGCATCGAGTTCCCCGGATTGACGGCGACCATCGTCGAGGGGCCCGAGCATGGGCTGGTCACAGTCGACCTCGAAGCCGGGGACGTCGAGGAGGCTATTGAGCGCGCAGGTGAGATGCCCCTGCCGCCCTACTTCAAGGGCCACCTCTCCGACCCGGGTCGGTATCAGACCATGTTCGCCCGACTACCAGGCTCGGCGGCGGCACCCACTGCCGGACTCCATTTCACAGACGAGGTGGTCGCCGGCTTGGCGAACAGGCGCATCGAAGTTGCGACGATCGACCTCCACGTCGGTGTCGACACTTTCCGACCGATGACCGTCGAGATGATCGAGGACCATCGAATGCACACCGAGTGGTGCGCGGTGCCCGAAGCCACCGTGGCCGCGGTCGCCGCCGCCCGGGCCCGTGGTGGCGCCGTGGTGGCGATCGGTACCACCGTCGTCAGGGCCCTCGAGTCGAGCGCCAGGCCCAATGGGGTGCTTACCCCCGGCACCCGTGACACGGACCTCTTCCTTCGCCCCGGCTCGGAGTTCCAGGTGGTCGACACCCTGGTGACCAACTTTCACGTGCCCGGCTCGACGTTGATGGTCCTGCTGGCAGCGTTCATGGGTGAGCTGTGGCGTGATGCCTACCGTCACGCCCTCGACAACAGCTACCGATTCCTGTCCTTTGGCGACGCCATGCTTGCTAGACGCCATGACCGATAATCGGCCGTTGAATATGGTGAGTTGGGTCGAGACGGCCGCGGACGGCGGTGCCCGCACTGGTTGGCTCCACACCCCCCACGGCCCGGTCCGGACCCCCGCCTTCATGCCGGTGGGAACCAGGGCCGCAGTCAAAGCCGTCGATGGCGATGACCTGGCCGCAGTTGGCGCCGAAATCGTCCTGGCCAACACCTATCACCTGATGCTGCGACCGGGAGCCCGGGTAGTGGAGGAGATGGGAGGGCTTCATGACTTCATGGGCTGGCAGGGGCCGGTCCTCACCGACTCGGGAGGCTTTCAGATCTTCTCCCTCGAGCCGATCATCGAAGAGTCCGGAGCCACCTTTCGCTCGGTGTATGACGGCTCGATCGTCACCCTGACCCCCGAAGACGCGGTGCACATCCAGGAGCAACTGGGCCCCGATATCGCGATGGCCCTCGACATCTGTGTCGGGCTTCCAGCCGAGAGGAACCACGTGAATGACGCGATGCAGCGAACCCTTCGGTGGGGGGAACGATGCCTCGAGGCGCACACTCGCACCGACCAGGCACTCTTTGGCATCGTCCAAGGGGGTGTCGAACCCGATCTCCGTGTGGAAAGCGCGGCGAAAACCGCCGAAATGGGGTTCTCCGGGTTTGGGATCGGAGGGCTCTCGGTGGGGGAGAGCCCGGCCGAGAGGGATGTCGCCCTGGAAGCAGCGATCTCTGCGTTGCCGGTCGACAAACCGCGCTACGTCATGGGTCTTGGCGATACCGAGGGTCTACTGCGGGCAATTGCCCGCGGCGCCGACCTCTTCGATTGTGTCATCCCTACCCGGCTGGCGCGTCACGGAAGGGCGTTGACAAGGACCGGTGATTTCAACGTCCGCCAGACTCGATTCGAAACCGACACCGGGCCCCTGGACCCCGAATGTCCCTGCCTCGCCTGCTCGCGATATTCGCGGGCCTACCTGCGTCATCTGGTGCGGATGAACGAGATCACAGGATTTCGCTTGATCACGATCCACAACCTGCAATACACCCTGGGCCTGGTCTCTGGAGCGGCTGCGGCGATTGAAGACGGTCGGTTTGTTTCCTATCTCGAGAAAGTCCTGACTGAGCGTGCTCGCGGTTCGTCTTAAAGCTGGGCCATTGCCTAACCTCGTGCGGTCTGATTCACCCCACCGGAGGAGCCCGTGACCCACGTCGTTTTCGCGCAGGAAGCCGCTGCCGGCAGCAGTTGGACCTCACTCATTTTCCTAGGCCTCATGGTCGTTGTCTTCTGGCTATTCATCATCCGGCCGCAGCGTCGACGGGCTAAAGCTCAGCAATCTCTTGCCGACTCTCTCAGCGCCGGGCAGGAGGTGCGGACCATCGGTGGCATCCACGGCCGCGTGATCTCGGTTGACGAGGAGAGCGTCCTTCTTCAGGTCGAGGAGGGCAAGATTCGGGTCACCCGCCGCGCCATCGGTTCCCGTGTAGGAGGGGACGACTCCTGACATGACCCGGCGTGTCGTCGGTCTGATCGTTGTCTTAGCCGTGGCCTGGGGAGGGCTGGCCGCCGCCATCTACTTCGGGTTGACCCCGCTTCTCGGCCTCGACCTCCAGGGCGGGACCGCCGTGGTGCTGACTGCACCCGAGGGCACCGACCCCGAGCTGCTCGAGGTGGCAACCCAGATCATGAACCGACGGATCGAGGAGATCGGGGCGGTTCAGGAACCCGATATCCAGATTTCCGGTGACAACACTGTCATCGTTCAGCTCCCGGGTGTCGAAGACGAGCAACGGGCGATCGAAGCAGTCGGCCAGACCGGTGTCCTCTCGTTTCGACCGGTTTTGGGCGCCGTTGGTGGTGCGGTGGGGCCGTTGGCCGGCACCGGAACCCCCAACATCGACGACGAAACCGGTCTGACCATCGAGGATGATCTGGAGGCCGAGACCTGGCTTCTCTACGAGGCGGCCACTCCTCAAGAGGTACTAAATCTGGGCCCGGCCGAGCTTCGGGGTGAGCATGTGGCCGATGCAGTGCCGGTGTTCGATGCCAATTCGGCCGTGTGGGCGGTGAGTCTGGACCTGACCTCCGAGGGCGCCGATCTCTTCGCTGACCTCACCGCAGAGGCGGCTTCCTACCCGGTCGGCGACCCCCGACGTCAGATCGCCATCGTTCTCGACGGCCATGTGGTGACTGCGCCGGCGGTGAACCCATCGGTGTCCCCGGACACCGGGATCTCTGGTGGGCAAGCCCAGATCACCATGGGTCAGGGCTCGGACGCCCAACAGGAGGCCACCGATCTCGCGGTCGTTCTCCGCTATGGGTCGCTTCCCGTCGCCTTCGAGGTGTCAGCGGTGCGCAAGGTGTCGGGGACCCTCGGCGCCGACTCGCTTCAGGCAGGGGTCGTTGCCGGTCTACTCGGCCTGGCATTGGTTGCCATTGTCCTCCTACTCGCTTATCGATCACTTGGACTGGTGGCCATCATCGGCCTCAGCGTCTTTGCGACGGTCCTGATAACACTCTTTGGCTTGCTCGGACAATGGGTTGGCCTCACCCTCACCCTCGCCGGCGTCACCGGGCTCATCGTGTCGATGGGCATCTCCGCCGACACCTACATCGTCTATTTCGAGCGGATCAAGGAGAAACTGCGCCAGGGCAACACTGTCGAGGAGTCGACAGCGGCCGGATTCAAAATCGCCTTCCGGACCATGCTCACCGCCAACACCGTGAGTCTTCTCGGTGCGGTATTGCTGTGGGCCCTTGCCGTAGGCGCGGTCAAGGGATTCGCTATTTCACTTGGCATCGGGACAGTCCTTGACCTGGTGGTGGCCCGGATGTTCACGAGACGGGCGGCGGGTGTGCTGGCTGCGACCAAGCTCGGGTCTGGGGGCTGGTTCAGCATCGAAGGAGCCGCGAGATGAGCGAGGCCGGATTCCTGCGCAGGATGGACCGTGGGGAGACGACGATTGATTTCGTCGGCCTTCGCCGCAGATGGTTCATTCTTTCGGCGATATTCATCATCATCAGCCTGGGTAGCCTCGCCTTCCGACAGCTCAACCTCGGCATCGAGTTCGTAGGTGGAGTGGGGATCCAGGCACCGAACCCCGCCGGCGCCGACGTAGGTGAGATCCGTGACGCATTGAGCGAGGTCGGAGTGACGAGCCCGACCATTCAGCTTCTCGATGACGGGGCGGCGGTGCGGGTAACCACGGAGGCGCTGGAAGGCGCTGCTGCGATAGATGCGGTTGGCGCTGTCGCCGAAGTGACCGGTGCCGATCGTTCCGAGATCTCGACTGAGGCAGTTGGCCCTAGTTTCGGAGCTCTCGTGGCCCAACGAGCTCTGTTGGCCTTGGGCGTGTTCCTCGGGGCCGTGGTCCTGTTCATCACCTGGCGTATGGAGTTCAAGATGGCGCTGGCCGCCATCGTCGCTGTTCTTCATGACCTGATCATGACCATTGGTGTGTACTCGATCACCGGGTTCGTCGTGACCCCGGCCACGGTTGTCGCCATTCTGACCATCCTCGGGTACTCGTTGTATGACGGGGTCGTGGTCTTCGACAAGGTCGACGAGCTGGTGGAGATCGAAGACGACAAGACCTACACCGAGATCGTCAATATGGCGCTGAACCAGGTGTTGGCGCGATCCCTTTTCACCTCCCTGGCGTCGTTGCTTCCGGTCGGGAGCATCCTCATAGTCGGCAGCTTGATCCTCGGGGCCCCGACTCTCACCGAATTCGCTCTGGCATTGTTCGTGGGGCTGGCCGTCGGCACCTACTCCTCCATCTTTGTTGCGGCGCCTCTCCTGGCGGTCTGGAAGGAGAAGGAACAGCAGTGGCAGGAAAGAGCCCAGAAGTTGGAAAGACGGAAACGGGCGGGAAAGACCTGATCCGCCCGTAGAATCACGGCGGTGGAACTCCTAACTGCCCTGATTCGCGACATCCCGGACTTTCCTGAGCCTGGTGTGGTCTTCAAGGACATCACACCGGTGCTCGCCGATGGGAAGGCCCTGAAGATGTTGGTGGACGCCATGGCCGCTCCCTTCGAAAACGCCGGTGTCACCAAAGTCGCGGGCATCGAGGCCAGGGGATTCACCCTGGCGACACCGGTTGCCGACCGGCTCGGCGCCGGGTTCATTCCGGTTCGCAAACCGGGAAAACTGCCCTTTGACACAGTCCGGGAGGACTACACCCTCGAGTACGGGACAGATGCGCTCGAAATCCATGTCGACGCCGCACATGAGGGGGAGCGGGTTCTCCTCGTCGACGATGTGATAGCCACAGGGGGCACCGCCGCAGCGGCCATCCGCCTTCTCCGGCGTGTCGGTGCCGAAGTGATTGGCATCTCGGTCTTCATCGAGCTCGCATTCCTGAATGGCGCCGACATGTTGGACGGTGTGCCGCTAAATGCTCTCGTTCGATACGACTGACGATCGCACGGCCACCCTGGCCGATGTGCTGGCCGCCTTCACGGCTCACCACCCCGATGGCGACGTCGAGCTCTTGCGGAGGGCTCACGACGTCGCCGAGGAGGCCCACAGGGGGCAGTTTCGCAAGACGGGAGACCCCTACATCACCCACCCGGTAATGGTTGCCTTGATGCTCGCCGACTATGGGCTGGATGAGCAGACTCTGGCGGCAGGGTTTCTCCACGACACCGTCGAAGATACCCCTCTCACTCTGACCGAGATCTCGGCTCAATTCGGCGCCGAGATCGCTTCGCTGATCGACGGTGTCACCAAGCTCGATCGGGTTCGCTACACCAATCGGGAGCAAGCCCAGGCGGCCACCATCCGCAAGATGGTGGTGGCCATGGCAAAGGACGTGCGTGTTCTGATCATCAAGCTGGTGGATCGTCTACACAACATGCGCACGGTGGAAGCCCTCCGCGAGGAGAAGCAACGACGGGTTGCCAGGGAGACACTCGATGTCTACGCCCCGCTCGCATATCGGTTGGGGGTCGAGGAGATCAAGCACGAATTCGAAGACCGCTGTTTCGCCATCCTCTATCCGGGGCCGAATGCCGAGATCCACGCCAAGTTGGCCGAGCGTGCCCCGGAGCGTGAGGCATTCATCGAGAAGATGGTGAGCGAAGTCTCGGGGATCCTCGCGGATGCGGGCATCGAAGCCGAGGTCAAGGGGCGACCCAAGCATCAGTACTCCATCTACCGCAAGATGATGGAGCAGAATCGCCCGTTCGAGGACATCCACGACCTGATGGGGATCAGGGTGCTGACTTCGTCCACCAGGGATTGTTACGCCGCCTTGGGCTTGATTCACAGCCATTGGGTGCCAGTAGCCGGCCGCTTCAAGGACTACATCGCCATGCCCAAGATCAATCTCTATCAGTCACTGCACACCACGGTGATCGGGTCCGGCGGCAAGCCGCTGGAAGTGCAAATCCGGACCCAGGAGATGCATCAGAGGGCGGAGGCGGGAATCGCCGCCCACTGGCGATACAAGGAAGGGGACATGAGCCCGGTTCCCAACGTCGATGTGGCCGCCTGGCGCGCCGACGAGGATCCAGAGGAGTTCCTGGCCAATCTGAAACTCGATCTCTACCAGGACGAGGTGATCGTCCTTACCCCTGGGGGTGACGCCAAGTCGCTTCCGGCGGGGGCCACCCCGATCGACTTCGCCTACTCGGTCCACACCGAGGTCGGGCACCGATGTGTTGGGGCGAAGGTGAACGGCCGATTGGTGCCGCTCTCGACCCGTCTCCAACCCGGGGACATCGTCGAAGTGCTGACCACGAAGGCCCCCGATGCCGGACCCAGCAGGGACTGGCTGGGGTTCGCCCGCACCGGCAGGGCGAAATCAAAGATCAAGCAATGGTTCACCAAGGAGCGAAGGGACGAGGCCCTTTCCGACGGCAAGGAGATGATCCAGACCCTGCTCCGCAGAGAGGCGGGCGACCTGTCGCCCGCCGAGAAGGACAAGCACCTGGAGGCGATCGCCCAGGAACTGGGACACCACGATCTCGAGTCGCTCCAGGTCGGGTTGGGCGAGGGCAACCTCTCGATCGACTCGGTTGCTGCCCGTCTCAACCGCATCCTGACGCCGGACACAGGTGAGGATCTGTTCCAACCAAGGCGACGCCGCCCCCTGGACGATGCCCAGGTGGTGGTCGAGGGCCAGGACGACATGCTGGTCCACCTCGCCCGCTGCTGCTCGCCGGTGCCCGGTGATCCGATCGTTGGCTACGTGACGGTGGGCAGGGGAGTGTCGGTTCACCGCGCCGACTGCACCAATGTCTCATCTCTGAACGAGCGCCGGGAGCGAACGGTGGAAGTGGCCTGGCCCGCGGAGCACACCGGGGCTTTCGTGGTCTGGATCCAGGTGGAAGCCCTGGACCGAACCCGGCTCCTCAAGGACGTCACCACAGTCGTGAGCGACACCGGCGGGAACATCACCGCCTCCTCGACACATTCCGGGGTGGATCGGGTGGCCGTCCTCAGATACGAGGTCGAGCTCTCCGACCCCGGCCAATTGCCCAAACTGCTGACGGATCTGCGTGGCGTGGATGGGGTCTTCTCCGCCTTCCGTCTGGCGAACGACCCGGCCTCCTAGATGTGCTGATCGTTCGCGTGCCGGCGTGGCTGGCCGAGACCAACGCCTACATAGTGGCAAATGAGCCTGGCGGTCTGGCGGTGGTTGTGGACGCCCCACCGGACCCGGAGCGGGTGGGGGCAGTGGTGGCCGAGCATGGCCTCGCTGTGGTGGGGATCCTGCTCACCCACGGCCATATCGATCACAGCGGCGGGAGCGGCGCCCTGGCGGCTTCGACCGGAGCCTCGGTGTATGTCCACCCCGACGACGACTTTCTCACCCTGCATCCCTCCGAACAGCTGGCCTCGCTGTTCGGGATGACCCCTCCCGGCTCATACGACCTGCCCTCGCATTTCGAGCGGCTCGAGGATGGGCAGATTCTCGATCTTGCCGGTCTCAGCTTTGAGGTCAGGCACACCCCAGGCCACACGCCCGGGCATTGTTGTTTTCTCCTGGCCGACCAGGAGACGCTGTTCTCCGGTGACCAGCTGTTCGCAGGGTCGATCGGGCGCACCGACCTGCCAGGTGGGAGCATGCCGGACCTGATGAGATCGATGGCCGAGAAGGTCACGGTGCTCCCGGGCGACACCAGGGTGCTGCCCGGTCACGGGCCGGAGACGACGATTCGGCGGGAGATCGAAACCAACCCCTATTTGATGAGCAATTAACCTCCGTTGCTCATGAGCTTCCAGCCGCCCAAGGGCACCGACGACATCGGCGCGCCCCAGTCATCGGTGTGGCGGTCGGTGCTGGGGGATTGGGAGGAGTGGTCCGCCCGATTCGGCTATCCCTTGGTGATGACCCCGATCTTCGAGGCGACCGACCTCTTCCAGCGTGGGGTGGGGGACACCAGCGAGGTCGTCACCAAGCAGATGTACACGTTCACCGATCGGGGGGGCCGGTCGGTAACCCTCAGACCGGAGGGAACGGCCGGCGTGGTGAGGGCATTCCTCGACTCGGGGATGAAGGGGGCGTGGAAGGGCGCATATTCCGGCCCGATGTTCCGCTACGAGCGGCCGCAGGGTGGCCGGCGACGCCAGTTCTGGCAGGTCGGTGTCGAGTATCTGGATGTCGAGGCGCCTCCGTCGGATGTCGAGGTGATCGAGCTCGGCTATCGCTATCTGGGAGCAGTCGGGGTCCCTGGCCTGGAAGTGCGGCTCAATTCCCTCGGTGATGGTGTGTGTCGGCCCGGGTACGTCGAGGAGCTGCGGTCATTCCTACGCTCGCGATACGAAGAGCTTTGCGACGAATCGAAGCCGCTGGTCGACACCAACCCGCTGCGGGTGCTCGACTGCAAGATCTGCGGCCCGAACCTGACGGATGCCCCGGCGATGGCGGACCGGCTCTGTGACGCCTGCTCGGCCCATTTCGAGGAAGTCAAGGACACCCTGACCCGTCTCGAGGTGCCATTCGTGGAGGATCATCGCTTGGTTCGAGGCTTGGACTATTACACCCGGACCGCCTTCGAGTACATCGCAACCGATCTGGAGACGGCGCAGAACGCGGTTGGCGGTGGGGGGCGATACGACGGGCTGGCCGAGTCCTTGGGAGGCCGGCGGGCGCCGGGTGTCGGCTTCGCCCTGGGGGTGGACCGGATAATCCTCGCAACGGAGCGTGAGCCGGGTTCCGAACTCGACGTGTTCGTGGTCTCCGAGGTTCCGGCAGCCGACGCATTGGTTGTGGCCTCCCGGCTTCGTCTTCAGGGCGTCCGGGTCGATCTGGAGAGCGAGGGGCGATCGATCAAGGCGCAGTTCCGCTCAGCCAGCAGGTCCGGGGCCCCGGTGACGGTCGTCCTCAGGTCATTGGGAGAGGCGCTCGATGTCCGGACCGACGACGGTTTGCGCGTGGACATGCCGCTCGAGGAGTTGCCGGGTTGGCTCAAGGCCCGATCGGGATGAGATCCCATCACGCAACCTCGATCGGCCAGGCTGAGATTGGCGAAAGGGTCACTGTCGCCGGATGGGTCCAGCGCCGTCGGGACCATGGCGGCATCGCCTTTCTCGACATCCGGGACTCATCGGGGATCATCCAGGTTGTCGCCGACCCTGCCACCCATCCTGAGGTCGGAGACCTGCGAATGGAGTTCTGTGTCTCGGTGACCGGAACAGTCCGGCGCCGGCCCGAAGGGACGGAGAACCCGGAAATGCCAACCGGGATGGTCGAGATCGGCGCCGATGAGATCACGGTTCTTGCGCCCGCCGAAACGCTTCCCTTCATGATCGATGACCGGACCGATACCGATGAGCGGGTCCGTCTTCGCTATCGGTATCTGGACCTCCGCCGTCCCCGGATGGCAGCCAACCTGCGAGCTCGCTCCCGGGCGACGGCAGCCATCCGACGCACGCTCGACGAACAGGGGTTCCTCGAGGTGGAGACCCCGACCCTGATCAATAGCACTCCAGAAGGGGCGAGGGACATGTTGGTGCCTTCCCGGCTTCGCCCCGGCGAGTTCTACGCCCTGCCCCAGTCTCCCCAGCTCTTCAAGCAGCTGCTGATGATTTCCGGGGTGGAGCGCTATTTCCAGATCGCCCGGTGTTACCGCGACGAGGACTTTCGGTCGGATCGCCAACTCGAGTTCACCCAACTCGATCTCGAAGGGTCGTTCTGGGGGCGGGACGATGTTCTCGAGGCTATCGAATCGGTGTTGGTCGCCGTCGTCGCGTCGTTGCGGGGCGTTGAGTTGCCTAGTCCCTTCCCACGGCTCACCTGGAGCGAGGCGATGGACCGGTATGGATCGGACAAACCCGACACCAGATTCGGAATGGAAATCCGGGACCTTTCGCCGCTATTCGTCAGCACCGGGTTTGGGGTGTTCAAGGGGGCCCTCGATGCAGGGGGCACGATCCGTGGCATCAACGTCGGGGCACGGGACTGGCCCCGGTCCAGGGCCGACGCCCTCACCGAAAGAGCTCGGGAATTGGGAGCCAAGGGCCTGGTGTGGATGGTGGTGGAAGACGACGGGTCGCTGCGCTCTCCCGTGTCCAAGTTCCTCTCACCCGAGGAGATGACAGGTGTCAAAGCCTCTCTGGAGGGTGAGTCTGGCGACGTGCTCCTCCTGGCGGCTGATAAATGGAACACCTGTGTGACGGTGCTTGGTGGGTTGCGCGTCGAACTGGGAAGACCCGTCGGCCACGAGGAGCTCGCCTTCCTGTGGGTTGTCGACTTCCCTCTCTTCGAAGAAGGAGAGGACGGGTCGCTCACCTTCTCTCATCATCCGTTCACCTCGCCGGTCTCGCTGGACGAGATGCGGGACAACCCCCTCGGAGCGACTTCCAACGCATATGACGTGGTGGTCAATGGGATCGAGCTTGGCTCGGGATCGGTGAGGATCCACGACCCGGCCGTCCAGCGACAGGTGTTCGAGATCTTGGGGATCGACTCCGAGATCGCGGAACGGCGATTCGGCTGGTTTCTCGAAGCCCTTCGCTACGGCACGCCACCCCACGCCGGTTTCGCTTTCGGCATCGACCGACTGGTGATGGTCTTGCAGGGCGAGGCATCGATCAGGGAGGTGATCCCCTTCCCCAAGACCCAAACCGGGGTGGATCCCATGACCGCTTCCCCGACCTGGGTGGAAGACGCCCAATTGGCCGAGTTGGGCATTGCACTGACCTCGGTAGCTCGTGCCCGCCAGTCGGAGTCGGAGGGTCCTACCGTTGGCTCGGATGACTAGTGCGGCCGACCGGCGTCTGTTTGCCCGAGATGACAGAGCCCGAGGCACCTATCGTTGGCCTGAGAGCAACGCGGCCGACCGGCGCCTGTTTGCCCGAGATGTGAAAGCCAAACCTGGTTCTGACCGACGGAAAACCGTTGCCTGATCGAAGGGCAAAGTCGGCCGCCCGAGACTCTGGTGATTTGTTCTCTGCCCGGGCCGAGGAAGCCGCGGCGCGGTCGGCACCGCTGGCCACCCGAATGCGACCCCGGACGCTGGACGAGATCGTCGGCCAGGAGGCGCTGATGGGGGCCGGCGCCGCCTTTCGGAGGGTGGTCGAGTCCGGGCGACCGATCTCGATGCTTCTTTGGGGCCCACCCGGCACCGGCAAAACCACGCTCGCTCGTGTGGTGGCCAGTTATGCCGACGCCGCCTTCGAGACGTTGTCGGCAACATCTGCAGGGGTCAAGGACATCCGCGAAGTCCTGGCATCGGCCAGGGGGCGGCTGGAGAAGGACGAGCGTCGAACAGTGCTATTCCTCGACGAGATCCATCGGTTCGCCAAGAATCAGCAGGATGCTCTTCTGCCCGGTGTCGAGGATGGGACCCTGACCCTCATCGGGGCCACGACCGAGAACCCATTCTTCGAAGTCAACTCGCCGCTGATGAGCAGGATGACTCTGTTTCGCCTGGAACCGCTCGATGCGGGCGACGTGGAGAATCTGGTCGAGCGGGCGCTTCGAGACGAGGAACGCGGTCTCGGTAGGCAAGGGCTGGTCATCGCCAAAGACGCCCTGGCTGAGCTGGCAGGTCGAACCGGGGGTGACGCCCGCCAGGCTCTCAACGCGCTGGAGGTCGCCGCCCTCCTCGCCACCGGTGCCGAGATCTCGATCGAAGACGTTGCCGAGGCTTTGCAGCGTCGGATCGTCAGATACGACAAGACCGGAGACCGTCACTACGACGTCATCTCAGCGTTCATCAAGAGTGTCCGGGGGTCCGATCCCGACGCCGCCCTCTACTGGCTCTTCCTGATGCTGGAGGGTGGTGAGGATCCCGAATTCATCGCACGACGCCTGATCATCCTTGCCTCGGAGGATGTCGGACTTGCCGACAGCCAGGCCCTGCAAGTCGCGGTGGCGGCTGCGTATGCGCTCGCTTACGTGGGATTGCCGGAGGCCGGGTACCACTTGACCCATGCCACCCTGTATCTCGCGACCGCACCGAAGTCGAACTCGGTAGGGAGAGCGATGGGGGCAGCCCGGGATCTGGTCAGCAACGGGCCGGCTGGCGGTGTACCGATCCACCTTCGTTCTACCGGGTATTCGGGAGCGGAGGCTCTGGGGCACGGTGAGGGGTATCTCTACTCCCACGATCACCCCGATGGGGTGGTTGCGCAGCAGTACTTTCCTGACGAGGTGCCACCTGAGCCCTTATTCCGCCCCGGCGACCTCGGGGACGAGGAGGAGATCTCGAGACGGCTGGCCGAGATCGATCGTATCCTGGAACGGAAGGGCCGAACATGACCGTTACCCTGGTGTCATATTGAGGCGTTCCTTCTGGTTTGTCACCGGTGTCGTCGCCGGAGGGGTGGTGACCGTCCGGGCCCTCCGGCGCAAACCGACGTTGCGCGACCTGCGACATGCTGCGGTTGCCACTGGCGCTGATGTGATGAACCTGGCGGCCAAGGCGGTCCGCCCTGATGAAAACCGCCATCGGGCCGACGCTCGTTAACCTCGCCCCAAGTCGAACCAGCCAGGCGCCTACTTGGACAGCAACCAGATTCGC
The DNA here is from genome assembly GCA_040902845.1 of Acidimicrobiia bacterium. Classification (GTDB taxonomy): domain Bacteria; phylum Actinomycetota; class Acidimicrobiia; order Spongiisociales; family ZC4RG35; genus JALYNX01. The sequence goes on from JBBDWM010000029.1 coordinate 47,973, forward strand.
ACGCTTTTCACCTCGTTCTTCGAGGAGAAAGGCCATGTCGTCCGGCCCTCCGCCTCCCTGATCCCGGTTGACCCCACCCTGTTGCTCACCAACGCCGGCATGGTCCCTTTCAAGCCCTATTTCCTCGGGGAAGAGCCGGCCCCGTTCCAGCGGGCCACCACCGTCCAGAAGGTGGTGCGCACGGTCGACATCGACATCATTGGGACCACCCAGCGCCATCTCTCCTTTTTCGAGATGCTGGGCAACTTCAGCTTCGGTGACTACTTCAAGGAAGAGGCGATCGCCTGGGCCTACGAGTTGGTGACCGAGCGTCTCGGCTTGGATCCCGAGCGGCTCTGGTACACGGTTTATGAGACGGACGACGAGGCCGAGCAGATCTGGATAGACCAGGTCGGTGTCCCGGCGGGGAGGGTCCAACGCGGGGGCAAGGACAACTTCTGGCAGATGGGCGTGCCCGGCCCCTGTGGTCCATGCTCGGAGATCTTCTGGGACAAGGGCGAGGCGTTCGGAGCGCCTGGTGGGCCCGTCGGCGGCGGGGAGGACCGTTTTCTGGAGATCTGGAATCTCGTGTTCATGCAGAACATCCAGGACGAGCCCTATCACGTCGTCGGTGACCTGCCGGCCAAGAACATCGACACCGGGATGGGGCTCGACCGGGTCGCGGTGGTGATGCAGGATGTCCCCTCGGTGTTCGACATCGACACCACCAAGCACATTCGTGATGTGGCAGCGGCCTACACCGGCCTCACCTATGGCGAGGACGAGCTACACGATGTGTCGCTGCGAATCCTGGCCGACCATGCTCGATCGGTCACCTTCTTGATCGGCGACGGCGTCATCCCGTCCAATGACGGGCGGGGGTACGTGCTGCGTCGCCTGTTGAGGCGGGCGGTGCGACACGCCTGGCAGTACGGAGGTGAGCGCCTCGTTTTCCCCGATCTCGTCGAGGCAACGGTTGAGGTAATGGGTGACTGGTACACCGAGCTTCGGGACAAGCGAGATCTCATCACCCAGGTCGTCACCCGCGAGGAAGAACGTTTCCGACGGACACTCGAATCGGGTCATCAACTACTCGACGCCGAATTGGGGGGCGACCCCGAGGCGACTCTCTCCGGTTCCACAGCGTTCAAGCTGCATGACACCTATGGATTCCCGATCGAGCTGACCCGCGAGATCGCGGCAGAGCGTGGCGTCGCGGTCGACGCGCTGGGCTTCGAGGAGGAAATGGCAGCGCAACGCAAACGGGCCCGGGATGCCTGGAAGGGCGGAGACGACGTGGCAGCCCTGGAGATCTACAGGTCGGTTCTCGAAGTGACCGGTCTCACGGACTTTGTCGGCTACGAACAGGAGTCTGCTGAGGGACAGGTGCTCGCGATCGTCGCCGATGGAGAGACGATCGACCGGGCGGAGAAAGGCCGGGAGGTAGAGGTGTTTCTCAGCCGCACTCCGTTTTATGGGGAATCCGGTGGCCAGGTGGGCGACACCGGCCTCATCGCGACGGAGACCGGGACCGGTTCGGTGTCGGACACCCAGCACTCCCTCCAGGGATTGCACGGGCACCGCCTCACGGTCGAATCGGGTTTCATCGCCGTCGGCCAACAGGCCAACGCAGTCATCGACTCGCCACGTCGGGAGGCGATCAGAAAGAGCCATACCGGGACTCATGTCCTTCATTGGGCTCTTCGTGATGTCCTCGGGCAGCACGCCAAGCAGGCAGGATCCCTGGTCGAGCCGGGACGGGTCCGCTTCGACTTCTCTCATTTCGCGCAGGTGGCTCCAGAGGAGCTCGCCGAGGTCGAGGCCGAGGTGAACCAGAAGCTGATCGACAATGCCAGGGTGCAGACCACCGTCACCACCAAGGAACAGGCCGAGCAGATGGGAGCATTGGCCTTCTTCGGGGACAAATACGGCGAGACGGTTCGGGTGGTCCAGGTTGGCGAGTTCTCGATCGAATTCTGCGGGGGCACCCACACCCATTCCTCGGCACAGGTCGGGCCCCTGCTCATCACCTCCGAGTCGTCGATCGGCTCCAATCTGAGGAGGCTGAACGCCCTTACCGGGATGGCCGCCTATCAGCGGATCGCCGACATCAGGGACGGCATGGATCGGGCGAGCCAGCTGCTCAAGGTTGGGGCGTCTGAGATGCCGGCCCGCGTCGAATCCCTGCTGGAGCGAGTAAGTGGTCTGGAGAAGGAGCTCGACACGATTCGCACCCAACAACGGGGCGAGCTTGCCGTTGAATTGGCCTCTGCTCCGAGGAAGATCGGTGACGCATCGCTGGTGGTGGCCGCGGTCGCAAACCTCGATGCCAACTCCCTTCGTCAGCTGGCCCTAGGGATCAGAGATCGACTCGGTGCCAGTTCGGTCGTCGTCGTCGGGTCGGAGCATGTTGGCAAAGGGGTTCTGATCGGGCTCGTCTCCAAGGACCTCGTCGAGAACGGGGTGTCCGCGGCCGACGTCATCGCCGACGCCGCCCGTGAGCTGGGCGGTGGCGGGTCCCGGGATCCTGAGCTGGCCCAGGCCGGGGGCCAGCACGGTGAGCGTCTTTCTCAAGCCCTCGATTTGGCCCGGGAGGCCGCGGAGCGCGCCCTCGGCGCTTTGTGAGCCGCTATCTCGGGGTCGATGTCGGAGCGAAGCGGGTGGGACTCGCATTGTCAGACTCGCTTGGTTTGACGGCCACGCCGCTGGCGGTGGTGGACAGGGCGGTGGCCGTGGAGGAGATTGCACAACTCGCTCAAATTCACGAGGTGGGTACCATCGTCGTCGGTCTCCCCACCAGTCTCGGCGGTGGTGAGGGCGTGTCCGCCGCCGACGCCAGAAGTCTCGGCAGCCAACTTGCTGAAGCCATTACAGCCGAGATCGTCTATCTCGACGAGAGATTCACCTCGCGGATGGCGGAAAGCGCCCTCCTCGAGTCCGGCATGAAGCGTCGAGAGCGCAAAAATACCATCGACAAGGTGGCGGCGGCCATCATCCTCCAGGACTATCTCAACTCTTTGAAATGACTTTCGAACCAATACCCGAGCCCTCACCATGGGCCCGAGCCGCGCGGATGATCGCCATTGCCGGTCTCGTCGTGCTTTCCGGCGTTGCAGTCGTGGGTGGGGCCTCATACCTCGGGCGGGTGGTGGGCTCGTCGATCAATTCAGACGATGCCACCGCCGGTCTTGTCGATGTGGTTCCCGGTCAGGAAGTGACCGTGGAGATCCCCAGCGGGTCGAGCGCCAAGGACATCGCTGCGATCCTTGCCGCTCAGGGAGTGGTTCGCTCGGCGCTTGAATTCGAAGTGGCGGTCCGCAACAACGAGGCGGCCGAACGTCTCCAGGCCGGGACCTACAAGCTCGTGACGCTGATGGACCCGGCGGAGGTGGTGGCGGTGTTGGTGGTGGGGCCTGTGGCCGACGTCTACCGGGTTACGGTCATAGAAGGTCTGCGGGTGGGCGAGATCCTGACCCAACTCGCAGAGGCAGCCGGGATTCCATATGCGGAATTCGAAGAGGTCCTGTTGTCGGGCGATGTTTCCACGTCCCTGCGAACCATGCCCGCCGAGATGACCCTCACCGATTGGGAGGGGCTGCTGTTCCCGGATACATACGAGTTCTCTCGTGATGCCGAGCCCACCGCGATCCTGCAACGGCTGGCCTCGACGATGGAGCAAAGAGTCGACAGCATCGACTGGTCGGTCATCGAGGGGGCCGGCTACACCTCGTACGAGGGGCTGATCATCGCCTCGCTCATCGAGACCGAGGTGCTCCTGGATGAAGAGCGCCCCCTCGTCTCCAGTGTCATCCACAATCGGCTCGCCATCGAGATGAAGCTCGACATCGATGCCACTGTTCTCTACGCCCTCGGGACCCGCGATATCTCCCAGTTCGACAATGAGGTGGACTCCCCGTACAACACCTACCTGGTGGCCGGGTTGCCACCCACCCCGATCGCCTCCCCGGGCCGGTCATCGCTGGAGGCTGCTGCCAGTCCTGATACCACCGAGTTCCTTTTCTACGTCCTGTCCGATCTCGAAGGGCGCCATGCCTTCGCCGCCACGCTCGAAGAGCACAACGAGAACGTAGCCCGGGCCAGGGCCGACGGGGTGCTTCCCTGATCGCGGGTCGAGACACCGGGTGGCGATGAGCGGGGAAATCCGGCTGGTGCTCGTCGGGGACCCGGTGGACCATTCACGCTCACCGGCCATCCACAACGCGGCGCTGGCCAGTCTGGGGCTCTCGGGGTCATACGAGGCTCGACGCACCGGGCAGACCGGGCTTCTCGAAGCGATCGAAGACCTTCGGGTCGGAGTCCTGGACGGCATCAACGTCACTATGCCGCTCAAGACGATGGCCGCAGTTGCGGCGGAGCGGTTGACCGATCTTGCCGCCCGATCGAGGTCTGTCAACACGTTGCGGTTTCGAGACGGGGAGACGGAGGGTCATTCCACGGACGCGGCGGCGATGAAAACTCTGCTCCGAAGCAGCCGATTTGGTGCCACCGCACCGATTCTGATCCTTGGAGCCGGAGGCGCGGCGGCGGCCGTTGTCACTGCCATCGAAGGACGTCAGGTCTATCTGGCGGCCCGACGCGACGACGCGGCGCACAAGCTGGCGACCCGGGCCGGGTACGAGATCGTTGTCGTGCCTTTCGGGGCCCCAGTCTCGGATGCGATCGTGATCAATGCCACACCCCTCGGGATGAAGGGTGAGTCTCTGCCGCCTCGGTTGTTGGAGGAAGCCTCGGGGCTCATCGACCTGGCTTATGGTCACACCGACCCGCCGTCCACCGTTCGCGCTCGTGAGATGGGTGTGCCGGTGGTTGACGGAGTCGAGTTTCTCGCCCTACAGGCTGGAGGGTCGTTCAGTTGGTGGACCGGGCTCGAAGCACCGTTTGATGTGATGCTGCAAGCTGCCAAAAACGGCTAAAGCGCAAGACCCTTGAGACCGAAATGGATGGAAAGGATTGTCGGGCAAGGAGTGAAACAAGTGGCTCTTTCTGGAAACCTGGGCTTCGTACCTCTCGATGAGGTGCTTCGGCTACTGACCCGCTCTGACCAGCAAGGTGCCGTCGACGTCTGGGGTCAAGACGTCCGTGGTCGCATCTTTGTCAGCAGGAAGGGGATCGGGCTGGCCACCATCTCTGATGACAAGGATCTACGTCGTCATCTGGCCAACTCCGGTTACGTCGACGAGGCCTATCTGAGCTCCATCGAATCCGGTGCCACCACGCTGGCCCCGCTGGCCGACAAGGAAGCAGAAATCATCGACCTGCTCCGCGAGATGACCGTCGAGAGCCTCTACCAGATGTCCCGTCGCGGCTCGTCCTTCGAAGTCACCGAATCTCTCACCACGCCGTTTGCCAGCCCCAGAGCGTTCGAGCTCGAGGCGATCCTCGAAGAGTCGAGACGCCGGGCCGGGGAGTGGGCCGAGGTGGAGCAGATCATCTCTGATCTCGATGGGGTCATCAGCCTGAACCGCGACCTGGGCGAGCAGGACTCGGTCAAGATCAGTCGCGACGCGTGGCGTCTCCTTTGTGAGATGGGCTCCGGTGCGTCGGTGCGGACTCTCGCCGAGCGTCTCGGAACCACCGATTTTTGGACCGCCAGAGTCGCGGCCAGCCTCTCGGACCAACACCTGCTCGTCCTCGCCGCGAGTGTCGTGGAGGAAGAGTCGGCCGAGCTGATTGCGGATGAGCCCTTGCTGTACGAGGAGCCTGTGGCGCAGGAAGTGGCCCCGGAGATCGAAGAAGTGGCTGCCGAGATCGAAGAGGACAAGGATCCCAACGAGTCCTGGTGGGTCGAGCCCCAGTCTGGAGAGGGCGAGGTGGCAGTTGCTATCCAGGCCCAAGAGCAGCCCCAGCCGGAGGCGCAGCGCGACAGCCGATTCGGCCAGTTCCGCCACATGGCGGCGGTCGAAGAGTCAGACGTCGAGCAGACCCAGACCGAGCCCGAGTCCCAGCCTGTCGCATTCGCGCCCCAGGAAGAGTTGGTGCCTGCCCTCGAGACGCCCTCAGACCTGGACGCTGTCGAGGAAGACACTGAGGCGTTCTTGGAGAAGGTCTTCTCGCAGCTCGAGAACAACGGGCAGCCCGAAGAAGAGGGCCATGGCCTCCTGCGGCGCCGTCGCCTCGGCTCCGTCCTCAAAGAACTGAATGAGGAAGACTGAGAGCACGGCTCTCAGCCCTCCTCAACGCTAAGTTGCTCCGGCGGTGATCTATGTCGTCGCCGGAGCCTTTGGCTTTCTAGGGGCCCTTGCCGCCCACGATCTCGCGACTCAGACGCTGCGCGATCTTCCGCTGCGCCCGTTATCAGGCACCTGCCCGAAATGTGGCCACCAACGAGGCTGGTTGAAGAGGACCTGTCCGAACTGCTCCCGCAGCATCAGTCGTGAGATGGTGCTGGCCCTGGCGGGTGTCGGCGTGGCTGTCGGTTTTGCCGAGACCGTGGGCGCCACGTGGCCCTTGATCCCATATCTCGGCTTTCTCATCCTCACTCTGGCCCTGGGTGTGACCGACATCGATGCCTTCCGCATCGTTGACCGACTCAACCTGAGGGGCACAGCAATCCTCACAGCCGGACTCGGAGTGGCCGCGTTCGTGGACGGTTCGATTCCCGAGTTGGGCCGGGCGGCGCTCGGAGCCTTCGCGTATTTCGGGGGCAGCAATCTGATGTTCCTCTTAGCGGGGGGAAAGGGTTTCGGGTACGGAGATGTGAAGCTCTCCGTCCAATTGGGCCTGTTCACCGCCTACCTCTCCTGGGGGACACTCGGCTGGGCGGTGGTGATCACAACGCTCCTGGGTGGCCTCGCCTCAATCATCGTGCTCTCCCTTGGTCTGGTGGCCAAGACCCGGGCCCGAAGGAGCGCGCCACAGGATCAGAACATCTCGATCCGGGATGTGATGAAGACCGAGCTCCCATATGGACCGGCGATGATCCTCGGATCCTGGGTGGCGATCATCCTCGTCGGGCTCGGCGCTATTCCGATCCCGACGTAGCATCCACCCCATGCTTCGCTTCATGACGGCCGGAGAATCTCACGGGCCCGGGCTGGTGACCTTGGTCGAGGGTCTGCCCCGCGGCCTCGATGTCTCGGCCGAGGCGATTGCCGACGAGTTGGCACGACGCAGGCTTGGCTTCGGGCGGGGGAAGCGGATGACCATCGAACGTGACGCCCTGGAGATCATAGGTGGGGTCAGGCACGGCAAGACCCTCGGCTCTCCGGTTGCGGTCCTGGTGAGGAACACCGAGTGGCCCCGTTGGGCCGAGGAGATGAGCCCGGCGCCGGCGCCGGTCAAAAAGGCGGTGACGAGGCCCCGCCCCGGCCACGCCGACCTCGCAGGGATGCTCAAGTACGGCACGGAGGACGCCCGTGACATCCTAGAGAGGGCTTCGGCGCGAGAGACCGCGGCACGGACGGTGGCAGGTCATCTGGCCAAAACGCTCCTTCAGACAGTGGGTGTCGCCGTAATCAGTCATGTCGTGTCCATAGGCCATATCGAGAGCGAAGGGCCCACCCCGCTTCCGGCCGACCTCCCGGTAATCGACTCGAGCCCGGTCAGGTGCTTTCACGAGCCCTCGGCGTCGGCCATGGTCGAATTGATCGAAGACGCAAAGGAGCGTCGTGACACCCTTGGTGGGGTCTTTGAGGTCCTCGGGTTCGGGGTGCCGGCAGGAATTGGTTCCCACGTTCACTACGACCGTCGTCTCGATGGCATGCTGGCCGCAGGTTTGATGTCGATCCCGGCGATCAAAGGTGTCGAGATCGGTGACGGTTTCGAGGTCGCCTTCCTACCCGGGTCCAAGTCACACGACGAGATCATCTCCGGAGACGTCGGCCTGGAACGGCCCACCAATCGCGCAGGTGGCGTCGAAGGTGGGATGAGTAACGGTGAGACGATCAGGGTGAGGGCCGCGATGAAGCCGATCTCAACGCTGATGCGACCCCTCCGAACGGTGGATATGGCCACAGGCGAGCCGGCCGAGGCCGTGAGGGAGCGATCCGACGTGTGCGCGGTTCCGGCCGCAGCCGTTGTCGGTGAGCAGATGGTGGCTCTCACCCTCGCTTCCGAATTCCAGCGCAAGTTCGGTGGCGACACGGTCGACGAATTCGTCGCCGCCCATCGGCGTTATGTCGATGGAATGGTCGAGCGCCTCGGCCGATGACGATGTGGCTCGCCGGGATGATGGGGTCGGGTAAGACCTCTTGCGGAGGGGTCGCCGCTGCGAGTCTCGGCGTTCCGTTCTACGACACCGACGTCGAGGTCACGGCGGCATTGGACTGCACGCTGGCCGAGTTGTGGGAGCGGGGAGGTGAGCTCCGGTTCCGCGAGTTGGAGAAAGGCGTAGTCCTGAGGCTTGCGGGAGAAGAGGCAATCGTGGCGACTGGTGGCGGTGTTGTGCTCGACTCTGAGAATCGGGAGATGATGACGACAACCGGCTCGATCGTGTGGTTGCAGGCCACCCCGGAGAAGCTTCTGGAACGGGTGGGGTCGACTCCTGGCCGCCCGCTCCTCGATCGGAGTGAGGATCGCCTGGGAGAGCTCCGTTCCCTTTACGAGGAGCGGGCCAGGTGGTACCGCGAAGCGGCCGATCATGTGATCGAGACCACGGCGAAGTCCATTGCCGAGGTGGCCCATGAGATTGCGGCGTTATGGGCACTCTGACGGTCGCCGGCCGCACCGAGGTTCTCGTTGGAGAGGGATTCCCCGATGAGGTGCTTCCCCCGCGTGAAGGCAGGCAGCGTGTTGCGATCCTGACCCAGCCGGGGGCAACGCGCTACGCACTCGACATCGCACGGAGACTCAAGGATGAGGGTCTCGGCGTGGAGGTGATCGGTCTTCCCGATCGCGAGGAGGCCAAGACTCTGAGTGTCGCGGAGACCGTGTATGAGACCCTGGCTCGTTTCGGCCTGGGACGACAGGACACCGTGGTTGGGGTGGGAGGGGGCTCGGTATCGGATCTAGCTGGGTTTGTCGCCGGAACCTGGTTGAGAGGCGTCGAAGTCGTGCATGTGCCGACCACCCTCCTCGCCGCGGTGGACGCCTCTATCGGCGGCAAGACCGGGGTGAATCTGGCGGGGAAGAACCTGGTCGGTCTGTTCTGGCACCCAACCCGGGTCGTGGTCGATGTTGGCATCCTCCGGGGTCTCCCACCTTCGCTGCTGCGGGAAGGCATGGTGGAGGCGCTCAAGACCGGTCTGGTCGGCGATCCCGACCTGTTTACCATGATCGAGCGAGACGGTGCCAAATCCGATCTCGAGGACGTGGTAGTGAGATCGGCCACGGTCAAGGCTCGGGTCGTCGGCGAGGACGAAAGGGAGCTTGGGATCCGTGCCATGCTCAACCTTGGCCACACCATCGGCCACGCTATCGAATTCGCCTCACCGCTTTCCCATGGGGAGAGCGTCGGGATAGGTCTTGTGGCTGCCGCCAGAATCTCAGAGATCCGTCTCGGCTTCGAGGAGGCGAATCGCATCTCGGAGTCGATCAAGAGACTCGACCTCCCCATCAAGGTGACCGGTCTGGATCGAGCGCGGGTGATCGACCTGCTTCGGCATGACAAGAAACGAGACTCTCAGGGACTACGCATGGTCTTGTTGCGGGGCATTGGCGCCCCGGCCGTCCAGCACGTCAACGGAGATGACGTTGCGGTCGGGCTCGAGGCTGTAGGGCTTTGAGCCGGGTACCGTCCCCGGCGGACCAGTTCGACTGTGGACACCGCCGATGATCAGCACCAACGACGTACGGCCCGGCATGGCCATGCAGCTCAGTGATGGCCTCTTCAACATCGTCGAGTACCAGCACGTCAAGCCGGGTAAGGGCAAGGCCTTTGTCAGGATGAAGCTCAAGAACCTCGAGACTGGCCAGGTCCTGGAGCGAACCTTCCGGGCCGACGAGCACGTCGACCAGGCGATCATCGACCGGCGTGACCACCAGTACCTCTACTCCGACGATCTCGGTTACCACTTCATGAATCTCGAGGATTTCGGCCAACTGGCCCTGGCGGCGGAGGATGTCGGTGAGGCCGCCGGTTATCTGGTCGACGGGATGACCGTGAGTCTTCCTCTATATCGGGGCACTCCGATCGGGGTCGACTTGCCCGCCTCGGTTGAACTCGAGGTCACCTATGCCGAGCCGGCGGTCAAGGGGGACACCCGCACCGGAGCGACCAAGCCGGTGACGCTGGAAACCGGCATCCAGATCCAGGTTCCGTTGTTCGTGGAGCAGGGCGACCGGGTCAAGGTCGACACCCGCAGCGGGGAGTACCTCACCCGAGCATGAGCTCCCAGCCCGCACCGGTGCCGACGATTCCGGCCCGGCTCACCACTTCCGAATTCGCGGCTGCCACCGGGCGGCCGCTCGAAGAGGTGCAGGCGGCGCTCGAGGCGCGCTCCGAGCCTTCCGGCTCCGACGAGATGTTCGGCCCCGAGTTGTCGATGGCCGTTGCCAAGGCACTTGGAGTCCAGGTCAACATCGAGCCTCGGGACGTCGCCCTGGAAATCCTCTACGAGCTGGAATCGAGGGGAGAACAGGAATACGAGGGCCTTTCCGGTCGGGCCGGGCGATTGGTCGCGGGGGTGCTGGCCAACCGCGAGGATCTTGACCACGAGATCGAATCGGCATCGGATAATTGGAGTGTCGCTCGGATGCCCATGATCGACCGATCGATTCTGCGTCTGGGGTTGTTCGAGCTCCGCTATGACAAGGGCATCCCCACAGGCGTCATCGTTTCCGAGGCCATCCGGTTGGCGCGGACGTACTCGACCGAACGGTCGGGCTCGTTCGTCAACGGCGTCCTGGCGTCGCTGGCCCGTGCTGCTCGACCCTGAGGTTGGCGCCGGGGCACCTCACAGTTAGGCTCGCCACACCTTTAAGGATCGGTCCTGTGAGACCGGGAAGGAGTTCGCATGAGGTGGGTCGAGGCGCCGTCGGAGGTGTGCCCGTGCCCCAGGTGATGAGCGGTCAGGACATCGACCGGGCCGTTCGCCGGATCGCCCACGAGATCCTGGAACGTCATCGCGGCATCGACGACGTCGTGATCGTCGGGATCCACACCCGGGGTGTCTACCTGGCCCGCTCTCTCTCCGCTTCGATTTCTTCGTTCGAGGGTGTCGTTGTGCCGGTGGGGGATTTGGACATCGAGCCGTATCGCGACGACCAGGGCCTCCGTCCGGCTCGCAAACCACGACCGACCCGGATGCCAGTGGACATCTCAGGTAGAAGCGTGATCGTGGTCGATGACGTCCTCTACACCGGCCGCACGGTTCGGGCCGGGCTCGATGCCCTTTCCGACATCGGGCGGGCCACTCAGACCGAGCTCGCGGTGCTCGTCGACCGAGGGCACCGTGAGCTTCCGATCCGGGCCGACTACGTGGGAAAGAACCTGCCTACCAGCATCGACGAGGTGGTTCGCGTCAGGCTTGGCGAAGTGGACGGAGACCACGGTGTCTGGATCGACCGGGTGGCGGTGGCATGAGGGGTTGCGCACCCTTCGGGGATCGTCCCGATCCGCTCCTGGAACCGGTGGCCAACGGGGTCACGACCCGGATGGCGGTTCTGGCCGAGGCGATGGTGGCGGAATGATCGTCATCAGAGGGGCGATGGTGTGGCGCCGCTCGGGGCTGGTGGAGGCCACGGTTGTGGTCGATGGCAACCGGGTGGTCGAGGTAGGGGCAGTCACCGCGCCTACCAGGGCTCGTGTCATCGAGGCATCAGGGGCCGTCCTCGGCCCCGGTCTGGTCGACATTCATGTCCACCTCCGTGATCCGGGCCAGACCTGGAAGGAAGACATCTCGACCGGCTCGATGTCGGCTGTCGCCGGAGGGTTCACGGCAGTCGTCGCCATGCCCAATACCGACCCGCCGACCGACAATGTGAAGGCAGTCACCGACATCCTCACCCGCGCCGCCGAGGTGGGACTGGTCGACATCGTGGTTGCAGGAGCCCTCACCCGGGGCCGCCAGGGCCTGGAGATGGCCGACTTCGATTCGATGTACGAGGCGGGCGTCCGGCTGTTCACAGACGACGGGGACCCGGTCTCCGATTCCGATCTCTTGCGCCGCATCATGGCCTATCTCCGCGACCTGCCGGGTGCGGTGGTAGCCGATCACCCCGAGGATCTGTCGCTGACGAGAGGCGGTCATATGAATGAGGGCGTGTTGGCTGCGGGTCACGGGATCGGCGGCATCTCAGGAGTGGCCGAAGAGTCGGTGGTGGCCAGGGATCTGGCCCTGGCAGCCGATACCCGGGCTCGGCTTCACATCCAGCACGTGTCCAGTGCGGGCTCCGTGGATCTGATTCGAAGGGCCAAAAATTCAGGTCTGGCGGTCACCTGCGAGGTCACTCCCCATCATCTTGCCTTCGACGAGTCAGCGGTTGACGGTCTCGACCCCAACTTCAAGATGTACCCGCCGCTGCGGACTCGCGTTGACCGCGAGGCGCTGGTGGAGGCGCTCGAGGACGGTACGGTCGACGCCGTGGCCACAGATCACGCCCCGCATACCGTCTCGGAGAAGGATGTCCCGTTCGAGGAGGCGCCCCGAGGCGTTATTGGCCTGGAAACCTCGGCATCGGTGGCGTGGGAGGCGTTGAAAGGGAACGCCGGGCTCTTCTTCGAGCGGATGAGCGTGGCTCCCGCCCGGATCGCGGGTCTCGAACGACACGGACAGCCGGTGGAGCCGGGCTCGGTGGCCAACCTGGTGCTGTTCGACCCAGGCCGATCCTGGGAGCCACATGCGTTTCGCTCGAAATCATCCAACAGCCCGTTTCTTGGGACCCGGCTCACCGGACGGGTGATGGCCACGATCCACGATGGGTCCCTCGTCTACGAGGTGGCGTCTGATGAGTGACATTCGCCAGGCGATTCTCTGCACAGCAGACGGCGCGATCTTCCGCGGGATCTCGGTTGGAGCCACCGGAGTCGGCACCGGAGAGGCGGTGTTCAACACCTCTATGACCGGATACCAGGAGATCCTCACCGATCCCTCGTATGCCGGGCAGGTGGTCGTGATGACGGCATCACACATCGGGAACTATGGGCTCACAAAACTCGACGAACAGTCATCGAGGCCCGCCGTTTCCGGGTTCGTGACGAGGGCGATTTCGCGACGCGATTCCAACTGGAGGTCGGAGGGCGCCATTGCCGACTACCTCGTTCGGCATGGCGTCGTGGCGATTGCCGAGGTGGATACCCGACGCCTGACAAGGCACATCCGTGACCGGGGGGCAATGCCGGTGGCAATCGGGGCAGATATCGACGAGGCCGAGCTTCGGTCGATCGCCGAAGCTGCTCCCTCGATGGAAGGCCAGGATCTGGTGTCCGGGGTAACCACACCGACTCCATACCATCTCGACCCCAAGGGCACGGCACGGGGGCGGGTGGTGGCCATCGACCTCGGGATCAAACGTGACATGCTCGACCATCTGACCGGTCGTGGGTTCGCGGTTGATGTGGTGCCGTCCGGCACCGACCATGCGTCGATCCTCGCCTTCGAGCCAGATGGAGTGTTCGTGTCCAACGGGCCTGGTGACCCCAAGCCGCTTCAGGACACCACGGAGACATTACGGGGCCTTTTGGGCAAGGTGCCACTGTTCGGTGTCTGTCTCGGCCATCAGGTGCTTGGCCTTGCCCTCGGAGCTGCGACCTTCAAACTTCCCTTCGGCCATCACGGCGGCAACCATCCGGTGCGGCGCCTCGACGACAACAGGGTGGAGATAACAGCGCAGAACCACGGTTTCGCCGTCGACCTGTGGTCGTTGACCGAAGGGCCCGCGCCGGAGCGGCAGGGTCTCGTTGGGCGCGACCTCCTACCCGAGGCTGTCTCCGGGCACTTCGGCACGGTGCGGGCCACACATCAGAATCTGAACGATGGGACTCTCGAGGGGATGCGCCTGGTCGACGTGCCGGCGTTCTCCGTCCAGTATCACCCCGAGGCCGCCCCGGGGCCCAGGGACGCCCGGGGTCTCTTCGATGACTTCGTGAGCCTGATCGAGGAAGGGGTCTAGTTGCCGGCCCGCCGCGACCTCCACTCGATCCTCCTGATCGGCTCGGGCCCGATCGTGATCGGGCAGGGCTGTGAGTTCGACTACTCGGGGACGCAGGCCGCAAGCGTGCTCAGGGCCCACGGCTACCGCGTGGTCCTCGTCAACTCGAACCCGGCCACGATCATGACCGATCCCGAGTTCGCCGATGCCACCTATATCGAGCCGATCACACCCGAAGTGGTCGCCGAGATCATCGCCAGGGATAGCCCCGACGCCTTGCTGCCGACACTCGGGGGGCAGACCGCACTGAACGTCGCCGCCACCCTTGCCCGCAACGGCGTCCTCGAACGCCACGGAGTCGAGATGGTCGGCGCTGGTCTGGAGACGATCGAGCGCGCCGAGGACCGGGGCCGATTCAAGGAGACGATGGAGTCGGTCGGTCTCGAAGTGCCGAGGTCCGGTTATGCCCGGTCGATGGCGGAGGCGATCAAGATCGCCAAGGAGATCGGGTACCCGGTAATGGTTCGCCCCTCGTTCATCCTCGGCGGAGGGGGCACCGGGATCGCGCAGGACGCCGAGGATTTCATCGAGGTGGCCAGAAACGGTTTGGCCACGTCCCCTGTCGGCGAGATCCTGGTCGAAGAGTCACTTCTCGGATGGAAAGAGTTCGAGCTGGAGGTGATGCGGGATCGCAACGACAACGCGGTGATCGTCTGTTCCATCGAGAACCTCGACCCGATGGGCGTCCACACCGGCGATTCGATCACCGTCGCACCCATCCAGACTCTTTCCGACCGCGAGTACCAGGAGATGAGGGATGACGGGATTGCGGTCCTCCGGGCGATAGGGGTCGAGACCGGCGGTTCCAATGTGCAGTTCGCGGTGGACCCGGCCACCGGGCGCCGGCTCGTGATCGAGATGAACCCGAGGGTCAGCCGCTCGTCCGCCCTCGCCTCCAAGGCCACCGGCTTTCCGATCGCCAAGATCGCCGCTCTGCTCGCGGTTGGCTTCACCCTCGACGAGATCGTCAACGACATCACCGGCGCCACTCCGGCCTCGTTTGAGCCGGCCCTCGATTATGTGGTGGTCAAGGTCCCACGTTTCGACTTCGCCAAGTTCCCATCTGTGCCCACTCGCCTCGGTACGTCGATGCGAAGTGTGGGAGAAGTGATGGCAATCGGCCGAACCTTCCCCGAGGCTCTGCAAAAGGCCCTGCGCAGCCTGGAGAACGGCCGAGCCGGACTCAATGCCGATCCGGCGGAGGAGACGATCACCGCGGTCTCCGAGGATGAGCTTGCCCTCATGGTCTCCACGCCTTCACCCTCGCGGGTCTTCGCCATAGGCGAGGCGCTCCGCCGGGGCTGGCCGATCGATCAGGTGGCCGCGCTGAGCCACGTCGATCCGTGGTTCGTCGACCAGATGGCAGAGATCTGTGAGATGCGCGCCGTCATCGAGCTCTCCGATATCCGCGATGCCGGGATCCTTCGTGAGGCGAAACGTCATGGCTTCTCCGACCGTCAGCTCGCCTTCCTATGGGACAAGACCGAGGCCGAAGTGAGGGCTGCGAGAAAGGCAATCGGCCTTCGGCGCACCTACAAGACGGTCGACACCTGCGCTGCCGAATTCGAAGCCGTGACTCCGTACCTCTACGGGACATTCGAGGACGAGTCAGAGGTCCCACCTGCCGAGCGACCGCGGGTCGTCGTGCTCGGATCGGGCCCCAATCGGATCGGGCAGGGCATCGAGTTCGATTACTGCTGTGTCCATGCCTCGTTCGCCCTTCGCGACGCCGGATACGAGACCGTGATGATCAACTGCAACCCCGAAACGGTGTCCACCGACTATGACACCTCGGATCGGCTGTACTTCGAGCCGCTTACCCTCGAGGACGTGTTGGAGGTGATCGAGGTGGAGACACCGGTGGCAGTGGTGGTCCAACTCGGAGGTCAGACCCCGCTCAACCTGGCGCAGGCCCTATTCGAAGCAGGGGTCCCCATCGCCGGGACCTCCCCGGCTTCCATCGCCCTTGCCGAGGATCGCGAGCAGTTCTCTGAACTGTGCCGGGAACTCGGGCTGAAACAGCCACCTTCAGGTTCGGCTAGTTCTGTGACCGAGGCTGTCGACGTGGTCGACCAGGTCGGGCTGCCGGTCATGGTGCGTCCCTCTTTCGTACTCGGAGGCCGGAGGATGAAGGTCATCTACAGCATCGAGGAGCTAGCCGACTACGTCAGGGAGATCTACGGCGAGACAGACCCCGAACTGACGGGTGCCCCGATCCTCATCGATCGATTCCTCGAGGCCGCGGTCGAAATCGACGTCGACGCCGTCTATGACGGAAGCGAGCTGCTGTTGGGCGGGGTAATGGAGCACGTTGAGGAGGCGGGGGTGCATTCGGGTGACTCGGACTGTGTTACGCCGCCCCCGACGATCTCGGACGAAGCCCACAAGGCGATCCTGAGCGCAACTCGCGAACTGGCAGCCGCACTGGAGGTGAAGGGCCTGATCAACCTGCAGTTCGCGGTGAAGGGCGACGAGGTCTATGTGCTCGAGGCCAACCCTCGGGGCAGCCGGACGGTGCCTTTCATCTCGAAAGCAACCGCGGTCCCCCTGGCCCGCATCGCGGCCAGGGTGATGATGGGCTCGTCCATCGAAGAACTCAGACAAGAGGGCATGGTTCCTCCCGCCTCCGGCCGTCCTGACTTCGTTGCAGTGAAGAACGCGGTGCTTCCCTGGGATCGATTCCCCGAGGAGGACCCGATTCTTGGGCCGGAGATGAAAGCCACCGGGGAGGTGATGGGAATCGGCTCCGACGTTGGGGTCGCCTTTGCCAAGGCGTTGCTGGGGGCGGGCCACGTCCTTCCCACCCGGGGTCGGGTGTTCCTTTCGTTCGCCGACAAGGACAAGCCCTTGGGTCTGGCGGTTGCCCAAGCGTTCACGATGCTGGGATTCGAGATCCTTGCCACTCACGGCACTGCCCGTTACCTGCGTCACCACGCCATCGAGGCCGACGCCGTGAACAAGGTGGGTGAAGGGCCCCGGGATATCGGTGAACGCCTCGAGAACGGTGAGGTGCAATTGGTCATCAACACGCCGCGTGGGGGGCGGGCTCGATCGGATGGGCGAACCATTAGAAGGGCCGCCCGGAGTCACGCGGTGCCCTGTGTCACCACCATCCAGGGAGGGCTGGCCGTTGCACGAAGCCTGCGAGCGGGAACGGTTGCGATCAACAGGCCGAGGAGTCTCCAGGAATGGCATCAGACGATCTGAGCACAAATCTGGGGCCTCTTCACCTGCGATCACCGTTGGTGGCGGCCTCGGGGACCGTTGGCTCCGTCTGGGAGTGGGCGGAGGTGGCCGATGTCTCGGTTTACGGAGCGGCGGTGGCCAAGTCGGTGGCTCCCGTCGAGTGGCCGGGTCGACCCGCCCCCAGGCTCGCACCGACCGGGACCGGGATGTTGAACGGCATCGGGATCCAGAACCCGGGAATCGAGAGGTGGGTCGAGACCATGCGTCCAATCCTGGGGCGTCTCGAGGTGCCGGTGTGGGGCTCGGCCGTCGGATCGAGCCCCGAGGAGTTTGCCCTGGTTGCAAAGGGCCTGGTCACAGCAGGTATCGAGGTAGTCGAGGTCAACCTGTCGTGTCCCAATCTCGAGGACGGACGCATGTTCGCACTCGATGCCGACCGCTCACGGGAGGTTGTGGCGGCGGTGGTCGCAACAGGTGAAGTCATCGTTGGCGCCAAACTGTCACCGAATGCCGACCAGATCGTCGGTGTCGCTGAAGCCTGTGTCGAAGCGGGAGCGAGCTTTCTGACTCTCACCAACACCGCTCTCGGGTTCGGAATATCCGTTGCGGACCGCCGCCCGCTTCTGTCGGGAGGGGTGGGGGGCTACAGCGGGCCCGGGCTAAAACCGCTTTCGCTGCGCTGCGTCTACGAAGTCGCCACCGCCATTCCCGGGATACCGATCGTCGGTTGCGGCGGGGTGACCACGGGACGCGACGTCGTCGAATACCTCCTCGCCGGCGCCTCGGCGGTGGGCTTGGGGACAGTGCATTTCTCCGAGCCCCGGGCCGGTGCCCGTATCTTGCGCGAGCTGGCAACCGAGATGAGACGGTTGGGTGTGCAGGCTGTCGCTGAGTTGGTCGGTGCAGTGAGACCCTGGTGAACCCGATTCTCGTCGCCCTCGATGTCTCTGACGCCGATGAGGCCGTGTCCCTGGCCACCCGTCTCGCCCCGTTTGTGGGCGGCTTCAAGGTCGGTCTCGAACTACTGATGGGCGAGGGCCCGGATGTGATCCGAAGAGTCGGCGCCCTCGGGGCCCCGGTATTCGCCGATGTGAAGCTGCACGACATTCCCAACACGGTCGGCGCTGCCTCCCGACAGCTGGCAGCGGCCGGCGCTCGGTGGGTCACTGTCCACGGCGGTGGAGGCCGTCAGATGATCGAGGCGGCCGTGGCCGGTCTCCGCGACGGGTCCGGTGGGGGAGCGGGGGCGTTGGTGGTCACTGTCCTCACTTCGTTGGACGGCGCTCTGCTGCGGGAGACGGGAATCGACCGAAGTCTCGAGAATCAGGTGGTGGCGATCACAACGCTTGCTGCGCAAACCGGGGCCGAAGGAGTGGTGTGCTCAGTGCTCGAGGCCCGCGCCGCCAAGGAGGCAGCGCCATTCCTGAAGGTGGTCACCCCTGGGATCCGTGCTTCCGATGCCCCCCCCGATGACCAGAAGCGGGTGGCGACTCTGGCCGAGGCTCTCGGCGCCGGCGCCGACATGGTGGTTGTGGGTAGGGCAATAACGGCCGCCATAGATGTGGTTGGGGCGGCGCGGGCTATGGCAATCGAGGCCGGACAGCCGGTTTAGACGACGTGTCCGGCGGCTCGAGGGCTATGGTCAGGCTTCCCGACAGGAGAGGGAATGCAGCCACCTCAATTGACTGACGAACAGCGAAAAGCAGCGCTGGTAAAGGCAGCAGAAGCGAGACGGGTTCGCGCCGAGATGAAGGAGCTCTTGAAGATCGGATCACTCCGACTCTCCGAGCTCGTCCAGCGCGCAGAGACCGACGAAATCCTCGCCGGGCTCAAGGTGGAGCGCGTCATCGCCTCGATGCCGGGCATCGGGAAGATCAAGGCCAAGCGGATGATGGACACGCTGGGCATAGCGGACAACCGCCGGCTTCGGGGCCTGGGACATAAGCAGAAAGAGGCTCTGCTAGCCGAGTTCTCATGACGTGAGCGGCCGGCTTCTCGTGGTTTCCGGGCCCTCAGGCTCCGGCAAATCGAGCATCGTGAAGGAGTTGCTCGACCGGCTCGATCTGGACTTCTCGGTTTCCGTCACCACCCGCCTTCCCCGACCCGGCGAGCGACACGGCGTCCACTACTCGTTTATCAGTCGCAAGGATTTCGAGGGGATGATTGAGAAGGGGGAATTGTTGGAATGGGCAAAGTACAACGACCGATACTACGGCACTCCAGTGGCCCCGGTCGCGGCCGCGAACGCAGCCGGCCGGGAGGTCCTTCTCGAAATCGAAATCCAGGGAGCGCGCCAGGTCCGTGAGAGACGGCCCGACGCTTTGATGTTTTTCGTAGCTCCACCATCGATCGAGGAGCTGGAGGAGAGGTTGATCCGACGTGGCGACACCTCTGCCGCAGATATCGAGGATCGGCTCGAAGTGGCGGAGACCGAGATCGCCGAGGCGACCGGGTTGTTCGACCACATCATCCTCAACGATCACCTGGATCGGGCGGTCGCCGAGATCGAGGCGCTGATTACGGGGTCGTCATCGGGTAACCTGTAGCCACCCCCTCCTCGAAGGACCCATGAAACTCGAACAAGTCATAGATCAGATCGGCAACCGGTTCGCGACCGTGGTCGTCTCGGCCCGCAGGGCCCGCCAGATCAACAGCTACTTCCACCAACTCGGTGTTGGTTACGGTGAGTTCGTGCCTCCTCAGGTGCATTCGCTCTCCCGCAAGCCACTCACCATCGCAATGGAAGAGATCGCAGAGGGCAAGGTCTCCGTCGACATCGTCGAGGAGTAGAGGAGCCCGGATGCTCCACGGACGGCGGGTCGTCCTCTGTGTGACCGGGGGGGTCGCCGCCTACAAGTCCGCTTATCTCGCTCGCAGGCTCGTCGAGGCCGGGGCCGAGGTGCGGGTCGTGATGTCCGAGTCGGCAGGCGAGTTCATCGGGCCCCAGACTTTCGCTGCGATAACCGGCTTTCAACCGGTGTCCTCGCTGTTCGAGGGCGATCTGGTCTCACCACACACCGAGCTCGGCCGCTGGGCCGATCTGGTGATCGTTGCCCCGGCAACTGCTGCCACCCTTGGCCGATTGGCGACCGGGATCTCGTCGGACGCCGTCGGCGCGACCGTGCTGGCCACCAACGCTCCCGTGCTGTTGGCGCCGGCGATGCACACCGAGATGTGGGAGCACCCGGCAACCCGCCGCAATCTGGAGATCCTTCGAGGCGACGGTTATCACATGGTCGGCCCGGAGATCGGGCCCCTTGCCGGCGGTGATGTCGGAGTCGGGAGGGTGGCCGAGCCCGACGAGATCGTCGAGGTGGCCAATGACATTCTTGGCGGCGAGGGCCGGGGCCGTGTGGTGTTGGTCACAGCGGGCGGCACCAGAGAACCCCTCGATCCAGTGCGGTTCATCGGTAACCGCTCGTCGGGGAAGATGGGCCATGCCATCGCCGACGAAGCCTCGCGGCGCGGCTACGACGTGACCCTGGTCACCACATCCGAGCTTCCGGCCCACCCGTCGGTGAAGGTGGTGCGGGTGGAGACTGCTGACGAGATGCTGGAGGCGGTGAGCGGCGTCGATCCAGAGATCGCAGTGATGGCGGCAGCGGTCGCCGATTTCAAGCCCCGTTCCATCCAAGAATCGAAGATTTCTCGATCCGAGGGCATCGACTCCATCGAGTTGACGACCACACCCGACATCCTCGCCACGGTGGTGGAGCGCGCCGACCGGCCCTTCACCGTGGGTTTCGCCGCTGAAACCGGGGGAGTGGAGCGAGCTGTTGAGAAGGCGAAGCGCAAGGCGGTGGATCTCCTGGTCTACAACGACGTGTCCGAGCCAGGCTCTGGGTTTGGGACCGACACCAACCGGGTCGTGATCATTGATAGATACGGAAACACGACCGAGTTGCCACTCCAATCCAAACGCCAGGTCGCCGAGCGTCTCTGGGAACGGATTGGTGAAGAGCTGACGGGGAAGGATTAACCTCGCCCTTCCAATGAGGCGCTGGTATTTCACATCGGAATCGGTGACCGAGGGTCATCCTGACAAGGTGGCTGACGCCATCTCGGACAGCGTCTTGGACGCCGCACTCACCAGCACGCCAGGAGCCCGGGTTGCCTGCGAGACGTTTGTGACCACCCGTCTGGCGGTGGTTGGTGGGGAGATCTCCGCCGGTGGATCGATCGACGTCGACAGCATCGTCAGGGAGACGGTGGCCCGAATCGGCTACGACGGTTTCGACCCCGACTTTTCCGCCGACAGTCTCGAAGTCCAAAACCGGGTCCACGAGCAGAGCGCCGACATCGCTGCCGGTGTCGACCGTGACCTCGGCGCCGGCGACCAGGGTCTCATGTTCGGCTTCGCGGTTGACGAGACCGAGGAATTGATGCCCCTTCCCATCCAGCTCGCCCATCGCATGGCTGAGCGTCTCTCCGAGGTGAGAAAGACCGGAAAGCTGGACTACCTGCGTCCCGACGGCAAGACCCAGGTGATGGTTCGCTACGAGGGAACCCGCCCGATTGCTGTCGAGAAGGTGTTGATCTCCGCCCACCACGCTCCGGATAAGGACCAGGCGGAGATGGCCGAGGAGGTCTTCAACACTGTCGTTGCTGCCGTTGTGCCCGAGGACATGCTGACAGCTGACATGGAGTTCATCTTCAACCCGTCGGGTCGATTCGTGATCGGAGGCCCCGTCGCCGACACCGGTTTGACCGGGCGCAAGATCATCGTCGACACGTACGGCGGATACGCCCGTCACGGGGGCGGAGCCTTCTCGGGCAAGGATGCCACCAAAGTCGACCGATCGGCTGCTTACGCCGCCCGGTGGGCAGCTAAGAACCTGGTGGCAGCCGGGATCGCCAGCAAACTGGAGATCCAACTCTCCTACGCCATCGGACGTGCCGAGCCCTTCTCGATCCACGTCGAGACCTTCGGCACCGAGCGGGTGTCACCCGAGACGATCGAAGGCGTGATCGACGAAGTGTTCGATTTCCGACCAGCATCGGTGATCTCACAGCTCGATTTGACCAGGCCGGTGTTCGCCCCCACCGCTGCGTATGGCCATTTCGGCCGTTCTGGCTTTTCCTGGGAGCAACTCGACCGGGTTGGGGCGATCAGAGCGGCGGCAGGTCTCTGAGTCGACCGACGGCTCGGGTTGTCCCCAGCATCCCGACCTTTGCCGTAGACAAGGGCTTTTGGTACTCGATCCCGGCTCACCTCGACGGCGTGGTCCAGATCGGGTCAATCGTGCGGATTCCGCTGGGTGGCCGCAAGGCACGCGGTTACGTGGTCGAGCTGGCGGCCGACCTTGCCGGCAATCTCAAGGACCTCAGTGCGGTTTCCGGTGCGGCTCCTGTCTTCGACGCCAATCTGCTCAGGAGCTTGGATTGGGCCGCGGTCCACTATGTGGCGCCTCTTTCGATTCTCCTCGATCGTTCCGCGCCTCCCAACCTGCCCAAACAGTCCGTAACCCAACCCAGCGGGCCCATCACTGCCCGGTCGATCGACCATCCGCTGACCTCGATAGCCCAGGCCGCGGCCGGAGGGAGACGGAGACCGGTCGCTGCCATCGCCAGCGGTGGACATTCGACGGACTGGGTGTGGTCGGTGGCTCCGGTGCTTGTTGCCGGAAAGTCGGTTCTTGTCATCGCGGCCACTACCACCGAGGTCGAAGCCCTGACAGGTTCGGCCGCGGCCGTCTTTGGGGATCGTGTTGTGTCCGTTGCCGGCGATGCCGCGAAAGAGGTGACCAGGGCCTGGGAAGCGGCGCAGGTCCCCGGTCACCTCGTCATAGGGACTCCGAAGGTCGCCACCTGGCACGTGGCGGGTCTGGCGTTGGTGGTTGTCCTCGAGGAGGGTCGGCGGGCAATGAAGGACCGGCAGACGCCGACGATTCACGTGCGCGACATGATGGCCACCCGGTCACGGGTCGAGGGCTTCACCCTCGTGTTCATTGGCCCCACCCCGTCCCTAGAGGTCATGGCGGCCGGCGCTGAGGTGGTGCGCGGCACTCCTCGGGCCTGGCCACTGGTCGAGGTGGTGGACCGGAGAGAAGACCCACCCGGGTCAGGATTCATGTCCGAGCGCACCATCTCTGCACTGCGAGCCGTCGCATCAGCCGGGCGCCGATCATTTGTCTTCACCCACGTCCGGGCCGCCGAAGCCTCAATGCGTTGCACCCAATGTCGACGGGTGCGCAGGTGTGAGGAGTGTGGCTCCCGTCTCGGTCGCACCGAGAGCTGCAGTCGTTGTGGGGCCCCGACAGGGGAGTGCGTCCACTGTGGCTCGACGACTTTCGAGGAAATGGGCTCGGTCCCCGAGCGGTTGTCCTCCGAGATCAGCCGGCGTCTCGGGAGTGGCATGTCGGGAGTTCATCCAACGGAGCTCGCGATCTCGGTGGGAACCGAACGCGACTTCGCCGGTCTGGCTCCGATGGGCCTGGTGGTAGCTGTAGACGCTGATTCGCTGATGCTGGGACACAACTACCGCGCCGGCGAGGAGGCCTTGCGAATTCTGGCCCGACTCGCCAACACCCTGGAGATCGGCTCCGGTCGACGGATGATCGTGCAGACCTCTCTTCCGGATTCGGACCTGGTGGCCACCTTGAGACGTGGTGATCCCATCCCCTATCTCGAAGCCTTGCTCTCGGAGAGGGCACAGATGGGTTTGCCTCCGGCCTCGGAGATCATCGCGGTCGAGTTGAGGGGAGATGGGGCGACCACAGAGGCCGACGCCAAGATCAGGGCCCTGGGGGCCGCCACCGTTCTCGGACCGGCGGTCAGTCCAGAACGAAGTCGATGGCTGCTTCAGGGAGATCTCGGCCCGGTTCGGCTCGGGCTGCGCCCGCTGGTGCAGCGTTGGCGGGAGCGGGGGTGGACCGTGCGGGTCGACTCCGATCCGATCGATCTCTGAGAATTCGAGTAATCGCAGGAAACTGAGGGTTGCGGCCTGTCAGAATGTGATCGGACAATGTGATCGGATCGCTACTGCAGGCGAAACGCCGGAGGAACCCATGGCCAGCAAAGACAAAGGCGTCAAAACCACGAAGAAAGTCGCCTCGAAGGACCTGAAGCAGAAGCGTCAGGCGAAGAGGGACAAAAAGGTCGCCGCCACCAGCAAGACCCATAAAGTCAATTGACAGGGGCGGGGTCGCCCGTTGGATTCTGGGCCCCAGCCAACAGATGCAGAGCCGCGGGTAGGGCGAGCCGATGGGCCGCCAGCAGTTCGGCATCGGCGAGAAGGTCTCTGGTCGGCCCGTCGGCCACGATCCGCCCTGCATCGATGATCACAGATCGTGGGCAGACCTCCAGGGCGTAGAGGAGGTCGTGGGTGACGATGAGCTGCGTCACATCCAGACCGAGCAGGGCCTCGGTCAGGTCCTGACGGCTGGCCGGGTCAAGGTTGGAGGTCGGCTCGTCCAGCACCAGAATCTCGGGCTCCATCGCCATCACTCCGGCCATTGACACCCTGCGTTTCTGCCCGAAGGAGAGATGGTTCGGGGCCCGCTCGGCGAGGTCGGCCACCTCGAGGGACGCCAGTGCGGCGGCGACACGGTGGTCCAGTTCTGCCCCGGTCAATCCGAGGTTTCTGGGACCGAACTCGACGTCTTCGCGCACCGTGGGCATGAAGAGTTGATCATCCGGATCCTGAAAGACCAGGCCGACTCGGCGTCGGATCTCGAGGAGGTTCGGCGCGGTCACCGGGAGGCCTGACACCGTCACCGTCCCGGTTTGGGCCCGGTGGATTCCGTTCATGTGGAGGATCAGCGTTGTTTTGCCCGCCCCATTGGGCCCGAGCAGCGCCACCCGTTCCCCACGGTGGATGTGGAGATCGATGTCTTTCAGAGCCTCGGTCCCGTCGGGATAGGCGAAGTCGAGCCCCAGGATCTCGATGACAGGAGTGCTCATGTCGTCGTCCTCGCCGTGATCGCGATCGCCCAGAAGGCCGCGGCCAGAATGCCTGCAATGGACCGCTCTCCCGGTGTGGCCTTCACCCGGGACGACGGAGGCATCTCACCGGCGTATCCACGGGACTCCATTGCCAGATATACACGCTCACCGCGCTCATAGGTGCGGATGAACATGGTCCCCATGGCGCGCCCGTAAGGGCCCCAGTGAGCGATGCTCGAGCCCTGGTGGCCACGGGCGGCGAGCGCAAGCCGCATCCGATTGAGGTCGCCCACGACGACGTCGATGTAGCGGACCATGAACCCGAGAATCGCGGTCACCAATCTCGGGACCCGAAGCGAGTCGAAGCCTCGAAGGAGGTCGGCGATCTCGGTGGTTGCTCCCAAGAGGATGGCGGTGACCAACCCGAGACTCGCTTTGGCCAACAGGTTCCACATGTCCCATAGCCCCTGCTCGGAGAGGGAGACTCCGAACACCTCCACCCGCGGATCCGTCCCGAACAAAGGGAAGAGCAGCGCGAGGAGGGCGAAGGGGGCTAGGACCATCATCCGGCTGAGCAGGAAGCGAATCGGGATCCGGGCGATGACCACCAGGGCGCCAAGAGCCACGGCGTAAATGGCGAATGCCCAGAACGCCTCCCGAGGCGTGCTGATGATCGCAACCAGCATCACCATTGCTGCAGCAGTTTTCACCTGTGGCGACAGCCGGTGCAACGGAGAATTGGCATGTACGAACAGGGCGTGACCGTGTGAGCCGCTCACTCCTCTGCCGATGTCTTGCCGACCTTGGTCAGGGAGAAGACGAGATATCCCAGGCCGAGGGTGGCCAACACCCCTACCACGCCGGCGACGATCTGCCGTGATTTGCTATCACCGCCGTAGCCGGCCAGTGGTGATTCGTCGAGTGCATGGTCCTCGGCCGTGTTGACGAAGTCTTCCTGCTCGGCCACGTACATCAGACCGTCGGGCTGGCTTGAGGCGAACTGGGATACCACCACCGCGATCACCATTGTGAGCAGAAGTCCGACCCCGAATAAGGCGACCCCTCTCCTCACGAGACCAGCTCCTCGGATCGCAGCCCGCCAAAGGTCGGCGAGCCATAGACAAGATCGGGACGCGAGCGCATCACGGCTCCGACCACCAGGAACGTGATCAGACCCTCACCGATACCGATCAGAAGGTGGGTACCCAGCATCGCCCAGAACACCGGGCCCAGCGAGATGCTCTCAACAGTGCCTCCGATCGCGAACTCAAGAACGAATCCCATTGCGGCGAGCGGGACCGAGATCATCGCGGCCAGGCCGGCGAAGAGCGGGACTACGGAAGGGCGCGACCCACCAAGGCGAACCAGCCCCCGATAGATGAGATAACCGCCAACCGCTCCTATCAGGCTCATGTTCACGATGTTGAGACCGAGTGCAGACAGGCCGCCGTCGGCGAAGAGCAGAGCCTGGACGATCAGGACCAGTGACACCACGATGTAACCGGCCCAAGGCCCTACCAGGACTGCGGCCAGGACCCCACCGAGGAGATGGCCGCTCATCCCGGGAAGGACAGGGAAGTTGATCATTTGTGCTGCGAAGACGAAAGCGGCGACGAGGGCGGCCATCGGCACCAACCTGTCGGTCAGATAGGCACGGGCCTTGCGCAGGGCAACCCCGAATCCGCCGAGGGCAGTGAGCCCGGCTGCCGCGGAGACGCCCGGTCCGATGAATCCGTCGGGGATGTGCATGACGTCCCTCTCTTGTTGCGAGGCCTTTGCAACAAGACAATAGCGAGCGTCAGGCGGGGCTGCAGTTAGAGCAGATTCCCGAGAGTGCGAAATGCTCAACGTCGGCCACAAAGCCGGTCAGGGCCTCCACTGAAGATAGGAATCCGATGAGGTCTGAGGCCGGGATTGCAGTCGTGGAGCCGCAGATACGACAAACCAGATGTTGGTGAGGCTGCTCCTCGGAGAGGTGGTAGACGGCGGCCTCCCCGAGATGGGCGTGACGAACCGCTCCGACTTCCTCGAGGGCCTCGAGTGTTCGATACACAGTCGAGAGGTCGAGTTCAGTCCCCAACTCCATGATCGCCTTGTGATGAATGGTCGTCGCGTCGAGATGGTCGCCGTGAGAACGTGCGATTACACCGCACACCGCCCGGCGGGCGTCCGTGATCCGGTGCCCGTTGTCGCGCAAGGTTGCGATCAGATCGTCTGCGGTGATATGCATTCTCAGATTCCACTAGCCGGAGGCGGCACCGATAGCTCCTGGCGGCGCCTCCCAGAATGTACCGGCTCGCGCGCTGAAGCGGGCAGATGGCTCCACGGGCATTATCTGTGTCGGGGTAGCGCCACATGTGGCGTCATGTACCTCAGGTAGCCGTATAGGGCCTGAAGGCGCGGTTCGTCTACGCTGCCCCATTCCCCCGTCGTTCCGGGAACATTTCATGGCCATCCTTCCGATCCGAACCTTTGGCGACCCTGTTCTCCGATTGGAGACCAAGCCTGTCGTCGATTTTGACCAGACCCTCCAGGCGCTTGCCATCGACATGATCGAGACGATGTATCAGGCTCCCGGAGTCGGCCTTGCCGCCAATCAGATCGGGATCCCACGGCGGATCTCCGTCTTCGATGCTCAGGACGGTCTCGGCCCCCGGGTGATGATCAACCCCGAGATCGTCGAGTTGAGCGGAGAATGGGCATACGAGGAGGGGTGTCTCTCGGTGCCCGGCCACTACTGGGAGATCGAGAGGCCGGGCTTCGCCAGGGCCCGAGCCCTCGACCTCGACGGCAATGAGGTCGAGTTCGCCGGGGATGGGCTCCTTGGCCGTATCCTCCAGCATGAGATCGACCATCTCGACGGCAAGCTCCTTGTCGACCGTTTGGAGAGACGGGTGAGGAAGCAGGCCCTGCGCGACCTCAGGGACGAGGCACTGGGGACGGCGAGCCTCGAATGACTCGAATCGTGTTCCTGGGCACCCCGGGAGCCGCTATCCCCACCCTTGACATGCTGGTCCGGGATTTCGAGATCGGGTTGGTGGTCACCCGCCCTGACCGCCCAAGAGGCAGGTCCGCGCGGCTCGAACCATCACCGGTCAAGAAGCGAGCGGACGAGCTCGGCCTTGCCTTGTGCCGACCGTCGAGCTCCAGAGAGCTCGACGCGTTGCTCACCGAGGCGGGGCCATTCGATCTGGGAGTGGTCGTCGCTTTCGGGATGATCCTCAAGCCCGAGGCCCTTGCCGTCCCTGCTCAGGGCATGCTGAACGTTCATTTCTCCCTTCTGCCCCGTTGGCGCGGGGCGGCCCCGGTGGCCCGGGCCCTGATGGCGGGGGATCCGATGAGCGGGGTGACCATCATCAGATTGGACGAAGGCCTCGACACCGGGCCGGTGGTGACCGCCCAGGCCGTGGACATCCAAAATGAGGAGACTGCAGGTGAGCTGACCGGACGGCTGGCTGCGCTCGGCGCCGGCCTGTTGCGGAATGTTCTGCCCGGGTATGTGCGGGGTGACCTCTCCGCGGTGCCCCAGGTCGATGATGGAGCAACCTATGCCTCGAAGCTGACCGCCGCCGACCGCCCTTTGCGACCCACGATGTCACGTCTGGACACGATCAACCGGATTCGAGCATTGTCTCCCGCATCGGCAGCCACGATCGATCTCGACGGAGAAACCCACAAGGTGTTCCGGGCGCGGTCGCATCCCCATCACCTCGAGCCCGGCACCCTGGAAGTCGTCGAGGGTCTTCCGGTGGTTGGGGTGTTCGACGGTGGTGTGGAGTTGGTCGAGATCCAGCCTCCCGGAAAACGAGTGATGCCGGGGGCGGATTGGGTACGAGGCCGTCACGGTCGGTCTGGCTCATTCCAATGACTGACCCGCTCCAGGCCCGTCATCTGGCGGCGGAGACGGTCGGTCGGGTCATGAGGGACGGGGCGTTCTCCAACGTCCTGGTCGAGACTCAGACCTCGACGCTTCCCCCTCGTGAGTCAGCCAGGGTCAAGGCCCTCACCTATGGGGTGTTGCGGCGGGTGGAACGTCTCGATTCGGCGATCGAAGCGGGGGCAGGCCGGGCCATCGGGGACATTGAACACACCCTGCTCGACCGGCTACGGGTGTCGACCTTCGAGTTGCTCTACTCCGACCTCGCCCAGCCGATCGTGGTCAGTGCCGGGGTGGACCTGATTCGAGAGATCCAGCCCAAGGCGGCGGGGTTCGCCAATGCCGTGCTGCGAAGAGTTGCCGAGCGGGGGCGGGAGAGCGAGGAGGCCCTGGATCTTCCGCCCTGGCTGATGCAGTCGCTGGAAGGCGCCTGGGGCACCGCCGAGGCTTATCAGTTCGCCCTGGCCAGCGCCACGGAACCGGAGCGGGTGGTGCGGGGGAAGCCAGGCATGACCGGTGTCGGCGAAGAGTTCCCCGGTATACCGGGCGCGTTTGCCATTGCCCCCGGGCCGATTCCCGACGGAACAACCGTGCAGGACGCGGCATCGATCGCGGTCGGCAATGCGGTTTCGGCGACATCGGGGATGCGGGTGATCGATCTGGCCGCAGCCCCTGGTGGCAAGACTTCTCATCTGCTCGATCAGGTCGGAGAGAGCGGTCTTGTGATCGCGGCCGATTCCCACCGCCGCCGGGTGTCGGACGCGCAACGTCGGGTTCCCGGTGCCCGTTGGGTTGTCGCCGACGCCAACACGTTGCCGTTTCGGAGTGCCACCTTCGATCGGGTCCTGCTCGATGCGCCGTGCAGTGGTCTGGGAACACTGAGACGCAGACCCGAGATCCGGTTCCGGGCCACCGAGAGTGAGGTCCGCCGACTGGCGACCGTGCAGCAGGGCATGTTGGAGCGGGCAATGGAACTGGTGGCTCCCGGAGGCCAACTGGTCTATTCGGTGTGCACCGTCACCCCTGAAGAGACGATCGAGATAGTGGCCGGACGCGGCTTCGAGGCACCATCCGGACCCGGAACCGTATGGGGGGACGGACGTCTGCTCGCCCCGCACACCACCGGGACCGATGGGATGTTCGTCGCCTTGCGCAAGGCTTGAGACGGCCCCCTTTACAATCGCGCAGTATGTCCGCCGTCAAGATCGCACCCTCACTGCTCGCAGCCGACTTCGGCTGTCTCAAAGAGGACATTGCCAAGGTGGAGTCTTCCGTCGATTGGCTTCACATCGACGTGATGGACGGGCATTTCGTCCCCAACGTGTCTTTTGGGACTCCGGTGATCAAGAGTATCCGGCCGTTGACCAAGCTCTATTTCGATTGTCATCTAATGACCACCAATCCCGATGCGTTTCTCCCCGATCTGGCGGAGGCCGGAGCCGATCTGGTGACGATGCACATCGAAGCCGTGCCGGACCCAACCCGAGCCTCCAAAATGGCGCGTAGCAACGGTCTCGATTTCGGGCTGGTTTGCAACCCGGCCACACCGTTTCAGGGGGTTGCACCGTTCCTCGAATTGTGCGATGTGCTTCTCGTGATGTCGGTGGAGCCCGGCTTCGGGGGCCAGGGATTCATCCCGGAGGTCCTCGAGAAGGTCGAGGTGGCAAGAGAATGGGTTGAGGAGCGCGGATTGCCGACCGATATTCAGATCGACGGGGGTATAACGCCCGAAACCGCACGTATGGCCAGGGACGCAGGAGCCAACGTGTTCGTGGCCGGAACCGCGATATTCCGGGCGCAAGATCCCCTCGCGGCTGTGGCCGAACTGAGAAGGGCAGTACAGGAGAAATGAGCGAAAGGGTCCTGATTGCGGACGACGACCCGGACATCCTTGCGGTTGTCCAGGTCAATTTCGAGTTGGAGGGGCTCGAGGTGGAAACAGCGGTGGACGGAGAGGATGCTCTCCAGAAGGCCACTGCGAACCCGCCGAACGTGATTGTCCTCGACATCATGATGCCGCGTATGGACGGGCTCACCGCACTGCACCGTCTTCGCAGCCAGGCCAGCACCGGCAACATCCCCATCATCCTGCTCACGGCTCGTGGCCTGCCCGAGGACCGGGTGCGTGGTCTTGAACTAGGTGCCGACGACTACATCACCAAGCCGTTCGACATCAACGAGTTGGTCGCCCGGGTCCGGGCTGTCGTCAGGCGGACCCAGGCCGCCCGCGACCTCTCGCCACTCACCGGTCTCCCCGGCAACTTCAGGATCACAGCCGAGATCGAGGAGCGCATCACGTCGGGCCGCGACTACGCCCTGGTCCACGGCGACCTCGACAACTTCAAGGCTTTCAACGACCACTACGGCTTCATGCGTGGTGACGAGGTGATTCGCTTCTGCGCCAAGTGCTTCCGCGACGCATCCGAGAATCTGGGGATCACCGGCGCCTTCGTCGGGCACATCGGTGGAGATGATTTCGTGGCGATCATCCCGCCTGAGATGTCGGAGTCCTTCTGCAAGGAAGTGATCGAGCGTTTCGACGACGGGATCCTCGACCTCTACGACACGGCAGACGCGCTTCGGGGGTACATCGAAGTCATCGATCGTCGCGGCGAGCGCTTCGCCTTCCCCGTGGTGTCGTTGTCTCTGGGTGTAGCGTCCACCGACGTGCGAGAGATCTCCACACAATGGGAGGCGTCGGCGATTGCGGTGGAAATGAAGGAATTTGCCAAGAAGCAGCCGGGCTCTACCTACCGCATCGATCGTCGTACCGCATAGGTGGGCGAGGCCCGTCACATGCGGCGAGCCATCGAGCTCGCCAACCAACACCGGACTCATCCGAATCCGCGCGTGGGCGCGGTCGTCGTCGATCAGGCGGGGAATGTGGTGGGGGAGGGAGCCCACGAGGGAGTCGGCAAGCCACACGCCGAGGTTGTGGCGCTTGCCCAGGCCGGGGAGCTTGCCCGTGGCTCCACCCTCTATGTGACTCTCGAGCCCTGCAGCCATCAGGGCAATACTCCACCCTGTGTGACCGCCATCGTGACGGCAGGTGTGAGCCAGGTGATAGTCGGCGCCATCGATCCCGACGAACGGGTGTCGGGCAAAGGTGTTTCCTGGCTCACTGATGCCAGGGTCGCGGTGACCATGGGCGAGATGCCCGAGGAGGCCGAAGCGGTAGACCCGGCATACTTTCATCATCGCCGGACGGGTTTGCCCAGGGTGACGCTGAAGATGGCCATGACATTGGACGGTTCGATAGCCGCCTTGGATGGCTCCTCACAATGGATCACCTCTGAGGAAGCTCGTCTCGATGCCCATCTGCTTCGCTCAGGGGTGGACGCAGTGGTGGTGGGCGCCGGAACCCTCCGTTCCGATGACCCGGAGTTGACCGCTCGAATCCCCGAAGGGGGCAAGGACCAGCCCCGTCCCGTCATCCTGGCCGGAGGTCAGGCACTGCCTCGCCAGGCGAAGATATGGCAACGCGACCCTCTTGTGGTGGCGACCAGGGCCCTTGACATCCCGTCAGGCGAGATGGCGGTGGTCGACGGGGAGAACAATCATCCGGATCCGATCGAGTCGGCGCGGGCCATGGCCGGGGCGGGTTTGCTCGATGTCTTGCTGGAGGGCGGGCCGACGGTTGCCGGCGCCTGGTGGCGATCGGAGGTCATCACCCGCGGTGTTTTCTATCTAGCGGGGAAAATTGGTGGGGGTGTCGGAATCGGGCCGTTGGCAGGCTCGTTCTCAACCATCGACGAGGCCAGAGAGGTGAATATCCGGGACGTGCGTAACGTTGGCTCGGACTTGAGAATCGAGTTCGAGTAGATGTTCACAGGAATCGTGGCTCATAAAGGATCGGTGGTCGACGTCGAGGATGACACAGGGGTCAGACGGCTCACCATCGAAGCGGGGGCACTTGCCGACCTGACGGTCGGCGACTCGATCGCCGTGAATGGAGTCTGTCTCACCGCAGTCGCAGTGCAGGATTCGAGGATCGACGTCGAAGTCGTTCATGAGACGCTTTCACGTTCGAGTCTGGGGGCGGTCCAACCGGGAGATCCGGTCAATCTTGAACGGCCGATGACAGCAGGAGGTCGTTTCGACGGGCACATCGTGCAGGGACATGTGGACGGGGTAGGCACCGTGAGCAAGGTCGTCTCCGACGGTGATGACCGGCGTCTCACCATCGACGTTCCATCGGGGTTGGCTCGCTTCATTGCAGAGAAGGGCTCGATCACCGTCGATGGAGTCAGTCTCACCGTGTCGGGCGTCGGGTCAGACGAGTTCGAGGTGGCCCTGATCCCCCACACCCTGGAGGTGACGACGCTCGGCTTGCGCAAAAAGGGCGATCCGGTCAACCTCGAAGTGGACATCATCGCCAAGTATGTGGAGCGACTCCTGGGAGCGGGTTCATGAGGTTTGCGCCAATCGATGAGATCGTGGCTGCCATCGCCAGGGGCGAGATGGTGATCATGGTCGACGACGAGGATCGCGAGAACGAAGGCGACCTCATCGTGGCCGCCGAGACAGCAACGCAGGCCCAGATCGGGTTCATGCTCCGGCACACCAGCGGGATCATCTGCCTGCCCGTCGTCGGTGAGCGCCTCGACGAGTTGGACCTCCCGATGATGGTCGCTCGCAACACCGATGTCCGCCGAACTGCATTCACCGTGTCGATAGACGCCCGAGAGGGCACCACGACCGGGATATCGGCGGCCGATCGCTGGAAGACCATCCAAACCGTGATCAACGCCGAGACCAAGCCCGAGGATCTGGCCCGGCCCGGTCACATGTACCCGCTGCGGTACGAGCCCGGCGGGGTGCTCAAGCGCGCCGGGCACACCGAGGCCGCAGTTGATCTGGCCGAGATGGCCGGAAGATACCCGGCAGGGGTGCTCGCTGAGATCATGAATGACGATGGCACCGTGGCGCGCCTCGGAGACCTGGAGCGTTTCGCCGGCGAACACGGGCTCTTGTTGGGGACCATCGCCGACCTGATCGCCTTTCGCCGCCAGCGGGAGAAGCTGGTGGAGAGGGTGGTCGAGGCGAGGATCCCAACCGAGCACGGCACCTTCACCGCCGTTGGCTTCCGCTCTCTCATCGACGATCGACAACATATCGCTCTGGTGATGGGCGATCTTGGAGACGGTGAGCGGGTGCTGACCCGGGTCCACTCCGAATGCCTGACTGGTGATGTCTTTGGGAGCCTGCGCTGCGATTGCGGGGATCAATTGGACCTGGCCTTGGCCCGGGTGGCCATCGAGGGGAGAGGGGTGGTCCTCTACATCCGGGGCCACGAGGGCAGGGGCATCGGGCTTCTTCACAAGTTGGCCGCCTACCGACTTCAGGACGAGGGTCTCGACACCGTGGACGCCAATGTCAATCTGGGGCTTCCGGTGGATTCGAGGGACTACGGAGTGGGGGCCCAGATTCTGTATGACCTCGGTGTCCGCTCGATGCGTCTCATGACCAACAATCCCACGAAGCGGGCCGGTATCGAAGGGTACGGGCTCTCGATCGTCGAGCAGGTGCCGCTCTCCATTGAAGCCAACGAGGAGAACCGGGAGTACCTGAGGACCAAAGCGAGTCGCCTCGGTCACCAGATGGATCTGGGAACCGGGGCATGATCAGGGTCGTCGAAGGGTCCAAGTCCGGCGCCGATCTTCACGTCGGCA
The DNA here is from genome assembly GCA_040902845.1 of Acidimicrobiia bacterium. Classification (GTDB taxonomy): domain Bacteria; phylum Actinomycetota; class Acidimicrobiia; order Spongiisociales; family ZC4RG35; genus JALYNX01. The sequence goes on from JBBDWM010000029.1 coordinate 82,620, forward strand.
TTGCCGTTGCCAGTTGGAACCAGGGGATCACCGATCGTTTGCTGAAGGGGGCGCTCGATCGACTTCAGGAGATGGGTGTCACCGAAATCACTGTTCTCAGGGTCCCTGGTGCCCTGGAGTTGCCCGTCGCTGTCAAGTCCCTGGTGGGTAGTGGTTGCGACGCCGCGATCGCAATCGGCACCGTGGTCAAGGGCGACACCGATCACTATGAGATCGTGGTGCGGGAATCAACCGCCGGAATCGCCGGCGTTGCTCTGGAGACGGGTATCCCCGTGGGAAACGCCATCCTCGCCGTGCAAGAGTATCAGCAGGCGCTCGAGCGCTCCGGGGACGGAGCGGCCAATAAGGGCGTGGAGGCGGCGGAAGCGGCCGTGCTCAGCGCCACAGCCATTCGAGAGCTGCACGGGTTGTGACATCCAGCTGGTGATAGGGGCTTCCCCACTGGTATCCTCGGGGGGACAATCGATAGCAAGAGCGGAAGCCGCTGCTTCCCCACCCGGCCGCCCGGACGACGACGAAAGAGGCGAGCCACGGTCCACCAGACCGGTTCGACCGGTCAAAAGCAGCAGGTTTTCGCTTGCTGCTTTTTCATTTGCACTCAACAGGAGGTATCAGCATCACCAACGAGCTCCGTGTGAACGGCGCGATACGAGCAACAGAGGTGCGGGTAGTCGCACCCGACGGCTCCCAGATCGGGGTCAAGAAACTCAATGAAGCCCTATGGCTAGCCGATCAACTCGATCTGGATCTCGTCGAAGTGGCACCCAACGCCAAACCGCCGGTGTGCCGATTGATGGATTACGGGAAATACAAGTACGAGCAGTCCGTCAAGCAACGCGAAGCTCGAAAGAAGCAGACTCGGACAACGATCAAGGAGCTCCGCATGAAAGTGCGGATCGGCGATCACGACTTCGACATCAGCAAGCGCAAGGCCAAGGATTTCCTTGCCGAGGGGGACAAGGTCAAGGTGACCATCCGGTTCCGCGGCAGGGAACAGGAGCGTCCCGGGTTCGGGAAGGACCTTCTCGACCGTCTCGCAGAAGAGTTGGTCGACGTGAGCGTCGTGGAGCAGGTGCCCAAGATCGAGGGTCGAAGCATGACGATGGTGCTGGCCCCGGCGAAGAAGGCAAGAGCCGCCGCCGAGAGCAGCGAAGAGCATTAACCAAAAACAGGAGGACGCTGTGCCAAAGATGAAGACCCACAGCGGAGCCAAGAAACGCATCAAGGTCACTGGTTCGGGCAAGATCATGAGACGCCAGTCGGGTCGTGGCCATCTCCGGCTGGCCAAAGGCAAACATGTCTTCCGCCGTCGGGCGGGAGAGGTCGAGTTCGCCCCCGGTGACGCCAAAACCGCCAAGAAGTTGCTCGGTCGCTGAGGATCCAGGAGATATGAGATGGCACGTGTAAAGCGCGCGGTTCACGCCAAGAAGTCACACAAGAAAGTCCTTGACCGCGCCAAGGGTTATAAGGGCGCCCGCAGCAGGCGTTACCGGACCGCCAACGAGCAGGTCATGCATGCGATGCAGGACGCCTATCGGGATCGGCGTGCTCGCAAGGGCGAGTTTCGTCGTCTTTGGATCGCCCGGATCAACGCGGCTGCCCGTCAGAACGGGACCACTTACAACCAGCTGATCGCCGGCTTGAAGGCCAACGAGATCGAGGTCGACCGGAAGATGCTCGCCGAGATGGCTGTGAACGACCCTGGGGCATTCGCCCAACTCGTCGAGGCTGCGAAGCAGAGCTGACGGCGCCGAAGCTGCGAAAACTGATGCCGGTCCGCAGCCATAAGAACCGCCAGGTGGTAGATGCGGCCCGGCTTCATCGCGTTCCGGAGCGAAGGGAGCGCGGTGAGACCCTGATCGAAGGGCCCCATCTCCTCGAAGAGGCGCTCGCAGCCGATGTGGTGCCGTCTCTGATCTTCGCCCTCGAGGACGACGAACAGACACGGGGACTGGCCAAGGGCCGAGGGATAGATCTGGTGCTCGTAGACAGTGCCGGGCTGGCACGGGTGGCGGGGACCAAGAGCCCTCGGGGGCCGGTGGCAGTGATCAGGATCCCTGAGGCCCGAAACGTCGAGTACGGCGGTGTTGTGGTGGCCTGGGGGGTCGGTGACCCGGGGAATGTGGGGACCATGATCCGGACTGCGGCCGGTTTCGGATGGTCCTTCGGCTACACCGAAGGTACGGCCGATCCCTGGGCGCCAAAAGTGCTCCGGGCGGGAGCGGGAGCCCATTTCCATGCCGAGGTCATCTTCATCGAGTCGCTGGGCCAGCTCGAGAGTCTCGGATACCAGACCCTGGCCACCGTGGTCGACGGGGGGCAGGCTCCTTCCGCTCTGCCCGATGGAAGGTACGCGGTGCTGATCGGTGATGAGTCGTCGGGTCTCCCCGAGGCAGTGGCGGCGGACGCCACCTTCCGAATCACGATCCCGATGCCCGGCGGCATCGAAAGTCTTAACGCGGCAATGGCCGCGGGAATGATCGTTTACGAGCTGACGGCCGGACGCTGAGCTCGTGCAGAGCCCGATGTGGGTCAGCCGCGGCAGTGGTGAGGTCTAACCTGCCGCCGACATGGATGTGATCGCGGAGCTGGAAGAAGCTCTTTCCGGAGCCGCCGCCAGAGTCGACGGCGCCGAGACCGTTGAAGGGCTGGAAAAGGTTGAAAGCGCCATTCTCGGCAAGAATTCCGCCGTAGGCAATGTGCGACGCAGCATGGGCGGTCTGGAGCCGTCGGAGCGCCCACAGGTAGGGGCTCGGCTCAACGAGGTCACGTCGGCGATCGAGAGTTTGATCGCCCAACGCAGGTCGGCTCTCGCTCTACTCGACGAACGGCACCGACTCACCGACGACCGTATCGACGTCACCCTCGAGGCAGTCAGCTTTCCGGTTGGCTCGCTTCATCTGATTCAACAGACCATCGACGAGGTGGTCGACATCTTCGTCGGCCTCGGCTATCTGATGGCGGCCGGACCCGAGGCTGAGCTCGCCTGGTACAACTTCGACGCTCTCAACACGCCTCCCACCCACCCCAGCCGGCTCGAGTCGGACACCATGTACCTCGACTACGGAGACCCGGATGACGAGATACTGCTCCGAACCCAGACCTCTCCGGTTCAGGTCCGGTGGATGGAACAACACCAGCCCCCGGTCTACGTCGTGGTGCCAGGAAAGTGCTACCGCTTGGACACGATTGACGCCACTCATCTTCCGGTGTTCCACCAGATCGAGGGTCTTGCGGTGGACGAACACATCCAGTTCTCGGATTTGAAGGGGACGCTCGCCCACTTTGCGCGTGAGTTCTTTGGCTCGGGCACTCAAGTGCGCCTGAGACCCCATTTCTTCCCGTTCACCGAGCCGAGCGGAGAACTCGACGTGTCGTGTTTCGCCTGTGACGGTGGTGTTCCCGGATGCCGGGTGTGTGGCGGTGCGGGCTGGCTTGAGATGCTCGGCTGCGGAATGGTCGACCCCAACGTGCTGGAGGCGGTGGGATACGACCCGTCCCAACTCTCTGGGTTCGCCTTCGGGATGGGTGTGGAGCGACTGGCGATGGTGCGCCACGGGATCAGCAGCATCCGGCATTTTGTCGACAACGACCTCCGGTTCCTGAGGCAGTTCTGATGAAGGTCCCTCTCCGCTGGCTGCAGGAGTTCATCGACCTTCCGACCGTGGACCCCGAGGAGTTGTCTGCTCTCTTCGACATGGTGGGTGAGAAGGTCGAGGGTTTCGACGTTCTCCAAGTCGGATGGTCGAACGTCGTCGTGGGCCGTGTCCTCGAGATCAGCCCGCACCCCGAGGCCGACAAGATTCGGGTCTGCCAGGTCGACACCGGCACCGGGCCGGAGCAGATCATCTGCGGTGCCTGGAACTTCTCGGACGGCGCTCATGTCGCCGTTGCCCGGCCAGGAGCCCTGTTGCCCGGGAACCTCGAGATCGGGCTGCGGACGATCAGGGGCGTCGATTCCAACGGGATGATCTGTTCGGAGAAGGAGTTGGGGCTCGGTGATGACCATGCCGGGATCCTCGTGCTGGACGGCCAGCCCGATCTCGGCTCGGACTTCTCCGACCTGGTTGAGCTTCCCGATGTCGTCTTCGACCTCGAGATCACCACCAACAGGCCCGATGCGATGTCGCTCCTGGGCCTGGCCCGTGATCTCGGTGCCTACCTAGGCATTGAGCACCACATCCCCGGGCGTGTGCTGACGACCGTGCCCGGTGCCGCCGAGATCGCAGTCGAGTTGATCGATCCGGTGGGATGCCGCCGGTTCACCGCGCGCGAAATCCGTGGGGTGACGATCGGGAGTTCGCCGCTCTGGGTGAGGCATCGGCTGGCAAAGGCGGGGACGCGGGCCATCTCCAACGTCGTCGACGTCACCAACTACGTGATGTTGGAGCTCGGCCACCCTCTGCACGCTTTCGACGCCGATTCGATCGCAGGACGTCGTTTGGTTGTGAAACGAGCTGTCCCCGGGGAGGAGTTGGTGACCCTCGATGGGGAGACTCGCACGCTTGATGGCGAAGACCTGATCATCTACGACGCCGACGGCCCCACCTCGATGTCCGGGACCATGGGCGGTGCCCGATCGGAGGTCTCGCTGGAAACGGTCAATGTCCTCATGGAGGCTGCCTCCTGGGATCCGCCGACGATCATGTACATGTCACGTCGTCACAATCTCCGCTCGGAGGCATCGACGCGCTTCGAGAGGGGTGTCGATCCGAATCTCGCTGACGAAGCGAATCGCCGGGCAACCGCCATGGTTGTGGAGCTCGCTGGCGGCGAGGTTCCGGAGTCCGCGATCGATGTGATCGGCAATGCTGTCGAGCCGGTCACCGTCCAGATCGAGATCGCTGAGGTGACGCGTCTCCTGGGACCAGGGTTCACCCGCGAAGAGGTGGCCGCCATCCTCACCCGGCTCGGCATGGAGGTCCGCGGTGAAGACCCGATGGAGGTTGTGGTTCCGACCTTCCGCCCTGACGTCACGCGCCCGGCCGACCTGATCGAAGAGGTCGCCCGGATCCACGGATTCGACAAGTTCGCCGCGACTGTGCCCACCGGCCCGGCCGGCGGGCTGACCGCCGAGCAGAAGCGGTTCCGGCTCCTGAACCGGGCCCTGACGGGCATCGGGCTCAGCCAGGCGGTGACGCTGCCATTTGTCGGCGAGGAGGACCTGTTGCGGCTCGGGATCTCCTTGGGAGATGTGCTCCGGGTGAAGAACCCTCTCCGGGACGAGGAAGGTCGGCTTCGCCCCACGATGCTGCCAAGTCTTCTCAACGCCGTTCGCTTCAACTTCTCACACGGCGCTTCGTCGGTGGCCTTGTTCGAGACCGGGCGGGTGTTCTCGGCCCGTCCGGCAGGCGACGATCCGAGACTCCCCGAGCAGATCGACCGTCTCGCCTGGGTGGCCGCCGGCCCGGTTGGACTGGCTGCTCTGGGAGAGCCAGGGCTCAACGCCGATGGCCGCGTCTCGCTCGCAGTGTTCCGTCACATCGCCTCGGTGCTGGGACTCGAACTGTTCGACTTGACGCCTGCGACTCCACCCGGGTATCACCCCGGTCGGGCCGCAGCCGTTTCTCTCAATGGGGTGACGATCGGCCATGTAGGTGAGCTGAGCCCGACGGTCGCGCAAGAGTATGAGATCCCGGGCCGGGTAGCCGTGGCCGAGTTGGATCTCGAGCCGCTTCTGGCCCCGTTGGGCCTTCGTCAGGCGGAGTCGCCGTCGGTGTATCCGCCGGTCGACTTCGATCTCTCGTTCCTTGTCGCAGACGCCACTCCGGTTTCCGCTGTTCTGGGTGCGACCGTCGACGCCGGTCGGGGCCTGGTCGAGGCGGCCCGCGTGTTCGACGAGTTCAAGGGCGCCGGGATCGGCGAGGGAGAGCGAGCCGTGGCGATGCGTTATCGGCTTCGGGCGCCCGACCGCACTCTCACCAACGAAGAGGTCTCGCCGGTGCGGGAGGCGATGATCGACGCCGCCCGCGCTCTCGGGGCCCAGCTGCGCGGGGCCTGAGCCGGAGCCGTTGTGGATCTCGCCAGCCAACTCAGCGAGCCCCCGGAGGTTGCCGCACCTCGCCTATTGGGAGCGGTGCTGGTGTCGGATCGGGGCGGGTCATCGGTCTCGGTGAGGATCACCGAGGTTGAGGCGTACCGTGGTGGGGATGACCCGGCGTCGCATGCCTTCAAGGGAAAGACCGTGCGCAATGGTTCGATGTTCGAGCGCCCCGGCACCATGTATGTGTATCGGTCCTATGGGGTGCACTGGTGCGCCAACGTGTCCGCCGGCCCGGAGGGAACCGGTTGGGCGATTCTGTTTCGGGGCGGAGAGGTGATCGACGGGTTGGCCACCGCCCGGACCCGCCGCGGGCGTCACAACGACCTGGCCAACGGTCCCGGGAAGCTGTGTCAGGCCCTCGGAATCGACGGTTCCTACGACGGTGTAAATCTGCTCGTTCCGGGCTCGGCCTTGCGTCTCGAGCCCGGAACGCCGCCCCAGATGGTGATGGCGACCCCACGAGTCGGGATCTCAAAGGCTCGTGACCTCCCCTGGCGTTTCATCGCTGCCACCTCCACGGCCTCCGGAGGCTAAGCCCCGGCTTCCGTTGGTTTACCCTCGCGCCGACCATGACGCCCGCAGAACAACTTCCGACTCTCCTCCGTCATGCGGACAAAGTCGTCCCCGAGAACGGGCTGCTCGAGAAATTGGAGGGCGGGCGCCAGCTTCGGGTCAAGCTCGGTCTGGACCCGACTGCCCCCTCGGTCACCCTGGGTTGGGCTGTGGTGCTGCGCAAACTCCGCCATTTCCAGGAGATGGGTCACATCGCGGTGCTGATCGTGGGTGACTTCACGGCACAGGTTGGTGATCCCTCGCTCAGGAGCGACGCCCGTAAACGTCTTACCGCCGAAGAGGTGAACGGCTTTGCCGAGAATGTCCTGGGCCAGTTCCGGAAGGTCCTTCTCGAGGACCGGCTCGAGATTCGCCGCAATTCGGAGTGGCTGGGCGCACTCGACATGGCTGGGCTGCTCGAGCTCACCTCGGCGGTCACCGTGGCCCAGATGTTGGAACGTTCCGATTTCGCCAACAGGTACCAGGAGGGCAACCCCATCTCGGTGATGGAGTTCCTGTACCCGTTGCTCCAGGGTTATGACTCGGTGGCGGTCGAAGCGGACGTCGAGCTCGGTGGTAGCGACCAACTGTGGAACCTGATGATGGGGAGAGTGGTCCAGGAGCGCTACGGCCAAGAGCCTCAGGTGGCCCTGACCATGCCGCTTCTGGTCGGCACCGACGGCTCCAAGAAGATGTCGCAGTCAATCGGTAACTTCATCGGGGTTGAGGATGAGCCCGGGGAGATGTTCGGCAAGACGATGAGCATCCCGGACCAGGTGATGCCTGAGTGGTTTCGCCTGGCCGCCGATTTCGACCCCGGAGAGGTGGACCTTATCGAGGCGGGCCTCGCCGGCGGGGATCTGCACCCAGGGGACACCAAACGTCAACTGGCCCGGGCGGTGACCGCTCTGTATTGGGGTGAGGCGGCGGCCGCCGAGGCGGAGGCGGGGTTCGACCAGGTCTTCCGACATGGCGGAACACCCGACGACATCGAGGATTTCAAGTTGCCGGCCGGGAACACCGTTCAGATGTCCGCCCTGGTGCGCGATGTGTCGGGGGAGTCGGGCTCGGAGGCCCGTCGGCTGTTGGCACAGGGTGCGGTGAGACTCGATGGCGAGGTCGTCGAGGATGGGGAAAAGGCAAGAAACGACCTTGCCGGGCGGGTTCTGAAGGTGGGCAAGCGGCGGTTCGTGCGTCTCTCCGAATGAACTTGACTAGGAATCTGATGTCGTTACTATTCGACATCCGGCCCGGGAATCACTTCCCGGGTTCCCCACCACCTGGTGAGGGGCTTGTCTCGCGTCCAACGCGATTGACGTATCGGGGCAGTGATCTCATCGATCGCCGGCCTGCCTGACACCACGGTGTGGGAGCTTTGGGCTCCTTGACAACTGAACAATGTGCCAAAAGCCAGCAAGCGCTTGCCACTTTGTCGATTCGTCGACCTCGTGGCGGGCATTGCAGCAATCGAAGCTCTCGGGTCTCTCACAGACCCGAGACCCAATTGCAAACTCATAACTGACAGGATTGGGCACCGTCTCTGACGGAGCCCGTGAATGTACGTTGGAGAGTTTGATCCTGGCTCAGGACGAACGCTGGCGGCGCGCCTAATGCATGCAAGTCGAGCGACGCACACCGGAGGGGTAACCCACCGGTATGACGGAGCGGCGAACGGGTGAGTAACACGTGAGCAACCTGCCCCACAGACCGGGATAGCCCAGGGAAACTTGGATTAATACCGGATATCCTCGAGGAACCACATGGCTCTTTGAGGAAATGCCTTTGTGCTGTGGGATGGGCTCGCGGCTTATCAGCTAGTTGGTGGGGTAACGGCCTACCAAGGCATCGACGAGT
>JBBDWM010000030.1:0-17410 GCA_040902845.1 Acidimicrobiia bacterium
TCAACCCACCGCACGAATACGAGGCCGCCAACCACGGTTCATCGCGTAGAGCCGGCAAAGCCGCTCAGAACCGGCATTATGCGCCGTGCTCGACCTTTCACTTAGAAACATTTCCCGACCCCTCCGAGGGCTTGGAGAGTTACCAGATGGCTGCGGGGTAATGGTTCCGGATCGTGCGGTCCTTGGTGACCAGACCTGCCCCGGCGAGGAAGGCGTGACCGACGAGGAGCCGGTCAAAGGGGTCTCGGGTCCAGGTTGCACCGAGGGCATTGGCGACGACCCGTGCCAGTGGCTGGTCGTCAACCTCGAAACCGGCTCCCGCGGTGAGGGCGTGGATCACAAAGGCAGCCTCGCTGGTCAGTCGCTTCGCCTCGACGAGATAGGCCACCTCGAGCAATGTGATCGGGGAGAGAGCGACCGTGCTCGCCTCTTCGATTGCCCTGAGTGCGGTTTCCGACAGACGCGAGATCTCGCCGGCCGCAAGCCAGACCGCGACATGGGTATCGAGAAGGATCATGGCTTCCAAAGACCCGACCAATCGACCTCGACCAACTCGTCGGGGTCGCCGATGATCAGATCCGGTCGCGCGGGCAGACGGCGCAAACGTTCCATGCGATCGTCAGTGCCCTCTTCGACCGGAATGATCCGAAGCAGTTTTCCCTTGCGTCGTATCTCGGCGGGCACGCCGGACTCGAGGACGGCATCGAGGACGGCGTACACGTTCTGACGCAGTCTCGTGGCGGTGATGGGCACGTACGTATAGTAGTTCAGCTACGTACGTATAGGAACAAAGCCGAGCTGCCGCAGGTCAGCTGTTGCGGTCACTTGGAACGGCCCGGCCAAGACCGAGTCATACACTCGCCCGCCTCATGGCCCTGATCCACATCGAAGATCTCAGCAAGCATTTCAAGATTCTCAACCGACGTCAGGGTCTCAGCGGGTCCTTCCGGGACCTGTTCTCCAGGGACTATCGCACGGTCAAGGCGGTCGACGGGATCTCGTTCGACATCGAGGCGGGGGAGATGGTCGGTTACATCGGCCCCAACGGCGCCGGCAAGTCCACAACCATCAAGATGATGACCGGGATCCTCAAACCCACCTCGGGGACGATCCTGGTCAACGACCAGATTCCCTATGAGAACCGGATCCGTCAGGCGCAGATCATGGGGGTGGTGTTCGGCCAACGGTCCCAGCTTTGGTGGGATCTACCGGTCATCGAATCCTTCCGACTCCTCAGGGAGATCTACAAGGTCGACCAGGCGGCCTTCGACGAGCACATGGCCATCTTCGACGACCTGGTTGGCCTCAGCGCCCTGTATTCGCAGCAGGTGCGGACCCTCTCCTTGGGTCAACGGATGCTCTGTGACATCACCGCCTCGTTCCTCCACAACCCGAGCGTGGTGTTCCTCGACGAGCCGACCATCGGACTCGACGTATCGGTCAAGTCAAAGATCCGCTCCCTGATCCGCGAGCTGAACCGGGTCCACAACACCACGATCATCCTCACCACCCACGACCTCGGCGATGTCGAGGCCTTGTGTCGCCGGATCATCATCATCGACACGGGGAGCATCCTCTACGACGGGAGCACTGAAAAGGTTTCCCAACTCTTCGGGGTGTTCCGAACCCTGGAGATTCAGGTCGTTGGAGCGAATGAGGAGACGACAGATTTGATCGGGGCCCGACTCACCGAGCGGTTCGGTGACCAGGTGGGAATCACGGTGCGGCCCGGCGAGGATGGCTGGACCGCGATCACCATCGATCAGGCCTTGATCCCGCTTTCCGACGTCCTCAACTTCATGATGACCACATTCCCCGTCGACGACGTGCGGATCGTCGAGATCTCGATGGAGAACGTGGTGCAGAGGATCTACGAAGGTGCGCTCCAATGAGAAAGTACCTGGCGCTGGGCAAGGGATCGTTCATGATCGGCATGGTCTACCGCTTTGGCTTCATCGCCACCATCGCCGGGAACATCCTCTACATGGTCATCGCCTTCTACCTGTGGACCAGCGTTTATGAGGGCCAAGAGGTTCTCAACGGCCTCACCTTCGACCAGACCTTCCTCTACGTCGCCCTGGCCTCCACTGTGTTCATCCTGTTCAACACCTATGTCGACTGGATCATGTCCTACGAGATCCGACAGGGGACCATCACCAACTACCTGGTCAAGCCGATCGATCACCAGTTGGCGATGCTCTCATTCGGGTGCGGACGGACCATCCTCAACGTGCTGATCGTCACCTTGCCCACCGCGGTGCTGCTCACTCTGGTGTTCGGCGTCGCAATACAGTTTGGGGTTGGACTTCTGTTGTTCCCGGTGAGTCTCGGCCTGGCGTTTCTGGTCAGCTTCTCTATCGACTACTCCATCGGGCTCAGCGGCTTCTACACCGAGTCGATCTGGGGTCTGGTCACCGTCAAGGAGACCCTGATCCTGGCGTTGTCGGGGGCGCTGATCCCGCTCCAGTTCTTTCCGGAGGGTCTTCAGAACGCACTCCTATGGCTTCCCTTCGCCGCCATCTATCACACCCCGCTGATGATGATCACCCAGCCCGATCAGGATTTGGCTGTGCTCCTCGAGCGGCTCGGGCTCCAGGTCTTTTGGGTGGGCTCCCTCTTCATCCTCAGCCGCCTCTTCTACAACCGCGCCATCAAGGTGCTGCGGATCGCGGGAGGTTGATGATGCGATCCCTTCGTGAGTATGTCCGTCTCTACTTCATGATCGAGGCCCAGTACATCAAGGCCCGAATGCACTACCGCGCCGACTTCATCATCAGCTCGATCGGGATGTTCTTCTCCAGCCTGGTCACACTGGGGGTGTTCTGGGTCCTATTCGAGTCGATCACCGATCTCGCCGGGTGGACACTTCAGGAGATGGTCTTCATCTACGCCTTCTACATGGTGGCGATCTCCCCGATGCAGATCCTCTTCGATCACATCTGGCAGCTTCGCTTCCAGATCGAAGACGGGAGTTTCATCAAGTACTACTTCCGCCCTCTCAACATGATGTTCTATTACATGTCCGAGATGTTCGACATCAAAGGCATCGTCCAGCTGGTGGTGGGGATCGGTCTCCTCGCCTACGCCTCGGCCCAGTTGGGCATCGATTGGACGCTGGGCAACATCGGGCTGCTGCTCGCCGCCCTCCTCGGCGCCTCCCTGGTCCAGATCGCGGTGGTCGTCATCGCGGCCTGCACCGCGTTCTGGCTGATCGACTCCTGGCCGGTTCTCAGCCTGTCCTGGAGGGTTCGGGAGGTCGCCCCCTATCCGATGACGATTTTCTCGGGTGCCTTTCGTTTCTTCTTCACCTTCGTGGTCCCGGTGGGCTTTATTGCCTTCTATCCGTCTCAGATGTTCCTCAGACCGGGCACCGCCCCCGCCTTCGTTTATGTGGCGCCCCTGGTCGGAGTGCTGCTTTTTGTGCTCATGTATCGAGTCTGGGCCCGGGGCGTCAATTCATGGTCGGGCACCGGTTCGTAGCGACCGGGTTGGTTTCGGATGCGGGTCGAGCCGGTAGTCTGAATCCCTGATCGCCCAACTTCCTGTCTGGAGGGAGCCCAGCATGAAGATCGTCCACGTCGTGGGCACCGGAACCATCGGGGAGCCCCTCATCGGCCTCCTCGCCGACAACAAAGAGCACTTCGGTATCGACGAGGTCACCTTCCACAAGCGGACCCCGTTGCTCACCGAGCGGGCCAAGGTGAATGATCTCGAAGGCCGGGGAGCGGTCCTATCGGTCGACGACGAGCGCAGGTCTGCCTTCGAGGAATTGGGTCACGCTCCCAAGTACGAGTCCCGTGAGGCCATCGAACGAGCCACCGTCGTCATCGATTGCACTCCGGTCGGCAACCAGATGAAAGACGAGTTCTACAACCACGCGCAGGGGCCGGTGGGTTTCATGGCCCAAGGCTCGGAGTTCGGGTTCGGCAAGATGTATGCCAGGGGCATAAACGACGAGGCGCTGGTGATGGGCGAGGACAAATTCCTCCAGATCGTCTCGTGCAACACGCACAACATCGCGGTGCTGATCCGGTCGCTGGCAATCGACCCCGACGGGACCAATCACCTCGAGGACGGGCGCTTCCTCTGCATGAGAAGGGCCAACGACATCAGCCAGGATGAGGGCTTCGTGGCCAGCCCCACCGTCGAGGCCCACAAGGATGAGCGATTCGGCACCCACCACGCCCGTGATGCCCATCGGCTTTTCGAAACCCTGGGCCACGACCTCAACCTCTACTCGTCGGCGGTGAAGATCAACACTCAGTACATGCACTCGATCCAGTTCTCACTCCAGTTGGACGAGGACATCACGGTGGACGAGGCAAGAGAGCGGCTGATGGCCAACACCCGGGTGGCGGTCACCTACAAGACGTCGGCCAACCAGGTGTTCTCCTTCGGCCGGGACCACGGCTATTACGGCCGAATCATGAGCCAGACCGTGGTCGCTCTCGACACCCTTGCCGTGCGCAACAGGAACGAGGTGGTCGGCTTCTCGTTCACTCCTCAGGACGGGAACCCGTTGTTGTCGACGGTGGCAGCCATGCTCTGGTACCTCGATCCCGAGACGCTCGACCGCCGTATCGACATCCTGCGGCGTTACCTGTTCCGCGAGATCTGATGGATCCGAAGGCGGTGGCCTTCGTCGAAGAGGCAATCCGGGCAGTGGCCCGCAAGGACGTGGCAGGCGCCCGAACCTCGGTTGCTGAGGCCTACGACGCCGACCATTCGCTCGGAGCAGTGGCCGACGCCATCTATCTCGCCTGTTGGCAGATCGAAGAAGACGGCCGGGTGACCACCTCGACCTGGAACACCCTGGCTGATGCCGTTGGGCCCGGTCCCTTGGTGTCGGTGGTCGAGGAGTCGCGGTCCTGACTTCATTGCCGGCCGACTTCGCCCCTCGGCAACCCTCGGCCTCCCGATTGGATGGACAATCTGGCCTCACACCTCGGGTCGAACAGGCGCCGGTCGGCCGGAGCTGCCGCCTCGTCTTAGGCTGAAGGCTATGCCCGGTCCCACTGTTTGGCTGAGCACGCTCGGATGTGCCAAGAACCAGGTCGACTCGGAGAAGCTGATCGCCATGCTCTCCGAAGCCGGCTATGGCTGGGCTGAAAACCCCGAGAACGCCGACGTGGTGATGGTCAACACCTGTGCCTTCATCGAAGAGGCTCGGGCCGAGTCGGTGGGTGTCATCCTGGAGTTGGAGGCACGGAAGCGACCCGGCGCCCATTCCGTGGTGATCGGGTGCATGGCGCAGCGGTTCGGGTCCGAGGTGGAGTCGGCCCTGCCCGAGGTGGACGCGGTGCTCGGGATCGACCGTTACGGCGAACTGGTCGGAGTGCTCGACGGGCTCACTGGCTGGCACCCGGTCGAAATGCGACGTCGCCCAGCGATGGACATCCTCCATGCCACCGGGCGGCCGGTATCCGACCTTCCATACGCCTACCTGAAGGTGGCCGAGGGCTGTGACAAGCCGTGCACCTTCTGCGCCATCCCCTCCATCCGCGGCAAGCAGAGGTCAAGGCGACCGGTGGAGATCCGCGAAGAGCTTGCCCTTCTGGTTCAGGGTGGAGTGAGTGAGGTGGTCCTGGTAGCCCAGGACCTGGCCGCCTACGGCCGCGACATCCAAGCCCCGGGAGGTTTGCCCGATCTCCTCGCCTTTGTCTCCGATGTCGAAGGACTGCGTCGCATCCGACTCCTCTATCTGCACCCCCGGGAGATCAGCGAGCGGCTCCTGATCGAGGTTACGGCCAACGAGAAGATCGCCCCCTACTTCGACCTCTCCCTTCAACACGTCTCGGGCCCCCTTCTGAGACGCATGAAACGGCCAGGCAACACCGAGAAGCACCTGGCCCTCATCGGGCGGATCCGCGAGCTGGACGCGGAGTCGGCGCTGCGCTCATCATTCATCGTCGGCTTTCCCGGCGAGATCGATGAGGACGTCGAGTTGCTCGCCGATTTCCTCGAGGAAGCGGAGTTGGATTGGGCCGGCTTCTTTCCCTACTCCGCGGAGCCGGGCACACCGGCCGCGGAGATGGAAGCCCAAGTACCCCGGGAAACGACCATGGAGCGGCTGCGATATCTATCCCGAATCCAGGACGAGATGACCGAGACCCGCAACGCCGAATGGTTGGGTCGGGTCGATGTGGTCCTCGTCGACCAGGTGGAGGATGAGGTGCCGTTGGGACGGTCGCATCGTCAAGCGCCCGAGATCGACGGGGTGGTGCGTCTCGATCGAGGTGAGGTCGGAGAATGGGTGAAAGTCGAGTACGTGGGTGTCTTCGGCCCCGACATGGAAGCAAGACTGGTAGCTCATGCTTAACGCGCTCCTTGGAGCGGCAGCTCCGGCCGACCGGCGCCTGTTCGGCCCGAGGGGTGAGGATGGGACAAGTGGAGGCAATGGGATGCTGAGGGTTGCCGAGGGCCGAAGTCGGCCGGTAATAAATTGATCGTTGAGGTGATCGCGGTGGGCACCGAGCTGCTGCTCGGTCAGATCGTCAATTCCAACACCTCCTTCATGGGCGCGGCGCTGGCTGAGCGAGGATTCGACGCCCACTACCAACAGACCGTTGGCGACAACATCGAACGGATCGCGTCGGCGATCAGGCTGGCCCTCGATCGGTCCGACGCGGTGGTCATAACCGGTGGGATCGGGCCCACCCAGGATGACCTCACCCGGGAGGCGGTGTGCGCCGCCACCGGGCTCGAGTTGGAGTACAGCGAGGCGTATGCCGAAGAGTTGGAGCAATGGTGGGCACGGCGAGGGAGAGAGATGCCGCCGAGCAACCTGCGTCAGGCCTATCACCCGGCGGGCGCCGAACTGCTCCCCAATCCCCGAGGTACCGCACCTGGTCTCGCTCTGAACTATGCAGGGAAATGGATCTTTTGCGTTCCCGGAGTTCCGGCCGAGATGGAGCATCTGATGATGGTGGAAGTCGTGCCAAGGCTGATCGCCCAGTCCGGGCAGGAGGAAGTGATCGTCAGTCGTGTGATCAGGACTTGGGGGAGACCGGAGTCTGAGGTGGCAGAGATGCTCGACGACCTCTACACCGGGTCCACCAACCCGTCGATTGCCTTCCTCGCCTCCGCCTCCGAGATCAAGGTGCGAATCACGGCCAAGGCCGTCGGCGCTATCGAGGCGGAGCGACTTATCGAGCCGGTCGAGCAAGAGGTCAGGTCCCGGCTCGGCGAGAGTGTGTTCGGAACCGACGACGACACCATCGAGCGGATCCTGTTCCGGTTGCTTTCCGACCGCGGTTACACGATTGGGACGGCCGAATCCATGACCGGTGGCATGGTTGCCGCTCGTCTCACCGACCTCCCTGGCTCCTCGGCGGTGATGAAGGGCGGTTTGGTGGCCTATCACCCGGAGTTGAAACAGAGGCTGCTTGGAGTGAGCGACGTCGACGACGTGGTCAATGAGGAGACTGCCATGGCGATGGCCGTCGGCGCCCGGGCCCTTCTCGGTGTCGACGTGGCCGTGGCCGTAACCGGCTCGGCCGGCCCCGAGCTTCTGGAGAAGCCTGCGGGGACCGTCATCGTCGCCGTGGCCACGCCTGACCAGGTGCGGGGACGCGAGATCCGGTTCACCGGGGACAGGGAGCGGGTGCGCACCTACGGGACCACGGCCGCCCTGCACCTCACCCGTCTGGCGTTGATCGGGCAATGGTGGGCTCCGTAGCGAGGGTGTTCGTCGCGGTCCCCCTGCCGGCTGAAGTTCGGCTCGCCCTCGATGAGAAGCTTGGACGACACATGGTCCCCGGCAAGGTGGCGCCCCCGGAGAACTGGCATCTCACGCTTCGCTTCTTCGGGAACGTCGACGAGGTCACCTACCAGCGGATCGTGGCCGAGCTCGACACCGTTGATCTGGGGCAAAGATTCCGGGTGGGACTCGGTGGGCTCGGGGCGTTCCCGAATCCGAAAAGGGCGACCGTGCTCTGGGTGGGGGTGACCCACGGTGGGGACGAGTTGAGCGAGCTCGCCTTGACTACCGAAGAGGCAGCACAGACGGCGGGCCTGCCACCCGAGGAGCGACCGTTCCACCCTCACCTCAGTCTCAGTCGGATCCGTCCTCAGGTCGACGTGAGCAGTCTGATCGAGGCGTTTGGTGACACCGGGTTCGGGTGGCGGTGTGAGACGATGGTGGTCTACCAATCCCACCTGGAATCAGGTGCTGCCCGATACGAGCCCCTTGAAGTCTTCAATTTGAGACGGTAATACCAATCACGAACACATGTTCGGTCTAGTATCGGCGAAGCCAGAACTTCTTGTCGGTGGCAAGCGATACGTTGACCGGCATACGACTTCGAGGAAGGAGCCGGAGTGGAACGTGAACGTGAACGTGATCGTGATAAGGCCCTGGAGATGGCGCTCAGCCAGATCGAGCGGCAGTTTGGCAAGGGCGCCATCATGAAAATGGGGGAGGCGGCCAATCGCAAGGTGGATGTCATCTCCACCGGTGCCCTTTCCCTCGACCTGGCATTGGGGATCGGCGGCGTGCCCCGGGGCCGCATCGTCGAGCTCTACGGGCCGGAAAGCTCGGGTAAGACCAGCCTCGCCCTTCACATCGTGGCCGAGGCGCAGCGCAACGGGGGGATCGCCGCCTTCATCGACGCCGAGCACGCCCTCGACCCCATCTACGCCAAGGCGATCGGGGTCGATGTCGACGAGCTTCTCATCTCTCAGCCCGACACGGGGGAGCAGGCTCTGGAGATCGCCGACATGCTGATCCGCTCCGGAGCTCTCGATGTGCTGGTGATCGACTCGGTGGCGGCCCTGGTGCCCCGCGCCGAGATCGAGGGGGAGATGGGTGATAGCCATGTCGGGCTCCAGGCGAGATTGATGTCACAGGCCATGCGCAAACTGGCCGGGAACCTGCACAAGTCGAGGACCACCGCAATCTTCATCAACCAGCTTCGGGAGAAGATAGGGGTGATTTACGGGTCACCGGAGGTAACCCCCGGTGGGCGGGCGCTGAAGTTCTACTCAACGGTCCGTCTTGACATCCGTCGTGTCGAGACCATCAAGGACGGCGCAGAGAGTGTCGGGAACCGGGTGAAGGTCAAGGTGGCCAAGAACAAGATGGCCCCTCCGTTCCGTCTTGCCGAATTCGACATCATGTTCGGCCATGGGATCTCCCGCGAGGGCAGTCTCCTCGATGTGGCCGTGGATCTTGGGGTGGTTCGTAAGAGTGGCGCCTGGTTCACCTTCGACGACGACCAACTGGGTCAGGGTCGGGAGAACTCCAAGCGTTTCCTCAGGGAAAACCCCGAAGTGGCGATGCAACTCCAGGCCAAGGTCTACGAGATGGTGGGTCTCAGCGAGAAGCCTGAGGATTCGGTGACCGAAGAGCCAGTCCCCGAGGATGCATCATCGCTGGAGGAGTAGTCGTTTCACTCTCGGTTCCCGGTGTACTATCCGGGTCAGCACACGAAAACACTTTTGAACAGCAAACCGGAGAGAGAAACGTGATCAGGAGGAGCGACCGAGCCGACGGGTGATTTCACTCGCTTTCGTCGCTAACTCCGTTCGTGTGCCGAGCCCATAGGGCTCGGCACGTCTGTTTCCATCCCCGGGGGAAGGACCATGATGGAAAACCCCCTGGCGATAGCGCTCAGTGTCCTGGGGCTCGCCATCGGCCTCGGCTTTGGGTACCTCCTGGCCCGTCTCGCCGTGACCAGGCGACGGGAACGGAATGGGGTCTCGGCCGAGGACGCGATGACCTCGGCGCGTCTCGATGCTCAGCGAATCCTGGCCAAGGCCGAAGAAGAAAGTAGGGCCAAGGCAGAGACCTACCGGGAGCGGGAAGAGGCCAACCTCGAGCACCGCCGTCTTGAGTCATCGAGCCTCGAATCCAGGCTCGCCCAGCGCGAGGAGACCCTCGATCAGCGTGCCTCCAACCTGGCACAACGGGAGAAGATGCTCATCGACCGCGAGGAAGAGCTCAACGATTCTCGGGGTCAGGTGGAGCATCTCAAGGAAGAGGCCCGATTCCGGCTCGAGCAGCTAGCCGGCATCGATGTCAACGCCGCCAAGACCGAGATGCTGGCCCAGGTCGAGGATGAAGCGAGACGCGAAGCCATGATCGTGGTCCGAGATCTGGAGATAAAGGCCCGTGAGGAGGCCGATCGGCGGGCAAGGAGGATCCTGGCCACGGCGATCCAACGTCTGGCCTCCGAGGTGGTAACCGAGACCACTGTTTCGGTGATCCAACTCCCCTCCGACGACATGAAGGGCCGGATCATCGGTCGTGAGGGTCGAAACATCCGTCACCTCGAATCGGTCACCGGCACCAATCTGATCGTCGACGACACCCCCGAGGCTGTCTCGGTGTCTTCCTTTGACCCGATCCGTCGTGAGGTGGCCCGGATCACCCTCGAGAAGCTGGTGGCCGACGGGCGCATTCACCCCGCCTCCATCGAAGAGGCATACGAGAAGGCTCGTGCCGAGGTCGAGGCGAGCATCCGAGACGCCGGGGAGTGGGCCTTGGTCGAAGCCGGCGTGTCGAGGATGCACGCCGAGTTGGTGACCTTGATGGGTCGTCTCAAGTACCGGACCTCATACGGCCAGAACGTGCTCAATCATTTGGTGGAAACGGCGCACATCGCATCGATGCTCGCCTCCGAGCTTGGGATCGACCCGGCTCCGGTGAAACGGGCCGCTCTGCTCCATGACGTCGGCAAGGCCGTGACTCACGAAGTCGAAGGCTCCCATGCTTTGATTGGTGCCGAGATCGCCCGTCGTTTCGACGAGGACCCTGCGGTGGTCCACGGCATCGAGGCTCATCACAACGAAGTGGAGCCGCGGACGATCCTGGCCGTGATTGTGCAGGCCGCCGATGCAGTTTCTGCTGCGCGCCCCGGCGCTCGGCGCGAGACCCTCGAGGGCTATGTCAAGCGACTCGAGCGGTTGGAGACGCTGGCTCTCGAGTTCCCCGGGGTCGACCATGTCTTCGCCCTCCAGGCGGGCCGCGAAGTGAGGGTCGTGGTGGATCCTGGTGAGGTTGGTGACCTCGAGGCGCGGGAGCTTTCTCGGAAGATCGCCCGTAAACTCGAAGAGGACCTCCAGTATCCGGGTCAGATCCAGGTGACCGTGATTCGGGAGTTCCGGGCCACCGACTTTGCTCGCTGAGGCAGGCACATGACCCAGAGCGTTCTTTTACCCAGCCCAACATTGCGCGAACCGGCCCGGCGTCAGCCGACACGTCTGGGCAAGCGCTATTTCATACGCACCTTCGGGTGTCAGATGAATGAGCACGACTCAGAGCGCATTGCGGGTCTCTTCGAGGTCGACGGGATGACTGCGGCCGACGGTTTCGGGACCGCCGACGTGGTCTACATCAACACCTGCACGATCAGGGAGAACGCCGACAACCGGATGTACGGCAACCTCGGGCAAATGAAGGCGATCAAGGACCTCAACCCGGACATGCTGTTGGTGGTCGGCGGGTGTGCGGCCCAGAAAGAGCGCCAGATAATCCGCGAGCGGGCGCCGTGGGTGGACGTGGTGATGGGCACCCACAACTTGGACCGGGTGCTCGACCTCATGGACCACGCCGAGCAGTGGGGCCCGATCACCGAGGTCGTCGACGAGTTGCAGGCCATGCCTTCCTCGCTCCCGGTCAAACGCGAGTTGGAGCATTCGGCCTGGGTGACCATCCAGGTCGGCTGCAACAACACTTGCACCTTCTGCATCGTCCCCTCGGTGCGTGGTGTCGAGGTTTCGCGTCGTCCCGGTGACATCGTCCGCGAGGTGGAGCGTCTCGCCTCCGAGGGGGTGGTCGAGGTCACTCTGCTCGGTCAGAACGTGGATACCTATGGTCGTGACCTGGCGCTCGACGGCCGCCGCCGGCCGATCTTTGCCGAGCTACTGCGTCGGGTGGGGTCGGTCGATGGGATCAGGAGGGTTCGGTTCACCAGCCCCCACCCCAATGACTTCCGTGAGGAGGTCGCCCTGGCCATGGCAGAGACCGAGGCGGTTTGCGAGCACCTCCATTTCCCCCTCCAGTCGGGGTCCGATCGGGTCCTGGCCTCGATGCATCGGGGGTACACCCGGCGCAAGTACATGGACAGGCTGGCAATGGCCCGGGACACGATCCCCGGTCTGGCGGTTTCGACCGACGTCATCGTGGGTTTCCCCGGCGAGACCGATCAGGATTTCGAAGCCACCCTCGATGTGGTTGAGGAGGCGCAGTTCGATTCGGCCTTCATGTTCATCTTCTCGGCCCGTCCCGGGACCAGAGCCGCCGACATGGTTGCGGATTTCGTTTCGGACGACGTGATCAAGGAGCGCTTTGCCCGACTTGTCGAGGTCCAGGACCGGATCTCGCACCGGCGCAATCGAGAGATGGTGGGCCGGAGGGTTGAGGTGCTGAGTGAGGGGCCCTCGAAACGGGATGCGAACGTGGCAACCACCCGAACCCGAACCGGGAAGCTGGTTCACGTCAATGGCAGCCATCCATCCGGCTCGTTCTTCGATATCGAGGTGATCTCCTCGAAACCGCATCATCTGATGGGGAGACCTGTCTGAACAGGGTTCTGGCTCTGCTCGGGCCGACCGCCGCCGGCAAGACCGAGGTGGCGGTGCAGGTGGCGGAGCGACTCGGCGCCGAGATCATCTCGGTCGATTCCATGCAGGTATATGTGGGCATGGACATCGGCACCGCGAAGCCGAACCTCGTCGAGCGAAGAGACGTCCCCCATCACATGATCGATGTCGCCGAGCCCGAGATCGAGTTCACGGTTGCCGACTTCCGACGTATCGGGCGGGGAATCCTCGAATCGTCGGAATCCGCCAGCATGCTGATCACGGGAGGCTCCGGACTGCATTTCCGGGCCCTCGTGGACCCCATGAGCTTCGCCCCGACCGACCCGGAGCTCCGCGCAGAACTGGAGGAGACGCCAATCGAGGAGGTGCTCGCCGAGTTGCGCCGTGTCGACCCTGAAGTCGACCGTCATGTCGATATGGCGAATCCGCGTCGGTTGATCAGGGCTGTTGAGGTCTGGCGGCTGTCCGGCGAGACACCAAGTCAGCGGGCATCCAGCGCAGAAGCCGAAGACCTTCGCCGGTATGTGCCGGAGATCGAGTTCATGGCGATTGGTGTTGATCCGGGCGATGCGCTGGACCAGCGGGTGGAGGCCAGGTTGGAGGAGATGCGCGCCGGGGGTCTGGTGGAGGAGGTAAATGGGCTCCGGCAACGTCTGGGGAGGACGGCGCGCAATGCTGTCGGCTACCGCGAAATCTTGGACGCACTCGAGGGGCTGTGCAGTCTCGATGAGGCGTTCGAGCGGGCGGCCCGCAACACGAGGAAGCTGGCTCGCAAGCAGCGGACGTGGTTTCAGCGTGATCCCCGGATTCGTTGGATACCCTGGCTCGATGACATCGCAGGTCGAGTCGATCGTGTCCTGGAGGCGATGAGTTGAGTGGGTTCGAATTCACGAAGATGCAGGGGCTGGGCAACGACTTCGTGCTCATCGACGGCCCTG
The DNA here is from genome assembly GCA_040902845.1 of Acidimicrobiia bacterium. Classification (GTDB taxonomy): domain Bacteria; phylum Actinomycetota; class Acidimicrobiia; order Spongiisociales; family ZC4RG35; genus JALYNX01. The sequence goes on from JBBDWM010000030.1 coordinate 13,482, forward strand.
CCCGGTTGACCGTCGACGAGGTGGCTCTGCTCTGCGACCGGCGTCGGGGGGTCGGTGCCGACGGTGTCCTGGTGGTAACGCCGGGGAACCCGATTGCGATGGACTACTGGAACGCTGACGGGAGCCCCGCCGAGATGTGCGGCAATGGGTTGCGGTGTGTGGCTCGCTACGCACGGGATCGTGGCTGGGTGACCGAGGACGAATTCGGGGTCGACACCCCGGTCGGGCTGCGTCGGGTCCGGCTCCTCGGCGAGCTATTGGAGGCCGAGATGGGGACGCCGCTCCTCGAAGGCGAGGAGACGATCGAAGGTCATGTCTATCACCTGGTGGACATCGGCAACCCCCATGCGGTGCGGGTGGTGGACGATCCCGCTGATATCGATGTCCGCACGGTCGGGCCGGTCGTGGCGCAGCAGGTCGGGTTCGACGCCGGTTGCAACGTCGAGTTCGTCTCGGTCGTAGGTGAGGTGCTGACCATGCGGGTCTGGGAGCGCGGGATCGGAGAGACCCTGGCGTGTGGCACCGGTATGGCCGCTGCCGTCGCGGTCGCCCTGAAGGGGGCGGATGGCTCGATGATTGTGAATGTCCGAGGGGGGACCGGATCGGTCGAGATCCGTGACGGGATCGCCTGGCTTACAGGTCCGGCCGAATACTCGTTCCGCGGGGTTTGGGATCAGGGATAGCGTCGGAGGACGCTGACAACCTTCCCGATCAACTCGACGCCCTCGGTGAACACCATCGGCTCGTAATCCGGGTTCTCGGACTCGAGGATCACCTTGCCGTTTCGCCGATGAAGACGTTTCACCGTTGCATCCTCACCGTTGATCAACGCGGCCACAATCTCGCCGTCATTCGCGTCCTTCTGGCTCCGTATCGCCACGAGATCACCGGGGAAGATCCCGGCCCCGATCATCGAGTCGCCTTTGACCTCGAGGAGGAACACCGGGTCGTTGCCAACCAGGTCTACCGGGAGGGGGAGGACCTCTTCGACATGCTCGGCAGCGAGGATCGGGGTACCGGCTGCGATCCGGCCCAGCACCGGGACATCACGAATCCGGTCCGAGGCGCGGGTGACAGCCGACGCTTGGTCATCGACCACGACGATGGCGCGGGGTTTGGTCGGATCCCTCGTGAGGACGCCCGCCTCGACCAGGGCCGTGAGATGGGAATGAACGGTCGAAGGGGAGGAGAGCCCGACGGCATCCCCGATCTCCCGCACCGAAGGCGGGTACCCCCGCTCGTTCGTTGTCTTCCGTATGTAATCGAGAACCTGCTGCTGTCGCACGCTGAGCACCTGACTCCTCCTCGAACTGATGTTCTGGGGAGGTTAATCGAACACGGGTTCGAAACCAAACACCTGTTCGATGTGAGAGCGCGCCCGGTTCCAACTTGACACCGAACGGATGTTCGATAGAGTGGCGAACGCATGTTCGATACGAACTGCATCCAGCAAGGCGAGCCCATCAAGACCGATCAGGAGGGAGACCCCGATGCAGAAGGCAACACTTCAGCTGTCCGTCCGGCTGTGCCTGCTCCTAGCGACAATCTGCATCGTCTTCCTCATGATCGGGGGCTCTGCCGATGCCGAGGGCCCGCCACCACCCGTCGTCGAATACGTGGTCGCCCCCGGCGACACCCTGTGGGGGATTGCCGCCGCCAGGACCGACTCCGGCGGCGATATCCGTCGTCTGGTCTCTGACATCATCGAACTGAGTGGTGTCGAAAGCGAGATGATCATTCCCGGCCAGATCTTGCTTCTCCCCGGGGGCTGAGCGATCACACCGGTTTACCCTGGCGCGATGCTCTGCCCGACTTGTGGTGCACCGGATACCCGGGTGATCGATAGCCGGCCGGCCGAGAGTGGTCATTCGATACGTCGTCGTCGGGTCTGTGAGACGTGTGACGGCAGGTTCACCACCTACGAGCGCCTCGAGCCCCAACTCATGGTCCGCAAACGGAATGGGCGACTAGAGGCGTTCTCAACGGCCAAGCTGGCCGCGGGGATCTCTGCAGCGTTCGCCGACCGCCCGGTGTCGGGATCTGCGATCGAGTCGATGGCCGAGGAGGTGGAGCACTCGCTCCGACATCAGGGGTCACCGGTGTCGTCCGAGGACATCGGGCATCAGGTCCTCGCGCGGCTCCGTGCGGTCGACGAGGTGGCCTATCTCCGTTTCGCCTCGGTGTACAAGGACTTCCAGGATGCCGCCGACTTCGAGAAGGAAGTCGCGGCGTTGGAGTCATCCGAGTAGGCGACCGATCAGGGTCCGCGCCTCGTCCAACTCGGAGTCGACCTCGCCGGCGAGACCACTCATGTTGGTCATCATCAGCTCATGTATCGACCCGAGGTCTGATTCGAGCGCCTGAATGGCAGTTGCGGCGCCTTGAGGGTTATTGGTGCGGATGGCGTCGAGGTAGAAGCCCTGTCGGGTCTCGAGACTCGTGCTGAAATCTTCGAGAGCCGCGGTCACCGTTGTAGCGACCCCGTCGGGCAGCGCCAATCTGATGCTGTCGAAATGCGCCCTCCATTCGGAGAACTCGAGGGCCGCGGTCGTCAGGTCGGTGAGGGCGGGATCTGTCTCCAAAGCCGGTGCCAGGAGGATCGGCTCCAATGCCCCGCGATAGGCCAGCCCGTCGCGCATCTGTCGAGAGACCTCGAAAGACAATGAGGCCGCGTCGGCCGCGATCGACCTGGTCGCGTTCTCAGATCCCGGGAGATCACCCGAAGCATCGAACAGTCCGCGGGCTGCATTGTCGACGTCGACGAGATCGGAAGCAGTGAGGTTCACCCCGATCTCCGGTGCCGACAACTGCTCTCCGATATCACCGACTCCATCCAGGGCGGCCGAGAGCTTGGTCGCCTGATCCTCCACCACGGCAACCGACGCCTCGGCAGCCGCGCTCGGACGTTGGTAAAGCCAATAGGCCCCGCCACCCAATACGGCTGCGATCATCACGACGAGGAACACGCGGCTCCATCTGAATCGGCGTCCCCGGAGATGCTTTCGGTCGGGTGCCACCGGTTTCCAATCGAGCAATGACGGAGCATCCAGCTCCGTGGAGTCCCAGAGGTCCTGGACCATGTCTCCGGTTGGAGCGGTAGGTCGGGTGGTGACGACCGAGGTGGTCGTTTGCCCCCTGGCCACATAGGTGACGGTCGTCTCGGCAGGCGAGTCGGAGAATCCGAGCGACTCCATTGAGGGGAAGCGCGCAAGCCTGGCGTGCCGAGGAGGTCGGGTGGCGGTCATCGAGGGGTCTCGCTTACAGTCGTCAAGTCATCTTGCCCGATGCCCCGTGACAACATGCAGGTTAACTTCGTACGTCTCGATCCGGAACTGGAAACTCCCACAAGGTCTCATATCGGCGACGCCGCTATCGACCTTCACTCCAGAATTGACTTGAGTCTCGATCCCGGAGAACGGGCGGCGGTGCCTACGGGGATCGCAGTTGCCATCCCCGAAGGCTTCGCCGGCTTGGTCCTGCCAAGGAGTGGCCATGCATTACGAGATGGGATCGGGGTGGTCAACGGACCGGGTCTCATCGACTCCGGCTTTCGGGGTGAGGTGACCGTTCTGTTGATCAACCATGGTGCGATAAGGGTGGCGTTCGCCCGTGGGGATCGGGTCGCCCAGTTGGCCGTGGTGCCGATCCCGGATGTGGAATGGATCGAGGTGGAGGACCTCGATGTCACGGGCCGGGGGGCCGGCGGATTCGGCTCGACTGGTGTCTGACGCAACCATTTGGTTGGCATTTGGCCCGGGCTACAATGCCGCCTCCGCTCGCGGAAGTAGCTCAGTTGGCTAGAGCGCAACCTTGCCAAGGTTGAGGTCGCGGGTTCGAATCCCGTCTTCCGCTCCGACGACGGACCATGGTCAAGTCGTCCGGTACCGGCGACGTGGCCGAGTGGTTAGGCGCGGGTCTGCAAAACCCGT
>JBBDWM010000031.1:0-17168 GCA_040902845.1 Acidimicrobiia bacterium
TTTCCCGATTGGTCCTGGTTGGTGGCACGCTCGGGCGACGTGGAGTGCGTCATCGTCACTCACGGCCATGAAGACCACGTTGGGGCCCTGGCCTATTTCCTGAGGGTGATCAACGTGCCCGTCTACGGCACCCGGCTCAGCGTGGAGCTGGCGAGGGGTCGAATCGATGAGCTCGGGGTGGATGCAGACCTGAGAGTCGTGGCAGTTAAGAAGTGGATCGACCACGGGCCGTTCAAGTTCCAGCTGATCCCGGTGAGTCACTCGGTGCCGGAGGGCGCGTCGGTGGCTCTCGACACTCCCGAGGGGATCATCGTCCACTCCGGGGACTTCAAACTCGACCCGACTCCGATCGACCATTTGCCGACCGACCTACCCGCGTTCGCCAGCCTGGGCCGGCGCGGGGTGCGTCTGCTCTTGGGCGACTCCACCAATGCCGAGAAGCCGGGCTTCGAGCCCTCGGAGAGCTCAGTGGGCCAGCCGATCGCGGACATCGTCCGCGATGCACCGGGCCGGGTGATCGCGGCCTGCTTCTCCTCACATATCCACCGGGTGCAACAGATCGCCGACGCCGGGGTGGCAGCCGGCCGCAAGGTCGCCTTCTTCGGGCGGACGATGCATCGCAACACCACGCTGGCGACCGATCTGGGGATCTTGGCAGTACCTGAAAAGTCACTGGTCGATATCAGCGAGTTGAGTCAGCTTCCACCGAATCGCCAGCTTCTGATCACGACCGGGAGCCAGGGCGAGCCCTTCGCCGCTCTCTCCTTGATGTCACAGGGCCGACATCGGTTCGTCGAGTTGGGGGAGAAGGACACCGTTCTGATTTCGGCCAAGCCGATCCCGGGCAATGAGACGGCGGTCTCCAAGGTGATTTCCAACCTGATCCGGCGCGGGGCAACCGTGGTTCACGGCCAGAACGCCAACGTCCACGTCTCGGGGCATGCCAACCGTGAGGAGCTGCTCACATTTCTCAACCTGATCCGGCCCCGCGCCTTTGTCCCCGTTCACGGCGAGTACCGCCATCTTCATGCGCACGCCGAATTGGCGCGGCGCATGGGGGTTCCCGCCGTCGACGTGCTGGAAGACGGCGACCGGGTCATCCTCAATGGGAAGAAGACGCTTGTCGAGCGGCGAGCGGTGCCTGCTGGTTATGTCTATCTCGACGGGCTCTCCATAGGTGATGTGCAGTCGGCGGTGCTCAGGGACCGTTCCCATCTCGCCGACGAGGGTGTGGTCGTGGTAACGGTGGGCATCGATCACGACACGGGCGAGATCCTCTACGGGCCGGACCTGGACAGTCATGGGGTTATGGACGATCCGACTGCCGTCCTCGAAAAGGCCGCCGAGGCGGTGAGAGAGGCGATCAGGGAGCACGCTACGGGACGCAGCGACATCGGTGAGCTACAGAAGACCGTTCGGTCGGCCGCCGGCAAGGTGATCAAGGCCGAGACGGCGCGCAAACCGGTCATCGTGCCAGTCGTGTTCGAGTTGTGATCCGGGCGGCGTCAGCCGCCGACCAGCCTTTTCTGGTCGAGATGCTGGTCGCGGCGGTCAATTGGCCCGAAGGAAGAGAACTGTCTCCTGAGGCGATCCTTGCCGACCCGTCCCTCGCTCATTACGTGTTCGAATGGCCCGCCCCGGGGGAGTTGGGCGTCATCGCCGAGGTGGACGGTTCGCTCGTCGGGGCCGCGTGGTTGCGATTCCTCACCCACCCGGATTCCGGCCACGGCTACGTCGCTGATGACGTCCCGGAGCTGAGCCTGGGTGTCCTCCAGGTTTGGAGGGGACGGGGCATCGGGCGTGCTTTGCTTCGAGAGTTGATTGCTGCCGCGTCGGAGGCTGGCATGAGAAAACTCAGTCTGAGTGTCGAGCGAGCCAACTTCGCCCGAAACCTCTATCTCCAGGAAGGCTTCGAGTTCGTCGCTCGCGGTATCGATGCAGACACCATGGTGCTCAACCTCTGACAGCAATCCACGACCAAACCCGTCTCCGATGTATTGTTTTCGTACACATGCCAGGTAGGACACCCACCCGAAAGGGCTCCACCGGGCGGAGACGGGTGTCACAACCGAAGAAGAAAAAGCCGCTGAAGGGCACGTTTCGTCAAAAGCTGGTGACGTCACGTGACTACGTGCGGAACACTCTGGGTCGCCAGACCGATGATGTCTGGGGTCTCGCTCTCATCGTCTTCGCCATCCTCGTGGTGCTGGCGTTCCTCAACAAGGCCGGTCCGGTCGGAGAGGGAATCGAGACGGGAAGCCTGTTCCTGTTCGGGGTATGGCGTTTTGCCGTTCCGTTTGCCCTGGCCGGAGTCGGGGTGGCTCTCATCGTCGGCAAACCACGTGAGGGTGCGCGCCGTCTCGTCGTCGGCAGCATTGCCGCCTTCGTCGGGTCGCTTGCCCTATTCCATCTTCTGACCGGCGCCGTAGCGCTGATGCCCAATATCGAGTTGGTGAAACAGCGGGGTGGTGCCGTCGGTGCCTTGCTGGCGTTCCCGCTGCGTCGAGTCCTCGGGCATTGGGGCGCCTTCGTCGTGCTGGCGTCGGTGATAGCGATGGGGGTCCTGGTCGCCACCCACACCACTGTGCGCGAGCTGTTCGTCGGTGTGGCAGAGACGATCAAGTCCGCTCGCCGCCTGGCCGCCACAACCGCGGTCGGTGGCCAAACCACGCGCCTGGCCCACGTCTCAAAGGCCCCGGTAGTCGCGGCGATGCCACCCAGGGGCAAACACGAGAGACCCAAGCGGTCTCGTCCGAAATCAGAGAAGCCAGCCGACGGGTCGGGACCCATGCCCCCGGCTAAGAAGACGACGACCCCGGCTGTCATCGACCTCACCTCCGGGGGGTACAAGTTGCCGCCGCTTCGTCTTCTGGACGCCGGAACCGGTGGCGAGGTGAACCGCCGCTCGCTCGAGGAGACCGCGCGCCAGCTGGAGGAGACATTGATCCAGCACGGCGTCGACGCCAGCCTGACCAAGATCGTGCCTGGACCGACTGTCACCCGCTATGAGATCGAGTTGGCGCCCGGGGTCAAGGTGAATCGGGTCTCCAGCCTCTCCCACGACATCGCCTACGCCCTGGCCACCCCGGACGTGCGGATCCTGGTGCCGATCCCCGGCAAATCGGCGATTGGTGTCGAGGTGCCCAACAACAAACGCCGTCTCGTCTCGTTGGGTGACATCCTCTCCAGCCCCGAGGCAGCCATACCGGCCCATCCGTTGACCGTGGGTCTCGGGATGGACATCTCCGGGGACTCCAAGCTTCTCAATCTCTCCGAGCTGCCCCACCTTCTGATTGCCGGCGCCACCGGGTCCGGAAAGTCGTCCTGCATCAATTCGATCGTCACCTCATTGCTGATGCGTACCCATCCCGACGACGTTCGTTTGATCATGGTTGACCCCAAACGGGTGGAGCTCGGGCAGTACAACGGCGTGCCCCATCTCCTGACCAGGGTGATCACCAATCCCAAGAAGGCCAATGACGCCCTGAAGTGGGCGGTGGCCGAGATGGATCGTCGCTACGACCTGCTGGCCGACGCCAAGGTGCGGGACATCGAGGGATACCGGGAGAAATGGGCGGCGGGTGGCCTCGACCCCGAAGGGTTCGACCGGTTCCCTTACATTGTCGTGCTCATCGACGAGCTCAACGACCTGATGATGGTTGCCGGCCGAGAGGTCGAAGAATCGATCGTGCGCATCGCCCAGATGGCGCGCGCCGTGGGGATCCATCTCGTCATCGCCACCCAGCGCCCCTCGGTCGACGTGATAACCGGTGTGATCAAGGCCAACGTGCCGAGCCGCCTCGCATTCAGCGTCGCCTCACAGACCGACAGCCGGGTGATCCTCGATAGCTCCGGAGCGGAGAAGCTGGTGGGGATGGGCGACATGCTGGTGGTGACTGCCAAAGAGCCGCGGGCTCAGAGGATCCAGGGTGCCTGGGTTCGGGAAAGCGAGATCCAGGCTGTCGTCGATTGGGTGAGGCAGCAAAAAGATGCGGTGTATCAGGATCAGGAGGTCCTCGAGGTGGTGGCCGCTGCGGCCGCTGCCCAAGCCGTCGAGGACGGTGACGAGGACAACGTCCTGGCCCGAGAGGCCATGGAGATGGTGGTCCGCAGCCAGCTCGGGTCGACCTCGATGCTGCAACGCAAGCTCAGAATCGGATTCGCCCGTGCCGGCCGGGTGATGGACATCCTGGAGCGAAGAGGTGTCGTCGGGCCCTCTCAGGGGAGCAAGGCCCGGGAGGTGCTGATGACTGTCGAAGAGCTGGAAGACCTCCGTGCCCGTGAGGCAGTAGAGGTCTGAGCACCCTCGGTTCATCAAGGGCTGAGCCAAGAGCCTGTGGTAGGTTTGGCCCCGGTCCAATGATGTGCGACAGTTGGAAGCGTCCATGAACCTCGTTTTCGCACTCGGTGGGATCGTCGCACTGGCTTCTGCAGCCCGGTCGACCTGGTCGCCTTGCGGGCTCTCGATGCTCTCCACCATCACCCCGGTCACCGAGCAGGGACGGGGCCGTCGTTACGCCGCCACCGTCCCCTGGTACCTGCTGGGCGCTCTCGCCGGGGGTGCGACTCTCGGCGGTGTCGCGGCCCTGGTGTCGATACCGGTGGGGGCTGCGGACATCCCCGAGATGACGGTGTTTGCGATCATCGGCCTGTTTGGTGTGGTGAGCATCTTCTCCGACCTCGGGGTCAAGGGATTCCGGCTTCCTCGTCATCGTCGCCAGGTGGACCGTCTCTGGCTCGACCATTACCGATCCTGGGTCTATGGCACCGGGTTCGGTTGGCAGATCGGGGTCGGGCTCGCCACCTACATCGTGACCACTGCGGTCTATCTGACGCTGCTGATCGCAATACTCACCGGTTCTCCCATCCGGGCGCTGACGATCGGCCTCGTGTTCGGGACCGTCCGCGGCTTGGCCATATTTCTCGGAGTGAGGGCCTCCACGATCGAAAGGCTGCATGCACTGCATCGGGGTCTCACCAGGTTGGAGCCGAGCTCCCGGGCCGCCATGTTCACCATCCAGGCCACCGTGGCCACGATGGCCATTGGCGAGGCTTGGGGAACCGCAGCCGGTGGCGTGACAATGGTCTTGGTGATCGTCATGTGTCTCTACATGATTCGGAGCGGCAAGGTCCAGCCCATGGTGCCGGAGCGGACCCCCAACCCGGTCTGATCGAAGCGACCTCCCTCTTCAGGTTCCCTGATCCTCCATCTAGGCTCGCCGCCGAATGTTCTGCCTGATCAATCCGGACGGGACGGTTCGGGATCGTCTTCCGGTGACCCTCGAGGAGATGCGCGCTCTCTATGCAGACATGGTGGAGGCACGCACCTATGACCAGAAGTGCATGGCCATGCAGCGTCAGGGGCGATTGGCGACCTATGCCCCGTTCGAGGGACAGGAGGCAGCACAGATCGGCGCCGCAGCCGCGCTTCGTTCCGACGATTGGGTAGCCGGGACCTACCGAGACGCGGCGCTCATGTGGCGCGCCGGATATCCATGGGACCTGCTGATCGCCGGTCGAACCGGCGACGAACGAGGGGGCAAGGCGCCGGAAGGTGTGAATGTCTTGCCACCATCGATCACTGTCGGTGGTCACATGATCCACGCCGTTGGTTTGGCCTGGGCAGAGCGCCTCCAGGGGTCCGACCGGGTGGCACTCACCTCCTTTGGTGACGGCGCCACTTCCGAGGGCGACTTCCACGAGGCGATGAACTTCGCTGCCGTGTTCAAGACACCCACCGTCTTTCTCTGCCAGAACAACCAGTTTGCGATCTCGTATCCGCGCTCGGAGCAGACGAAGGCGACCTCGATCGCTGCCAAGGCCGACGGCTACGGCATGCCAGGGGTGGAGGTCGACGGCAACGACGTAGCCGCAGTGCTGGTTGCGGTTCGTGAGGCGGCCGAATCTGCCCGCAACGGGGATGGGCCTGCCCTGATCGAGGCGGTGACCTACCGGTTGGGGCCACACACCACATCCGATGACCCCGGCCGCTACCGGGACGAGACCGAGACCGAGGAATGGCGGGAGCGCGATCCTTTGATCAGGATCCGGATCCTTCTCGAGAAAGCCGGCGGTTGGACGCCGGAATGGCAGGCGGAATTGGAGACCCGGGCGTCTGCGTCGATCGAAGCTGCGGTGGAGACCGCCGAGGCCCTGCCCCTCCCCACGGTCGACGAGATGTTCGAGAGGATGTTCGCGGAGCCCACTCCATCTCTGCGCCAACAACTGGACGAGGCGGGCACATGAGTGTGATGACCCTCGCTCAGGCTCTCACCAGCGCCCTCGATACCGCCCTCGACGCCGACGACCGGGTGGTGCTGCTCGGAGAGGACATCGGGCGAACCGGTGGGGTGTTTCGCATCACCGATGGCCTCCTGGAGAAGTACGGGGAGAACCGGGTGTTCGACACCCCGGTCGCCGAGTCCGGGATCGTCGGGGCGGCATTCGGGATGGCGATTGCGGGGCTGCGCCCTGTAGCGGAGATCCAGTTCCTTGGCTTTTCATATCCCGCCTACGACCAGGTGATCAATCACGTCGCGCGAATCCGGAACCGTTCGGCCCATCGGTTCACTGCGCCGATGGTCATCCGCATCCCCTATGGAGGGGGGATCGGGGCTGCGGAGCATCATTCCGAGTCGACCGAGGCCATCTACACCCACATCCCCGGGCTCAAGGTGGTGGTCCCGTCGACGCCTCACGACGCCAAGGGCCTGCTTCTGGCGGCGATCGAGGATCCCGATCCGGTCATCTTCCTCGAGCCGATCCGCAGCTACCGGGCGGTCAAGGAGGAAATACCCGACATCTACTACACCGAGGAGATCGGCCCGGTCCGTGTCGAGCGCAAGGGCGAGGACCTAACGCTGATCTCGTGGGGAGCGATGATGAAGGAGACCAGGGCTGCGGCCACCGCGCTCGAAGGTCAGGGGGTGTCGGTGGAGGTGCTCGACCTTCGGACTCTCTCGCCACTCGACACAACCGGCATCGTCGCGTCGGCAGAGAAAACCGGTCGCGTGGTTGTGATCCACGAGGCGCCGCGCATGGGCGGGCTTGGCGGCGAGATCGCCGCGGTCATCCAGGAGCAGGCCCTCTATTCGTTGCGCGCACCGGTGCGAAGGGTCACTGGTTGGGACACGGTGTTTCCCTTGAAGCGCTCGGAGGGCCACTACCTTCCAAATGTGGAGAGGATCTTGCAGGCGGCAGAACAGACTTTGGAGGATTAGTGGCGAAGGAATTCAGACTTCCCGATATCGGGGAGGGGCTCACCGAAGCGGAGATCGTCCGCTGGCTGGTGCCCGAAGGGGAGAGGGTGGAAGCCGACCAGCCGGTCGTCGAGGTGGAGACCGACAAGGCGGTGGTCGAGATCCCCTCGCCTTATGCCGGGATCGTGCTGCAACATGGTGGCGCCGAAGGCGAGACGCTGGCCGTGGGCTCGGTGCTGGTGGTAATCGGGGAGCCGGGGGAGAGCACCGCACCGACCGAGCCATTGGCCCCGGTCGGATCGGTGGCTCCGATCGTGGGAACGCTGAGCGAGGATGCGGAGGATCTAGGTGCTCCGGAACTCGAGTCTCCGGAGGCGGGACATGTCAAGGCGCTTCCGATGGTGCGGAAGATGGCACGAGAGATGGGGGTAGACCTGACACAAATCCCGGGCTCCGGGCCCGATGGCCGGGTTACCCGAGAAGACGTCGAGGCGGCTGTCTCCTCCCCCAGGAGCGAAGCGACGGTGGGGGAGATGGCGCCGAAGGCGATGGAGGGGGTTCTGGGGAGTGCCGGCGAAGCCGGGAGGGGGGTCTTGGGGGAGGTGGCTCGGCCGGAGGCCGAGACGGAGGGGGCCACCCAGCCCGCGCCGGAGGCCGAGACGGAGGGGGCCACCCAGCCCGCGCCGTCTGAGGACCTCAGACGCCCCATGAGTCGTCTCCGCAAGACGATTGCGGCCAACATGTCCCGCAGTTGGGCCGAGATTCCTCACGTCACCACTTTTGACGACGTCGACGCCACCCGTCTTCTCGAGATCCGCTCGGCGCTTGGCGCTCGTCACGACATCAAGATCCCGCTCGAGGCCCTGGTGGTCATGGCGGTCATCCCTGCCCTTGAAACCTTCCCGGAATTCAACTCCACCCTCGATGGTGACGACCTGATCCTCCACGCCTCCCATCACATCGGGATCGCCGTCGACACTCCCGACGGTCTTCTGGTTGCGGTGATCCGCGATGCCGGGTCCAACGGTGTGCTCGAACTGGCCGCCGAAGTCCGACGTCTCGGCGAAGGGGCAAGGACGCGATCGCTTTCTCCGGATGAGCTCACCGGTCAGACCTTTACCGTTTCCAATATCGGCGCCCTCGGTGGGGGCCACGGGACGCCAATCGTCCCGCCAGGCACTACGGCGATCCTCTCGGTCGGGCGGGCCCAGGAGAAGGCCATCGTCATCGACGGGGAACTGGCGATCGCACCGGTGATGCCTCTCTCGCTTTCGTATGACCATCGGGTCATCGACGGCGGCCTGGGGCGAAGATTCATGGCAATGTTGCGGGAAAACCTGGAGGAACCGGCCCTGTTCCTGGCTGGCTAGGCATGCCTCACGTCCACGTCACCCCATTCGACGACGCGACCGGTCTCACCAAGCGCGAATACGACGCGGCCGTGCGGCGGGCGGGGCGGGTGTGGAACATCGTTTCGGTCCAGAGTCAATTGCCAGAAGTGATGCGTGATTCGATTCGCCTCTACCGAACGATCATGTTCGGCGAGTCCCCCCTGACCAGGGCCCAACGCGAGATGATCGCGGTGGTCACTTCGAGCAAGAACGACTGCTTCTACTGAATTACTTCGCATTTGCACGACCTCCGGGATGAGGTCGATGACCAACTCATGGTGGACCGGTTTGCAGTCGATTGGAGGACGGCCGGTCTCGACGAGCCAACCGCCGCATTGTTGGAGTTTGCGGAGAAGTTGACCGACGAGTGTGCCGCGGTAGGCAAGCAAGACATCGACGCGCTACGGGCACACGGATTCGACGATCAGGGCATCTCGAGTTGTGTCCAGGTGGTGTCCTACTTCAACTACATCAACCGGATCGCAGAAGGCCTCGGCGTCGCCATGGAGGACTGGATCGAAGACAACGGGAGAGAGAAACCGGTTTAGCTTCCCGCGGTGCGTCAATCGCCGGAATGAGCCTCGACCAGTCCCAGCACCTCTGGCATATCCAGCTCGGGATAGGGGTCCGGGGCGAGCAGCCCAAGGATGCGATCCTGGGATCGGGCCGACACGATCACTTTGTTCAACCACTTCTCCGTCAACTCGGCTGACGGCATCCGGCAACAGGCCGGATCGGGACAGGTCGACGTTTCCCGATTCGTGGTCTCTCTTCCCCGGAACCAGTGGGCATCGGCGAACCTGACACCGAGGGTGACAGCCAACACCGGGTCCCGACCCGCCTCGACATGGGTGGTGCAGAAGAAGGTGCCCTCAGGTGTGTCCGTGTACTGATGATGGGTGCCGAAGCGCTCATGTGACTCGAAGGTCATCCTCGCGCCCCAACGCCGGCACAGGCGCTGGGTCTCGATTCCCCCATGGTCGTCACGGGGGACCGGGACCCCGTCATTGGAGTAGCCCTTGATGACGCTTCCCATCCGGTCGCTGACGATGAGATGGGTGGGGAAGCCGAGATGGCGGGTGGCCAGGTTGGCCATGCGCCAGGCCGCCATTTCGTAGGAGACGTAGAACAGCTCCTTGACGTCTTCGACATCGAGGTCGTGACGGTCCCGGGCCTCGATCAGTTTGGGTACTACCGCCCCTTCGGGGGCGAGCACGGCGGCGGCGAAATAGGCGGTTTCCACCCGCTGGCGGAGGAAGGTGCCCAGGTCGGGGTCGGTTTCGTGTCCGAGCAGGAATCCGGCCAGGGTCTGAAGCACCGCCTTGCGGGCTTGGCGGGTGCGGAGCTCGTCGCGTTGGGCGATGTAGACCCGACGGTGATCGAGGTCGATGACCGATCGGGCGAACACCGGCATGTCGTCGATGGAGTGGATCTCGAACCCGGCGCGTGCGGCCAGGTCCAGAAGGTTTCGTGACGAGAACGGGCCCTCACCCGGGTAGCCACTGGAGTCCAACGCCTCTCCAGCGATGCGCTCCACCCCCTCGAGATACCCGTCCGTCGCCATCAGCCATTGCTGGACCGCGCCGTTGGCCCGACGCACGTCCTCGGAGCCCGCAGTTCCCAAACCGGAGCGGTGACGAAGGGCTTCATGGAGGCCAACCAGATGAGTCAGGGTTTCGGTGTCCATGCGCGAGCTGGGCTTTACCGGTGGCAGGTCGAGGGAGTCGAACAGGGCGCTCTCCTGGGATCTGAGCAACGCGATCTCCAGGGCATCACGACGATTGGGCGGCGTCGGGTCCAACAGGTCGGCGACATCGACGCCGAGGGCCGTCGCCAGTTCCATGACCAGGTTGACCCGGGGCTCTTTCTTGCCGTTCTCGAGCAAGGAGAGATAGGGGGCCGGTTTGCCGACGGTCTCACCCAGTTGGTCGAGGGTCAGGCCCCGCAACTTTCGGTGGTGTCGGAGACGTCTCCCCAGGATCAGGGGATCCAGTTGCTGGGTATCGGTCATATCTTGCCTTTCTCGAAAGATCGGGTGTTCTTATCATCCAATGGTCTCGGATTCTAGTCACCGACACAAGACACTGCACTCTTATGGTGGAACCGATCACCGAGCAGCTGGAGCGACGGATGCTCACCCCTGACGCCGTTGTCTTCCTCAGCGACCTGGAACGGGAATTCCGGGTGCGACGCGGTCGGATCCTCGACGCCCGGCAGGGGATCCAGGAGGGGCTCGACCGGGGCCTCCGCCCCCAGTTTCTCGATTCGACCAGAGGCATTCGGGAATCGGACTGGATAATTGCACCCATTCCACCCGACCTCGAAGACCGCCGGGTCGAGATCACTGGACCGGTCGACGCCAAGATGATGATCAATGCCCTCAACTCCGGGGCCCGGGTCTTCATGGCCGACTTCGAGGACGCCACCTCACCCACCTGGCTCAACCTGCTCGAGGGTCAGGCCAATCTGATCGATGCCTATCGAAGGACGCTGCGACACGAAACGGAGATGAAGACCTACGTGCTCGACGATGAGGTCGCGACGTTGTGCGTCCGGCCCCGCGGCTGGCATCTGGTCGAGAAGCATTTCCTGGTCGACGACCAGCCGATGTCGGCCTCGCTCTTCGACTTCGGCCTATACCTCTTCCATAGCGGGCGGGCTGCTCTCGAGGCCGGCACCGCTCCATATCTGTATCTCCCCAAGCTGGAGTCCCACATCGAGGCCAGGCTCTGGAACGAGGTGTTCGTCTGGGCCCAGGCTCGGCTCGAGATCCCCGAGGGCACGATCCGGGCCACAGTCCTGATCGAGACCATCCTCGCTGCCTTCGAGATGGATGAGATCCTCTATGAGTTGCGCGATCACGTCACCGGGCTCAACGCCGGCCGCTGGGACTACATCTTCTCGGTCATCAAGAAGTTCCGGAATGACCCATCCTTTGTCCTCCCCGACCGCTCCCGGGTGACGATGGCGGTTCCCTTCATGCGCGCCTACACCGAGCTCATGATCAAGACCTGTCACCACCGCGGCGCCCATGCCATCGGGGGGATGGCTGCCTTCATCCCCAATCGTCGGGACCCTGAGGTCACCGAGATGGCCATCGCCGCAGTCACCGCCGACAAGGCCCGCGAAGCGGGGGCGGGTTGTGACGGCACCTGGGTCGCCCATCCCGATCTGGTGCCGGTGGCGATGCGCGAGTTCGACTCCGTCCTCGGCGACCGTCCCAACCAGGTCGATCGTCGTCGTGACGAGGTCGAGGTCACGGCCGAGGATCTTCTGAATCTGGAATTCCCAGGCGAGGTCACCCTTGACGGGATACGAACCAACGTGTCGGTGGGAATCCGCTACCTCGCCTCGTGGCTCTCGGGTGTGGGCGCGGCAGGGATCGACAACCTCATGGAGGACGTGGCTACCGCCGAGATCTCGCGGTCCCAAATTTGGCAGTGGATCAGGCATCGGGTGCACACCGATGGCGGCACCCCGGTAACCGGGTCGTTGGTGCGATCCATCGCCGAAGAGGTGGTGAGCCACCTCGAAGCGGAGGGCCATCCCGGCGACACACTGCGTTTGGCCCAAAAGATCTTCGAAGAGGTAGCGATGGGCGAGGACTTCGTCGAGTTCCTGACCCTTTCCGCCTACGAGCACATCAGTTGAGGGAGAAACCATGACCCGTAACGCCAACGAAGCCAACCGTCTCGGCGACGATTGGAGAACCAACCCCCGCTGGGAGGGGATCACCCGGGACTACACCGCCGACGAGGTGGTGAGGCTGCGGGGAAGCATCCGCGAGCAGTACACCCTCGCCCATCGGATGTCCCAGAAGCTTTGGGAGTTGCTGACGACCGAGGACTACGTCAGCGCGCTCGGGGCGATCAGCGGTGGCCAGGCAACCCAGATGGTCAAGGCCGGTCTCAAGGCGATCTATCTCTCGGGATGGCAGGTGGCCGCCGACGGAAACCTGGCCGGCGAGGTCTACCCGGACCAGTCGCTGTATCCCGCCGACTCGGCGCCGGCGCTGGTGAAACGGATCAACAACGCCCTGCGTCGTGCTGACCAGATCCACTGGTCGGAGGGTGACACCGAGATCGACTGGTTCGTCCCGATCGTGGCCGATGGTGAGGCCGGTTTCGGTGGTGCGCTCAATGTGTTCGAACTGACCAAGAGCTTCATCGAGGCCGGGGCGGCGGGTGTCCATTTCGAGGACCAGTTGGCTTCGGAGAAGAAGTGCGGCCACATGGGGGGCAAGGTGCTGGTGCCCACCAGCCAGCACATCCGGACCCTCCAGGCCGCTCGTCTCGCCGCCGACGTGCTTGATGTCCCGATCGTCTTGGTGGCCCGAACCGACGCCAATTCGGCGGAGCTGCTCACATCGGATATCGACGAGCGGGATAGTCGTTTCCTTACAGGCGAACGGACCCCCGAAGGGTTCTTCGGGGTCCGTGACGGGCTGGAGTCGGCGATCGCCCGAGGGCTGGCCTACGCCTCCTACTGCGATCTGATCTGGTGTGAGACTGCCCACCCCGATCTGGAGGAGGCTCGCAGGTTCGCCGATGCGATCCATGCCGAGTTCCCCGGAAAGATGTTGGCCTACAACTGCTCACCGTCGTTCAACTGGTCGAAGCACCTTGACGGGGGAACCATCGCCCGATTCCAGAAGGAGTTGGGGACAATGGGTTATCGCTATCAGTTCATCACCTTGGCCGGGTTCCACGCCATGAACGCCTCGATGTTCGAGTTGGCACGTGGCTACGAGGAGAATGGGATGACCGCATATGTCGAGCTTCAGGACCGAGAGTTCGTCATGGAGGAGGAGGGTTACACCGCGACCAAACACCAGCGTGAGGTCGGCGCCGGGTACTTCGACCTGGTGACCCAAGCGGTGTCCGGTGGGGCGACCTCGACCTTGGCGCTTTTGGGATCGACCGAAGAGGAGCAGTTCTAGGGCTGAAACCCTCGCCTGGGCGTGCGTGCCTGACCCGATCAATATGTGCCGATAGCGCGTACCTCCAGTGATGCTCGTTATCCGCCCAGAATTGTTGTTCTGCGTGGAAATTCTATGGTCGCAGTGAGGCCGCGACTGGTCGGCATCCAGGGTGTCGCGCCTACTCTGATCGGTCGGGACGATAATTCCAGACGTCTGCCGGTGCATGTCCGCAGGTGTTCAGATTTGAACAATTCCGGTGTCGGCAAGTCTTGGCGTCACGGATTGGCCTCCTGCGGTGTCTTTAGGGGTAACGACAGGGACAACCTCGGTTGCTGAAGCGATCTTCGATAGATGAGATGGAGAGGGAGCTGATCACTTCCTTGTACCCGTCTCTGCGAAGGATCGCGGCGGTGGCGGGCTCGGTCGATGTGGAGCCAGATGATCTGGTTCAGGAGGCGTTGATGCGCACATTGCGAAAAGGCCCGATATCGGACCTCGACAACCCGCTCGGGTTCCTCAGGAAGACGATCGTGAATCTAGCGTCGAACCAACGACGGAGCCTGGGTCGGAATCGGAAGGCCCTCGGCCGGCTCTCCATTGAGGAGGGCTGGTTGCCGAGCTATCCGGCCGACATCGAGGCGATCCTCGATCTTCCTCCAAGGCATCGGGCGATCCTCTACCTCGTCGAGGTGGAGGATGTGCCCTACGCCGAGGCGGCTGAGCAACTTGGGATGACCACGGTGGCAGCACGGGCGATGGCGAACCGAGCCAGGAAGCGGGCCCGCGCCGCTTTGGAGGTGGCTGGTGGCTGAATTCGAAACCAAGCTGCGGTGGCTCAGTGAGAGAGGCAACCCTGTCGGTGCGGAGGAGTTGATCGAGCGGATCGAAGCCGATCTGGCCGGAGATCCCCTTGTCGTCGTAGCCAAACGACGAGAAGGAACACTCATGACCAAGACACAACAATCACCAACAACCAGCCAACCGAGTCGGTACCGGGGGCCTGCCTGGGCGCTCGCGGCATTCGTCGCCGTCCTAGCCGTCGCCGCCGCGTTTTTCGCCTTTGCCGGCGATGACAGCCAGGTGGCCGACAACCCACCTCCGCCGCCAACCGTAGCTCCGGATGTCGAGACGATGACCGACCTCGAGGTGATCGAAGCCGGGGTGGCTGCGTTCTACTCCGGGGATGCTGAACGGGTCGTCGACTTGTTCGACATAGCGGCCTTCCGGGTAATCGGCGAGGGCTACCTAGAGGATCCAGAGGGCTACGATCCGATACTCGACGAGGCTGGGATACGCCGCGAGACGGCCTACCAGGCGGCCATAGGTGGGCGGTTAACCCTCAACTGCACTGAGGGGATCACGCCCGGCGTGTTCACTTGCAAAATGCCGTACCACAACGCTCTTACCGATGCGGTCGGCTACGTCGATTCCCCCAGCGATTCCCCCTGGGACAATCCCCGTGTCGTGGTGCACGACGGCGTGATCACAGAGTTTTATGTTCCTGAGCACGAATTCCTTCGGGCCGCGGTGGGGAGATTCCTCACGGACCAGCAAGTCGACGGCTACGAAGACTGCGTGGAGGCGGGCCGCCTTGTACGCACTCCTGAATGCGCCAATGTGATCATGGCCCATCTCGACGATTGGGCCGCCTGGTGTGGCCGAATCGTCACTAAGCAAGACCCAATCTGGAGGACAACCTGTGAGAATCAGTAGACCCGTCCGCCGGAGCAATAAGCCTTGAGGAGTGGTCCGCCCACTTGGCTCCTGGGGCGAATGGGACTGAAGCAGAAGACGAGAGCCGGCTACGAGAGCATTCTCCGACGTCGAGTCCTTCCAACTTTCAGTCCAATGTCGGCATCGAAGGGTGAGCAGGTCGGCGATCGCAAGGTGGTTTCAGACATGACCGCCGAAGGGTTACACCCTTCGCGAGCGCGGAATTGTTTCAATGTTCTCGGTGCCTGTCTCGAGGAGACCGAATGACCATCGACGAACGCATCGCCTCCGAACTGCGCCGCCATACCCCCCAGGTCGACCAGCACGTGCCCTGGGACAGGATCCAGTCCGCCGCGATGGCACAACGACGACGCCGGCGGTCACCCATCCTCGTCACGGCCACGGCGGCAACTCTCGTCGTCCTCCTCGTCGGCCTGGTCCTCAGGAACAACGACTTTCCTCCTACAGGCGAGGTCGCCCCTACCCAGATGGAGGCGATCCGCCAGACGGTGGCCGCTGCCAACTCCCAACACGAGGAGAATCTGCGCCGTCTCTTCGCCGAGGACGCCGAGGTCAGTCCGGGCGTATGGGGGTCGATTTCTGTGACTACCCCAACTTTCGTCGATGCTTGGTTCTTTAACCTCGACGCCTGGGGATTCGAGGGGGAGGCGGTGGAGTGCAGACCCGTCGGCGCCGGCGTTGACTGCGAGGTGCGGGCGCGTTGGCACACGTTGTCCGCGGAGTCGGTCGAGGAGTGGAGCTTTGTCTTTGACGGTGACGTGATCCGAACGTTGACCATCACTCGCGTCGATCCCAATCCATCGGATCGGGTCCTGCCACTCGCTATGAGTGATCTAGACGACTGGGAGAATTGGCTGGAGAGCACCGACCCGGCCACGGCCCGTCGACTGATTCCTGACGCTGCGACCTCGAGACTGATCGTCCCTTTCCTTCGGTACGACGCCACCTTCGCCGACGAAATCGGAGAGTCGATCAAGAACTATATGGTCGAAGGGTGACCACATGAGTGACGGAAAAAGGTCCATGAACCGGATTCGCCGGCCGGTCAAATGGGCACAACATACAACCATCGTCTTCGTGCTGTTGTTGGCTGGGGCGGGATGTGGGGAGGATGGGGGGTCAAGACAGGTCGAAGATGCCACCGCCTTCTGGGAAGCAGTGGAGGCCGGCGATCTGGATGCCGCGCTAGCACACGTCGATCCCACTGCCGAGTTGGCAACGTTCGGCTGGGCAGGCGCCCTGGAGGCCACATTCGACTGGTACGAGGCAGTCGGATGGAAATGGACGCTGGAGGAATGCGTCGAAGGCGACGCAGAGACGGTCGAATGCACGGCAACGGCCCGGAATGCGTGGTCCGACGCACTGGAGGTCGAGCCCGTTCGAGGCATCTTCGTCCTTCGGTTCGGAGAGAATGGAATCACCGAAATCGTTGACAAGGCCGACATGTTCCTAAACAAGTGGTCAGCGCAGGTGTTCGAAGTCTTCGCCGGCTGGGTTGAGACAAATCACCCAGAGGATTTCGCGATCATGTTCGACTACTCAGGCGATGCGAGTGCAGAGATTCTGGACCTCTACGAGACCAATACGAATCGTTTTGTCCAGGCTCAGCAAGACGAATGATCGCACCCGACGGTTTCACTTTCTGCGAGAGTTTCGGCCCGGGGCACGCCTGCGCTACCACCATCTGAGCTGACGGTTATCGGGACAACGGTGATCTCCCTCCGGCTGCTCGTGATGGGAGTCCTCTTGGGCCGCAAGGCGGCAGGCACACGCTCCAACGCGTCGAGACGCGGCCCTGCGTCAACGCTTCTCTAGCCCCCGGAAGGCCAGCGCATAACGCTCAGGAGTCTTCCGTGCGTGAAAGTGGCAAAGCGGCTCCGCGCGTTGAAGTGTGGGGTGTTGTGAGTTACCGGGTCTGATTCG
>JBBDWM010000032.1:0-16539 GCA_040902845.1 Acidimicrobiia bacterium
CTGACCACATCCGTCGCCATCCTGCGGACAGGAGCCACGGGCATTGTGACCTTCGGCCCTTGATCGCCCCACAGGTGTTGAGAGACACTCGACTGGAGCAAAGGAGCGGTTTCGTGGCCGATCGGACAACGAATCCTCGCTTTCTGTTTGTGAGTACGTATCCGCCCACACACTGCGGGATCGCCACGTTCACCCGATCGTTGATCGACTCCCTCGAGCAGATAGGCGGTGAAAGCCCGAGGAGCGGGGTGATTCGTCTGCGCCAAACGTGGGATGTCCGGAAATGCGAAGAACCAGAAGTCGTCGCCGAGGCCGAGGTCGCTTCGATCGGCTGGCCCCAGGCGATCAGCCGATGGTCCGCCGGACACGACCTGCTGTGGGTGCAACATGAGTTCGGGATCTTCGGCCCGGACGACGGTCTGGGCGTCCTCGAGCTGTGTCAGGCCTCTCCGCTCCCCGTCGCAGCGAGCCTGCACACAGTTCTCGCCTCCCCGACCGCTCGGCAACGCAGGATCATCGAGGACTTCGGTGCTGCCACAGAAGTCCTGGTGGTCATGTCCCAACATGCCCGCCGGCGGCTTGTCGGGATCTATGACATCGACCATCAGAAGGTGCACGTCGTCCCTCATGGCGCGCAATTCTCCCTCCGGCGTTCCAGGCCAGTGGCTACCGGACGAAGGCCGACGGTCGTCAACTGGGGGTTGATCGGACCGGGCAAAGGGCTCGAGTGGGGCATTCGTGCGATGGCCCTGCTCGACCATATCGTTCCGAGGCCACAATTGGTGATCCGGGGAACCACCCATCCCAACGTGAGGCGCCGCGAGGGCGAGCTCTACCGGGATCAGCTCCTCAAACTGATCGACACGCTGGGCCTGGAGGACTCGGTCGACGTGCGGGACGGGTACATGACGATTGACGAGCTCGGGTCTCTCATCGACGGGGCGGACCTCGCATTGCTGCCATACGACACCACAGAACAGGTCACCTCGGGCGTGCTGGTGGACGCCGTTGGTGCCGGTCTGCCGGTTGTGGCAACAGCGTTTCCCCACGCCATTGAAGTGTTGTCCAGCGGTGCGGGTCAGATAGTGGATCATCGCAACCCCAGGGCTATCGCTCAGGCCATTGAGCACCTCCTGACGAACCCGCCGGCAATGACGATGGCCATCGACGAAGCGATGCGTGTCGGGAAGGAGTTTGCGTGGCCCCGCGTGGCACTCGAGTACAAGCGCCTGGCGC
The DNA here is from genome assembly GCA_040902845.1 of Acidimicrobiia bacterium. GTDB lineage: Bacteria > Actinomycetota > Acidimicrobiia > Spongiisociales > ZC4RG35 > JALYNX01. The sequence continues at coordinate 1,237 of JBBDWM010000032.1, forward strand.
GGCTGGCGATGACACGAGTCAACATGAGCGCGGCCTGAGGGCGGTTGCATCCCTCGAATCGACCGGCTCTCCAGATTCACCGATGACCCAGGGCCCCCGCGGCTGGATCGGCGCCGTGAGCTTCTCGTCCGTATTGCGCACGTCCGGTCATGAGAGGCCAGAATGCTGATAGCCATCCCGGAGGACTGACCGGTGTCACCCGCACGCGCCAATCAACTCTTCACCAGATATGAGGGCAACCCGATACTCACGCCCCACGAGTGGCCGTACACGGTGAACGCCGTGTTCAATGCCGGTGCAACCATCGGGCCGAATGGAGAGACTCTGCTCTTAGTGCGCGTGGAGGACCGAACAGGGCTCTCGCACCTGACCGTGGCACGCAGCGCCGATGGCTTCACCGACTGGAAGATCGATGCTCAGCCCTCACTCGAGCCACAGACATTGCGATACGAGGAACGGTGGGGAATCGAGGATCCACGGATAACCAAGATCGGCGACAGGTACCTGATCGCCCACACCGCAGTCTCGCAAGGCGGGCCTCTCGTCGCCCTCGTGTCCACGACGGACTTCGTCGAGTTCGAGCGGCTGTCAATCGTCTCTCCGCCGGAGAACAAAGACGCAGCCCTGTTCCCTGTGAAGTTCAATGACCGCTACGCAATAGTTCATCGCCCCGTGTTTTACGGTGACGGCGGCGAAGCGCACATGTGGATTTCGTTCAGCCCCGATCTTCGACACTGGGGCGACCACCAGATCCTCATCGAGAGCCGGCGAACGGGGTACTGGGATCGAGAGAAGATCGGGCTCGGGCCGCCTCCAATGCGGACCGAGGAGGGCTGGCTGGTGATGTTCCACGGAGTCAGGGCAACAGCGGCTGGATCGCTCTATCGGGCGGGTCTCGCCGTACTCGATCTGAACGACCCTACGAGGGTATTGGCCCGGGCCGACGAGTGGGTCCTGGGCCCGGAGGTCGAGTATGAGCGGACCGGCGACGTGCCCGGGGTCGTGTTCCCCAGCGGGTGGATACAAGACCCGGATGGAACGGTCCGGCTCTACTACGGGGCGGCAGACACGTACGTCGCCGTAGCCACCGCGAGAATCGACGAACTCGTCCAATTCGCCTTCTCACACTCAGTCTGAAAGTGGCCAAGCCGTTTTGGGCGGGCGGCTCCGTCTCCGCCGTTCGATGATGGCGTCACTCCCAGGGAAGACCATCGCTTCGCGGGCCATCGGCTAGATGAAGGGCTGGCTGATTGTTGAGGCGGAAGGCATCGCCACAGACGGCGACCTCGAGGCGTGGATCCGGCGTGGCATGACCTATGCCGAGGATCTCCCCCCGAAGTAGGGGTTTGCCGAACTCGTTACTTACGTGGCCGTGGCGGCCGCCGCGGTGCGGCCGCCATGCGGAGCTGGTTAGGCCTCTGTCCAGGCAGCCACGTCCTCCTGGCTCACCCACTCCTGGAATCGGTCGACCGAGCACTCGGTGCTCGCGGCCGCCATCAATGAGCCGAACGCCGTGATCTCGCCGACTGTCAGATCGGCCATCGTGCCCCCCTGATCGACGTATTCCTGCAATGCCGCGATGTCGGTTTCGCAGTCGCCCGAGACGGCGGCCCCGCCGTCGTCGACGCTGACCATCAATGCCTCGACCCACGCGAAGTACGCGGCTGTGCCCGGAGCATCACGCTCGGCAAGTTCCCTCATGAGGGCCAGGCTCTCCTCGTCCGAGAGATCGAGATCCGGACAGTCAGCCGTCTCTTCCTCGAAGGCGTCGCTGATCGGCTCCAGTTCGTTGCCCATCGCCTCGAGGTCGGCCAAGGTGGAATTCTCAAAGTCGATGTCCTTCACGATCGGCTCGATCTGCTGTAGGAAAGCGCTGAAGGCGTCTATGCATTCGGCCGGCATGTCGGAGATGTCGGTGATCGTGCCCGGGTCGTCGTCTGGAGCCGTGGTCTGATCTGGAAGACTGGTGGCATCAGCTCCACCGGTCGTCGTCCCATCGGCGGGGACAGTTGTGGAGCCTTCTGTGGAACCTCCACAAGCCGCAATTACCAGCAGTATCGAAACCAACGCGACGACGCGAGACGTCTTCATGGGGACCTCCAGGTCCTGGTTGCCGAACCCGGTCGGATTCGAGCCCGGCTTTCGAGAGTACCCGGATCGTCGACAGTTTTGACGTTTTGGTGTCTTCTTGACATGTGACCAAATAGTCACCTATTGTCACAGCCATGGACGCGGTGTTCAGGGCCCTTGCCGATCCGACAAGACGGAGCCTGCTCGACGAGCTCTTCGGGGAGGACGGGCAGACCTTGCGTGCGCTGGAGGCGCGCTTCTCGATGACACGCTTCGGCGTGATGAAGCACCTGAAGCAACTCGAGGAGGCAGGCCTGGTGGTCACCAAGCGGCGAGGCCGCGAGAAGCTGCATTTCCTGAACCCGGTTCCGATCCGACTCGTCCACGACCGGTGGGTGAGTAAGTACTCCGAGCCCTGGGCGTCTGCGCTCAGCGGTCTCAAGAAGAGATTGGAGAGTCCCATGGAGAAGGTATTCGAGATCTACATACGCACCACCCCGGAGCGGCTCTGGGAGGCGATCACCGACAGCGAGATCAGGAGCAAGTACCAGTTCGGCACCCAGGTCAGCTCGGACTGGACGGCCGGCTCTCGCCTCGAGATGAGCCACCCGGGCTCCCCCGGGCTACTCGGCGAGGGGGAAAACCTCGAGGTCGACCCACCGCGCCGGCTGGTGCAAAGCATGGTTGCGCTTTGGAGTGAGGATGTGAAGACCGAAGGAACCTCGAGAGTCACCTGGGAGATCGAGCCCGTCGGCGACTCCTGCCGCCTGACCGTCACCCACGACCAGCTGCGCGAGGGCGCCAACAACGAACTGTATGGCGGATGGCCGATGATCCTCTCCGGCCTCAAGACCTGGCTCGAGACAGGCGAGGTGCTCACGACACCGGGATCGCTGCTCTACAGCTGAAAGGGGCAGCTGCGAAGTGGGTCCCGACGAGCGGCCTTCTGATCCGAGCACATGAGACCGATCCCGGACGTGGCTCACGCCTCTCCAGGAGACGGTGCCGCAGAGTTGGATGCCTTACGAGCGGTGCGCCCTCCCACCCTCTGTGGTCGGTAGGAGGGCGCATCCAGAAAGTGCTCAGTCCGTGTGGGTGAACTCGAATGTCTGCTTGTGGTCGAACTGGTCGAGCACCTTGACCAGAATCCCTTGTCCCACCGGGGACCCTTCGAAGTAGACCCGCAGCTCCCATTCGCCGTGGTCATTGACCTCGGTCTCACCGTCGCCATACTCGGAGACAACCCGAATCACACTGCCCGGTTTGCTTTTTCCGTAGAACACGTCGAAGGGAGGGTTCTCGGAGCACTCGCCGTAGGCCTGGTGCGCCACAAACTCCCAATTGACCTCTTCCCCGTCGTTGTCCTTGGGCTCCTCTTCTTCCTTGGGCTCCTCTTCTTCCTTGGACTCCTCTTTCGGCTCTTCGGCCCGCTCATAGACCACCGTGACCGAATCCTCGGCAACATTGCCGGCGGCATCCTTGGCCCTCAGCGTCGCGTGATTGGTACCCGGTGACAGGAAGAGCACGATTCGCCAATTGCCGGCGTCATCGACATCGGCCTCGTATTCACCGGTGAACACCGAGGCGCCGGGCTCACTGGTTCCCTCGAAGACGACCTTCTTGGACTCAAAGACCTGCCCATCAGTCGGGTGCAAGATCTGGAACGCTGGAGGCGTGATGTCCACCTCGAGCTCTTCCTCCTCTTTGGGCGGTTCCGCCTGCTCCTCCGACCCCTTCGGCTCCTCGCTGTCGCTTACCTTGTCGGGCGCCCACCTCTCCTCGTGGGCTCCCTCGAGGACTGGCAATCCAGGATGATCCGCTACCACCACTTTCTCGGCTTCGACGGTGGTGGACGGTGACTCAGAACCGGACAGCCCAAAGGCCACCCCGGACACGACGATCACGCCCAAACCGGCGATGAATGCCAACCATCTGCGCATTGTTTCGAACCCCCTGACTCATAGTCGGTCGCATCCCGGCCTGCCCCACAGCCATTAACACGCATCGAGTCGGCGTTCGGTTTACGACCCGCTCAGGTAAACCTCCGAACCTGCCGATTCGTCTAGATCTTGACGGCACGGATTCGGAGTCAGATGGTCTCCAGCGACACCACCGAAGGTGTTGTCGTGGAGGCGTTCGAGAGCTTCTACGACCGCGAGTACAGGAAGGTGGTGGCTCTGGCGTACGCCCTATCCGGAAGCAGGTCGGGGGCAGAGGACCTGGCCCAGGAGGCGTTCATCGCTGCGCATCAGCGGTGGGATCGCATCGGGGGGTACGACAAGCCAGGGGCCTGGGTGCGACGAGTGGTGGCAAACATGGCGATATCAGCATTTCGAAGAAAGACAGCCGAGCGCAAGGCGCTCGAGCGCCTGGCCGGCCAGACCCAAACCGAGCTCCCCGGGCTCGAGCCGGAGGACGAGCGGTTCTGGAGCCTGGTTCGAGAGCTGCCGGGCCGCCAAACCCAGGCGATCACCCTCTTCTACCTCGAGGACCGGTCGGTCAACGAGATCGCCGAGATCCTCGGCTGCAGTCCCAACACCGCCAAAGTCCATCTGTTCAGAGGCCGACAGGCCCTGGCAGCCCGACTCGGATTGGAGGCACCAGTTGAGTCGTGACCTCGACACCATCGCACGGCAGGCCGCCGAGAACCTGAAGGCCGCGGTCGAGTCCGCTCCCCTCCATCATCGTTCGGCTCCGGTTCAAGCACCGGCAAGACGGCGCCCCAGCATGCGTCTGGCACTGGTGACGGCCGCGCTGGTCATGGGGTCGGCCGTGGCGGTGGCCCTGGTCATCGAGCCCACCAACGAACAGATGACGACAACCACCATGCCGACCCCACCAGCATCGACGACTCCCCTTTTCGATCCCGCAATGTTGCTGACACCGGCCACCACGGTTGTGGTCGCGACGACGCTGCCTCCGTCAACCACCGTGCCGGAAGACATCACGCCGCCTCTGCTGGAGATCAGCTCGCCACGGAACGGCGCCGAAGTCCACAAACCTGAGGTGACCTTCTTGGGAACAACCGAACCCGGAGCCCTCGTGACGGCTGGGAAGCGTGCAGCCGACGTCGACGAGGATGGGTCATGGTCGCTGACCCTCCCTCTTTCCAAGGGAGCCAACCAAATCGAGTTCAACGCCCGTGACGCTGCCGGCAACGTGGCCCTCGCCACGATCACCGTGCATTACGCGCAGGTCGCCGAGACCACCACGACGACCAAGCCAACGGAGGAACCGGCGGAGTTCGTGGCCAACGCCAGCTTTGGGGTGTGCACCCTGACCCCACCGTACGACGTGTATTACGGCACGGGTGAGCCGGGATCGACCATCTACGTACAATCGGAATACGGCTCGGGAGCTGTCGCGGTCAATGGCGAGGGCGTGTGGGAGCTTCAGGTCTTCTTCCCGGAGGCACCTGCGGGACAGGCCTTCCAGGTCAAGGTCTACGACGACCTGGGCCGGGAGAAATTCTTCGAGTTCAAGTACCAACCGGAGGGCTGACGCAAAGGACGGGCAGGTCCGGTTGCCCCCCAACCCGGTTTTGGGGGGGGGGGGGGGGGGGGGGGGGGGGGGGATCGCGGCCTGTAGGCCGCGCTCCCCGCGCGAAAACGAGGGTCACCGGCTGGCGTCGTTGTCAACGAAGCCTGGGGCATGGCCGCGTCTCCCGAACTGCTGTAAGGAACACTTCTGCCGTGGACACATAACATTGGAGAAAGGCAGATGTGTCCAGAGGAATTGCTGTCGACCCTCAAACTGATCCCGGGCCTGGCTTCGACCCACTCTTCGAGGCCAACTACGACGCCATCTACCGATATTGCGTCCGGCGTCTAGGACGAGCCGATGCCGAGGATGCGGCGGCTGAAGTGTTTGCGGTGGCGTGGCGCCGTCTCGACGAGATGCCTCCGGATGACAGAGGTCGAGCCTGGCTGTTTGGCGTGGCCTATCGGGTGGTCGGCAACCAATACCGAACCCGGCGACGCCAGAGCTCGCTGTCAACCCGTCTTGCCTCAATGAGGTCAGTCGATGGCGGTGATGCGGAGTCCGGGTCGACCGCAGAAGGAGAGGTTGAATTGCTCCATCGGGCGCTCGACGGGCTGAGCTCCATTGACCGGGAGCTCCTGCGTCTGTCTTCCTGGGATGGTCTGACCCGAAGCGAGATCGGCTTTGTCCTCGGAATCAAAGAGAACGCCGTCGACCAACGGCTTCATCGGGCCAGATCACGTTTGAAGACCCGATTCGACCAACTCAATAGTCAGTCTTCACGAACCGAGCCCAAGGAGGCCTCCGCATGATCAACCTAATGGAACGCGCCGACCCGGCGATCGGTATCGAGGCCGACAAGAGCCGACTCCGAGCCAAGGTGGACGAGCGCATCGGCATCTCGGCCCCATTGCGGCCCATGCCTTCGAGAAGGCCTCGACCCTGGGTCATCGCGGTTGCCGCGTTTGTCGCTGTGATCGCCTTCGCCATTCCGACTGTGCTGCGTCAGGGGTCAACATCGGTGTTTGCCCCGTCGTTGGATGGCATCGCTGATCTGCCCGGAGTTCAGGACGTGGTCCCACTCGCCTCGGGTGGTGTGCAGACGATGGTCGTCGATGGCGACACCATCTGGGTCATGACCGCCCTCCAGAATGTGCTTCAGAAGGTCTCTATCGCCTCGGGCGAGGTGGAAACGACCTATTCGATCGACGGCTACGTGGAGGGCGTAGTCGTCGGTGACAGTTATCTATGGCTGCTGAGCTACGACAACGGCGGCGAGGTACTCCGCTTCGACCCCGCGGCCGGCGAGGTGGACACAACCATCCCCATCGAGGGCTCGCCCGGCGGCGCTCGCTGGTTCGGTGACAGCCTTTGGGTGAGCAACGACCAGGGCCAGGTCCATCAGATCTCCGTCGATGGTGAGATCCTGTCGACCAGTGCCGGTGAGCTCAAAGGGCAAGGTCTGGGATATCTCTGGGTGAACGACCCGACTTCGGGCCTGATCTCGAGCCTCTCCGAGAATGGGACGCTCGGCAAGATCGTGATCCCGACTCACAGTGGATTGGACACCGCCGATGGGTGGGGAGTCCGCAGCGTGACCGAAGCGGGTGGCTACCTGTGGCTGATGGATGGCAACTATCCCTTTGGGACCAATCTGAGCCGGTTCGATCCGGAAACCGGCGAGTTGAGCTCCTTTGGAGGACTCACCTTCGGGCTCCTCGGCATGACCGAGTTCGATGGATTCCTCTGGGTGACTTCAAATACTGATCATCTGTTGATCCGAGTCGACCCCGAGAGCGGGGAGGTGCGCCGCTTCCCGATGCCCGGAAAGGCAGGCGGTGTGATCGGAGCCGACGGATCGTTGTGGGTGACGTTGTACCACCCTGGGGCCCTGATCCGACTCGACCCGAACGCCGATCTGATCGAAGCCGGTGAGATCGTGGCCGACGACTGGAACCGGTTCCCTCACCGTCTGCTCTGCACCGGAAGCAGCGACGCCGGTGGCCCAACGATCATCCTCGAGCCCATCGACTGGATCGAGTATGGATCGTGGTCGGTGGTCCAGGCGCAGTTGTCCAATGGAGGATACGTGGTCTGTGCCAATGGCTACATGGAAGGCGAGGCCACTCCCGAACAGCGAGCCACTGACCTGTCCGAAGCCCTGAACAAGGCCGGGATCCCAGGCCCCTTCGTGCTCGTCGCCGCCGGAGACGGGGTGCACTCGACCCGTCTCTTCGCTGACGGACGAGGAGACATCGCAGGTGTGGTCCTGGTCGACCCGGTGCCGGTTGGGTTCCAAGACCTCTTTGACAGTCTTTACCCCGCCGACCCAAGACGTCCCACGTGGCTCGGCTTGGACGAAGGTGTATCCGAGTCGCTCGACGACTTTGCGGACCTGCCTCTCGTGGTCATCGGCCAGGATCCGGAAGCCGTCTTCCTCAGCCAAAGGTTCATCGATGGTGAGGGTCGAGAGAGGGCGGAGGCTCTCAACGGTGCCTGGGAGGACGGGCTTGCCTTCTACGCCGGCCTTTCGACCGACAGCCGGTCGGTGGTCGCCGACGGAACGGGACAGCACATGGTGGTCTGGGACCGACCCGACCTGGTGGTGGAACAGGTGCTCGATGTGGTCAGCCGGGCGAGGGGATAACCCCTCGCCCGGGGCCCTTACGGTCAGCTCGAGCAATTCGACGGGCCGCCAGGGCCGGTCAGGGACAGTCGACGGCCACGGCCAATGCCGAACAGACCTGGTGCATGCGATCGATGCTGAGACGACCGAGGCGCTCCGTCAGCGAGCCAACCGACACACTCTCCACAGAATCGAGGTTGACCGCTGAACGACGGGGAACGGGGTCGTCGTCAACTTCGAGCACGACCTCGCTGGGAAGCCCCCGAATGTTTGTCGTACACGGAGCAATCAAGGCGCGTCCAAGGCGCGGGATAGCAGCATCGCGAGACAAGACAATGACCGGGCGACGGGAGATCTCAGGCAGTTCACACCACCAGACCTCCCCCCTCGATGGAAGGTCCTTCACGACGACGCCGCGGCCTCGCGGAAGGAAGCCAGGTCACCCCACTCATCGGCTGCATCGAGCGGTTGTCGGTCATAGACCGCATAGGCAGCGTCGACTTCACGTGCACGATGCCGCGCCAGCAAAGCGCCGAGAGCCTCGTCGAGCAACGCCGCGTCATTCAACTCAGATCGAAGCTCTCTGGCACCCACCAGGAGGCCTGAATCCACCGTTGTGCTCACCCTAATCCTCGCCATGCCACGATTATGCCACGTATGTGCGATAGGAGCAATGGGCTGGCCAGTGCGATTGGCCCGGTCGAAAGGTGGGACTGGCGGGGGAGTTGCCCCCAAAGATCAACTCGTCAGGCTCTGTGCCGGCGCCTTCTTCTGAGGGTCGACGAACGGCAGGGGCGTGGTCACAGCTGTCAACTCGTCGCCGTCCTCGGTGACCACCTCGAGACGGGTGCCCGGGGTCGAGAGCTTGATCGGGACCCACACATAGCCGATGTTCCTCTCCAATCCCGGCGACCAAACCGCGTCGGTGACTCGGCCGACCTGTCGACCGTCGGAGAACACCGGCCAAACCTCGGACAGCTCCGCCCTCAGTTGGTCGCCTTCGAGGAACATCCCCACCAGTTTGCGGTCCACGCCCGTCACCCGGAGCCGCTCCAGGGCATCCTTGCCCAGGTACTCCTGCTCCTGGAGCTCGACGAGACGCTCCATGCCACTGACGTGGAAAGGAGTGTCGTCGAGGGTGATGTCGGAGCCGTAGTTGAAGATCCCCGCCTCGATCCGGCGAGCCTCGCAGGGGGCGATCGGCCGAATCCCGAACTCCTCGCCCGCGGATTGCACCGCGTCCCACAGGGCAGGGCCCGCGCTTCGGTCGAGCAGGTTGATCTCGAACCCGGGAATCGCAGTCCAACCCGTCCGGCTGATCACGACTGGGATCCCGCTGATCTCGAACTCCCCCAGCCAGTAGTACTTGAGGTCATAGATGCCCGGGCCAACCAACTTCTCCATGGTCTTGGCTGCCAGCGGACCCTGGACCTGCATCGGGTGAACATCGGGAAGGGTCACGTCGACGTCGAACCGCCCGGCGGCCACCCCGAGGGCGTACAGCCCGGCGTCGGCGTCGGCCAGCTGCATCCACCACCGGTTCTCTCCGACGTGGAGAAGGACCGGGTCGTTCACGATGCCGCCATCCGGGGCGATGACCGGCATGTACTTTCCCTGACCGACGACACAGCGGGTGAGATCCCGACAGGTGATGTAATCGACAAGACGGTCGGCGTCGGGGCCGCTCACCTCCACCGTCCGCTCCACCCCGACGTCCCACATTGTCACCCCGTTGACCAGGGCCCAATACTCGACGTCCGGATCGTCGTAATAGGCAGGCAAGTACATGTGGTTATAGATGTCGTAGGCGGAGCAACCGGCGGCGAGCGTCGACTGGAAGAATGGCGATTGTCGGTACCAGGGACCGAAGTAGAGCGTGGAGCTCTTCTCCAGCATCTCACGACGTTCGTTGGCCACCTACACCTCCTCGTTTACTGAACCGCCGTTCAACTCTAAGCAGGACGACCACCGGCTGGCTCCCGGTGATGTCTACGTATGAGGCGAGCGCACCGTGTCTGTCCGAACCGTCATATCACCACGACGTGACCGGCCACATCGGACGCGCTCATGATCTCGGCAAACTCGTCCTGGAGGTTGGCGAGCGACATCGCGTGGACCTCCTCCGCGGTGAAGGCCTCGCCATCGACACCCACACGGTCATACGTCCACGTCGCGTCCCGCACCAGCTTCGCGTGAAAGCCGAGGTTGCCAGCCATCCGGGTTGTTGTCTCAACACAGTGATTTGTGGTCGCGCCCACTATCACGACGTTCGCAATGCCCTCTCGCCGCAGGTGAGATTCCAGGTCAGTTCCAATGAACGCAGAGTTGACGTGTTTTACAAACACTGGCTCGCCGGACCACTCGCGCGCCTCGTTCATGACTGCAAACCCGGGTTGATCCGCGCGAAACCGTGAATGAGGTTCGAGTGAGGCGTGACGTATGTGGACGATGGGAGCGCCCTTCGCCCGGAAGTCGACGAGGAGGTCTCCGATCCGCTCAACCGCATCCGGGTTGTTTCGTCGATGGCCATCTGCCTCCCACTCGTCGAAAGCTCGTTGAACGTCCACGACGACGAGAGCGGTGTCACGGGTAGAAAGTGGCTCCATATGAACTTCAGGTTACGCAGGGGTGTACGTATCCGCTCTGGTCTGGACACCAATCCTGCAAAGGACCGATCTGGAGCTGCAAAGGGAGGCACCCATGGAAACATTCGGAGGAGGAAGATGGTGGCGGCTGGCTGCCGTTCTGATCAGCACCATTATCGCGGTCATCCCGGTCGCCAATCTGTTCACCCACTGGACCGGCGACGAAGGAGCCCCGTATGGCAGGTTTGGCCTTTCATCGATAGCACTGCTCGGGGCTGCTTTCGTTTTTGGAGGGCTGACCGTCAGAAGGCGTCACCCCAGGCCGGGCAGCGTCATGATTGGGGCCGGAATGATTCCCACATTTCTGCTCATAACCGTGCCCTGGTTTCCGCTGCTGGCAGCCGCTGGAGTCCTCGCGGCCGTCGTCATCTTCATGGCCACCGTGGACGCATTGAGCCAACCGGGGCAGACAATCTCCGGATAGGGCCGACTCCAGGAACGGTGATCTCACACCCTTCGACATGGTCATCGAACACCCGGACATGATCATCCTGTTACTCAAATGGTTTCGGGCCGGCTCGAGAACCGGGCGGCCGCGTCCATGACCAGGGCGGCGATCGAGTCGGCGCTCCCCTCGGCTGGGAACCGGTAGGCGGGGCCGTGGACGTGGATCGCGCCTAGGGCGCGGTTTCCTTCGGCAAGCACCGGTGCCGCCACTGAGTTGATTCCTTCGACGAACTCCTCGTAGATCCAGCAATGGCCGGCACGCCTGACCTCGTCCAGCCTCACGCGAATCCTCGCCGGGTCCACAACGGTCTTCGGCGTGTAACCCTCCAGAGGCCTGCTGAGGTAGCGCTCGGCATCTTCGGACGGCCACTGTGCCATCACACACAGACCAGACGGCCCGATGTGCATGGGAACGGTGAGACCGGTGTAGTCGCGGACCTGCACCGGATTGGGGCTCTCCACCTGGACCATGTACTGGATCGTGTAGCCGGTGGGGACGCTGAAGCCCGACGCCTCACCGAGTTGGTTTGACAGCCAGGTCAGGTGGGGGCGGACCGCCGTTGCCAGAGCTGCCGTCGCGTCGATTGCGCCCGCCAGTTCGACGAGGCCCATCCCAATAGAAAAAAGGTTGCCGTCCGGCCCCCGGGTCACCGCACCCTGCTCCTCCAGACTCGACAGCATTCGGGCGACGGTCGATTTGGGCAGGCCGACCCTCTGCGCCAGATCGGTGATTCCCGAGGGCTCGACGGCTAGCGCCTTCAACACCTGGAAGGCCCGATCGATCGACTGCACCGACATCAGGAGGTCCTCGCAATGGCCTTGTGAAGCCACGCCACGGTCGGTTCCACCTGATTGAAGGTGAAGATGTGAAGCCCGTTCAAGTCGAGACCCTCACCCAGCCGGGCGAGGGGCCTGACGAGTCGGTCCGGCCGATATCGACCCGGGCGCAGCATCCGGAACACGGTGCGACGATTCTTGGCCAGGAATCTCATGGAGTCCCCGACACCGATTCGAGCGGCGATGGTGAGCAACCGAACAGAGTCGATGGCCCCGGGCACCCCGACCTTGATGGGGAGCTGAACCCCGTCTGCCCGGGTCGTGGTGACCCAATCGACTACGGCTCTCGGGCTGAAGCACATCTGGGTCACGATGTGGGTGGCATGAGCCTGCTTGTCCAGCATGGCCTGGCGAAGACGGTCGGCAGAGATGACGGGATGACCTTCGGGATACCCGGTGATCCCCACTTCTAGGAAGGGATGCCCGAGGTCGGCCATGTCCCGGAGCAAGGAGAGGGCGTCGAAGTAGTCGCCATGCGGCTGGCCGTCGCCGCCCGTGATGAACGCCCTCACCACGCCTCCATCGTCGAGCCGCTTGACGATCGAGGCCAGGTCATGACGATCTTCGATCATCCGCGCCGAAAGGTGCGGCACCGCCCGATAGCCCCGGTCTTGCAGCGCGAGGGCCAGATCGACCGTGGCGCTCATGCTCCTGGAGGGGGACGCCGTCACCGAGACGGTCGAACCAGCCGGGATCACGGCGACCTTCTCCAAGGTCCCTTTCAATGGGATCACCTCGAAATCGGCTGCGGCGAGTAGCGCTTTGACCAGGTTCTCACCCATCGGTCAGACGTCGGAGTCGGGGAAGGAAGCCTTGCGCCGCGCGATCCAATCCGCCAACTCGGCGTCGATCGCCTCGTCCAGCGGCGGTGGCTCGTACTCGGCGAGCATGCGACGCCAGATGGCGTGGGCCCGGGCCGCCGCCTCCTGGGAACCCGCCTCCTGCCACTGCTCGAAGCTGTTGTTGTCAGCGGTCCCACTTCGCCAGAACGCGTTCTCGAAGTTGGCCAGCGTGTGAGCGTTGCCGAGAAAGTGCTGACCGGGCGGGTTGTCCAGCAGCGCTTCGAGAGCCTGGCCATTGGCGGAGAGGTCGATACCGCCGAGCATGGACTCGGCCATCGAGGCCTGATCGGAGTCGAGGATGAACTTCTCGTAGCCCATGGTCAACCCGCCTTCGAGCCAGCCTGCGGTGTGGAGGACGAAGTTGACTCCGGCCAGGATGGTGGGCAGGAAGGTGGCTGCCGACTCGTACGCGGCCTGGTAGTCGGGTGTCTTGGCCGCCGTTAGGTTCCCGCCGCTTCGGAAAGGGATCCCCAGTCGACGGGCTAAAGCGGCCATCACAAACAGCATCAACGCCGGCTCCGGGGTGCCGAAGGTGGGAGCTCCGGACTGCATCGAGATGGAAGAGGCGAACGAGCCAAACACCACCGGTGCCCCCGGTCGCACCATCTGGCAGAACGCCATCCCCGCCATCGCCTCGGCGAGGGTCTGGGTCGCCGTCCCGGCCACGGTTACCGGGGCCATCGCCCCGGCGAGGATGAACGGGGTGATGAGACAGGCCTGATTGTTCTCGGCGTAGACCTTCGCCGAGCCGAGCATGTTGTAGTCCCAGCTCATCGGGCTGTTGGCGTTGCACAGTGAGAGCAGAACGGTCTTGCCAGCCACAACCTCACCGCCGAAGACGATGTCCGCCATATCGACCGTGTCCTGCGCCCGCTCGGGGGCGGTGACCGATCCCATGAACGCCTTGTCGTGATTCTTGATGTGGGCGAGGACCATGTCGAAGTGCCGCTTGTTGACGGGCAGGTCGACCGGCTCGCAAAGCGTCCCGCCGCCGTGATGGAGCGACTGAGTCATGTGGGTGAGCCGGGCGAAGTTCTCGAAATCGGCGATCGTCGCGTAGCGGCGGCCGTCTTCGAAGTCGCGCACGAACGGAGAGCCGTAGGCAGGTGCGAACACGAGATGGGGGTCGCCAATGACCACGTCATGGTCCGGGTTGCGTGCGTGCTGGGTGAACTTGGAGGGAGCCGTGGCGAGAAGACTTCTGGCGAGCCCTGACGGGAATCGCACCCGGGTGTCGGTCACCTCACAGCCGGCGTCGCTGAAGATGCCGAGCGCCTCGGGGTAATTGAGCACCTCCACACCGACTCGCTCGAGGAGCAGCTCGGCGTTGGACTCGATCAGGACCAGGCCTTCCTCGCCGAGCACCTCCACCGGGGCCAGCTTTCGGGTGAGGAAAGGCACCGAGTCGATGGCCCGGGCGGTGCGTGCCGCCTGCCGGGCGGCGCGGCCACCGCCTCGACGTCCCGTGGTCTGTTCCATGATGCGGTACCAGACTACATCATGGAACGCAGCCGCTGCTACTGGGAACGCCGTCCCCGACGCCCCCGAGGACCCGCAGTCGGCGGCATCTCGACCACCGCGGACAGGAGTGGATAGGGGTCGGTTTCGTGGGGTATGGCCAGAGCTGCGACGAAGTGCTCTTGGAATCGGGGCTCGACGGCCGTCTCCACCTTCTCGATCCGGGCTGCCACCGCTTCGATCTCTTCTCGAGCCACCCCCGACAGCAAGGCCATCATCGCCCCCACCCCCGCAGCATTTCCCGCAGCCGAAACCCGGTCGAGATCGCAATCGGGGATCATGCCCAGCACCATGGCATACATCGGGTCGATGTGGCTGCCGAATGCTCCAGCAAGCCTGATCTCGTCGACTCGGTCGATGCCGTAGTGGTCCATCAGCAGCCGGGCGCCGGCATGCAGCGCAGCCTTGGCGAGTTGCACCGCCCGCACATCGTTCTGTGTCACCTCGATCCGCGGCTCGAAGCAGAGCACGTAGGAGAAGGTCCGATCGGAGGGCACCACTCGTGGCGAGTGTTCGTTCTGGCGCGGAGATGTCGACCCAGGGGTCGACATCTCCGCGCCAGAATGGGAAGGATCGCGCACCACACCATCGCTCCCGACCACCCCGGCCAGGAAGAGCTCTGCGATGGCCTCGATGATCCCCGACCCGCAGATCCCGGTGACCGAGTCGAATTCGAATCCCGGCTCGTCGGACCATGCCTCCTGGCCGATCACAGAAAACCGGGGCTCGAGGGACGAACGGTCGATCCGCACCCGCTCGATTGCTCCCGGGGCGGCCCGTTGACCCGAGGAGATCTGCGCCCCTTCGAAGGCGGGCCCTGTCGGGCTCGACGCCGCCA
>JBBDWM010000033.1:0-15567 GCA_040902845.1 Acidimicrobiia bacterium
AAGCTCGGGATGTCGCGATCACCAGTTGAAGCCGCCGTCATATACGGACCTGTGGGTCCCAATTACGGGGAGGCTCACGGTCCCACTACGGGGGCGGCTTGCGGTCAGCCGACCCGCTCGGCCCGGGCTGATACGAGGTCGACAGGATCGGGTTCCGGAACCGGGATGGTGAATTCGAAACACGCCCCGCCCAGAATCTCCGAGGTGCGGTAGCCCATTGTGCGCGATCACTCCGGCAAAAATGAGCGGATGACCGGCCACATAGAAGAAAGTCGGCAACACCGGGGTAGGGGATCTCCCCGGCATGCAACTGGATCATCCAAACCGACTCGCCGATTCCCCAGCAGAGGACACCTACCCCAATCATGCTCCACGCGAATCGGGACCGTCCCCGTGCGACAAGCGCTGCCGCGACCAACACCAGACCCGATGCAACGGCGACAGACGAATAGACGACACCGGACAGCGTTGCGTCCTCGAACGATCCTCCCCCGAGGAGCGCGGCGCCAAAGGCAAATGCCACGACGGCGACGAGAATCGAAGCTGCGCGAGTGGCAGCCGCCGGTCGAGATCGGGTTGCGGATTCGGTTGAGATGGGGATGGCTCCCGGTCGTAACAGGATCGGCTCATTTGGCCGATGACGTTGAGCGCTCCCCGGCCCTCTTCAGACCGCAGATGCCTATTTGCCGATGCGGTCGCGACGCGCCGCGAGCAGCTCGACCGCACGCTCGATGGTGATCGTTTCCGGCGAGTCGCCTTGTCGAAGCGAAGCGTTCACTTCGCCGTCGGTGACATACGGACCAAAACGCCCCGAGCGCACGGTGACCGGCTTGCCACTGGCTGGGTCGGTGCCCACCTCCTTGAGAGGCCCGGCAGCGCTCTGACCCCGTCGACGGGGCGGCTCAGCAAGCAGCTTGAGCGCCTCGTCAACCATGAGGGTGAACAGCTGCTCGTCGGCTTCGAGACTCCTGCGGTCTTCGCCCCTCTGGATGTACGGGCCGTATCGCCCGTTGAGGGCAACGATTTCGACGCCGGCCTCGTCGGTGCCCACCGTGCGGGGCAGGGAGAGGAGACGCAAGGCATCGTCGAGTGAGAGCGCGTCGAGTGACATCGCTTTGAGCAGCGAGGCCCGCTTTGGCTTGTCCTTGCTCCCCTCTTCGACTTCTCCGAGTTGGACGTAGGGGCCGAATCGCCCGGTTCTCCCGTAGACGGTCAGCCCGGTGTCGGGGTCACTGCCGAAGATTTTGTCCCCGGCGTTCTGGATCTCCAACAACTCGATGGCCCGTGAGACGGTGAGCTCGTCGGGAGCCACATCGTCCGGGATCGACGCCCGCTCCTCACCTCGCTCAACGTAAGGCCCATAACGACCGATTCGTGCCAGGATCGCCTGTCCGCTCCTGTCCTCTCCGATCGGTATCGAACCGACTGCTCGGGGGTCGATCTCGTCGAGACGGGTCGCCACTTTCTCCTTGAGGCCGTCGGCGCCGAAATAGAAAGCGGTCAACCAGGGAACCGTCTGTTCCTCGCCCGTGGCTATCCGGTCGAGGTCGTCCTCCATCTCCGCCGTGAATGCGTAGTCCACGAGATCAGGGAAATGGCTTTCCAACAAGGTCACCACGCCGAAGGCGGTGAAAGTCGGGACCAGGGCGGTGCCCCGCTTCCAGACATAACCCCGGTCCTGGATCGTGGACATGATCGAGGCGTAGGTCGAGGGTCGGCCCACCCCGAGCTCTTCGAGTCTCTGGATCAGGGAAGCCTCGGTGTAGCGCGCGGGAGGCCGGGTTTCGTGGCCGGTCGGCTCGAGACGTTGGGCCGCCAGCTTGTCGCCTTCGGCCAGCGGCGGGAGGATCTCCTCACGGTCGTCGAGGTCGGATTCGGGGTCGTCGGCCCCTTGAACATAGGCCCGCAGGAAGCCGGGAAAAGTGATGGTGCGCCCACTGGTACTGAAAACGGCCCGCACCCCATCCGAAGTGGTTGCGGCCAGTCTCGCTGAGACGGTGACCCCGATGGCATCTGCCATCTGTGACGCCAGAGTTCGCTTCCAGATCAGGTCGTAGAGCCTGGCCTCGTCGGGGCCCACTTCGGCACCGATCTGCTCCGGGGTCCGGAACGTCTCGCCGGCGGGCCGAATCGCCTCGTGGGCTTCCTGCGCCCCCTTCACCTTCGATGCATAGACCCGGGGCTTAGGTGAGAGGTACTCCGCGCCGTAGAGCTTGGCGATCTGTGACCGTGCCGAAGCCACGGCCGACTCTGACAACGCGGTCGAGTCGGTTCGCATATAGGTGATGTGGCCGTTTTCGTAGAGACGTTGCGCCACCGACATGGTTCGGGACGAGGAGAAACGAAGTTTGCGGCCGGCTTCCTGTTGCAGCGTCGAGGTCCGGAACGGCGGGTAGGGGGAGCGCTTGTAAGGCTTCTGTTCCACCGAGTCAACGATGAACCCGCGGTTGAGGAGGGCTGCGGCCAGCGTGGTCGCCTGCTCCTGATCCAGGGTGAGCACGCCTTTTCTGGCCTGGCCTGAGCTGTCGAAGTCCTTGCCGGTGGCCACCCGCGTCTCGTCGACCTGGAGCAGGGTCGCATCGAAGGTTCTGTCGAGATCGACGGTGGGGGCGAAGATCCCTTCCACGCTCCAGTACCCGGCAGGGACGAAGGCCATCCGCTCCCTCTCCCGCTCGACCACGATGCGAACGGCCACGCTTTGCACTCGTCCCGCAGAGAGGCCCTTTTGGATCTTCCGCCAGAGAACAGGTGAGACTTCGTAGCCGTAAAGCCGGTCGAGGATGCGGCGGGCCTCCTGGGCCTGGACCAGACGTTGATCGAGGTCTCTGGGATTGGCGAACGCTGCCTCGATAGCGGGTTTGGTGATCTCGTGGAAGACCATCCGATGCACCGGGATCTTTGGCTTGAGCACCTCGGTCAGGTGCCACGCGATCGACTCACCTTCGCGGTCCTCGTCGGTGGCTAGATAGAGATGGTCGACGCCGGCGAGCATCTCCTTCAGCTTCTTCACCCGGTCCTTGCGTTCCTTGGGGACCACATACAGGGGCTCGAAACCGTTGTTGACGTCGACGCCGAGACGCGCCCAATCCTCACCTTTGGCCTTCGCCGGTATCTCGGCTGCGGAGCGCGGAAGGTCTCGGATATGGCCCATCGAGGACTCGACGGCGACATCGGCGCCGAGGAAGGCGGCGATGGTCCGGGCCTTGGTTGGGGATTCGACGATGACGAGGCTCTTTGGCATTCGCGGGGTGAGTTGACCTCAAACGGCCGGGCAATGTCAACACATCCGGCTTGACACCGGCCCGTTACCGTGCGAGATGTGTGCTTGTCGATGAGGAATTCATGAGGCGCTATCTGGCTCTCGAAGGTGGCGATGGCTCGGGGAAGACCACGGTGGCTTCCGCACTCGCCGCCCGTTTACGTGAACGAGGCGACCAAGTGGTGGTGGTTCGCGAGCCTGGTGGCACCGACCTGGGTGAGAAGGTGAGGGAAATCGTTCTGGACTCCGATCATGTGGATCGGTGGGCCGAAGTGTTCCTATTCGCCGCCCAACGCTCACAGCTGGTCCGTGATGTGGTGTTGCCCGCTCTGGAGCGGGGCGCCTGGGTCATCACCGACCGCAGCTACTACTCCTCGATCGCCTACCAGGGCCGGGCCCGTGGCCTGGGAGAGGCGAAGGTTCGTGAGATCAACGAGATCGGTCTGGAAGGTGTGGAGCCGGATCACGTCTTTGTGTTGGAGGTGGACCCTGGCACCGCCCTAGGGCGCCAGGAGCGACCCGACCGGATCGGTGCCGAGAGCGTCGAGTTCCAACAGGAGGTTCACAACGCCTACGCCGAACTGGCGCGGGTGGAGCCGCAGCGGGTGATGTTGTTGCGGGGCGACGAAGACGTCGACTCGCTGGTCGAGCGGATCCTGGCGGTGATCGACGTTGACTGATCCCTTCTCGGGCATCATCGGGCATGCCCGCGTGATCGAATTGCTGCGCCGGGATGCCCCGGAGCCGGCCCAGGCCTATCTGTTCGTGGGCCCGGAGTCGGTGGGCAAGGCCCTGATGGCCAGGCAGTTCGCCGCCGCCATCCTCTGTCCGTCGCGCGGGGTTCATGACAGCGAGTGTCGATCGTGTCGGCTGGTCTCCGCCGGCAGTCATCCCGACGTCTCGGTGATCGAGCCCGAAGGCGCCACCAGTCTCGGGGTCGAGCAGATCAGATCGGTGGTGGCGCGGGCGGCGTTGCGACCGGTCGAGGGGCCAAGGACGGTGTTCCTTCTGCCCGAGGCAGGGACGATGACCGACCAAGCCGCCAATGCACTGCTCAAGACCCTGGAAGAGCCGTCGGCGGCGGTTGTGTTCCTCCTCGTCGCTGAATCGGAGGATGACTTCCCGGCCACGGTGTCCTCACGATGTCGCACCGTTCACGTGGGTCGGGTCCCACTCGCCGAGTTGGTCTCCGCCCTCGAGGAACGAGGTCTCGGCCCCGAGGAGGCGACGAGTGTGGCGGTGGTGGCTGGTGGTCGCCCCGGATTGGCCCTGGCACTGATGAACCGGCCGGAAGTGGCACAGTTCCGCGATCTCTGGCTCTCGATTCCAGGGCGGGTCACCCCACGTCCCGGTGATGGCCAACGTCTGGCGATGCAGGTCCTCGAGGAGATCGGCCCCCTGGCCGAGCGATCGGTGGGGACGGACATGACCAAGGATGCCCAACAGCGGGCGCGGCGCAGATCCGAGCAGTCCTTGCTAGTCAACGGCCTCGAGATCCTTGCGTCCTGGTATGCCGATTCGGCGTCGCTTCAGATGGGAGGGCCGGTGAAGAACTCCGATCTCCCCCTGGCGGCCTTCACCGATGTCAATCCCCGCAAGGCGGTCATGTCGGCGGAGCACGTGCTCGACGCGGTGGTCGACATCCAGGGGAGTCTCCGGCGGGAACTGGTCCTGGCCACACTCTTCACCGGTCTCGGCTCTCAGGACTGAGCGTTTTCGTCCCACCCACCCGATACCTTCAATGGTGGGAGGGAACAACATGGGAATCACCACCGCCAAGGGCGAAGTCGGGGAGGCGATCATCCTCGCCGACCTGCAACGACAGGGACACGGGATTGCCATCCCCTTCGGTCACGATCTGCCCTACGACCTGATCGTGGTCCGCAAGGAGGACGGGGCCCTGGAACGGGTCCAATGCAAGTACACCACCTCGAACGGGCGGGTGATCTTGGCGAAGGTCACCAGCGATTCAGCTTGGGTAAAACATCGCTACACAATGGATGAGGTGGACTGGATCGCGGTCTACGACGCCACCACCGATCAATGCCTGTACATACCTTCTAGTGAATGGAACGGTTTGGCGAAGATGAACATTCGTCTCGTTCCGCCGTCGAACGGGCAGTTGAAGCGCATCCGCTGCGCAAGTCGCTATCGGGAGTTGACAGGCGATCCTCGCGACCGTCTGACGTCTGGCTCAGCACCAGCCCTACCTCTAACATTGGATGTCTGGCCGGAGTAGCTCAGTGGTAGAGCAACGTCCTCGTAAGGCGTGGGCCAGGGGTTCGACTCCCCTCTCCGGCTCTGGATCCGTCGACCATTATCCGTGATCCGTAATCCGTCGATCCCCGTCGGCCGGATGGTGGAGCACTTCATTTGATCGGCGTGCAACGCTTCCCAGGTCTGTGACGTTTCACCGAGGATGCGAGCGTGACTGATCGGTCGATCTATGAAGAGGTTAGTGGTCCATTGATGCGCTTCGCCGCCTCTCTCGTCGGCCCGGATGCGGCCTCAGACCTGGTTTCGGAGGTGATGGTGGCGACTTTGCAACGTCGTTCGCTGGTCTCATTGGAGAATCCACAGGCCTATCTGATGCAGGCGGTTCTCAATCGAGCGCGTTCAGCCGGTCGACGTTTGGACCGAGAGCGGCGGGCACTTGCCCGCTACCCCGTGGCGACTGTGGGGGAGGATCCGGCCGACTTCCTAGTGGATGCGGATGTTGTCCGAACTGTTGCGGCCCTGCCGCTGCAACAGCGTGCGGCCATCTACTTCGTGTATTGGGCTGACCTGGAGCCAAGCGAGGCGGCGGAGCTCCTTGGAGTTCGCCCGGCCACGCTTCGTCGCTACCTGCATCTGGCCCGCAAGAAACTTCGGAGACACTTCGATGCGTGACGATTCCTTTCGTCGTGTTGCGCGGGCCGGTCTCGCTCCCCTGGTCGAGGATGTTCCCGATTCTCCCGGATGGGAAGAGATCACAGCCGTCCCGACGCTGACTGCGACCCAGTCTTCGAGGAAGTTGCCGGGCTGGGCAATCGCGCTGATTTCTGCCGTTGTCGTGGTGACCATATTGGGACTCGGGTTCATGCTTTCTGACGGCACACCTCGAGCCACGCCCCCGGGAGTTGATGTGTCTTTCGAGGTCGCCAGAGCGGTCGCAGACGGAGAGGCCTGGTGGTCCGCAGTCATCACCGGTGACATCGAAGGGGCTGAGGCCATCGCACATCCCGAGGGACAGTTCAACTTCGACGGGCTGGATGAGAGCGCCGCCAGACTTGGTGAACCGGTGACTATCACGGTCGGAAGCGACGTGTTCGGATCCGAGCAGCAACCGTTACTTTGCTTCATGTTGCGCGGAAGCGATGCCGAGCTCACCGGGGCTCTCGTCTACCGCCAAAGCGGCCCGCGATGGCTGCTCTGGGAGGTCAGGCCCGAGACCGAGAGATGTCTCGATGGCAGCCCAGTTTTTTCCCCTCCGCTCCAGACTGCAAACGGCATGACAGAGTTCCCGCTCACCTTTCTCGACGGAATGCAGATGACATTGTCCTATTCGGCGGATCTCGATCTGACGAGCCGTGGCCTGGAAGCCCAGGCCGTCGGAAGACTAAGCGGAGGCGTCAGCCGAGTGTTCGGGATCCGCTACGGGCCTCCGGAAGCTTTCGTGACGGAGACCGAAGGCAATATGGGACCCGGCGATTTGGCAACCACTTTTCCCGGTGGGGAGGGCAGCGTCGTAGAACTATGGGAGTTCCCAAGGGAGCCCATCGCTTACCTCGTCTTCGATTTCGATCCGTGGACCGCATACGTCTGGGATGGCATGGGCGGAGTCAACCCGCGAATGAGTGACGAAGCACGAGCATCTTGGGCGGTGAACCTCCATGGGGTAACCAACGATCAAGGTTTCCTGATCCTCACCGCTGAGCCGCCCCTGGGGCTGGTTGATGCTGCGGATGATCCGGGACCGGATGGTCCCGACCTCAGGATCGACGGTTCGTCAGGGAGTCTCCTCGTCTTCGTCAACGACTGCGACCGGATGACGACCCTTGAGGAAGAGACCTACGGAGCGCCGGTGTTCGCCTTCTGTGACACACCGACCAACACCCTCTTCTTCGTCGGAGGTGATGCCGCAACTCAGCAGCTGATCCACGAGACCCTGCAGGTTCAGCTCGGGCCTTAACGCGGCCACAGTTAACGGTTAACGGTGAACGGACAAGTACCGTCCCCGAGGCATGGCGGACCAGGCCGACTTCGAACGCGACGCTCTCCAGTACACCCGACAACTGTTCAGCGCGGCGATGCGGATGACCCGCAACCCGTCCGATGCCGAAGATCTGGTCCAGGAGACTTTCCTCAAGGCCTACCGGGCCTATCACACCTTCGAGGAGGGCACCAACCTCAAGGCGTGGCTGTATCGGATCCTGACCAACACCTACATCAACAACTATCGCAAGGAGTCACGACGCCCGTCCGAGGTCGATCTGGGTGCTGTCGAAGATCTCTATCTCTACCGTCGCATCGGGTCCGAAGAGTCGGCAGAGGCGGCTCGCACCACCGAGGACCGGGTGCTCGATGGGCTCGTCGAATCCGACATCAAGCAGGCGGTGGAGGAGCTCCCCGAGAACTTTCGGATTCCGGTCCTGCTCGCCGATCTGGAAGGTTTCTCCTACAAGGAGATCGCCGAGATCCTCGACATCCCGATCGGGACCGTGATGTCGAGACTGCATCGGGGAAGAAAGGCCCTGCAACGGAGGTTGTGGGAGTTCGCGGAGAACCGGGGGCTCCTGCCCGAAGACGCGGAGAAGCCATGAGCGGCCACAAATGCGACGAGGCACTGACCAATCTCTATCAGTATCTCGACCGGGAAATGGACTCGGCCAATTCTGAGCGCATCCGCGCCCATCTCGACGATTGCTCGGGATGTTTCGACATCTTCGAATTCGAGGTCAGGTTGAAGATCGTGGTCAGGGAGCGTCTCTCCGAAGAGGTCCCCCCCGAGCTCATCGAGCGTCTCCGGGCGGCGCTGGCCAGCGAATCGGTCGGCGACCTG
Source organism: Acidimicrobiia bacterium (assembly GCA_040902845.1). Lineage (GTDB taxonomy): Bacteria > Actinomycetota > Acidimicrobiia > Spongiisociales > ZC4RG35 > JALYNX01. Next base: position 8,301 of record JBBDWM010000033.1, read on the forward strand.
TGACGTTGGCCTCGCCACACGACCAGATGTAGTCTGCGCGTTCATGAAGCGTCTGAGCCGTGTGCTCGCTCTAGCCATCGCCCTTGGGGCACTTCTCTCGATCACCGCCACCGCCCTGGCGGCTGACGAGCCGGCGGAGACCGGCTCCACGGTCACCGACGCCACTGTTCCCACGGTCGACTTCGAGCCGGCGGTCCCGGTCACCGCGCCCCCCGCCACCGAGCCGCTGCCCGACTGGACCTATCGCTACCTGGTCCCAACTGGCATCGCTCTTGCGTTGCTGGTGGCGATCTTCACCTCGGTCCAATACTTCTCACGGGTCGTTCGCAAGCGGTACCGAATCGTCGAGGAGTGACAACCTCCCCACGGTCGGGCTCGGGTCGTCTCGCCGGCAGGATCGCCGGCAACTATCCGCTCGGCGAGACCTATCACCTGGCGGCACTCGAGGCCGAGATGGTGAGCTTGACTTCCACGGTGTCCAAACTGGTGCCGGAGGCCACGGGTTTGGATCTTCCCGGCAACCCCAGCACGGTGGTCATCGGTCGATCCGAATGGGTCGAGCGCAATATCGCCAGCTTCTCGCATCTCGTCGAGCCAATGCGACTACATCTCGAAGAGCGTGTCGCCGAAGCCGGCCCGGGCGCCAAGGGAGCTGCGGCCGTCACCTCCCGGCTGATGCAGGTCGAAATGACTGCTGTCCTCGGGATCCTGGCGCGCAGAGTCCTCGGCCAGTATGAGTTGGTCATGCCCACCGGGGAAGACGGTGATGTCGTGGCCTTCGTGGGCCCGAACATCATTCAGATGGAGCGCACCCATCAATTCCGCCCATCGGAGTTCCGGTTCTGGGTGACCCTCCATGAGATGACCCACCGCGCCCAGTTCCAAGGGATTCCCTGGTTGCGCGGCTACTTCATGGGCCTGGTGTCCGAGCTTGTCGAGGAGTCGACCCCCGAACCGGGGCGTCTCAACCGGATGATGGGGGAGATCGCAAGCCGGAGAGACAGCGGGGAAACCATGCTCGACCAAAGGGGTCTCCTTGGTTTGTTCGCCACCTCGGGGCAACGAGCTGTCATCGACAAAGTCCAGGCGTTGATGTGCCTGCTCGAGGGTCACGGGCATGTGGTGATGGACCGTCTCGGGCATCAGCACCTCAAATCACAGGAGCGCATGAGCCGGGTCCTCAAGAACCGCAAGCTTGACAAGCGCACGGCTGCCTTTTTCCGGATCACCGGCCTGGAGATGAAGCTCAATCAGTACCGGATGGGGGAACAGTTCATCCAGACGGTCGAGAAGGAAGCCGGCTGGGACACGGTCAATCTCGCCTTCCGCGGGGTTGGGAGTCTCCCCACTCTCGAGGAGATCGAGGCCCCAAGACGATGGTTGCAACGCGTCGCCTGACCGGGCTCACCGACCGTCTCGCGTCACTCCTCGACCTGCGGCCCGGCAAACCGGTGGTTGCGCTCTCCGGTGGCGCCGACTCAGCATCACTCGCCTTCTTGCTGTCGCGAGTCTCTGCCGGGGTAAGGGCGGTCCATGTGAACCACTCGCTCCCGCATTCCGCTCGGCTCGAAGCGGCCGCCAGAGAGGTGGCGTCACAGCTCGACATGCCCCTCGAAGTGGTCACGGTGTCGGTGCCCGGCGGCGCCTCACCGGAGGGGCGTGCTCGCACGGTCAGATACGCGGCCTTTCTCGAAGTGTCCAAGCTCGGCGATGTGGTCCTCACCGCCCACACGCTCGACGATCAGGCCGAAACGGTCCTTCTGAACGTGTTGCGTGGAACTGGGCCCCGGGGCCTGACCGGGATCCCGGTGTGGCGCCCCCCCAACATCAATCGCCCCCTCTTGCGGGCCACCAGATCAGAGACCCGAGAACTGGCGCTGCTCGCCGGTCTTCCGTTTTTCGACGACCCTATGAACCAGGAGGTCGGCCTTACTCGAAACGTGATCCGGCTTCGAGTGATGCCGGACCTACTCCGTTTCAACCCGCAACTGACGACGAGTCTCGCCCGTATGGCTGATGCGGTGAGGTTCGACTCGGACCCACTCGATCAGGAGGCGGGGACTCTCCCGATCATGTTCGACGACCAGCGGGCCCAGGTCGCCATAGGCGCCCTGATCAATGTTGCCCCTGCGATTGCCAATCGGGCCCTGGCTCGGATGGCTGGATGGTTCCGCGAACATGTCAGCCTCGGCGCCGAGGAGTTGAGTCGGGTGTGGCAGGTGGTGAGGGGCGAGTCGATGATGGAAGAGCTGACCGGTGGCCTCGTAGCGCGCCGCAGCGGCCCGATGCTGAGGTTCGAGCATCTCGATGAGACCCCAACCACCTCGGCGCAGATTGCGCTCGAGCCGGGCAGCCATCGTCTGGGAGACGCAGTGTTCGACGTGGATCTCGTCGACGAGGTGTGCCGGGTGGCTCCACTCGGAACCTGGGGGGCAATCTTCCGTCCGGACGTTGATCTCGTGGCCAGGATCTCCGAAGGAGAAGCCGTCGTGGTCGAGGCCGACGGGGAAGTGGCGTGGGTGCCCGGAGTGCGCCGGGCCCCGGTCGCCTGGTACGAGCCGGCGACCCGCGGCTACCTTTCCGTTTCCGCCAGAGAGGAAGCCGGATGGACATCAAGCCCCTGATAACTGCCGATGACATAGACGCCAAGCTCGCCGAGATGGGCAAGGCCATCACCGAGGACTATTCCGGCGAGGACCTGCTCCTGGTGGGTGTGTTGCGCGGGGCGTTCATGGTGATGGCCGATCTGGCCCGTCACATCGACCTCCCCGTCGAGTTCGATTTCATGGCGGTTTCCTCTTACGGGGCGTCGACTCAAACCTCCGGCGTGGTTCGGATCCTCAAGGATCTCGACGAGGAGATAGAGGGCCGCCACGTTCTCATCGTCGAGGACATCATCGACTCGGGGCTGACGCTGAACTACTTGATGAAGAGTCTCAACGTTCGCAAGCCGGCCTCACTGGAGGTAGCAACCCTTCTCTTGAAAGAAGGGATCCAGCGGGTGCCGATCGGGGTGAAGTACGTCGGGTTTCCAATCGGGCCCGAGTTCGTGGTGGGTTACGGACTGGATTACGCGGGCAAGTACCGCAATCTCCCGTATGTGGGGGTGATGGGCGACGAATGAGCAGGGGTTCGACTATTCGGGTGGGTCCCGTAACATTGAGGGCTCAACAGCTCCCGTCGTGAAAATGAGGTTGTAGTGAACCGCACTCTTCGAACGTTGGTGGTCTACGGGTTGTCCATCATCCTGTTGGCCGTCCTCGCCCAGTGGTGGTTCGACCAGGTCTCAGGACCTGAGGAAGTCACCCTGTCCACGTTCATGGAAAGGGTGGAGGCAGGAGACTTCGCCGAAGTCCAGATCCTCGCTCGTTCCAACCAGGTGCAAGGCCGTATCGAACCTGGTGCCGCCGCCGACGAGATTTGGGACTTCGTGGCCAGCTATCCGGAAGGCTCCGAGGGTCCCCTGACCGAACAAATCCTGGCTTCGGGGGTCAACGTCAGTTCAGACCCGGAGCCGCCGGGATTCTGGGAGCTCTTGATCAGCTTCCTTCCGTGGCTCTTCCTCCTTGGGTTCATGGTGTTCATCTTCATGCAGATGCAGGGTGGCGGGAACCGGGTGATGCAATTCGGCAAATCCCGGGCCAAGCTGGTCGGGAAGGAACAGCCCAAGGTCACCTTCGACGACGTCGCCGGCCTCGAGGAGGCCAAAGAAGAGCTGGAAGAGATCAAAGACTTCCTGGCCAACCCCGATCGCTACCGTCAGGTAGGCGCCAAGATCCCCAAGGGCGTCCTTCTCTTCGGCCCTCCCGGCACCGGCAAGACCCTGCTCGCCAGGGCGGTGGCGGGTGAGGCTGGCGTCCCCTTCCTCTCGATATCGGGGTCCGACTTCGTCGAGATGTTCGTCGGGGTCGGCGCCGCCAGGGTCAGGGACCTCTTCGAGCAGGCCAAGGCGAGCGCACCGGCCATCGTCTTCATCGACGAGATTGACGCCGTTGGCCGTCACCGTGGCGCCGGTTTGGGCGGCGGTCATGACGAGCGGGAGCAGACCCTCAACCAGCTCCTCGTCGAGCTCGACGGTTTCGAGGGCAACACCGGGGTCATCGTCATGGCGGCAACCAACCGCCCCGACATCCTCGACCCGGCCCTGCTCCGACCGGGACGGTTCGATCGCCAGATCGTCGTGGACGCCCCCGACATCGAGGGACGCAAGGCGGTTCTCGAAGTCCATGCCAAGGGCAAGCCTCTCGCCAAGGAGATCGATCTCGGAGTCCTCGCTCGACGCACCCCCGGGTTCACTGGCGCCGACCTGGCCAACCTGATCAACGAGTCCGCCCTTCTCACGGCCCGCCGGCACAAGAAGGAGATCACGATGTCCGAGCTCGAGGAGGCCATCGACCGTGTGATCGCCGGCCCCGAGCGCAAGACGAAGGTGATGACCGAAGAGGAAAGAAAACTCATCGCCTATCACGAGACGGGTCACGCCCTCGTCGGCTATGCGATGCCTAACACCGATCCGGTGCACAAGGTCACCATCGTGGCCCGGGGACGCTCACTCGGGCATACCCTGGCGCTTCCCACCCACGACAAGTACCTGGTTCGCAGGTCGGAGCTGGTGGATCAGCTGGCGATGCTGCTCGGCGGCCGCACTGCGGAGGAGATCATCTTCGCCGATCCCACCACAGGTGCCGCCAACGACATCGAGAAGGCGACTGCGATCGCCCGACGCATGGTGATGGAGTACGGGATGAGTGACCAGTTGGGCCCGATGCAGTACGGAAAGCCCGGCGGTGAAGTGTTCCTGGGTCGTGACTACTCGCGTCAGCAGGACTATTCCGATGACGTGGCGGCCAAGGTCGACGAAGAGGTTCGCAAACTCATCAACGCCGCCCATCAGGAAGCCAGGGAGGTGCTCGAGAGACACCGCGACGCGATGGAGCGCATGGTTGTGCAGCTTCTGGAGACCGAGACGGTAGGGCCCGACGACGTCGCGAAGTTGTTCGAGAACGTGCCGAAATGGGAGCACACCGCTGAAGGGGCGATGCGCATCAAGTACCCGGACAACCCAGTGATGCCCCAGCCTCGGGAGCAGATAGCCGCAGCCGCGGCCGAAAAGGTGACGGAGGAAGAGGAAGAGCCTGTCACCGAGTCATTGCGCCTGAAGCGGAGCTTGCGACCCAAAGGCCGCCCCGCCGACGCCGGCGCCTAGGCCTGCTTTTAGTCCAGCCGAATGATTTCGATGTCACCCGAGATCGTCCGCAGCTTCGCCCGAACCTGAGTGTGTGTTTCGCCGCTCGAGCCGGTAGTGGAGCGTTCGGGAAGGGCGATGCGCCCGGAAAGTGACTGGGCGTCGAGGGATACCTTGGTCCCACGGGGCAGCCCGACCCGGATGTTCCCCGAAACCGATTTGAGGTTGAGATCGCTCCCCTCGAACCGGTCGATCGCAAGATCACCGGAGGAAGCCGACGACGTCACGTCACCTCGTGCGAGACCGATGTCGACGGAACCGGATGCGGTGGTCACATCCATCTTCTCGTCGATATCCCCGATCCGCACATCTCCGGAGGCAGTGCGCATGCTGGCTTCGCCGGAGACGACTCCGACCGATAGGTCACCGCTGGCGCTCTTGATCTTGGCGTCTCGGACTTCTGTCAACGAGACATCACCTGAAGCGGTGTCGATGAACGCTTCGGCTAGTCGCACGTCGGCTGTGATCTCGGCGGAGGCGCCCGAGATCCTCACCGTGGTGCCCGCAGGGACCTCGACGCGGATCCTGGTGCTCGATTCACGGCGGCTCCAGCCGTTCCCACCCAAAGGGCGTCTTACCGTGACGGTGTCTCCGGACTGGCCAATGACGAAGTCGTCCTCTCGAGAGCTGTCGACATGGAGCTCGATCGTGTTGTCGTGCCCCTCGTGGATCTCGATCGACCCCGAGCTGATACCGGCGACGAAACGAGGGCTGTTGCTCACGGTGAAGATTCGATCGATCACAGCTGGAACGTCTCCTCGATATGGGTGCCAGATGTCCGGCGTCCAGCGCGGGTCCGGAGTGCATCAACAACCCAGCCATTCATCGAATCGCCCGACGAGCTGGCCGACTCTTCGATGAGCGACTTCAAGGAGTTGGGCAGCCGAAGAGTCACCCTCGCCTCGAATTCTTCCTGTACGCCAGTGGGCTGAGTGCGTTCCTCGGTGATCACCAGACTCGGTTCGCCCTCGCTGAGTCGAACCTCGACTCTCTGGCCAACTAGTTGGGCCGAGATCTCGGCCGCTGCTTCCTGAATCACACCCAACATGGTCCGCTCCAACGCCGGGCGCAGAGCCGTCATCAGCTCGGTGGCCACATCAGCCAACTCGGGCGTGCCGATCCTCACCTGGTTGTCGACCGCGGTCTCGATCTCGATGAATGCGTGATCGAGATGCATCAACGACTCCTGGTCGTGCGCCGGATCCGGTCGGAGAGCTCCACTTCGAGACTGTCGGCACTTCTGATCCACATCATGGGAATCTCCTCGATAATGACATCAGGATGATGTCGCAATGACGTCATAATAATGTCATCATGACTGCTATGTCAACCCCTTGATCTCGGTGCTTTGGGAATATGTGGCCTCGAGTGGGTATTTTCAACTGCGATGAGCGAGATCGATCTGGGAAGAATCGAGAAGGCGGTCCGGGAGATACTGGAGGCGCTCGGGGAGGACCCCGAACGTGAAGGTCTCGCAGAGACCCCGGAACGGGTTGCCCGGTTCTACAGCGAGGTCTTCGACGGTATTCATCGCGACCCTGGCGACGAGATCGACGCTTTCTTCGGGGAGGAGCGCTACCAGGAGATCGTCATGGTTCGCGAGATCCCCTTCTACTCGATGTGTGAGCATCATCTGGTCCCGTTTCACGGCCAGGCCCATGTCGCCTACATGCCCAAGGGCAGGGTGACCGGTCTCTCCAAACTGGCCCGGTTGGTCGAGGGGTACGCCCGGCGCCCCCAGATGCAGGAGCGCCTCACGGCCCAGGTGGCCGACGCCTTGACCGAACGACTCGAACCGCTCGGGGTGATGGTCGTGATCGAGGCGGAGCATCTCTGCATGTCGATGCGCGGCGTGAGAAAACCCGGGGCGAAGACGGTGACCTCCGCGGTGCGAGGGATAATGCACACCAACCCGGCAACACGTGCCGAGGCGATGTCACTGCTCTTCGGCACGACGCGCTGAAGTTCGCAAAACGCAAAACGCAAAACGCAAAACGCAAAACGCAAAACGCAAAACGCAAA
>JBBDWM010000034.1:0-278882 GCA_040902845.1 Acidimicrobiia bacterium
AAAACGGAAAACGGAAAACGGAAAACGGAAAACGGAAAACGGAAAACGGAAAACGCAGTTCGGTAGGCGTTCTGCGTTATGCGTTATGCGACCCGGACGCTGATACGCCTGACCTCGCCTGTAATCTCACCACCCCCGATTGGGGGGTGGTGTAACCGGTAGCACGGCAGGTTTTGGTCCTGTAAGAGCGGGTTCGAGTCCTGCCCCCCCAGCGTCTCGTAGTCAGAGGGAGCTCTTGTCTCTTCACGTGATCGTCCTCGCCGCCGGGCAGGGAAAACGCATGGTGTCCGACCTGCCCAAGGTGGCACACATGGCAGCAGGGCGCCCTCTCGTGGGTTGGGTGCTGGAAACCGTGTCCGCGCTCGAGCCGGACACCACCGTGGTCGTGGTGGGCCATGGCGCCGACGAGGTGGAACGTCTGCTCCCCGATCACGTCAGGTCGGCGGTACAGGAGGAGCAGTTGGGTACCGGTCATGCCACCAGGATCGGAATGGACGCGATCCACGACATCGACCCAGATGACACCGTGGTCGTCCTCTACGGGGACCTGCCGCTCCTGACCCCGCAACTGGTCAGTGGGCTGGCGCAGCGTGGCGACGGAATCGCCGCGAGACTGGTCGTGGTCGAGTTTGACGATCCGACCGGTTACGGGCGGGTGATCCGCGATGCCGATGGCTTGGTGACGTCGATCGTGGAAGAGCGGGACACCGACGATGAGCAGCGGGCGATAAGGGACATCAATGCCGGGGTCTACTCGTTTCGGGCCGGGGACCTGATCGAAGCTCTACACGAGATTTCCAACGAGAATGCACAGGGCGAGTACTACCTGACCGACGTGATCGGGATTCTTGCGGATCGCGGTGAGCGCGTCGAACCAGTTAGGGCTATTCCTGAGGAGGTGGTCGGAATCAACTCTCAAGATCAACTGGCGGAAGCGAGACGTCTTCTGCAGGCGCGTACCAACCAAAGGCTTATGGAGTCTGGGGTCTGGATGCTCGACCCTGAACGCACATATGTCGATAGCACGGTGGTGGTGGAGCCGGGTGCCCGGATCTACCCCGGCGTCCATCTCGAAGGGACCACGACCGTCGGGGCCGGAGCCCAGGTGGGACCGGACGTCTTCGCTGTCGACTCTTCGATCGGACCCGGCTCAACCGTTTGGTACGCGGTACTTCGTGGAGCGGTGGTCGGAGAGGAATGTGAGGTCGGGCCCTACGCCTCGCTTCGACCCGGGTCCATCTTGGAGAGGGGATCGAAGGTAGGGACCTTTGTGGAGACCAAGAACACCACGTTGGGCGAGAAGGCAAAGGCGTCCCATCTCAGCTATCTCGGAGATGCATCGGTGGGTGCACGCAGCAACATCGGCGCCGGAACCATCACCTGCAACTACGACGGTTTCGAGAAGCATCACACCGAGATCGGTGAGGATGTCTTCGTCGGGTCGGACACGATGCTGGTGGCCCCGTTGAAGATCGGGGACGGTGCAGTGATCGGCGCGGGCTCCGTCATCACCGACGATGTCGCCGAGGGCGCGCTGGCGCTCGAGCGCACCGAGCAGCGGGAGATACCCGGCTACGCTCGGCGTCGCGCCCTGAAGAAGGCAGCCAAGAAGTCGGAGGGCTGAGTTGGACATCGTCTCCCGGAAGCGGATGATGCTCTTCAGTGGAGGGGCGAACCTTCCACTGGCCGAAGAGGTGGCGGAGGTTATGGGAGTCTCACTCGGGGCACTGGAGCGTTCCCGGTTCGCCAACGGTGAGATCTACGTCCGACCCACCGAAAGTGTTCGAGGCGCCGATTGCTTCGTGATGCAGAGCCATTGCGATCCCATGAACGACAACATCATGGAGCAACTGATCACTATCGATGCCCTAAATCGGGCCTCGGCGCGACGAATCACCGCGGTCATGCCGTTCTTCGGCTACTCCCGTCAGGACAAGAAAGTCCTGCCCCGTGAGCCGATCACGGCGCGTCTGGTGGGTGATCTGTTCATGACGGCCGGCGCCGACCGGCTGGTCTCGGTGGATCTGCACACCGGCCAGCTTCAGGGCTTCATCCACAAGCCCTTCGACCATCTGACCGCGATGCCGATCATCACCGACTACCTGACTGAGCGAATAGATGGCCCCACCACCGTGGTTTCACCGGACGCCGGGGGTGTGAAACGCGCCGAGCGTTACGCGCGTTTCCTCGACGCTTCGGTTGCCTTCGTCTACAAGCGCCGCGACCCGGTGGCGCACAACACCTCGGCCGCCCTCGATATGGCAGGCAGCGTCCAAGGTCGCCACGTGGTGATCGTCGATGACATGATCGATACCGCGGGGACGGTGTGCAACGCAGCGGAGATGGTCCGTGCCCGGGGGGCGATCAGTGTCCGTATCGCCGCCACTCATGCCATCTTCTCCGAACCTGCCATCGACCGGATCAAGAACACCCACATCGACGAGGTGATCGTCACCAATACCCTCCCCGTGATCCCCGATGCCGAGTCACTCGACGTCATCCAGGTCCTGTCGATCGCACCCATCCTGGCCGAGACGTTGCAGGCGATCTTCATGGACAGCTCGGTGTCAGAGATCTTTCTCGGCGAGAACGCCTAGTTCGGCCGACCAACGGGCCGCGGTTTCTACACTCGCAATTCCGTGAGTGCGCGACACCGAGAACCCCAAGGCCCGGCCCAGGCACGGATGCGGGCATTGATCATCGGCCTGGTTGCGATTTTCGGGCTCGGGTTCATGGTATTTCGAGTTCTCGGCGAGGGAGATGGGGGTACCGATTCCACCATTCCGGACGCCGGTGGATCCTCTACCACCCAGCCGTCCGACGGCTCGGAGACCACCACGACCACTCCCGGCGGCTCCACCTCGTCGTCGGTCGGCGGCTCCACCGGCTCGACCAGCAATCTGGCGCCCCTGCAGGAGGTCAAGCTGGAGACGATTTTCGAGGGGATGAGCCAGCCCACCGTGGTCACCGCCCCAGCCGGAGACGACCGTCTCTTCGTGGCACAGAGGGTGGGAGTCATACGAATCCTCGACGCCGGCCGTGAGATGCTCGACCCGGCCTTTCTCGACCTCAGCGACCGGGTTCTGGCGGGTGGGATCGAGCAGGGGCTTCTCGGGCTGGCCTTCCATCCCGACTACGCCAACAACGGTCGCTTTTTCGTCTACTACACCGACAAAGGGGGTCGACGCCAGCTCTCGGAGTTCGAAGTCTCGACTTCCGACCCGAATCGGGCTCGCGCCGATTCGGAGCGGGTCCTGATCGAGTTGGAGCAGCCACCCGAGGCCTCCGACATCAGGCACTATGCCGGCCAGCTGGGGTTCGACCCCGAGGGCTTGCTCTGGATCTCGATGGGCGACGGCGCGGATTCCCGTACCCAAGCTCAGGACCCGAACACGTTCTTCGGCAAGGTGCATCGGATCGATATCGATTCCGGAGACCCCTATGGGATCCCATCGACCAACCCATTTGTCGACGGTGGTGGCCTCCCGGAAGTCTGGGCCTACGGGTTGCGCAACCCGTGGCGTTTCTCGATCGACCCCGTCGACAGGCTGATCTACATCGCCGATGTCGGCCATGCCGATGAGGAGGAGATCAACGTCCTCCCCATCGATGAGGGTGGGTTCAACCTCGGTTGGTCGGACATGGAAGGGACTCGCTGCTTCCACAAACAGGACTGCGACCCGGCCGACTACACGTCACCGGTGCTCACCTACAGCCACGACGATGGCAATTGTTCCGTCACCGGCGGTGCGGTGTATCGCGGCGTTGAGATCCCGGAGCTGGTGGGGACCTACTTCTACAGCGACTGGTGCAAGATGTGGATCAGGTCGTTCAGGTTCGTGAACGGCCAGGTGACGGAAGAACGGGACTGGACCGAGGATCTCGGAACCATCGGACAGATCGATAGCTTCGGTATAGGTGGTGACGGGGAGCTCTATCTCGTCACCTACGAAGGTGTGGTCGCCAAGTTCACCGCCGTTCGCTAGCCGGAGTCGGGCAGCACCACCGTCTCGCCGGGGTAGATCAGATCGGGATCACCTGAGCGAAGCTGGTCTCTGTTGGCCTCGATCACATCGCGCCAGTAAGGGGTTATCTCCGAATCACTGGGAAGGCGCGTCAGACCCTCCTCGAGATGATCGGCCGAGATGCTCCATAGGTGGTCACCTTTTTCCACCACAACGGTCACCGGTCCGTCTCTTTCGAGGGCGATGGGCAGATAGCCAGGGTTTTCTGCAGGTTGGGCCATGGCCACCGGGCCGAAGGTAATGCCGAGAATCGCAGTCGACACCACGGTCACTCGTCGGGCAACGAGGCTCATATGTCGAACCTAAGGCCGTGAGTGGGACTCTGGAAGGGGGTTACGATGGGTGGACCGACACGCCAGGAGCTGTGATGAGGGTCCGAATTGGGATCGCCGACGCCGACAAGCTCGTAGAGATCGAGATCGATGACGTTGCGTCCTTCAAAGAAGAGTTGGAACGCGCGATGGCCGCCGGCGAGCTGGCCTGGTTCATTGACAGCAGGGGAAGAACCGTGGGGATACCCACCCGGCAGGTGGCCTTTGTCGAGATCGAGGACACCGAGAGCGGGCCGGCGGTTGGTTTCGCCCCTGCGGTCTGAGCTAGGGCTGTTAGACGGCGCGGCGGCGGCGCTCGGCGAGCCAGCGCTTGCGCAGTCGCCGACGATCGTCCTCGGCGTATCCACCCCAGACCCCCGACTCCTGGTTGGTTTCGAGGGCGTACTGGAGGCAGTCCTCCTGGACGGTGCAAGTTGAGCAAATGGCGATCGCGGCGTCGATCTGTTCGACCGCCGGACCAGTGGTGCCGATGGGGAAGAACAGGCTCGGCTCCGAATCCCGGCAAGCTGCCAGGTCCCGCCAATCAGTGGTAATGGTTGTGAGCACGAACTTTTCCTTAATTTGTGATCTTTTTCACAAGGATGCTTGCCATATTAGCGGCCGCACCAGGGATTTCCGGTCCGGAATGTACTGGCCGGGCCTTCATTTGTAAACGAGTTTCTCGATTTGAGACTCACGCCTTCTGTCATCGGTCACCGGGGATGGCCCACCCGATTCCCGGACAACACCCTCAGTGGATTGTTGGCGGCAGCCGCCGTGGCCGACGCCGTCGAGGTCGACGTTCGGCGTTGTGCCGACGGCAAACTCGTTCTCTCCCATGACCCCGATCTGGCCGGTTACCCGGTGACGGACCACGGATGGGCCGTCCTCGGAGAGCTTGATCTCGGGGGTGGCCATCACCCCGCCCTCCTCGATGAAGCGCTGGGTGCAGTCCCCGACACCCCGATGTTGCTGGAGGTGAAGAACCTTCCGCACCAGCCCGGATTCGAGCCCGATCATCGGATCGGTCACGAAACCGCCTCGCGAGCCCGCCCCGGGGATGTGGTCACTTCGTTTCACTGGCCGACTGTCGATGCCGTTCGCCGTCGGTTCCCGGATGTTGCCACCGGATTGATCGTCGGAGAATGGGGAGATCTAGGTCAGGCAGTAGAACATTGTTTAGACGTCGGCCATTCCGCGGTGGTTCCCGATGTGAGGCTGCTTCGCATCGACCGGGGCCGCGCGTTGGCCATGGAATCCGGACTGGTTGTCTATGTCTGGACGGTCAACGACCTCGGCCTGGCCAATGAGTTGGCCGGGATCGGTGTCTCAGGCATCATTACTGACGATCCCGGACTGATCTCCTCTATCAGGGAAAGCCAATGACTATCAGGGAAGAGCTGGCTGAAGAGCTGAAAGACGCGATGCGGGCCCAGGACGGCCCCCGACGCGACGTGATCCGCCAGGTGGAGACCGAGATCGCCGTTGCCCGGAGCCAGCCCGGGTTCGAGGGTGAGGTCGACGACGAGCTCTACCGCAATGTGATCGGGTCGTATGTGAAGAAGATGGACAAGGCGCGTGGTGAGTACGTGGAGATCGGGGAGCGGGGCGCAGCCATGGCCGAGAAGCTCGGGTTCGAAGTGGAGTATCTGTCGAGATGGCTCCTGAGCAAGCTCGACGAGACGGCAACCCGGGACCTGGTCACGGCTGCTATCGCCGAGTTGGGCGTCGCTGGTGATGAGAGGGCCGCCGGACGGGTGACCGGGCACGTGATGAAGACTCACGGCAAGGATTTGGATGGGGGACTGGTCAATCGTGTCGTCCGGGAGGAGCTGGCCCCCGATTGAGCGTTCCCGATTTCGAGCCGATGCTGGCCACACGATGGCCGGCTGCGTTCGATGACCCGGGATGGTGGTTCGAGGTCAAGTGGGACGGGTATCGGGCGATCGTCTCCGCCGAAGCGGGCAGAGTGCGGGCCCGGTCTCGCCGGGGCCTGGATCTGACCGGGCCCTTCCCCGAGTTGGCGGGTCTCCCGATTCCCGATGGGATCGCGGTCGACGGAGAGGTCGTGGCCTTCGACGAGAAGGGTCGTCCCTCGTTCTCCCAACTTCAGCGAAGGACCGGTTTCGGAGGACGAGGCACCGGCGCCGAGGTAGGGGTCAACCTGGTGGTGTTCGACATCCTCTTCGATGGCGACACGCTCACCGGTCTTCCCTACGAGGATCGGCGCGCCCGGTTGGAGGATCTCACCCTTCCCGATCCGATCGTGGTTCCCGAGCCGGTACTTGAGCGGGGACTTTCATTGTTTGTCGCGGCGCAGGGCCAGGGTCTGGAGGGAATCGTCGGCAAACGGGTGGGGTCTCCCTACCTGCCCGGGCGGAGGTCGCCGGATTGGCGCAAGATCTCGGTCAAACACCGTCTTCGCGCCGTGGTCGGCGGGTATCTGCCCGGCGAGAGAGGGCGGGCCTCCACCTTCGGATCGATCCTGGTTGGGCTGAATGACGAGCAGGGTTTGCGCTGGATCGCTGCTGTTGGCTCCGGCTTCGATGAGGCGGCGCTTACCGCCTTTTCCACGGCGCTCCGACAGTTGGAACGCCCCTCGAAGCCCTTCTACAACGAGGTGGTGGTTCCCAACCCGAACCAGCCGGTGTGGGTGGAGCCGGGGATCGTGGTCGATGTCGAGTTCAAGGAGTGGACCCACGACCTCCATCTCAGGGCGCCGGTTTACAAGGGGATCGAGATCGCCGATCCGGAGACCGTGACCTGGGCCGAGGAGGGACCGGGTTAGCCGGCCTTCGCCGCCTTGACTTCTTTGGACTTGGTGGCCTCCACCGAGGCCTTGAGGGCTTCCAGAAGGTCAAGGACCTTGGTCGGCTCCGGCGACGAGGAGGTCACTATCTCCTCACCCGCGATCTTTTTGGCGGCTAGCTCCGCGATGGCCTCCCTGGTCCGGTCGACGTAGGCGTCGGCGTCGAAGGGCTTGGTGAGATTGTCGATGAGGGAGGCTGCCATCTGCACTTCCTCGGGCCTGATCTCGATGTCTGTCTCCAGCTCTTCGAACTCGGCGTCACGCAGCTCGTCGGGCCAATACATGGTCTCCATGACGATCGTCCCTTCCCTGGCTCGCAGGGTGGCGAGTTGTTGCTTCTCACGGATCGAGACCTTGGCGATGGCGACCCGACCCTTGTCGGCGAGCGCCGCGGCCAGAATTCGATAGGCCTTGATCCCGATCTTTTCCGGGATCAGGTAGTAGGAGGACTTGTAGAACATCGGGTCGATCTCGGATTCATCCACGAACTGGACGACGTCGACCAGTTTGTTGCCGTCGGGATGAGCCGACTCCAGCTCCTGGTCGGTGAAGACGACGTAACGATCCTTCTCGAACTCATAACCTTTGACGATGTCGTCCCACCCGACCTCCTTGCCGTCGGCTTCGGCTACCCGCTTGTAACGGATCGGTGAGTGGTCGGTCTTGCGGAGCTGCTTGAACTTCGGAGTCTTGTTGTCCGTCGCGGTGTATAGACCCACCGGAATGGTGACTAACCCGAAGTTGATTGCGCCTTTCCAAATTGAACGAGGCATAGAGGGAGTCTATTGAACGTGCCCGACAAGAAGTCGAGAGGTGCATCGTCTGAGAATTGATACCCAGTCCAAGGCTGGCTGGTCAGGCGATTCTCACGTCTGGTTCGTTTTCGACAAAGGTTTCCGAGCTCTCTGGCGTCGTGGATGTGATGCCCGGTGTTCCGAGAGATTGCGGTGGAGCCAATCTGTCGAGCTCTCGGGACACAGCTCTCCGTATCCAATTGCTGACACTGATGTGCTCTCGGTGCGCGAGGGTCCGCACTGCGGCGATCGTCTGCGGAGTGAAACGAACTGGCACGTGGGACGAGAGTCGGTTCCCTTTGTTCGGAAGCGGGGGTCCCGCCGGTTCTCGATTGTTTTCGTCGGCGTAGAACTCGAACTCGTCTTTGGGATCCATGTCTCTCACCTGCCTTGAAGATATCTGTCTTTGAGCCGCCGCGATGCCTGGTACACACCTATAGGTCTAGCAACATCCGGCCGCCCGGTTCGAGATGGTGCCAGTGGCACGCATAGGACCACCCCGCCGGGAACCTCTCCAACCATAAGCCAGTCAGCTGGGCCATCCTCCTTGGCCGGGTAGAAGAGGGGGCGACCAAAGAACACGTCATACACATCATCGACCGACAGACCGGCGTGCTTGAAAAGGTGGCTGAGTTGGGTATCGATCTCAAAAGGCTCGCTTGCGTCGAGCAGGGTGGGGTCGAACCTCACTCTAGGCATGTTGTGTTACAATGTACCACAATGAGACTTCGATCTGGGATGTTGGCGGACGCCGCGACAGTCCTTGGCGGGAAGATCTACGTCTTCGGCGGACAATGGGACCGAATGTTCGCCAACTCATTCCCGACCACCCACCCATCGTTGGCCGTGGTCTTGGTTATCGAGGTCGACTACAACGAAGCACTGGAAGACCATGGTTTCCTGGTTTACCTCGAAAGAGATGGGGAAACCATTGGTCCCCGGATTGAAGGAAGTCTCAATGTTGGACACCCGCCCACGACCAAACGAGGAGCTTCTGCATTCGTGCCGCTCGCGTTGACATTCAACATGGTCAAGTTCGAGGACCCAGGCCGCTATGAGTTTGTAGTCGAGCTGGACGGCAACCCGGTCGAACGCATCCCCCTTGAGCTCACGACCCAGAGGCACATTCAGTCCTGAGCGGCGGTTCCGGCCCGACTCGGGATACCCAAAGGCAACCTGCGCTCCCGGCAGGATTCGAACCTGCGCACCCGGCTCCGGAGGCCGGCGCTCTATCCCCTGAGCTACGGGAGCATGGAAGCGTCAATCCTATCGACAGCGCCCGCCCTACCCTCCGGACGGTGAAGTACGTCTCGACCAGGGGTGACGCGCCAGAGCTGGATTTTCACGCAACGGTGTTGGCCGGTCTGGCGCCGGACGGTGGGCTTTACGTCCCAACCGAGATCCCGACCCTTCCCGAAGGCTGGGAACAGTGGGGCTATGTCGAAGCTCTCTCATCCACGCTCGCCCTGTTCGGCGCCGACGAGACCGAGAGTCTGGTGGAGCAGGCCGCTTCACGTTTCCAACACCCGGGGATCGCACCCGTTGTCCCGGTCGGTGATCGGCATGTTTTCGAATTGTTCTGGGGCCCGACCCTGTCCTTCAAAGACCATGCGCTACAGGTCCTGGGCGGGCTCCTCGAGAGGGAGCTCGGTGTGCGTGCGGGAGTCATCCTGGGGGCCACTTCGGGAGACACCGGGTCGGCCGCCATCGAGGCGATTCGGGGAAGACCCAACATGAGGATCGTCGTTCTCTACCCGGAGGGCATGGTTTCCGAATTCCAACGCCGCCAGATGACGACAGTCGATGACTCCGCGGTGTTGGCGGTGGCGGTTCGGGGGACCTTCGACCAATGCCAGACACTGGTCAAGGAGGCGTTTCGCTCACACGGGGAACTGTTGGCGATCAATTCGATCAATTGGGCTCGCATCGCCGCCCAGGTCGGTTACTACGTGTTCCTCGGAGCAAGCGTTGGGGAGAGGTTCGATGTCGTGGTTCCCACAGGGAACTTCGGAAACGTCTACTCGTGTTGGTTGGCGAAGCAGATGGGGGTTCCTATCGGCACCATCACGATCGCGAACAATGCCAACCAGGGTCTGGCCGATCTGGTCAACAGCGGATCGATGACCCACGCGCCAGTCGAGGCCACAGTCGCCCCGGCGATGGACATCGGCCTGCCCTCGAATCTGGAGCGTTTCACCGGCGATCCTGGAACCGAGTTCGCCGCCGGTCACGCCGACGACACCGAGATTCGCCGGACCATTGCCGACGTTTATCGGGACCACGGCTACGTTCTCGACCCTCACACCGCCGCGGCCTGGCACGTCGGGTCCGCCACCAGGACCGCTCTGCCCCAGGTGGTCGTCGCCACCGCCCATCCGGCCAAGTTCTCCGAGACGATCTCCGCGAGCCTGGGACACACCCCGGCGTGGCCTGACCTCGGTTCGGAATTGTTCGAGCTCCCCGAGCGAATCGTGGTGATAGATCCCACTGCTTCAGACCTGGAACCGTTGATCCGATAGTTGAGATCGAACGCTGCTTTGCGCAATCGCGTCGAGTAGCTACGATGAACATCGCTGCCGGCGCCAAGGGACGCGGCAACGACCCACTCAACAGCCTTTTTCGAGGCATTGCCCCATAGCTATGCGATGGTGCGTATCCCGGTCCAAGTGAGCCCACCAAGGGACGAATCGCGAAGGATCCAATGACTACACGAGCTCAACTTCAGAGCAAGTCGATCGACGAACTCCGTCAAATTGCAACCGCGGTCGGCATCGAGACCGACGGTCTCCAGAAATCAAAACTGATCAGTGCCTTGGCCGACGCCGGCCAGGTCGCAGAGGACGGCTCGCCGGCGGATGCTGTCGAGCTGCCCCAAGTGACCGTGCGCCCGGAGCGAACGGCTCAAGAAGGCGACGCCGATCAACGTGATGCCGACTCAGGTGTCTCCGAAGACTCGGGCCCCGGCCCGCGCCCCGAAGGGCGTCAGGAGTTCTCGGATGAGTTCCGTCCCGGTGGCAACCGTCAGCGGCGTCGCCGTCGTGGCGGCAGCGGCCAGCGTGATGACGAGTTCATCCCCGAAGAGGAGCTCGAGGTTCGCGAGGGCCTGCTCGACATCCTGCCCGAGGGTTATGGCTTCCTCCGTGTCACCGGTTATCTGCCCGGTGACAACGACGTGTACGTCTCAGCCAACCAGGTCCGGAAGTTCCGCCTCCGCAAAGGTGACATAGTTTCCGGCCCGATCCGGCCCCCGCGTTCCAAAGAGAAGTTCCCGGCAGTGGTTCGCATCGACAAGGTCAACGGGGTGACAGCCGACGAAGCGATGAATCGGCCCAAATTCGAATCCCTGACTCCGCTCTTCCCCGATCAGCGACTCCGGCTCGAAATCGAGTCCAGGCCGAGCGGGATCCTCACCCGGATCGTGGATCTGATCGCCCCCATCGGCAAGGGGCAACGCGGGCTGATCGTTTCGCCGCCCAAGGCGGGCAAGACCACGGTGCTCCAGGAGATTGCACAGTCGATCACCACCAATAACCCCGAGTGCTATCTGATGGTGGTATTGGTCGATGAGCGCCCTGAGGAAGTCACCGACATGCAGCGCTCTGTGAAGGGCGAGGTGATCTACTCCACCTTCGATCGCCCGGCCGAAGAGCACACCCAGGTCGCCGAGCTCGCCCTGGAACGGGCCAAGCGACTGGTGGAGATGGGGAGCGATGTCGTCATCCTCCTCGACTCGGTCACTCGACTCGCCCGGGCCTACAACTTGGCGATGCCGGCTTCGGGGCGAATCCTCTCCGGTGGTGTCGACTCACAAGCCCTCTACCCGCCCAAGCGGTTCTTTGGCGCGGCGAGGAACATCGAGGAAGGCGGCTCACTCACCATTCTCGGCACCGCTCTCGTGGAGACCGGCTCCAAGATGGACGAGGTCATCTTCGAGGAGTTCAAGGGCACCGGGAACATGGAGCTGCGTCTCGACCGCAAACTCGCCGACAAGAGGATCTACCCGGCCATCGACATCGAGGCTTCGGGAACAAGAAAGGAAGAGCTTCTGTTCGATCAAACGGAGTTGAGCCAGGTGTGGAAGTTGCGCCGGGTCCTGCTTGCTCTCGAGCCGGGGGCGGCCCTCGAGCTGCTCATCGACCGTTTGAAGACCACGAAGAGCAACCCGGACTTTCTCGCCGAAGTCGCCAAGACCACCGGGAACTGAGACAGGAGCCTGCGGTGAGAACCGACATTCATCCCACATACGCCGACACCCATGTGACGTGCTCGTGTGGCAATACCTTCACGACCAAGAGCACCAAGCCGGGCGAGATGCACGTAGAGCTGTGCAACGAGTGTCATCCCTTCTTCACCGGCAAGCAGAAGCTGGTCGACACCGGTGGTCGCGTCGAGCGCTTTCAGAAGCGTTATGGCAAGACCACCTTCACCAAGGGCTCCGATCAGACGGCCGGGGACGAACAGGCAGAGCCCGTCGTCGCCGAGTGATCGGGACCCCCCCAATGCAAATTGGGACCCACAGGGCCGTATATGACCCCTGAGCGTCCCAATTACGAGAGGGTGCCCATCGATCCGGCTAAAACGGTCGGAGGACAAGCGGTTATCGAAGGGGTGATGATGCGCGCCCCCGGGGCGTGGTCGGTGGCGGTTCGACAGCCCGACTCGACGATCGTTGCCAGACGTGAGCCCCTTGTCCGTCTTTCCGAGCGCAACAAGGCCGCCCGCATCCCGCTGCTGCGGGGGATATTGGTCCTTTGGGAGTCGTTGAGCCTCGGGTTCCGGGCCCTCTCCTGGTCTGCCGAGAAGGCCTCGGGGGAGGAGGAGCAACCGCTGACCGGTGCCCAGATTGGATGGACCATGGTGGTTGCGATCGTGGTTTTTGCCGGTCTGTTCATTGTTCTCCCTGCACTCGCCGCAGGGGTGGTCGCCGGTGAGTCCGGGCTCGTTTTCAATGTCGTCGAAGGCCTGCTCCGCCTTGGTCTCTTCGTGGGCTACATCTGGGCGATCGGCCGCTCGGCCGAGATCAGGCGGGTCTTCGAGTATCACGGCGCCGAGCACATGTCGATCCACGCCTTTGAGGCCGGCGAGCCCCTCAGCGTCGAATCGGTGCGGCGCTATCCGCCGGAGCACCCGCGCTGTGGGACCAGTTTCCTTCTGATAGTGGTCCTCGGTTCGATCTTCTTCTTCTCGCTGTTCGGCCGTCCCGGATGGGTGTTCTTGATCACGTCGAGGCTTCTCGGGATCCCTCTGATCGCTGGGATGGCTTATGAGTTGCTGCGCTGGTCGGGCACACGCGGCGGTTGGCTCGCGACGGTTTTGGCGGCGCCAGGGATCTGGCTCCAAAAGCTCACCACCCGGGTCCCCGACGAAGCCCAGGTCGAGGTGGCGATTTCGAGTCTGGTGGTTGCCCTCGAAGACGAATCCCTTCAAGAAGTCATCGACCGGGGTGGGATCCCCGAGGTCGCCCTCGCGGTGCGCCGCTCCGTCACCGATCTCACCCAACGGGAGGGTTGATGGACCCGAACGTGGAGGCCCGTCTCGACGAAATCGAGTCGGTGTTTACCCAGACCGAGGCAATGCTCGCCGATCCGGAAATTCTCACCGACTTGCCGCGGCTCGCCGACCTCGGCCGGAGACATTCCGAGCTGCGTGACGTCGTGGCTGACATCCGCCGTTGGCGGGAGGTGTCTACGGATCTCGCCGAGGCCGAGGAGATGTCCGACGACCCTGACATGGCGCGTCTCGTCGTCGAGCTTTCAGAGGAGATTGAAGCCCTGGAGGAACGGATCAGGGCTGCCCTGGTCCCGACCGACCCCAACGACGACAAGGACGTCATCGTCGAGATCCGCTCAGCAGCGGGTGGGGATGAAGCCGCGATCTGGGCCGGCGACCTGTTGAGGATGTATGGGCGGTACGCAGACCGGCACGGGTTCCGGCTCGAAGGCATGGAGTCCTCGCCTTCGGAGGCCGGGGGCTTCGACAAGGTGACTGTGGCGGTCAAGGGCCGTGGGGCGTATTCGAGGATGAAATATGAGGCGGGGGTGCATCGGGTGCAACGGGTCCCCAAGACCGAGTCGCAGGGAAGGGTGCACACCTCTACCGCGACGGTTGCAGTGCTCCCCGAGGTCGAGGAGGTGGAGGTCGCCATCGATCCCAATGACGTCAAGATCGACGTCTATCGCTCGACAGGGCCGGGAGGGCAGTCGGTCAACACCACGGACTCTGCCGTTCGCCTCACCCATATCCCGACCGGTGAGGTGGTGACCTGTCAGGACGAGAAGAGCCAGCTCCAGAACAAGGAGAAGGCGATGAGAATCCTCCGGGCCCGTCTCTACCAGAAGGAGTTGGAGCGTCAGCACTCCGAGCTGGCAGGCGCCCGCCGGTCTCAAGTCGGAAGTGGCGGGCGATCCGAGAAGATCCGCACCTACAACTACAAGGACAACCGGGTCACCGATCACCGCATCGGGCTCACCCTGCGACGTTTGGACCAGGTCCTGGAGGGGGATCTCGACGAATTGGTCGATGCCATGGCCGCCGAGGAGCAGGCCACTCTTCTTCGCGACGGGGCCTGAGCCTTATCAGCCATCGAGACCGAGGTTGGCAACGCCTTTGCGCTCCATGTTCCCCCAGGCCCGGGTCGACTTGCCCCCGATCACCGCGCGAATCCTCCAGGCCACCGTCAACTGGCGCAGCCCCAGGTTCTCGATGAAGGCCATGACCACCAGCCGCGCGGTGTCGGCCGGGCCGTTGAAGTATCCGAACGACTCGTCGAGCAGCAGGGCTAGAAGCGAGCTCATCAGGCCCACCCCCAGCGCCAGCCCCAGCATCACGAGGAGGTTCGTGATGTTCAACGCTCCCAACAGGTAGGCGATGGGGATCAAGAACCAACCAGCGAACTCAATGATCGGCGCCAGGAACTCGAAAAGGAACATGGCGGCCCAAGTAACCATCCCCACCTTGCCGTACTTCGGGTTGAACGTCATCGGCATGAAGTCGTGGACGGCCGTCATCAGACCGCGATGCCAGCGGATTCTCTGGCGTTTGAGCACCCTGAGCGTGTCGGGCACCTCGGTCCAAATGACCGCCGAGGGCTCATAGACGATGCGATAGGGGATCTTGTTGTCGATGTGGTGACGATGGAGACGCATCGTGAGATCCATGTCCTCACCCATGTGCCCGCTGGTGAATCCACCGACCGCTATGACGGCCGACCGCTTCCAGATCCCGAAGGCCCCCGACACCAGTGGCAGGGCGTCCATCCGAGACCAGGCGGGGCGCGAGGCGAGGAATGTTCTCACGTACTCGAGGACCTGCATGCGAGGAACCAATCGCTTCGGCACCTCGGAGCGGATCAGATGGCCGAGATGGACCGTGCTCCCATTGAGCGGGCGAATGTTCCCTCCAACAGCGATGGTGCGTTGGCGATCCTCGACCACCCGTCGCATCGCGGAGACCAGGCATTTTGCATCCAGGATCACGTCGGCGTCGGTGCACAAGGCGTAGGGGTATCGCGCGGCGTTGATGCCGGCATTGAGGGCGTCGGCCCGACCCCCGTTTTCCTTGTCGATCACAGTGATATCGACCGATCCCCGCCCGCGATAGATGGCGCGCACCGGGACCGTTGGAATGTCGGGGCGGTACGGGATGCGGACCCGCTCCAGCTTGAAACCCTCGATCAGACGCTGCAATGTGTCATCCGTCGATCCGTCGTTGGTGACCACGATTTCGAATCTGGGATAGCCGACTATCGACATCGAGCGGACCGATTCGATGATCCCGACCGCCTCGTTGTACGCCGGGATCACGATCGACACCGGGGGCGAGGTCTGGCTGGAGAGCATGTCGGCCACCCGTCCGAAGCGATTGAGGTGGTGAGTCCGTCGCATGGCAACAGCCGAAAGGAGACCAAGGAAGATCAGGTACACCTGCATCAAAACGAAGTAGGAGATGATCCCGTACCCGATCCAGCGCAAGACATCGAGGATCATCAGGGCACCAACACATCCTCGGTCATGAAGCTCAAGAGCTGCAGGTCGGCCACGGTTGCCTGCCCTCGCTCCTGGCGTTCGCGTGCCTTTCCCAATTCGCCGCAGTCGGCCAGGGCCTCGGCTGCGGCGTCACGCGCAAACATGTCACCGGCATGAAGCGCTTCGTGGAGGAGCTCAACACCACCGGATATGCCAGCGAGTGCGGCCGCCGAGTTGCGACGAACCCACCAGTTGTCGTCCTCGAGACTCGTGCGAAGAGAGGGGTTGGCCAGGGGGTCGCCTATCTCACCTAGCGAATGGGCGGCTTTGGCCCGAAGTCGCCAGTCGTCAGCATCGAGAAAGCCGATCAGCGGGGTGACGGCGAGTGGCCCCCCGATGTAGCCGAGGGCATCGATGGTTGCGATCTTCAGCTCAGGATCCTGGAACACACTCAAGAGCTCGCTGAGGGGGGGCCCGATATCGCGTTCGCCGATGGTTCCCAGAACCCGGATGGCCTCGATCACCCCTTCGTTCTCGCCGTGGTCGTGATTGACCCGGATGTAGGCGAGCAAAGACCAGACGGCTCCCGCGCCGAATCCGACCAATGTGTCGGCGAACCGGCTCCGAACCCAGGGTGATTCCTCTCCGAATCGGTCGATGATCGCGTCAATGGCAGGGGTGTGTTGCATCCGACCCAACCCGCGTGCGCATTGAATGCGAATCTCCGGCTCGCGATCGTTCAAATACTCGATCAGGACCGGGGCCGAGGACTCGTCACCCATCTCGGCCAGGGAGACGGCCGCCCGAAGCCGGCGTCCCAATGGAAAGCGGCTGCGCAGGTGAGCTGCCTGACGTTTCACCAACCCGTATCTGTCGATGATGCCGGCGAGGGTTTCGATCTCCGGTCCGGCCATGGTGTTGCGGAGGTCGATGACTGCATCGAGGAAAGCACCATCGCTCACGACCTTCGGGTCGATGTAATCGGTGTGGAGCGGGAAAGCCATCCTTCGGCTCAATACGCCCAGGTAGGCGCTGCGCCGCCGGTCGTGACGTTCCATGCGTCGTCGGTGCACCGTTTTCAGCGTGATCAGCCCGAAAAGCAGGACTACGTCCACGACGAAAACGATCCCGACCGCTAAAAGGGCGATCTGGGTTCCGTTCATGAGATCTCAAGGAATCCATCGGTAGATGTCACCGATGAGTTGACCGGGATGGTCAGTCGCGAAGCCTCTGTCTGATCCGTGCCATCAACTCCGGGAGCCGGAATGGCTTGCGCACAAAGTCAACGGCGCCCAGATCGAGGCTGTCGACAATTGTCCGCTCGTCGTCCACTCCCGACAACATGATCACGGGGATCTCTAAGCCGTCGGCCTGCCACTTGGCGATGACCTCTATCCCGAGCAGACCGGGCATCAGATGATCGAGCAGGGCGAGATCAAACTCTCCGGTCTTGCCCATCTCATAGGCCTCGTTGCCATTCTTGGCAATGGTGACTTCGTAGCCGGCCATTTCCAGGGCGGTGACCAGAAGCGTTGTCACCGCCTCGGAGTCATCGGCGACGAGGACCTTTCTGGCCTGGCTCATCCGTATCTCGTTGTCATAGGTTCAACTGCCCTCGACGAAGGCGAACGCGACGGTACCCAGACCGGGCCCGAACCTGCTTCCAATCCCCACAACCAGATTTCAGATGTAAGACTCATGCCCGAAATGGGACTCATCCCGGAACACGAGCGGCGCAGGCTGGAGGCCATCGCCGGCCCCAGCCAGACGCTCGAAGAGCTGATAGCCCGACGGGTATCCGGCGAGCCGCTGCAATACATCGAGGGCACAGCCGCATTCGCATCACTCGACCTCGTCGTAGACGAAAGGGTGTTGATCCCCAGACCCGAGACCGAGGGTCTGTTTGAGCTGGCGGTTCGCATGGTCCGGGCACCCGAGGTGATGGTCGATTTGTGCACCGGCTCCGGGGCATTGGCGTTGGCTTTGAAGAAGGCGTTTCCGGCGGCCGCCGTGTTCGCCACCGATGTCTCACCTGAGGCGATCGAGGTCGCGTCATTGAATCGCTTCCGCACCGGGCTCCAGGTGTACATCGCCGAAGGGGACCTCTTTGATCCACTGCCAGCCGCGATTCTCGGCACGGTCGACCTGATAGTTGCCAATCCTCCATACGTGGCCGAGGTCGACTTCGGGGGTCTACCCCGTGAGGTGCAAAGAGAGCCGAGGCTGGCCCTGGTGTCCGGTACTTCGGGTCTCGAGGTGATCCAGAGGATCGGTGCGGTGGCGGCTCAGTGGCTCCGACCCGGCGGGGTGTTCATTTGTGAGATCGGCGAGACACAAGGCGTGTCAGCCGCCAGCTCCTTGCTGGACCTTCCCGGAGTGGTTCGCCAGGACCTGGCTGGCCGGGACCGCTATCTCGTCGCAGTCAAACCGTGACGGTCGACGCCGCGGTTGAAGCGGTGCGGGCTGGGGGGATCGTGGGGCTGCCGACCGATACGGTGTACGGGATTGGTGTCGATCCACTGAACGAGGCTGCAGTTGCCCGTCTCTTCGATCTCAAGGGAAGGCCTGAGCACAAACCGGTTGGGTTGCTCGTGGCCACCATTGCCCAGGCGAGGATGGTCGGCGAGATCGAGGGCCGGGCCGAGGAGTTGGCCCTCGCTCACTGGCCCGGCGCCCTGACTCTGGTGGTCACACCCCGCGTGATCCTGGCCAATTGGGTTGGGGACACCCAGCGACGGAGTGTCGGGATCCGGGTCCCGGACCATCCCGTAGCCCTCGAGCTCTTGGAGGCCTGCGGACCACTAGCGGTGACGTCCGCCAATCGGAGTGGCGGCGTCGAGGCTAAGGACGACCTGGAGGCGAGGTCGACCTTTGGAGAAGAGATCGCGGTTTATCTCCAGGGGGTCGCGCCGGGTCGTGAGCCCTCGACGGTGGTCGATGCCACTGGGGCACGTCTTGTAGTGTTGCGCCAGGGCCCAGTTCGCGTCTAGCCCGCGGATTGGATCGGTACCCTTGCACCCATGATCTCAATGGATTCCTTGGAGTCGGTCGATCCTGAAATTGCCGGGCTCATTCGCAAGGATGTTGAGCGGCAGAACTCACACATCCATCTCATCGCCTCCGAGAACTTCGCCTCACCGGCGGTGATGGCGGCCTCCGGCTCGGTTTTCACCAACAAGTACGCCGAGGGTTATCCCGGCAAGCGCTACTACGAAGGCTGTCAGGTGGTCGACGAGATGGAGCAGTTGGCGATCGACCGAGCCAAGGAGTTGTTCGGAGCGGACCACGCCAATGTGCAGTCCCATTCGGGGGCCCAGGCCAACATGGGTGTCTACTTCTCTCTGCTCTCGCCTGGTGACAAGGTGCTGGGGATGCGCCTCGACCAGGGCGGGCACCTCACCCACGGCTCCCCGGTCAACTTCTCGGGCCTCTATTACGACTTCGTCGCCTACGGGGTGAATCCCGAGACCGAGTTGATCGACATGGACGAAGTCCACGCCCTTGCCGTGGAGCATCGACCCAAAATCGTCCTTGCCGGGTACTCCGCCTATTCCCGAACCCTCGATTACCAGCGATTCCGGGAGATCGCGGACGAGGTGGGTGCGATCTTCATGGTGGACGCGGCCCATTTCATCGGCCTCGTCGCCGGTGGTTCCCACCCCTCACCGGTTCCTCACGCCGACATCGTCACCGGTACCACCCACAAAGCCCTGAGAGGGCCACGAGGCGGGTTGATCCTCAGTCGGGAAGCCTTTGCCTCGAGCATCGACAAGGCGGTGTTTCCCAACGTCCAAGGTGGTCCCATCGAGTCCCAGATCGCGGCCAAAGCAGTCTGCTTCCATGAGGCGTTGCGGCCCGAGTTCAGGGTTTACACCGACCAGATAGTCGCCAATGCCTCGGCGATGACCGACTCCATCCAGAAGGACGGTGTCCGGGTGGTCTCGGGAGGAACCGACAATCACCTCTTCCTGATCGACTTGCGCTCCGTTGATGAGGATCTCACCGGCAAAGACGCGGCTCGCATGTTGGACGGGGTCGGGATCACTCTCAATTTCAACACGATTCCCTTCGATCCGCGCCCGCCGTATCGGGCCTCGGGCCTTCGTATCGGGACCCCGGCGATGACCACCCAAGGGATGAAGGAACCGGAGGCCGCCGAGGTGGCGTCCCTGATCGCCCGGGCACTGCAGAACCGTGAGGACCCGGCGGCGTTGTCGGCGGTGGCCGGGCGTGTCTCGGAGCTGGCTGCCAATTTCTCCCCCTACCCGCACGACTTTGTCGGGCATGTGTGAGAGTGGGCCTGCGGCCCACCGTTTTCCGTTTTCCGTTCACCGTATTGCGTTTCCCGTATACCAATGTGGGAGATGCGGATTACGGATTACGGATTACAGCGATCCGAAGGATCGCATGGAACTTGCTAACTTCGATTTTGACTACTGAATCCCCGGTCATACCTTTTGTGAAACAATGCACAAGCCACCCGTGAAGCGTGAGTCGACCACGGAGCAGGTGGCCGCGGCCATGGGAGACGGCTGGCTCAACGGCGGCTCCTTTGTCGGCTCCATCCTCGCCGGCGCCCTGCTCGGGTACCTGGCTGATCGGTGGCTGGGGACCGACCCGTGGCTTGTCATCGTCGGCATCGGCCTGGGCAGCTACTCCGGTTTCATGAGGATGTGGGCCTATTCGAAGCGAATCGAGGACCGGGTACGTGATCGTTGACCAGCGACCGTTGGAGAGCCTGCTCGCACGAAAGGTGGCGTTCCGGGGCCTCTATGTTGCGCCGGTCATCATCGCCATCTTCTGGCTCACGAGAGGATGGCAAGGTGCATGGAGCTCTGCCCTCGGTCTAGCCGTCGTCGTCCTCAACTTCCTGCTCGCCGGAGCCATCCTCTCGATTTCGGCAAGGATCAGTCTCCAGGCTTATCATGCCGCCGCCTTCATCGGTTTCTTCCTTCGTCTCGGCTTGTTTGTCGGCGCCGTCGCCATCATCGCCAACGTGTTGGATGTGGACCGATTGGCCTTCGGGATCTCGGCGGTGGTCGGCTATCTGTCGCTGCTGACCCTCGAAGCTGTCGCGATTTCCAGGACTAGGAGGGAAACGAGTTGACCGGGATGATCCTTGCGTCCGAGTGTGACGTAGCCAACGAGGTCATCTGTGCACCGGCCCAGGTCAACGACCTGTTCGAGTTCGACACCTGGTTCACGGTCGGCGGCCTCAACTTCACCAAGACCACTTTCCTGATTCTCCTGGCCGCGGTGATCGTGGTGGTCCTCGTCTACCTCGGGCTCAAGGATCGACGTCTGGTCCCATCCAAGTTCAACGTCATCATTGAAGGGCTGGTCGGGTTCGTCAGAGACGGCATTGCCCGGGACGTCATCGGCCCCGAGGGCAGCAAGTACCTGCCATATTTGCTCTCGATCTTCCTCTTCATCCTCGTTGGAAACCTGTTCGAGGTGACCCCGTTGATCAGCTTCCCGATCACCTCGCGGATGGCGATTCCCGCGTTCCTGTCACTGGTCACCTATTTCATCTTCACGATCGTCGGGTTCGGGAGGAACAAGTTCCGATATCTCATCGACACGGTTTGGCCCAAGACGGTGCCGGTTGGGATGCGGCCCCTGGTCGGGCTCATTGAGCTCGTGTCGGTATTCGTGCTCCGACCTCTCACCCTGGCGGTCCGGCTGTTCGCCAACATGATGGCCGGGCACCTGATGCTCACTCTTCTCCTCGGATCCGCCGTCATCTTCCTCGCCGCCATCCCGGAGATCGGTGCCCGAGGTCTCATCGGAGTTCCATGGCTCGCCTTCGGTCTTTTCATTTTCATGTTCGAGATCGTGGTCTCCATCCTCCAGGCCTACATCTTCACGCTGCTTTCAGCCGTCTACATCGAGTCGTCAATCCACTTCGAGCACTAAGGAGAAAGAGAATGGAAGGCAACATCGAGGGCCTCTCGTCGGCGCTCGCTCTCATCGGGTACGGTCTGGGCGCCATCGGCCCTGGGATCGGAATCGGCATCGTCGCCGGTAACGCCATCACGGCCATGGCTCGTCAGCCCGAGATGCAAGGAACGATCAGGACCACCATGTTCCTTGGTATCGCGTTCACCGAGGCGCTGGCCCTGATCGGCTTCGTCCTCTTCTTCATCGCGTAGGAGCCAAGGAAATGAACTTCTTGTTCGCCATGGCTGTGCTTGCCCAGGAGGAGAGCTCTGGGTCGGCATTGATCCTGCCCGAGCCCGCTGAGCTCGTGGCGGGCATCATTGCCTTCCTCGTCGTCTTCTTCTTCGTCTGGAAATGGGCGCTGCCCACCATCAACAAGACGTTGGATTCACGTCAGCAGGCGATCAGTGCCCGGATGGCTGAGGCCGAGACCGCAAAGCACGAGGCCGAAGCGCTGCTCTCCGACTACAAGGCGCAGCTTGCCGACGCGAAATCTGAAGGGAACCGGATCGTCGAAGAGGCCCGGGTCTCGGGCGACCAGATGAAGTCCGAGATCATCGCCAAGGCCAACGACGAGGCAGGCCAGCTGATCGCCAAAGCGCGAGCGGAAGCAGATTCGGAAAAGAGCCGGGCAATGGCCGAGGCTCGTCGTGAGGTTGGCGAGCTCTCGGTGGATCTTGCCGGGAAGATCGTTGGCGAGTCCCTTGATCCCGCTGCCCACAAGGGACTCGTCGAGAGGTATCTCGCCGATCTGGAGAAGCTGTAATTGGACGACCGGATCGTCGGATATGCCAACGGCATCCTCGAGGTCGCCAAAGCCGAGGGCGAAGTCGAACGCGTCGAGGACGAGCTGTTCAACATCGCACAGGCTCTCGACAAGTCTGCCGAGCTCCGGTCCACCCTCACCGATCCCCAACTGCCCGTCGAGCGCAAGCAAGCGGTCATCGCCGACTTGTTGGGCGGGCGGGCGTCGTCGCTGACGGTGGGCCTGGTTCAGTTCATCATCAGCCAGGGCCGGGTTTCCGAGCTGCCCGACATCGCACGGGCTCTTGTCGAGAAGGCCGCAGAGACACGATCCAAGGCACTCGCCGAGGTCCGATCGGCGATCCCGCTCGACGACGAAACCATCGAGCGTCTCGCCGCCGCCCTGGGCAGGGCGACAGGTAAGAACGTCGAGGTCAAAGTGATCGTCGACGAGTCTGTCATCGGTGGGATCGTGGCGCGGGTCGGCGACACCGTCATCGACGGTTCCATCGCCCGCCGTGTCGATTCGTTGCGCCAGGCCCTGAAGACCCGCTGAGGAGACCAATGACAGACCTGACCATCACAGCCCAGCAGATCACCGAGACCTTGCGCACCCAGCTCGAGAGCTGGTCCCCAGAAGTCGGCAAGGAGACCGTCGGTTACGTGACTTCCATTGCAGATGGAGTCGCTCGGGTCGAGGGGCTCCCCAGTGTCATGGCCTCCGAGCTCCTCGAGTTTCCGGGTGGGCTCACCGGTGTCACCCTCAACATCGACGAAGACGACCTGGGAGTGGTCCTCCTCGGTGAAGCCAGCCACATCCAGCAGGGTGACCCGGTCAAGCAGACCGGGACCCTTCTCTCGGTTGCCGTGGGAGACGCCCTTCTCGGCCGGGTGATCGACTCGCTCGGGAACCCTCTCGACGGAAAGGGCCCGATCCACACCACGGAACGCCGTCTTCTCGAGACCCAGGCGCCCTCGGTGGTGCAACGCCAGCCTGTGAATCAGCCTTTGCAGACCGGGATCAAGGCCATCGACTCGATGACCCCGATCGGGCGCGGCCAGCGTCAGCTGATCATCGGCGACCGTCAGACCGGCAAGACCGCCATCTTGGTGGACACCATCATCAACCAGAAGGTGAACCAGGGGACGCCGGATGCGGTCAAGTGCATCTACGTGGCCATCGGCCAGAAGGCGTCAACTGTTGCCGAGGTGGTCGCCACCCTCGAGGCTGCCGGAGCAATGGAATACACAGTGGTGGTCCACGCCGCCGCATCGGCGGCACCAGCCCTGCAGATGTATGCCCCCTACTCGGGCTCGGCCATCGGCCAGCATTGGATGTACCAGGGTCAGCACGCCCTGGTCGTGTTCGACGACCTGTCCAAACAGGCGGTGGCGTACCGTGAGATCTCATTACTGCTCCGGAGGCCTCCGGGACGTGAGGCCTATCCCGGCGACGTGTTCTATCTCCACAGTCGTCTACTGGAGCGGTGCGCCAAGCTTTCCGACGAGTTGGGTGGCGGCTCCCTCACCGGGCTCCCGGTCATCGAGACCAAGGCCAACGACATCTCTGCCTACATCCCCACCAACGTGATCTCGATCACCGATGGGCAGTGCTATCTCCAGTCCGACCTGTTCTATCAGGGGATTCGCCCCGCATTGGACGCCGGTATCTCTGTGTCCCGGGTCGGTGGAGCGGCGCAGATCAGCGCGATGAAGAAGATCGCTGGGCCCCTGCGTCTCAACCTCGCCCAGTTCCGCGAGTTGGCTGCGTTCGCCGAATTCGGCTCGGAGTTGGACTCGGTCTCACTGGCCCAGCTCGAACGTGGTCGGCGGGTGGTCGAGGTCCTGAAGCAGCCGCAGTTCTCACCGGTGCCGGTCGAGGAACAGGTGCTGGCGATCTACGCCGTCACCGAGGGGCATATGGATGATGTCGCCCTACGTGACGTCGGCCGTTTCGAGCTGGGGTTGCGGGAATTCTTCAGGGCACGCCACAGCCACCTTCTCGGGACCATCGCCGACACCGGCAAGATGCCCGAGGTGGCTGACGTGGATGCCGCCATCGTCGCTTTCAAGGAGACCTTCGAGGGCTCCGTCGTCGAGGAGTGACGGGTTAGATGGCAGGCGCCCAGCTCCGAGATACCCGACGTCGCATCCGCAGCGTCGAGGCGACCAAGAAGATCACACGCGCCATGGAGCTGATTTCGGCCAGCCGGATTCCGAAAGCTATAGCCCGGGTCCAAGGGTCCAAGCCATACACCGAGAAGCTGATCGAGGTCATCGAGAACGTGGGCGCCGCCCACGGCGGGGCGTCACATCGACTGCTGGAGCGTCGCGATGTGCAGACAGTCGGCCTCCTGGTGGTCACCTCCGACCGCGGTTTGGCCGGGGCATACGCCTCCAACATCATCCGTCTCGCCGAGCAGCGCATCAACATGCTGCAGAAAGAGGGCAAGGACGTCCTCCTCTACACCATCGGCAAGAAGGCCCAGAGCTATTTCCGCTACCGCGGTTATCGGATCGAGCAGGCCTATCTGGGGGTGACCGACACCCCTGGCTACGGCGATGCTCGTGCCATTGCCTCGAGGGTCATGGCGTCATATGCCGAGCACCACATCGACGCCCTGGAGACCTTTTACACCAGCTTCCAGTCAGTAATGACCCAGGTTCCGGTGCGCCGCGACCTGCTCCCCATCACCCCACCAAAACTGGAAGAGGGCGAGGGAATGGGACGTGTCTCCTACCAGTTCGAGCCTTCGCCTGAGGAAATTTTGGGTCGGCTGCTCCCCCGGTACGTCGAGGCCACCGTCTTCAACATGTTGCTCGAGGCGTCGGCATCGGAGCACAGTGCCCGGCGCCGGGCGATGAAGGCCGCCACCGACAATGCCGAGGACTTGATCCGCGCCCTGAGGGTTCAGGCGAATCGGGCGCGGCAGGCCGAGATCACGACCGCGATCACCGAGATCGTCGGTGGTGCCGAGGCACTGAAGGAAGGCTGACGAGAACCATGAACGAAAATGCGAACGGAGTGAGCAATGAGTGACACCAAGAGTGTCGGCAGGATCGTCAAGGTGGCCGGCCCGGTCGTCGACGCCGAGTTCCCGCCGGACGCCCTGCCCGAGATCCTGTTCGCCGTCGAGATCGACATCACCATCGGCGGCCAAGTGCACACCGTGCTTGCCGAAGTAGCGCAACACCTGGGTGGTGGCAAGGTGCGGGCAATCGCCCTGGCCCCCACCGACGGGATGACTCGTGGCGCCGAAGTCCGAAACACCGGGGGGCCGATCAGCGTCCCGGTCGGTGACCAGACCCTGGGCCACATCTTCAACGTATGGGGCGACTCCCTCGACGCACCGGATCACGGCTTCTCTGAGCCTCGCTGGCCGATTCACCGCACCCCGCCCGCCTTCGAGGATGTCGAGCCGCAGAAGACCGTGTTTGAAACCGGGATCAAGGTGCTCGACCTGATCTGCCCCTATCTCCAGGGTGGGAAGATCGGGTTGTTCGGAGGCGCCGGGGTCGGCAAGACGGTCCTCATCCAGGAGATGATCAACCGGGTCGCCACCCAGCACGGTGGTGTCTCGGTTTTCGCCGGAGTGGGGGAGCGGACCCGGGAGGGCAACGATCTGTACCTGGAGATGCAGGAGTCCGGTGTCATCGAGAAGGCCGCCCTCGTCTTTGGACAGATGGACGAGCCGCCTGGTGTCCGGCTTCGAGTCGCACTCTCCGCGCTGACGATGGCCGAGTACTTCCGCGACGTGCAGCGTCAGGACGTGTTGTTGTTCATCGACAACATCTTTCGTTTCACCCAGGCCGGCTCGGAGGTCTCGACACTCCTCGGTCGGATGCCGTCGGAGGTGGGCTATCAGCCCAACCTCGCCGACGAGATGGGCTTTCTCCAGGAGCGAATCACCTCGTTGAAGGGCCGGTCGATCACCTCGTTGCAGGCGATCTACGTGCCGGCCGACGACATCACTGACCCGGCGCCGCACACTGCCTTTGCCCACCTCGATGCGACCACGGTCCTCTCCCGCCCGCTCACCGCGCTTGGCATCTACCCGGCGGTGGATCCGCTCGACTCGTCCAGCCGTGCCCTCGATCCCCTGATCGTGGGTCCGGACCACTACTTCGTCGCCACCGAGTCCCAGCGCATCCTCCAGCGCTACAAGGACCTTCAGGACATCATCGCAATCCTTGGCATCGACGAGCTATCCGAGGAGGACAAGCTGGTCGTGGCCCGGGCCCGACGGATCCAGAGGTTCTTTGCTCAGCCGCTGTTCGTCGCCGAGCAGTTCACGGGGCAGGCCGGGATCTACACCCCGATCGAGGAGACGATCGCTTCCTTCAAGGCGGTCATCGACGGCGAGATGGACAAGTACCCAGAGCAGGCCTTTTACATGGTCGGGGGCCGGGAGGACGTGGAGCGCCGGGCCGCCGAGCTATCCAAGGGAGCCGCGGCATGAGCTCGCTGCACTCGCCGTTTACCGCATACCGTTTACCGCAAACCGCAGACGGGATGACGGTGAACGGTCTACGGTCAACGGTCTGCCAGCGGGCGCGTCCGTGGTTCCGAGGAAGAGGTCGCCACCTATATGGCTAACGCGTTTCAGGTCGATGTGGTTTCACCGGAGGCAACGGTGTGGAGTGGGCAGGCCACCATCGTCATCGCCAAGACCCCGGACGGTGAATTGGGGATCATGGCCAACCACGAGCCGCTCATGGGCTCGCTGGTCACCGGCCCGGTGGTGATCGAGTCGGTGGACGGCACACGAACGACGATTGGTGTCCACGGGGGGTTTCTCCAGGTCCTCAGCAATCAGGTGACGCTGATCACCGACCGAGCCGAGATCGCCGACGGTGGACGCGAAGCGGGTCGGGAAGTGGCCGAGCGGCTCGCTGCCGAAGAGGTCACCTGAGCACCTGAAGTCAGGGTTGACTCAGGCCTTCTGCGAAGTCGTGCACGGTCTTGGGGAATCCATCCCCGATGGTCGAGGCGATGACCGGGAAGAAGACCGATGAGAGCACACCGACGCTCTCCAATCGAAGCGTCACGGCTACCCGAGTTTCCCCGTCTGCCCCGCTGAGACTGACGACGATCCGCCCTCGGACCTCGGAGGTCTCGATGTCCCAAGCCATCATCTTCTCCGGCTCTCGTCCCGCGGGGGTGGCGTGACCGAGGTATTTCTTCCCGGCTGCCTCGCTTTCGAAGGAAAACTCCTGTAGCTGACCTTCCGGATCGATCACCGATTCGACGATCCGATCGACTCCGGGGACGGACTCCCAGCTCTTCGGATCGTTCAAGGCAATCCACACCCTGGCGATCGGGGCTTCGGCGATGGCGGACTGTTGGAAGGTCTTGCCGGGCACGGCGGCAACATAACGGGTCGGGGTCGGCCGCGCAGCCCCCCAGACCGGCCCGATTCCTGCCGGCTAATTACCGAGCGAAAACCAGAGCTGGAATTCGAGGGTCCCGTGGTCCTCCACCGACAGAACGACCGGCGCAGTTGGTGTGTTCACGCCATAGTCTGCGAACAGGAGCTCGGTGGATCCGGTGACCAGGATCATTCCGTCCACCAACTGGGCCTGAAGCGGGATCTCCACCGTGTTGGTGACGCCATTGATGGTCAACTCACCGACGGCGGAAACGCTTACCAGGTCGCCAGCGACCGCTTCTTCGCCGAGATCGACAGGCTCGGTCAAGACGAAAGTGGCATCTGGATTGGAGCCCGTGCCGAGGGCCTGCTGGATCTTGTCCTCGCGGCGCGGCTCGTCGCTGACCATCGAGGTGAGGTCGACCACGAGTTCGGCCGAGGTCAATGTGGTGCCGTCGATCGCGATCGATCCGGAAACCGCAGGGCTTCGCCCGACCGCGGTGTTGGATCCGATCGACTGCAGCACCTCTTCGACCCTGAAACCGGCGAAGGTGGCCAACGTCTCCTCGGTCACACTGAACTCGCCGACACTGGCGTCGACCACCCAGGTCCCTTCGATCCCGGCACCGACCGGGACCGCGGACTGGCCTGAGACTGTGGAGGCGGTGACCGCGGACGCGGTCGCGGACAGGTCCACCTCCGCTGGTGCGTCTCCACCAAAGAACCAGAACAGGCCGGCTGTGGCGGCAACAACGGCGACCACTGCGGCGATGATCACCCATTTCCATGGCGATCGACGGTCGGTGGACGGTGGGGGGTTGGCAGGGGTTTCGCTGTCGATCACGATGGTCCTTTCGAAGTGGTGTGTTTGGCCCAACCATGCCCTTTCTCCCTCTGCCGAACCTGTGACCAGCCTGAGTGTTGGCTGTGGACGAGCGAGCTTTGCGTCTTCACACCGTGCTCTCAGCAAACTCACAGCAAGTGGGTCTACCTTTGGGCGTGATGTCAGAGACATTCGACCGCAATGCCAACATCCTGGTAGTCGACGACGAGGAGTCGCTGACAGACCTCGTTTCCAGCGCCCTCCGCTTTGCCGGCTATCAAGTGAGGAGCGAGAGCAACGGTTTTGACGCCATCCGCACCATCAAGACGGCGGCGCCGGATCTGATCGTGCTCGACGTGAACATGCCCGAATTGGACGGGTTCGAGGTGTGCCGTCGCATCCGCCGAGACGGCGTCCAGACTCCGGTCATCTTCCTCACCGCGCGCGATGACATCGACGACCTCCGAGTCGGGTTTCGCCAGGGAGGCGACGACTACCTGACCAAGCCCTTCAGCCTCGAAGAGCTCGGTCTCCGTATCGAGGCCCTGCTCCGCCGTTCAGGAGGCACCGCCGAGCCGGCTCGCATCGCCATTGGTGACATCGTCGTCGACGAAGACGCCCATCAGGTGTTCAACGGGGACCAAGAGATCACGCTCTCACCCACCGAGTTTCGCCTCCTCCGCTTCCTCCTCCTCAATCGAGGGCGGGTCATGTCGAAGAGCCAGATTGTCGACTACGTGTGGGAGTACGACTTCGACGGCAACCACGGCATCGTCGAGACCTATGTCTCCTATCTCCGCAAGAAGCTCGGCGACTCCGGGGGATCGGTCATCCAGACCGTGCGTGGTGTCGGCTATGTGATTCGCTCCAGCGGAGGCTGACTTGAGCCTGCGCACCCGGCTCGTCATCTCCTTCACGGTGCTCCTGCTTGTGGTGATCGCCGCAGTGGGCATCGTCGCCTCCCGCTCTCTCGAAGGCATCCTCTTGGCGCAGATCGATCGCACCCTGGTCGGGTTCGCCAACAGAGGCCCGGCGGCTCCCTTCGAGTTCGGGTTCGCTGGTCAGCAGCCTTCCGAGGAGGCGGCAGACTTCCTGGTCTCTATTGCCGAGGTGGTGGTAGACGGTGACGGAAGCGTGCTCTTCTCCCGCCCGTCAGGCTTTCAGGACGATCCCGACCCACTTCCCGACGTCGGTGATATTCCGGACACCACAGAGCCGTTCACCATTCCCGCCGTAGATGGCTCCTTGGAGTACCGGGCGATCGCCACCACGCTCCCGGAGGAATTGACCGATCCGCTCGAGATCACCCTGGTGCGCGCCGCACCGCTGACCTCCGTCGACGAGGCAACCAACAGCCTGATCCGCTCCCTGCTGATCGCCGGCGCCGCAGTGCTGGTGTTGGGCGGGGTTGCCACCTGGTGGACCGTGAAGCGTGCGATGCGCCCGGTGGAGCAGATGGTCGACACCGCCGAGGCCATCGCCTCTGGTGACCTATCGAAGCGGGTCCCCGAACTCGAGCCGGGCACCGAGCTTGGCCGGCTCGGTGGGTCGCTCAACGAGATGCTGACCCATATCGAGGCGGCAGTGGAGACGGAGAAGGAGGCGCATGAGCGGCTTCGCCAGTTCATCGCCGATGCGTCTCATGAGCTGCGGACACCGGTCACCGCTATCTCCGGATACGCCGAACTCCACCGGAAGGGTGGGCTCACGACGGTCGAGGACGAGGACAAGGCCTGGGCGCGAATCGAGAGCGAGGGTCATCGCATGGGCTCTCTCATCGAGGACCTTCTGGTGCTCACCAGGCTTGGACAGGGCAAGCCGTTGCACCTGAGCAAGGTCGACCTCGCTCTGGTGGCGCGCAATGCCGCTCAAGACCACAGCGTGGTCGACCCTGAGCGACCGATTACGGTGACCGGACCGGCGAGCCTTCTCATCGAGGCCGATGAGGAGCGGCTCCATCAGGTCGTGACCAATCTCTTGAGCAACGTCCGTGTTCACACGCCGCCCTGGACCACGGTCGAGGTCGAATTGTCTGAAGCAAACGGAAACGCCGTCATCGAAGTGGCAGACAACGGGACAGGCTTCCCACCGACCAGCATCGATCACGTTTTCGACCGTTTCTATCGCGCCGATCCCTCGCGATCCCGCCGTTCCGGGGGCAGTGGGTTGGGTCTGGCGATCGTGGACGCGATCGTGACCGCTCACGGGGGCACCACCAAGGCCTCAAATGTCGAGGGAGGAGGGGCGAGGATCACCATCACTCTGCCCGTTGCCCCTCATTCCGAGCCCGGACTCTAAGCAAACTCACAGGTTGCCCCCAGCGCCGTCACAGCCCTGTCGGGCAGAGTGGCCGAGCAGGGGGCGATCAAAAGGAGAAGACCCACTAATGAGATTTAGAGCACTGTTTGCGCTCGCCGTGTTGTTCGCTGCCTGCAGCGGGTCGGCGGCCGGCACCGACGACAGCGTGGCCAGCATCGATGGCTCGACCGCCACGACCGCGGCGACCGAAACGGCCGCCGATCCAGAGGCGGCCGCCATCGCCTTCACCGAGTGCATGCGTGAGAACGGTGTCGAAATGGAAGACCCGACCGTGGACGCCGACGGAAATGTGCTGCCCGGGGGGCCTACCGACCTTCCGGACCCCGAGGACGGCGGACAGGCCCAAGCAGGGCCAGGCCAGCTGGGCGAAGACCTACAAGCCGCATTTGAGGAGTGCGGCGATCTCCTGGGCGGAACCGCCTTCGGATTCACTCCTGAGGATCAGACCGAGCTCCAGGACCAGCTGCTTGCTCTGGCGCAGTGTCTGCGTGATCAGGGGCTCGACGTCGCAGACCCCGATCTCTCCAACCCACCGGGCGGAGGCCCCCAGGAGGGCGGGCCGTTCGGCATCGATTTCCAGGACCCAGAAGTGCAGGCGGCAATGGACCAATGCCAGGAATTCATGCCCAACTTCGGGGGAGGTCCCGGAGGCGGCGGGCCTGGGCTCAACGTCGCCCCCGAAGGCGATTCGACCGGTTCGGCTGGAGGCAGCGACCAGTGACAGACCAATTCAAAGGAGTGAAGCCAGTGGCCGCCATGCCGGAAACCAGTGAAACAGGGAACCTCGAAGTCTTGAAGGGGGGTAGCCCTGAGCCGGACGACCGCCGAAGGAGATGGTGGATCCCAACCGTGATTCTCGTCCTGGTCGTCTTAGGTGGGGTCGCGCTCTGGTTGTGGACGACGAACGGCTCGACTCCGGCCACAGATGCGGCAGCGACAACCGAGCCATCGTTTGTCGAGGTGGTCGCCACGGACCTCGTCGAGACCTCGGAGTACGAGGGGACGATGGGCCGTCTCGAGGGTGATCCGGTGAGCACACGACTTGACGGCACAGTGACCGCCCTTCCCGATGAGGGCACCACTCTTAAACAAGGTGATGTGATCGCCTGGATTGACAATCAGCCGGTGATCCTGCTCTACGGCGCATTGCCGGTATGGCGGGTAATGGCGGACGACACAAAAGGCCCCGACGTCCTTCAACTCGAAACGGCACTCACAGAGCTGGGCTTCAACGAATCGAACTCGGCGATGACAGTTGACGAGACCTATTCGGCCGCCACCGAGAGCGTCGTCGAGAATTGGCAGGCGGAAGTCGGCGCGGAAGACGACGGATTGGTCGACCTGGGCGAAGTGATCTTCCTTCAGGGCCCGGTTCGCGTTGATGCCCTCCAAGTGAAGGTTGGCGATCAAATCGCGGTCGGATCGGTGATCTTCACAACCTCGGCGGATGACATCGAGATCAGCTTCGATCTCCCCACCTCCGAGCAAGACAACGTCGCCGTCGGCGACATGGTCGAAATCACCCTTCCGGACCTGAGCACGACAACCGGAGTTGTCACCGAGATTGCCAGTGTCGCCACCCGGGCCGACGACGGCATTGAGGCGTTCTTCGAAGCGATTGCCGTGCTCGACGATCCTTCGGTCGCCGAAG
Organism: Acidimicrobiia bacterium; assembly: GCA_040902845.1. GTDB lineage: Bacteria > Actinomycetota > Acidimicrobiia > Spongiisociales > ZC4RG35 > JALYNX01. Next base: position 32,750 of record JBBDWM010000034.1, read on the forward strand.
GGATCGATGAGGCGCCAGTGACTGTTGCGGTGATCACCGACTGGGCGGACGATGTCATTGCGGTCCCGGTCGATGCCCTCGTCGCCCTCGCCGAAGGTGGCTATGGAGTCGAGGTCGAGGATGGCTCGGGAACGCGGCTAGTAGCGGTCGAGCCCGGGTTCTACGCCGACGGCTTGGTTGCGGTGACCGGCGAAGTCGAGCCTGGAGATCGGGTAGTGGTGCCATGAGCGACGGAAACCCCGTGCTCCGGCTCGAATCCGTGGAGAAGGTCTACCCGGGCACTCCGCCGGTGGCGGCGCTCGACGGGGTGTCGTTTCAAGTGGAGGCCGGCGAGCTCGCGGGAGTGGTTGGGCCCTCCGGTTCCGGCAAGTCGACCCTGCTTCATATCATGGGCACCCTGGACCGAGCCAGTTCGGGGCGGGTGGAAGTGGTCGGCTTCGACGTGGCCGAACTCTCCGATCGCAAGCTCTCCTCGCTCCGCTCCCGGCACATCGGCTTCGTCTTTCAGCAGTTCCACCTGCTTTCGGGGTACACCGCCCTCGACAATGTGGCGGATGGTCTGCTCTACACCGGCGTGCCCCTGCGTCAGCGCCGCTCTGCTGCCGCGGCGGCCCTGGACAGGGTGGGGCTCTCCCATCGGCTCGGCCATATCGCATCCAAGCTCTCCGGGGGCGAGCGGCAACGGGTCGCCATCGCTCGGGCGCTGGTTGGCGAGCCCGAGATCCTTCTTGCCGATGAGCCCACTGGCAACCTCGACACCAGGACCGGTGCCTCCATCGTGGAGTTGCTGGCGGAACTCAATGCATTGGGAACCACGGTGGTGGTCATCACCCACGACCGTGACATCGCCGTCCAGCTCTCACGCACCATCGAGATGCGAGACGGCCGAATCGAGAATGACAGCAAGATGGCGGTGCTTCGGACATGACTACTTCTCTCACCCCGAGCCGGCTCCATGTCGCCGACTTCGGCCGCATCGCGGCGGTCGGTCTCCGCTCTCGAATGACCCGGGCCGTGCTCTCCGCCCTGGGAATCGCCATCGGAATCGCCTCGATGGTGGCAGTCCTCGGACTCAGCGACTCGTCGAAGTCTGAGCTTCTGGCGACACTCGACCGTCTCGGCACCAATCTGCTCACCGTCCAGGCCGGTCAAGGCATCGGGCGAGGGTCGGGCGAGCTGCCCGAGACCGCAGCCGCGATGATCTCCAGGATCGGACCCGTTGAGGAGACCGCGGCTGTGGCCAATGTCGACGCCAATGTCTATCGCACCGATCTGATGCCTGAGGATCGAACCAACGGCCTCTCGGTTCAGGCCGTCGACCTGACTCTTCTCGAGACCCTGGCCGGTACCTTGCAGACCGGAGTGTGGTTTGACGAGGCGACCGCCAGCTACCCCACAACCGTCCTGGGTTCGGTGGCTGCGGAACGTCTCGGTGTCGCTGATGTCCCGGCCCGGGTATGGCTGGGTGACCAATGGTTCACCGTGATCGGGATCCTCGACGCCTTCGAGTTGAGCCCCGATCTGGATCGGGCGGCATTGGTCGGGTTCACCGCCGCCGAGGACTTCCTCGACGCTACCGGTGTGCCCTCGGTGATTCACGTCCGATCCGATCCGATCCACACCGATCAGGTGATGAGTGTGCTGGCAGCGACTACCAGCCCGATGAACCCCGAAGAGGTCGAGGTCAGCCGGCCCAGCGATGCCCTCGAGGCGCGGGAGGCTGCAGACGACGCCTTCACCGCCCTGTTTCTCGGGCTCGGGGCGGTCGCACTGTTGGTCGGTGGTGTGGGAATCGCCAACGTGATGGTGATCTCTGTCCTGGAACGTCGAGCCGAAATCGGGCTTCGGCGGGCGATCGGAGCGACCAAGGGTCATATCGCGACCCAGTTCCTCGGGGAGGCTTTGCTGCTCTCGGTTATCGGCGGCATTGCCGGAGTGGGACTCGGATACGGGGTCACCGCGGCGTGGGCGGCCTACAAGGGCTGGACCGTTCTAGTCCCAGAGGTCGCACTCCTGGGTGGTCTGGGAGCCGCCCTCCTCATCGGGACCCTGGCAGGTTTCTACCCTGCGATCCGAGCCGCCAGGATGTCACCCACTGAGGCATTGCGCACCGCCTGAGACCAAGGGTGAGGGGCCCCTTGGGACTCTCAGCTAGCTCTCAGACGGCTTCCAGGACTGGTTGAGGCCTTCTCCGTAGGGTTGCTTCAAGTCAGAAGAACTGGAGACGACAAATGGCACCGGAGCACGATCACATCGAGGAACCAGGAGCTTCGGCTGCTCAGCCGGCGTTCGGCGATCAAACTGCTCGGCGGAGCGGGCCTGGCGTTGATCGCCGGCTGCGCCACCGGCTCGGTGGTGACCACAACCGCGGGAGCGGCCGGCTCCACCACCTCGTCCGGCGCCACAGGAACCGCCGCCGGCGGGGGGACGACTCTCGCCACCTTTGGCGGGGCCGGGAGCTGTGTCCTCATCCCGGAGGAGACGGCCGGCCCCTACCCACTCGATCTCTCAGGTGAGGAAGTCTTCGTCCGGACCGACATCACCGAAGGCGGCCCGGGGGTCCCTGTGGCGCTCACCCTGACACTGGTCAACGCATCGGCCGACTGTGCCCCGATCGCCAACGCCCGTGTCGATCTTTGGCACTGCGATGCGGACGGGGTGTACTCGGGCTACAGCCAGCCAGGATCCGACACCACCGGCGAGACGTTCTGCCGGGGCATCCAGGTTTCGGACTCCAATGGACAGGTCACCTTCCAGACGATCCATCCCGGTTGGTATCAGGGACGTATCACCCACATCCATTTCCAGGCCTTCCTTGAGAACGGGCTGGTCGCCACCTCGCAGATCGCATTCCCCCCCGAGATCACGGAGGCGGTCTACGCGGTCGAGCCCTACGCCGCCAAGGGCCCCAACAGTTCCGTTCCCACTTTTGCCGATGACAACGTCTTCAGCGACGGCACCCAGTACCAGATGGCGACAGTCACCGGGGATGCCGGCTCGGGCTACTCGGCGACCCTCCTGGTTGGGATAGCAGTCTGAGCGTTCCTGCATTCCCCTCCTGCAGAAAGTTGAGGCCCGGTCCCCAGGACGGGGCCTCAACTTGTTTCGCAAACCCGGAGGTAGATCCTCGGGGCTCGGCTGTCAGGCGGCGTTCAGGGCCGCTATCTCATCATCGGACAGCGGGTTGTAGAACAGGGCGAGATTCACCGCCCAGATGGCATGCCACAGGAAGATGGCAACGATCCCCTTCCAAGTGTCGAAGTTCCACGCAGCGAACCCGAGATCGAATTCATCGAACAAGACCGGCACCCACCACAGGCCGCTGATGATGGCGAGCACCGCTCCCCAGGCCAGGGCCTTCGCCATGTTGCTCTTCCACTTCAGCATGGGCTGGACCAGGACCGCGTAGATCATCGCCCACACCACCCCGGTGAAGAGGTGGGCGGTCCATCCAAAGAGCAGGCGTAATGGCAGCGGCACCCCGAACACAGCGAAATCCGCGGCGCCCATCTCGGGGCGAAACAGCAGGTAGCCGTTGAATGTCGGGAAGTCGAGATCACGAAGCCCGATCCCGTGGAACCAGTAGCCCATGACGGTGGCGATATGGGTGGCCAGGATCCCTGCCACCAGGGCCATCGCCAGAGGCCTGGTCGTGGCGACCACCCGCCATCGGGTCGCCGAACCGTACATCATGGCGCTCGTACCCATCGTGCCTCCTCTATGGTTGTTCGTCTGTGCGTATACCGCCCACTTGTACGATCAGCGTACACAAGCGGTGTCAAAGACGATGGGTAGAGAGAGCTCTTTCTCGTCAGTGGTCGGGAAGACCGAACCCCCGGCCGGCGCACATTTACTCCTCTTCCTCAGAACCACCTTCGACCAGTATCACCTGGGCCTCGATCTCCAACTCCACGGTCTTGGAAACGAGCCAACCCCCGGTCTCGAGAGCAACGTTCCACGAAACATTCCAGTCTTCCCGAGCGACCTCGGTATGTGCCATGAACATGGCTCTCTCACCACCCCATGGATAAGGAACGATTCCCTCGTAGGCGAAGTCGAGGATGACCGGGTGGGTGACCCCTCGAATCGTCAGGTCCCCGGTGAGGGTCATCGCTTCGAGATCGACCGAAGTGCTGTGGAAGATGATCTTGGGATGTGCCTCTGTTTCGAGGAAGTCCGAAGACTTGAGGTGGGCATCCCGGTCGGCAACCTCGGTGGTCAGGGACAGGGCATCGATTTCGAGCTCGACATGAGAGTCCTCGGGACGCTCGGCGATGAAGATCGCGCCGTCGAACTCGTTGAATCTTCCCCTCACCTTGGTGAACACCATGTGTCTGGCGACAAACCCGAGAACGGTGTGGTCGTGATCGAACACCCATTTGCCGGGCATGGGCACCTCGCGCCCGTCAACGATTCGGGTCGAAGCCATGTTCTCCATCCTCTCATTGGGCGCCCCTGTGTGCGCATCCCGGCGATCTGTGCGCAAACCGTACGCCGGTCTTCGGGAAGGGTCAAGCTCCCGCTCATCGTGGCGTCGGGTAGCCTGGTTGCATGTGGCCAGGCCCACTGCTATGTTCGGTGTCCGCACGTTTGTGCGGTATTTGAACATCTGAGGGGTCATAAGGACGGAGGCAAGCCTTTGTACGAGACCAAGATCGCATCGCTCGCGAGCTATTCCAAGGGTGGCATCGAGATCGTCGATGACGACCCGAAGCATTACGCCTTCTCCAACGTCTTCGAGGTGGCAAACACGTCGCAACCCTATGAGAAGGTCGTAGTTGGGATGAACCGGCAATACACCTTGGAGGCGATCCGCACCGAGGGCACCTCGGAATGGAGAACCGCCCCCCACGACGAGTTCGCCCTGGTCATGGATGGCGAGGTGCTCGTCCGCTTGATGAAGTTGAAGAACCCCCGTGGCTTCCACGGCCTCGACGACCAGGGCTCGGTGCGCGTCGAGGGCGACCCGGACGGGACCCCGATGGGTGTCATCAAGGCCAAGCGCGGCCACATGGCACTGCTTCCCGCCGATAGCGCCTACCAATTTCACGCCGACACACCCGGGGTCATCCTGCTCCAGACGATGAAGGGCCCCGACAGCCTCGAACGTTGGGCAGACATCTGCATCACGACGGTCTGAGTGACCTGAAAGGAGAAAGACAATGACCATACTTCAGGAAACCCCGACCGTTCTCGCAACGGAGGAGAACGAGCAGGGGTACCGCGAATTCTCGCTTGGTGAGTTCCATTTCCGGCGAGACGAGTACTTCGTGTACATCACCTGGCCCACCGGGTCTCACATCCTCTCGGCAGATGCCTTCCTCCGTGCGCTCCAGCGTGATGTCGCCTGGGCGTTCTTCTACGGGATCGTGAACTTCGACGGCGTCATAGGGACGGTGAACCATTACGGGTCCGTCGACCTGTTCGCCGGGCGCTACAACGACTCGTACCGGAAGGCGGAGCTCGACCATGTCGAGAACTTCCCGACCCCACAGATCAAGACCACCTTCGAGCACATACTCGACGACTGGACGAACCAGACCTTCGATCCATTCGCGGCTCCCCGTGAGACAGGGTCTGCCTTTGGGGTCAAGAACGGGGACAACAAGCGCGCCATCACCCGGCACCGGGTGGCCGCCAAACGCATGGTGAGCTGCGCGGGTGATGAGGCGATACGCTCCGATGAGACCGGCCATCTAATCAACGAGCATTTCGCGGATATCTCCCAAGAAGAGCCGGAGGTCATCCCCGAGCCCGGGTTCGAGGATGAGGTCAAAGCCTTCAGCCTGCATGCCTACCTCTCCCGTTCCGACGTGACCTGGAACCCTTCTGTGGTGTCGGTGTGCAAGGACAGTCTCTTCTGCCCCACGACCGAGGAGTACATCCTTCCCATCATCCACGGCAACGACCGGGTCGAGTGGTTCGTGCAGCTGTCGGACGAGATCCGTTGGGATGTCGAGGACCGGGAAACCGGGTCGGTCAGGGCCAAGGTCGTCATGCGCTCCGGTGATGTGGCCGCGATGCCCGCAGACATCAGACACCAGGGCTACTCGCGTAAGCGGTCGATGCTCCTGGTCTGGGAGAACAACGACTCCGCCCTGCCGGAGCTGATCGCCACCGGTCAAACCCCGACCTACCCGGCTGAGTTCTAGATCCGAACCGGAGCGAATGAGTTGGAGGATCGCCTCTATATCGGGGGACGTTTTGTACCGTCCACCGGCGGTGGGGTCATCGAGGTCTACAATCCTCACGACGGCACCAAGCTCGCCGATGTGGCCGAGGCTCGGGCCGAGGATGTGGATCGCGCGGTCGGGGCCGCAGGTGAGGCGTTCCCGTCATGGGCTTCTATGGCGGCGATGGAACGTGGTCGATTGCTGCTTCGACTGGCCGACGCCATCGAAGCCAATGCCGAGGACCTCGCCCGACTCGAATCACTCGACACGGGTCATCCGATCAGGGACACCACGGTCCTCGATGTCCCGAGGACCGCAGCCACCTTCCGGTACTTCGGTGGGATGGCCGACAAGTACCAGGGCTCGATTCCACCGGTAGAGGCCGGCTTCCTCAATCACGTCTACCGAGCACCGTTGGGGGTCGTGGGCCAGATTGTCCCCTGGAACTTCCCGCTCATGTTCACCAGCTGGAAGCTGGGGCCGGCCCTCGCCGCCGGGAACACCGTCGTCTTCAAACCTGCCGAGCTGACACCGTTGTCCTCGCTTCGCATCGCCGAGTTGATTGATGAGGTGGGCTTTCCTGCCGGCGTGGTGAATGTGGTGCCTGGCTATGGGCACACCGCCGGGGCTCGTATCGCCGAGCACCCTGACATCGCCAAGGTCTCGTTCACCGGCTCCACGGTGACGGGTCGGCGGCTAGTTGAGGCATCAGCGGGGAACCTGAAGCGACTCCACCTCGAACTCGGCGGCAAGGGTGCCAACCTCGTTTTCGACGATGCCGACCTCGATGCCGCACTTCAAGGCTCGGCGTTTGCGATCTTTCACAACCAGGGACAGGCATGCATCGCCGGGTCGAGACTGCTGCTCCATGAGGCGATCGCCGACGAGTTCATCAGCCGATTCGTGGCCCTGTCCCAGTCGATCCGGCTCGGTGACCCCCTGGATCGGGCAACCGAGATGGGACCGCTCACCTCGCCGGAGCACCGCGACCGGGTTCTCAATTACGTGAAGGTGGCGGTTGACGAAGGCGGGGAGATTCTTACCGGGGGAGGGATACCCGAGGGCGCAGAGTTTGCCTCCGGCTGTTATGTGCAGCCCACGGTTGTTCGCGCCAAACCGGAGGACCGTGTCTGTCGTGAGGAGGTTTTCGGCCCCTTTGTCACCGTCAGCACCTTCTCCTCCGAAGATGAGGCGATCGCGATCGCCAACGACGTCGAGTACGGGCTGGGTGGAGGGCTCTGGACCCGGGATCTCACCCGGGCCCATCGGGTGGCTGGTGCCCTCCGGACCGGGATGGTCTGGGTCAATTGTTACAAGCGGGTCAACCCCGGGTCGCCGTTCGGCGGGGTTGGCGCCTCCGGCTACGGCCGGGAGATGGGCTTCGAGGCGATGCACGAGTACACCGAGGCCAAGTCGGTCTGGATCAACGTGTCCGGCGGCCAACCGGCCTGGTACGCAGGGTCCTGATCGTGGCCGAGTTCGCAACCCTGCACGACGCGATCAACGACTTGGTGCCTGATGGCGCAACGGTCGCCATGGAAGGTTTCACCCATCTAATCCCCTTCGCCGCCGGTCACGAGATGATCCGTCAGGGGAAGAAGGACCTGACGCTGGTGCGGATGACTCCCGACGTCATCTATGACCAGATGATCGGCATGGGCTCGGCCCGCAAGCTGGTGTTCTCCTGGGGTGGCAACCCCGGTGTCGGATCGCTCCACAGGTTTCGTGACGCCGTGGAGCACGGCTATCCGGCTCCCCTCGAGTTGGAGGAGCACAGTCATGCCGGGATGGCGGCCCGTTATGCCGCCGGAGCATCAGGTCTTCCGTTCGCGGTCTTGCGCGCCTATGTCGGCTCGGACCTGGTCAAGCACACCGAGGTTGCGTCGATCCATTGTCCCTTCACCGGTGAGGAACTTGCCGCGGTGCCGGCACTCAACCCCGATGTGACCGTGATCCACGCCCAGCAGGCCGACCGTCACGGCAATGTCGGCATGTGGGGGATCACCGGTGTCCAGCGCGAGGCGGTGCTCGGGGCGAGGACGGCGATCGTCACGGTCGAGGAGATCGTCGACGAGTTGTCTCACCGCGGGCCTAACAATGTGGTGCTGCCCTCATGGACGGTCTCGGCAGTGGCCTGCGTTCCCCTCGGGTCTCATCCTTCCTATTCCATGGGTTATTCCACACGGGACAATGCCTTTTACACCGAGTGGGATCGGATCTCACGCGACCGGGACGTCTTTGCTCGCTGGATCGAGACCTTCGTCATGGGAACCGAGGATCACGCCGGATATCTGGCCGCGATCAGCGCCCAGCCACTGGGGAGGGAGGCACTCGGTGGTTGACTTGCTCAGCCACGACGTGACCTACACGGCCGACGAGATGATGACCGTCACCGCGTCACGCAAGCTCAGAAACGGTCAGGTCTGTTTCGTCGGAATCGGACTTCCTAGTGAGGCAGCCAACCTCGCCCGTCTCTCCCACGCCCCGAACGTGGTGCTGATATACGAATCAGGCACCATCGGCACCAAACCCGACATCCTCCCTCTGTCGATCGGTGACGGCGAATTGGCTGAACAAGCCGACCTGGTGGTCAGCGTCCCTGAGGTGTTTGCTTACTGGCTCCAAGCGGGACGCATCGACGTTGGATTCCTCTCAGCGGCCCAGATCGACCGGTTCGGCAATCTCAACAGCACCGTCGTCGGTTGTTATGACGAGCCCAAGGTCCGGCTTCCCGGTGCCGGGGGAGCGCCAGAGATCATGTCTTCAGCCGGCGAGGTGATAGTGATGCTCAGGCACACCGAACGAGCATTTGTCCCATCGGTCGACTTCGTGACGTCGGTCGGCTTCGGACGTCAGGGCGAAGGACGAGCCGGACATGTTGGAGCCGGGCCGACGGTTGTCATCACCGATCTCGGCGTCCTTCAGCCCGACCCCGCCACACATGAGCTCACCCTGGTAGCGACCCACCCCGGAGTCGAGGTCGGCGACGTGCTGAGTCACACCGGGTGGGACCTCCTGGTAGCCGACGAGATCGTCACCACCGGACCCCCCACCACGGAAGAGCTCGAAATCCTGAGGGGCCTGATAGCGCGGACCAAAGAGGCCCATTCCAGATGAGATCGTTCACCTATGAGCTTTTACCAGGGCGCGTGGTGTTCGGTGCCGGGACGATCGTCCGTCTGCCCTTCGAGCTCGATGTTCTCGAGGCGAGCCGCGTCGTCCTTATCTCAGACAACATGGCGAAGACGGATGCTGATCAGATCGAATCGGATCTCGGCGGGCGCGTCGTCGGCCGGATCGGCGAGATCGAACCCCATGTGCCGATCGAGAAGGTAGAGGCTGCCCGTCGTCTCACTGATGATCGCCAGGCCGATGCTGTGGTCACGATTGGTGGTGGCTCGACGACGGGCGTGGGCAAGGCCATCGTGCTCGAGAAGGAACTGAGCTTCCTTGCCATCCCCACCACATACGCCGGGTCGGAGATGACTCCGATCTACGGGATCACTGCCGGAGATGTGAAACGCACCGGTCGAGACCCGAGAGTGAAGCCAAAGACAGTGATTTACGACGTCGACCTCACCCTCGACCTGCCGACAGAGGTCACCTCCGGGAGCACCATGAATGCCCTGGCCCACTGTGTCGAGGCCCTCTACGCGCAGGAGCGGAGCCCCATCGTTTCGATGATGGCTTTGGAGGGGATCAGGGCCTTGAAGCGAGGCTCGGTGGTGGTCGCCGGGGATCCCGGCAACGTCGACGGTCGCTCAGATCTGCTCTATGGGGCGTTTCTCGCCGGGGCATCCCTCGGCGCGGTGGGGATGGCTATCCATCATCGGATCTGTCATGTGCTCGGCGGCACTTTTGGGCTCGCGCACGGTGACGCCAACGCCGTGATCTTGCCTCATGTGGTCGCCTACAACAGGGGGGCTGAGCCCGAGGTGATGGCCGCCTTGGCCGACGCCCTGGGAGTCGCAGAGCCAGCGCAGGGGATCCGCGACCTAGCAGAGACGCTCGGCGCCCCAACCAGTCTTTCGGACTTGGGGATCAAGGAGCCAGATCTCGACAGGGCGACCGAGATGATCGTCGACGGTGGGGGCTACAACCCCCGATCTGTCGAGCGGAAATGGATCAGGCAACTCTTGGAGGACGCGTTTACGGGCCGTCCCCCATCAGCGCAATAGGCAGGCAACGAGGCAACGCAGACCAGAGGAGGGATCGTGGAGAACGACGAGAAGGGCGGAGAGATGTCAGAGAACGAGAGTGGGTCCGGCACTTCACGCCGTGATTTCCTGAGGATGGCCGGTCTGGGCGGTGTCGCCGTAGTCGGTGGGGGGTTGTTGGCGGCCTGTGCCACTGACGATGTCGGGGCCACGTCGACGACGGCGGGGGGCGCCACCAGCACGACGACTGGGGTGACAACCACAACTGGAGCGGCTCCGGCGGGACGGCCGATCAAGATCGGTTACGTGTCTCCGCAGACCGGGCCCATCGCCGCTTTCGGAGAGGCCGACCAATTCGTGATCGAAGCGGTCCAGGCCCAGTGGGTCGACGGGATCACGGTTGCGGGCACAGTGCACCCAGTCGAGATCGTGACCAGGGACACCCAGTCTGACCCGGTGACCGCGGGCCAGGTCGCCGAGGAGTTGATACTCAACGAGGCGATCGATCTCATGTTGGTCGCATCGACACCGGAGACCACCAACCCGGTGGCCGACCAGTGTGAGATCAATGGGATCCCGTGTATATCCACCGTCGCACCGTGGCAGCCATGGTTCTTTGGACGGGCCGGAGACCCGGCTGTCGGGTTCACGTGGACCTACCACTACTTCTGGGGCCTCGAGGCTTTGATTCCTCAGTTCATTGCGCTTTGGGACAAGTTGGATTCCAACAAGATCGTTGGTGGGTTGTTCCCCAATGATGGCGATGGCAACGCCTGGGGAGACCCAGAGCTCGGGTTCCCTCCCGCGCTGGAGGCCGCTGGCTACACGATCATCGACCCAGGTCGATACGAGAATCTCTCGTCCGACTTCTCGACGCAGATCACGGCATTCAAGGACGCAGGCGCCCAGCTCATCACTGGGGTTCCATTGCCACCCGACTTCGCCACCTTCTGGACTCAGGCCGCCCAGCAGGGCCTGACACCCGTCGGGGCCTCCATCGGTAAGGCAATCCTGTTCCCGGCGGCGGTGGAGGCTCTGGACGGTGACTCAGGTGACGGCTTGACCTCTGAGGTCTGGTGGAGCCCGGGTCATCCGTTCTCGTCGTCGCTAACCGGGCAGAGCGCCCAGGAGGTCGCCGATGCCTACACGGCAGCCACGGATCGTCAGTGGACGCAGCCAATCGGATTCGTCCACTCGCTGTTCGAGGTTGCAGCCGACGTACTCGGCCGAGCCCAGGACATCGAGGACAAGCAGTCGATCCTTGATGCGGTTGTCGGCACCAATCTGCAGACCCTGGTTGGGCCGGTCAATTGGACAGCACCCGGACCGGTCCCCAACGTCACCACAACCCCGCTTGTTGGTGGCCAATGGGTGTTGGGGAGCGGCGACTTCAAGTACGACCTCCTGGTCGTGGACAACTCCCAGACCCCATCGGTGCCACTCACCGGTGAGATCAAGCCAATCGGTGGCTAGCAGGCACCGGCCGAGGTGGGGCTCGCTCTCGAGATAACAGGCGTCAGCAAGTCCTTCGGGGCTCTCAAGGTCATCGATGACCTGAGTGTCATTTTGGGCGAAGGTGAGGCCCTCGGGATCGTGGGTCCCAATGGCGCGGGCAAGACCACCCTGTTCAACCTGATCACCGGATCGATCCCACCTGACAGTGGGACGATCCGGTTCGATCAGTCGGCGATAGTGGCCCAGGCTCCACATCTCAGGGTGCGCCGGGGTTTGGGCCGGACTTATCAAATCCCCCAGCCGTTTGGGGGGATGACGGTCTTTGAGAATGTCCTGGTGGCGGCGTCCTACGGATCGTCGAAAGGGGAGAGCGCCAGTCACGACCGTTGTGTCGACATCTTGTCTCGCACCGGGCTCCTCCCCAAGGCGAACACTCTTGCCGCAACATTGACGATCCTCGAGCGAAAGCGACTCGAGTTGGCGCGCGCTCTCGGGACCGATCCGACGGTGCTACTCCTCGATGAGATCGCAGGTGGGCTGACCGATCCAGAAGTCGAAGAGCTCGTCGAACTCATCAAATCGATCCACCACTCGGGAATGTCTATCGTCTGGATCGAACACTTGCTGCACGCCCTGATAGCCGTCGTTGATCGGGTCCAGGCGATCCATTTCGGCAAGCACCTCATCGAGGGCAACCCGGCGGAGATAATCAACAGCCCTGAAATGCGCGAGGTATACCTCGGGATCGAGGAGTGAGTCAACGATGCCCGACATCCTCGAGATAAGGGGCCTCGACGCCTTCTATGGGTCGTTTCAGGCCCTTTTCGAGACCTCTCTGACAGTTGCCGAGGGAGAGATCGTCGCGGTAATCGGGGCCAACGGGGCGGGAAAGTCGACATTGCTGAGGTCGATCTCAGGCTGGCTGGGATCGGCGCCGGATCAGATCCTGTTCGACGGTGAGCCGATCGGTGGCCATCGGGCGGAGAGCGTGGCCACGCTTGGTGTGGTGATGGTGCCCGAAGGCAGACGGATCTTTCGCAGTCTAAGTGTCGAAGAGAACCTGATGATGGGCGGCTACACGGGCAGGACCGGTACCTGGGACCTCGATCGCGTCTACGACTTGTTCCCGGTTCTGGGAGAGCGCAGATTGACGCCGGGCACCCGGCTCTCGGGCGGCCAGCAACAGATGCTCGCCATCGGCCGCGGGCTGATGGCAAACCCTCGAGTGCTGTTGCTCGACGAGATCTCGCTGGGCTTGGCTCCGATCGTTGTCAAGGAGCTATATCGAGTGATCCCGACCCTTCGCGAGGACGGAATGGCAGTTTTGCTCGTCGAGCAGGACGTTCGTCAGGCGACGGCGACCGCCGATCGGATTTACTGCCTGCTCCGGGGTCGGGTGTCCCTCGAGGCGCCGGCCGACGAGGTGGATCACTCGGATTTGATTGCTGCCTACTTCGGCGTGCGGGACGAATGACCGACGCCATCGTCCAGGGAATCCTGCTCGGCGGGCTCTATGCCCTCTTCGCCGCGGGTCTGGCCATTGTGTTCGGAGTGATGAAGATCGTGAATCTGGCGCACGGTGATTTCATCATCCTCTCCGCTTATCTGACGTTGGTAGCGGTGGAACTGACCTCGCTCAACCCCATGGTGACGGTGGCCTTGATCGCCGCGATCATGGGGATCTTCGGGTATGCGCTGCAACGGGGGATCCTCAACTTCACACTCGGCTCCGGGATTCTTCCGCCACTGGTAGTCACCTTCGGGCTCTCGATCATCATCCAGAACGTGCTCCTGCAGGTGTTCTCGGCGGACACCCAAGGTCTCGACGCCGGGGCTCTCGAGCTGAGCAGCATGAGCTTGCCGTTCGGGATTGCGGTCGGGTGGTTCCCCTTCCTCACCTTTCTGCTGGCGATCGCGGTGCTCGGAGGCCTCCAACTCGTGATCGGCCACACCAAGATGGGCCGCTCCTTCCGCGCAGTCTCCGACGACGAGGAGACGGCGAGTCTGATGGGAGTGCGAACCCGGCATGTTTTCGGCATGGCGATGGCGATCGCGCTGGTGGTCACGGCCATCGGTGGTGTGGTTCTCGGGATCCGGACCCAATTCGACCCGGCCCTGGGCCCGGCCCGCCTCATCTATGCGTTCGAGACCGTGATCATCGGCGGTCTTGGCTCACTCTGGGGCACCCTGGTTGGGGGTGTGGTCCTGGGTGTCGCCCAGAACGTCGGTGCCTATTTCTCGCCTGGCTGGCGGGAACTCGCAGGTCACCTGGTTTTTCTCATCGTGCTGGCATGGCGACCTTCGGGGCTTTTCGGGAGGAACGGAGAATGACCGTCCAGCATCGGGTGGAGCTGGGGACCAGCGCCAGCCGCCGGTTCGCGATGGTGGGGATCGTCGCCTTCGTGTTTCTGGCCTTGATCCCGTTCTTCGCCGATCGGTCTCTGTTGGTCTCCCTGACCCAGTTGATGATCCTGATCGCTCTCGGGGAGTTGTGGAATCTGCTCGCCGGCTATGCCGGCATCTACAGTTTCGGCCAACAGGCCTATGTCGGGATCGGCGCCTATGCGACCTTCGCCCTCGCCGACCTGGTCGGTCTCAACCTCTGGCTTGCCCTAGTCCTTTCCGGGGCTGTCGCCGTCTTGATTGCGATGCTCACCGCCCTCCTGATATTTCGGCTTCATGGTGGGTATTTCGCGGTGGCGACCTGGGTGGTTGCCGAGACCTACCGCCTGATCGTGAAGAACAACGCAACTCTGTTTCCAAGGGGCACTCCACAGCCGTTGCGGGCACTATCGGTCCTCGGTGCGAACCGGTTCCAAGAGGTCTACTGGCTAGCCCTGGTAGCGGGAGTAGGAACCATTGTCGGGGCGCTCATCCTCCTCCGATCCCGTCTTGGGCTGGCGCTCAGTGCCATCAGAGACGACGAGGAGACGGCGGCCGCCAGTGGTGTCGATGTCAACATGGTCAAGCTCACCGTGTACCTGATCGTCGCCGCAGCCACCGGGCTGGTCGGAGGCGTCTACCTGTTGAACAATGTCTCCATCGACCCCGACAGCTACTTCTCGATCGGGCTGACCGCGCAGATGGTGATCGTGGTCGTGGTTGGGGGTCTGGGCACCATCGAGGGCCCGATACTCGGTGCCATCGTCTATTTCCTCCTCGACGAGAACCTGAGCGAGCTCGGGGCCTGGTGGTTCATCATCCTCGGGGTGTTCCTGATCGTCGTCATGATCCGGGCTCCCAAAGGGTTGTGGGGATTGATCCAGGATCGCACCGGTCTCCGTCTCTTCCCGGTCCAACGCCGGCTCGTCATCGAGAAACCGTCAGTCGACGGCGGCGTATCGTGAGATCGAACACAATGGCAGGCCGTGGCATGATGTCCCCTCTTTCCGCTTGGAGGAAATGTGACGGTTGACCCCACGCTGACCCCCGGTTCCACGTTCAGCGATCCCGACGAGGTCCTCGAGCGTTTAGCCGGCGTCGCCTATCTGGCCGACGAACGGATCGCGACCTCGATCTTCGTCGCCGATGTGCTGGGAAAGCCGGTCCTCTGTGAGGGTCCAGCCGGGGTGGGCAAGACCGAGTTGGCCAAGGCGGTGGCCGAGATCACGGGTCGGCGCCTCATCCGACTCCAGTGTTACGAAGGTCTCGACGAGTCCAAGGCCCTCTACGAGTGGAACTACAAGAAGCAACTGCTCAGGATTCAGGCCGAGCCGGAGGATGCCGAGTGGGAGCAGACCGAATCGGACATCTTTGACGAGGACTTCCTATTGGAGCGGCCGCTTCTGGCCGCGATCAGATCGGCTGAGCCGGTGGTGCTCCTCATCGATGAGGTTGATCGCATCGAGGTCGAGACCGAGGCCCTGCTGCTCGAGATCCTCTCCGACTTCCAGGTTTCGGTTCCAGAGTTGGGGACGATCGTCGCCACTACACGACCATCCGTCTTCCTCACCTCGAACAACACACGGGAGTTGTCAGAGGCCCTGAAGCGCCGCTGCGTGTTCCTGGACCTGGACTATCCGACGATCGAACGGGAACAGGCGATCATCGAGGCCCGAATCCCCGGGATCAGTTCGACGTTGGCGGCCAACTGCGCCGAGGTCGTCTCTTGGATCCGTTCCTTCGAGTTGAAGAAACCGCCCTCGGTGTCCGAGACTCTCGACTGGGCGCGCACCCTCCTGGTGCTCGGTCGACAGGAGATGACGCGGGAGGACATCAGGGTGACGCTGAACCTCCTGCTCAAATACTCCGGGGACACGGACAAGATCGGTGAGGCGTTGAAGGCAGCCCGCTGATGCGAAACATCACTGAGGCCACGGTCACCGAGGCGACCGTGGCCTCGATCAAGGCGGAGGATCCCCGGCTCGGGGTGGTGATGGAAAGCCTGATCCATCATCTCCATGCCTTCATCCGCGAGGTCGAACTGACGGAGAAGGAATGGATGGCGGGGATCCGCTTCCTCACCGCGACCGGCCAGATCTCTGACGACCAGCGTCAGGAGTTCATCCTGTTATCCGACACGCTCGGGGCCAGCATCCTCGTCGACGCCATCAATCACCGGAAGTCGGCCGGATCCACTGACAGCACCGTGTTCGGGCCCTTCTGGGTGTCAGGCTCCCCCCACCTCGACAATGGCGCCCACATCGCCCGAGGCCCCGAGGCCGAGGTGGGTGAGCCAACCGTTGTCCATGGCGTGGTGAAGGGTAAGGATGGGTTGCCGCTGACAGGAGCCACCATCGATGTTTGGCAAGCTTCAGCCGAAGGTCTCTATGACGTCCAGGACCCCGCCCAACCGGAGATGAACCTGCGGGGCCTGTTCCACACGGATGACGACGGGCGTTACTGGTTTGTGACGGTGAAACCTGCCGCCTACCCGATCCCCGACGATGGTCCTGTCGGCGAAATGCTGCGAGCAACCGGTCGACATCCGATGCGTCCTGCACACATCCATTTCATGATCGACGCGCCGGACTACGACCGGCTCATCACCCACATTTTCGTGGAGGGAGATCCATATCTCGAGTCGGACGCAGTGCTCGGGGTGAAAGACGGGTTGGTGACCGAGTTCAGGGTGAACGAGTCTTTGGAAGCCGGCCACCGCTGGGGGGTCACCGCCCCGTTCACGGAGGTGCAGTTCGATTTCACGCTCGAGCCAGCAGCGGCGTCCTAGCGATCGCTACGCGATCTCCAGGACGAACTCTTGGAGCTGGTTCAGGTTGCGCACCTCGTAGACACCGGTGCAGAACCGTTTGAACTCGAGCATCAAGGAGTCCTCGTCGCCCCAGTCACCCCTGGGCTCGGGATTCAGCCAGTAGACCTGCTTGGAGCGATCGTGGATGCGGCGCAGCACGGTCAGCCCGGCGTCATCGATCCGGTGGTTGTTGCGCGCATCACCGGTGAAGATCACAGTCGATGTCCCGGTTATCGACTTGCCAAACTTGGTCCAGAACATGTCGAATGCTTTGGCGTGATCTGAGTGGCCGTCATTGGATATGTCACGCGACCTTGCGATCAGGTGCTTCACATTGCGCAGGCCGATGCCCTCACCGATCTCCTTGGTGACCTCCTCGACTCCGTCGACAAAGATGAAGCAGCGCAATTTGGGGAACTCGTTGCTCATGGCGTTGAGAAAGCTCATAGTGAACTCGGCGAACTTGGCTACCGACCCTGAAACGTCGGCCACCAGATAGAGGTCGGGTCTCGACTCCCTCCTCGCCCGGTACGCGGGGTCGAACGGCACCCCGCCGGCCGACAACGATCTGCGCACTGTGCGCCGCACATCGATCCTCCCCTTACGGCGTCGCCTTCTTCGTTGAGCCAACTTGGCGGCGAGACGCCGAGCCAGAGGTCGCACCGCCTGACGCATCCTTTTGAGTTGTTCAGGCGTGGCGCCGAGGAAGTCAATCTCTTCCACGGCGTCGAGTTGGGCGGCCAACGCGCTGTCGATGCCTCGATCCCTGGAGAGCTTGCGGTTGATCTCGTTTTGGATCCGCTCTTTGAATTTCGCGATCCGCTGCTCGAGGGCCTTGATATCGAGCTCGGCCTCGAATTCATCGGCCGATCCGCTTCTGATCCGTGCCCGGGCTTGCTGCATGAGCCAACCGAGATCGAGCTCCTTCATGATCCGGTGCAGGTAGTACTTCATCGAGGCCGATCGCTCAGAGTCGATGTGGCCGAATTCGGTCACCGCGGTTTCCGCCAGGGCGCGGAGGGCGGTGTCATCCGCTCGAAGTAGGGCATCGAGCAAGACCTCGATGAAGTCGAAGTCCTCCTTGTCGGACCGGCCCCCGTACTCGGAGCGCATGACAATCGGGCCGATCGAAGACCGGGATCCTTGTGTGATCGGCCGCTCGAGTGGTTGATCGGGGTCACGCAGAGAGGAGAAGTAGAGGTCGAAATGCGCCTCAAATATGGGACGATGGTCGGCTCGTTTCACAAGGGTGCTCCCCAGGGTCGCCTTGACCTGGTCTCGACGACTCATGTCGACCCATTGCAGAGCTTGCGCCGCGTCCACGGTTTCGACCATCGACACCGGGATCCCCGCCTGTCGCAGGTGGTGGATCAGTTCCAGCAACTCTGGGACCACGGGTTGCAGTGTACGCTGCCGGCCTCCGAGCCAATCTCGACCCAGGTAATCGACGCGAGATGAGAGAGTTTCGACCAGCAGTGGCGCCACCGGGTCGTCTCGTGCGTCTGGCACTGGTGCTCGACCCAAGAAACGGCCCTACTCAAACCATGCGCGTCGCCCAGATGGCAGAACGGGCCGGGCTGCAGGCACTGTGGGTCAATGACCGCTTCATGACGTCCGATGGCCTTGCCCGTATGGAGGCGTGGACGATGCTGACGATCGCCGCTATGTACACGTCGAAGATCAGGGTCGGCATCATGTTCAATTCCGGGCTCCGCTCGCCCCAGGCGACCGCAGCCATGGCGGGCTCGATGGACACCGTCATCGACGGTCGACTGGAGCTGGGGGTTGCTGCCGGTTGGTACGAGAAAGAGCATGTCGGGCTTGGGCTCCCGTTCCCGGACGCCGCAGCCCGGATCGAGGAGATGGGCCGTTTTGCTCGGATCCTCACCACCCTGACCAGGGGCGAGCCATTGAGAGACGATGGGATCGCACTCGGTTTGCCCTCACCTCAACCGGATGGCCCAACCCTGACTTTGGAGGCCAGAGGACAGCGCCAGCTGGCGATAGCGCTAGGTATCGCCGACAACATTCTTCTTCCCACCAGGCCGATGTCCGAGATCGCGGTCATGGTGGAGTCGGCTCGTTCCGCGGCGGCCGAGGGCAACCGTGATCCCGAGAGTCTCGGCTTTGCCGTCCAACTCCCCGTCTCGGTCGGTAGGACCAATGCCGAGTCTGACGTCCGCGTCGAGATCGACGACATGCTGGCTCAGATGGACACCAGGGCCCTCGGCATCCATGGTGATCTGGAGCGCTGTCAGGAGATCATGATCGAGCTTGCCCATCTCGGGATCGGTGAGGTTCGGTGTGTCCTCCCCAATACGGCCGACATCGATGACGTGATCGCCCAGCTCACGGCGACCACGGTCGGGACCAAGGACATCCTCAAGCCGGGGGCTCCCCGATCCGAGGCACCAGCGCCCCCACCAGGTTGGGGCGGTCCGACCAAACCACAGAAAGAGCAATCCGGCTCAAGTCATAACTGAGATTCTCAGCCGTGTTCGCTCTGCGAACACCGGTTGACTATTATCCTCCGGATGTCCGAAGAGCGTTCGGGTGACTTCATTCAATCGTTGGAGCGGGGTTTGGTCGTGATCAACTCCTTTTCCAAGGAGCGTCCGGCTCAAACTCTCAGCGAGGTGGCCCAGCTGACCGGTCTCACGAGGGCCACCGTGAGACGGGTGCTTCTAACTCTCGCCGAGTTGGGCTACGTACATCAGAATGGGCGGTTGTTCTCGTTGACGCCCAAAGTGTTGGACCTCGGCTATTCCTTTCTTTCCTCGTTTCACGTCTTGGAGCTTGCTCAGGCGCCGATGGAGCGTTTGGTCGAGGAGGTCAAGGAGTCGTCTTCCCTTTCCATCCTCGATGGGTCCGAAATCGTCTACGTGGCGAGAGTCCCCACCACGAGGATCATGACGATTTCCCTTGCCCTGGGGTCACGTCTTCCCGCGTACCCTACGTCCATGGGAAGAGTGCTCCTGGCCGGCCGTCCCGACTCTGAGATCGAGGACTACATCGTCCGCACCAAGTTTGAGTCTCTTACCAGGTACACCACGACCGACAAGGAAAAGTTCCGGACGATCCTCAAGAAGACTCGAGATCAGGGCTACGCACTGGTCGACCAGGAGCTAGAGGAAGGGGTTCGCTCCCTGGCGGCTCCCATTCACAACGGGAGAGGTGAGGTGATAGCGGCCATGAATGTGTCCTGCCATGCCACCAGAGCCGGGATGACCCGTTTGCGTGAGGAGTTCCTGCCGAGGCTGCTGGCCACTGCGGAAGAGGTCAGCAGCCTGGCTGGCGCCCATCGGGCGGGTTAACGAATTCGGGGCGACGCTGGCGTCGCCCCGAATTGCCCCTGGGAGGAGGGATCTGTTGTAGTCGACGATCCTTTGGTTGACAGTGACTCTCTACTTTCTAACCAGGCGATGTGACCGGACGGTGAACGCAGTCTGGCGATTGGCCGAATTTTGGTGGATTCACTTCCCGCCCGTTTCCATAGACTCCACTCATGTCAGGTCTCCTCTCCTTCCACGCCCATCCCGACGATGAATCGATCGGCACCGGGGGGACCCTGGCACGCTTCGCGGCCAACGGTGAGCCCGTAGTCGTGGTCACCGCCACCGACGGCGTGCTCGGTGAGATCCACAACTACGACGACCCCGAGGAGATTCGGCCCCGGCTGGCCCAGGTACGAGCCGAAGAAGTGGCTGCCGCTCTCGAAATACTGGGTGTGCGCCAGCACGAGTTCCTCGGCTATCGCGACTCGGGGATGATGGGTTGGGAGGACAACCTCCATCCTGATTGTTTCTGGCAGGCCGACTTCATGGAGGCCACCGGGCGACTCGTTCACCTCATCCGAAAGCATCGGCCCGAAATAGTGACCATCTACGACCCCTTCGGTGGCTACGGGCACCCCGACCACATCCAGGTGCATCGGATCGGGCTCGCCGCATTCCACGCATCAAGCGATGTGACCCGTTTTCCCGTTAGGGGAGAAGACGAGCCCTGGCAACCGGATCGGCTCTGGATGTCGGTTTGGCCCCGGAGCCGGATGGCTGCCTGGGCCGATATCGACGAGGCTTCCGGCGATATCGACGGGGAGGAGGCCGCCAGGCGGCGCAACTCGGGGTTCCCCGACGAGAGGGTCAGTTTCTGGATGGAGGTCGAGGATCTGGTCGAGGTGAAGGTTGCCGCGATCGGGGCTCATCGGTCCCAGATCCCTCCGGGATGGTCGTTGATCAACGTCCCCGACGCCTCCAGGTCGTCGTTGTTGGGTCGGGAGGCCTTTGTCGAGTTGTACCCCGTCTTACCCAGCGACTGAGTCGGTAGGTTCACCGCATGCGACACACTGGAGTCCGGTATGAGTGATGTTTTGATCAGAGCCCTCAGCGGTGAGATGTCAACCGTCCCCGCGGTTGATGTCGACTCGTTGGCGGCCGGCCTATCGGGTGACCTGCTCACGCCGACCCACCCCGATTTCGCAGAGTCCACCCTTATCTGGAACGCGATGATGCAACAGAAGCCGGCCCTGGTGGTGCGGCCGTTGACCACCTCTGACGTGGCGAGGACCGTCGACTTTGCGCGGGAGCATGAACTCGAGTTGTCGATCAAGGGTGGTGGCCACAACATCGCCGGCCTTGCCCTTTCCGACAACGGGATCACCCTCGACATGTCCCGGCTGAACGGCGTAGAGGTTGATACCACCCATTCAACGGCGCGGGTGGGATCGGGTTGCACGCTGGGTGAGGTGGATCAGGCGACCCAACAACACGGTCTCGCCACGGCGCTGGGCTTCGTTTCTGAGACCGGCGTTGCCGGGCTGACGCTGGGTGGCGGATTCGGGTACCTGACCCGGCAACACGGCTGGACTGCCGACAACTTGATAGAAGTCGAGATAGTCACCGCGGATGGGCAGGTTCGGCAGGCCTCGCGAGACGTGAATCCTGATCTGTTCTGGGCGCTTCGTGGCGGCGGCGGCAATTTCGGCGTGGTGACTGAATTCGTCTTCCGTCTCTATGAGATCGGGCCCGAGGTCACCGCCGGGTTGATCGCCTGGTCGGCGGAGGAAGCGGAGGGCGTGCTCGATCTCTATCGAACTGTCACCGAGACTGCGCCCCGCGAGATGACGGCCGTTGCGCTGATGCGCAATGCCCCGCCCGCACCGTGGCTGCCGGCGGACAAGCACGGGCAGCCGATGATCGCCATGGTGGTGGTGCATTGCGGCACCCCCGAGCAGGCGTCGACCGATCTCGCCCCAATCAAGAGCCATGGTCATCCCTGGGCAGACTTGATCGAACTCAAGTCATACGTAGCGCAGCAGTCGATGTTGGACGCGACCCAGCCCAAGGGAATGAACTACTACTGGAAGTCAGAGTTCTTTGCCGACTTGACAGATCCGCTGCTGGACACCGTCCGGGCTCAGTTCGTCGGTCTTGCGGCCCCGGCGAACCAGATCACTATTTTCCACATCGAGGGTTCCCTCAGTGAGCATGACGAGGACGACGGTGCGGTCGGCAACCGCGAGGCCCAACACGTTTGTGTCATCGCCTCGCTGACACCACCCGACTCCGCGACGGTGGCCGCGAATCGCGACTGGGTGCGCCAGGCGTGGGAAGCTCTGAAACCCTTTTCGACCGGTGGGAACTACATCAACTTCCAGACCGAAGACGAGGTGACCGACCGAATCGGTGAGTCCTATCGGGGGAATCTCGACCGCTTGGCGAGGGTGAAAGCGAGTTACGACCCGACGAACCTGTTCCGGGTCAACCGCAACATTCTCCCCTCCGGCTGAGAGCTCATTCCCCGAAGGTTTCATCGGAGGGCTCAGCGGGCACGTCGCCGTAAACTGTGGTTGTCCCACCACAGTCATGTTGATCGCACGCGACCTCCGGATCGAAGCCGGCCCCCGAACTCTCATCGAAGGGGTCTCGTTCAGCGTGCAATCCGGGGACCGCATCGGCCTCGTCGGCCGCAACGGCGCCGGCAAGACGACGTTGATGCGAACGTTGACCGGTCAGCTCAACCCGGCCGAGGGCTCCGTGCTGCGGTCGGGAACCATCGGTTACTTCTCGCAGGAGGCGGCACTTCCCGAGTTGGAGCATGCCGATGCCACCGCCCTGGAGCGGATCTTGATGGCACGTGACATCGGGGCCATGCAACGCAGAATCGAGGAGGCCCGGCACCGGCTCCACGATCTGACGGGTGAGGAGCGTGACCGGGGGATAGCTCGCTTCGCACGCCTACACGATGAGTTCGAAGCCAAGGGCGGTTTCGTTGCCGAGGCAGAGGCGAAACGGATGGCGGCCGCATTGGGAATCGGGAATGACGAACTGGCTCAACCCGTCGTCACCATGTCCGGGGGTCAGCGGAGACGGGTCGAGTTGGCCCGGATCCTGTTCGCCGAGACCGACATATTGCTGCTCGACGAGCCTACCAATCACCTCGACCTCGACGCCAAGGCCTGGCTCATCGAATGGCTGACCACCTATCGGGGAGGGATGCTCGTGGTCTCTCACGATCTGCCCCTCCTTGACGAGGCCATCACCTCGGTCCTTGCCCTCGAGCACGGAGAGTTGGAGGCCTACCGGGGCAACTACTCCCACTATCTTCTGGAGCGGGACCGCCGCCGGGAGCGCAAGGAGCGGGAGCGCAAGCATCAGGACGAGGCAATAGACCGTCTCGAGGAGAACATACGTCGCTTCAAGGGCACCACCGAGAAGATGGCGAAGATCGCCCGCTCATGGGAGACGCGGGTGGATCGGATGAAACGGGACCTGGTCGAGGTGCAGAAGAGTGGCAAGAACGTCCGGGTTGCCTTCCCACAACCACCCAAGTCGGGCCGGGTGCCGCTGTCGGCGCTCGGGCTCGCCAAGGCGTACGGGGACAACCTGGTGTTCGTCGACCTCGAGTTCGCCGTCGAGCGGGGTGAGCGAATGCTGCTGATCGGGCTCAACGGGGCAGGCAAGACCACTCTCCTCCGCATCCTGGCGGGTGTGGAGAGCTCCGATCTCGGTGAGGTCAGTCTCGGCCACAACGCCACCCTCGGCTATTACGCCCAGGAGCATGAACAGGTTCTCTCCGGGGTCAAGGTTCTCGACCACATGCGATCGGTGGGGGGCCTCTCCGATCAGACCATGCGCTCGCTGCTCGGCCATTTCCTTTTGGCCGACAAGGTCGATCAGGACGCGGCCACCCTTTCGGGTGGTGAGAAAACCAAGCTCGCCCTCGCGATGCTGGTCGCGGCAAGGCCCAACGTCCTGCTCCTCGACGAGCCGACCAACAACCTGGACCCCCAGGCCAAGGAGGCTCTCCTCGATGCGTTGAGCATCTACGACGGGACCATCATCCTCGTCAGCCACGACACCGATTTCGTGGCCCAGTTGTTCCCGGACCGTGCCGTGCTCATGCCCGACGGCGAGATGCGCTTCTTCGACGAGGAACTGCTCGACCTGGTCGCCCTTGCCTGAGGAACCGTTAGGCCGGTTTCACCATCTAATGACCATGAGGAGAATCATCTCGTTCGGTGTCGTGTTGACGGTGCTCGCTGCCTGTGGTGGAACTGAGCTCGGCTCCGGCGGTGACAGCCCGGCCACATCGACCACTGTTTCCCTCGACGAGCCGACCGAGCCAGGGACCGACGAGCCCATCGCCGAACCGGGGCCGGTTGGCTCGATTCCCGAGCCAAGGCCCCCGATCGACGGGAGTGTCTCGGGCGAGGTCTGGATCACGACGACAGACCTTCTGATTGCGGAGAGCTATCCGATCCAGGTGAGTCTCAGAGTCGACGGTGATAAGCCGACGCCATGTCATGAGATCTTCTGGACCGCCGAGGACACCGGGGAAGCCATCGAGATCACCATGATTTCCCAGGTCAACAGTGATCAGGATTGTGCGCAAGTGATCGAGCCCTTCAGCATCTCGGTGCCCTTGGGCAGTTGGGCGGAGATGTCACGAGATGTCTATCTCAACGGCGAGATGGTCGGCTCCTTCGAGAGCTGAGCCGGAGCGAGGTAACACCGTAATTGGGACGCACAGGTGTCATATACGGCCCTGTGGGTCCCAATTACGCGAGGTATCATCGGGCGCGGCGTCGATTCGGCTGGGTTTCTTGAATCGTGGTTCAGACTGATCATTTCATCACGAACAAACGTTCGTTTGTGATAGGCTCCACCCTCATGAGCCCCGAGGAACGATTCGAGGCGATCGTCGATGGCGAGGACAAGATCGAGCCCACCGACTGGATGCCTGATGCGTATCGCAAGACACTGATTCGTCAGATCGCGCAGCACGCCCATTCCGAGATCATCGGGATGCAACCTGAGGGAAATTGGATAGGCCGGGCCCCGAGCCTTCACCGCAAAGCGATCTTGATGGCGAAGGTCCAGGACGAGGCCGGCCACGGTCTCTATCTCTACTCCGCGGCCGAGACCCTCGGCGTGAGAAGGGACGAGCTTCAGGAGCTACTGCACCAGGGCAAACACAAATACTCCTCGATATTCAATTACCCGACCCTGAATTGGGCCGACATCGGGACCATCGGTTGGCTCGTAGATGGCGCCGCGATCACCAATCAGGTGATGCTCACCCGCTGTTCGTACGGCCCCTATGCCCGAGGCATGGTCCGGATCTGCAAGGAGGAGTCCTTCCACCAAAGACAGGGGTACGAGCTGTTGATCAAACTCTGTCAGGGGAGCGACCAGCAAAAGGCACTGGCTCAGGACGCCCTCGACCGATGGTGGTGGCCATCATTGATGATGTTCGGCCCTCACGACACCGAGTCCACCCACACCGAGCAGTCGATGGCCTGGAAGATCAAGAGGGTGTCGAACGACGACCTTCGCCAGCAGTTCGTAGACATGACCGTGTCCCAGGCCGACTACCTCGGGTTGCGAATTCCCGATCCTCAGCTGCGGTGGAACGAAAAGCGGGGTCACCATGACTTCGGGGAGATCGATTGGGAGGAGTTCTGGGTCGTTGTCCGGGGAGACGGGCCGATGAACCGGGAGCGTCTCGCACACAAGGTCAACGCCTGGCAGGAGGGAGCCTGGGTCAGGGAGGCTGCCCTTGCGTACGCCGAGAAGAGGGCCGCCCGCGGCGCCGCCTGAGAGGAGAGAAATGACCTACGAAGTCCCGATTGCCCCCGGGGAGAGCGCCGAGATCGAGACCAGCACCGAAACCATCGGTGGTGTGTGGCCGATGTGGGAGGTGTTCGTTCGGGCCCGGCGGGGCGTCTCTCACGTCCATATCGGCAGCCTTCATGCGCCTGACGTCGAGACCGCCCTGCAGAACGCCCGGGACGTCTACACCCGACGGGGAGAGGGTGTGAGCGTTTGGGTGGTCCCGAGCACCGAGGTCCGGTCCTTCGAGCCAGACGATGCGGTGGACTACGTCGCGGCCAACGAGAAGGTCTACCGGATGGCGACCACCTATGAGATTCCCGACGAAGTTGGGCAGATGTGAGCAGGGCGACCGCATCGACGGAGGAGAAATTCACCTGGCTCCTCGCCCACGCCGACGACAACATGGTGCTGGCCCAGCGACTGGGGGATTGGATCTCGCGAGCCCCCGAGCTCGAAGAGGACATTGCCCTGGGAAACATCGCCCTCGATCATCTCGGGGTGGCTCGCGCCCTGTACACGTTGGCCGGAGCCGTCGAAGGCCGGGGCCGCGACGAGGACGAGCTGGCGATGTTTCGCAGCGAGCGTGAGTTTCTGAACCTGTTGCTGGTGGAACAGCCCAATGGAGATTTTGCCCACACCATGGTCCGCCAGTTTCTCCTGGACGGCTACCAGATACAACTGTGGGAAGACCTGTCGACCTCCGACGACGTCGAGCTGGCTGGGATCGCCGGTCGTGCGCTGAAGGAGGCCCGGTATCACTTCAGGCACTCATCGGGCTGGGTGATCCGGCTCGGTGACGGCAACGAGGAGTCATCGCAACGCGCCCAGGCCGCGGTCGACTCCTTGTGGCAGTACACCGACGAGATGTTCCAGGATGACACCGCCGGCTACCGGGTCGCCTGGGAGCTGGTGGTGATGTCGGTCCTTGCTGAGGCAGGGCTCACCATCCCAGAGGACCCCTATCAGCGACTTGGCGGTCGACGCGGTCTCCACAGTGAGCACCTGGGCCTTCTCCTCGCCGAGATGCAGTGGATGCAGCGCTCCTACCCGGGATTGAAATGGTGATCGGAGCCACTCTCACCGACGTAGACCGAGCCCGCGATGTCGTGAGCCGGGTGGTCGATCCCGAGATCCCGGTGCTGACCATCGCCGAGCTCGGGATCCTGCGTCATGTGGCGGTCGATGGTGGCCAGGTGGTGGTGACAATCACTCCTACCTATTCGGGCTGTCCGGCAATGCGTCAGATCGAAGACGACATCCGGTCTCATCTGGCCGCCGCCGGCTTCGAGCGAGTCGTGGTCAGGACCACCTACAGCCCGGCCTGGACCACCGATTGGATCGGGCCCGAAGCGAGCGCCAAGCTGGCGGTCTTCGGCATCGCCCCGCCCACTTCATCGACCGAGGTGCTCTGTACCCGTTGCGACGCCTTCGGACCGCGGATGGTCTCGAGATTCGGTTCGACCGCGTGTAAGGCCTTGATGGTCTGTTCCGGGTGTGGCGAGCCGTTCGACTGGTTCAAGGAGTTCTGAGTCTGTCATGAGCTCCGTCGAGTTTCACCCGCTCCGCGTGATCGAGGTGACACCCCTGACCGATGATTCCGTTGCCGTCACCTTCGATGTGCCACCTGCCTTGATCCCAGCATTTCAATACCTTCCAGGACAGCACGTGACATTGCGGGCGGAGGTGGAAGGCGAAGACCTGCGTCGGTCCTATTCCATCTGTGCCAACGCCAACGGAGGCAAGCTCCGAGTCGGGATCAAACGCCTTGCTGGGGGCGCCTTCTCGACGTGGGCGACCAGACTTTTGCGGGCCGGTGACACCATCGGTGTGATGCCCCCGGTGGGCGAGTTCACGATCCAGCCAGATCCGGGTGCGTCCCGGCATCGGGTTGCGATCGTCGCCGGGTCAGGGATCACCCCGGTGCTGTCTTTGGTCTCGACGACTCTGGAGTCAGAGCCAGGCTCGTCGTGGACGGTCCTGTTTGGGAACCGGACTGTCAACAGTGTGATGTTCCTCGAGGAATTGGAAGGCTTGAAGGACCGCTTTCCAGCCCGATTGCAACTCTTTCATCTCCTCAGCCGCGAGGGGTCCGACCTGCCACTGCTGTCAGGGCGGATCGACGCAGAAAAGATCGAAATCGTCCACGGCAAACTCCTCGGTGGCCGTGAGGTAGATGGTTGGTATCTGTGCGGGCCCTATGACATGGTGATGATGGCCCGGGACACCCTCACCACGCTGGGTGTGGGCGAGGACCGAATCTATGACGAGTTGTTTTTCGCCGGCCCGGTCGACGTTTCGACACTCCCACCAGAACCGCCACCAGGAGAAGGCTCGGTCCACTTGACGGTCATCCTCGATGGGCGCGCCGTTGACACTCTGATGACACCGCAAACCTCGATCCTCGACGCCGCCCTCCGTGTTCGGTCCGAGCTGCCCTTCTCATGTAAGGGCGGTATGTGCGCCACCTGCAAGGGGCGGATCGAGGAGGGTGTGGTGACCATGGCCAAGAACTACGCATTGATCGACTCGGAGATCGAAGCCGGTTACGTGCTGACCTGTCAGTCGCATCCGGTCGGGGATCGTGTCGTCGTCCGGTACGACCACCGCTGATGGTGACCACCCGCAATACCCGCCAGGATGTCATCGAGGCTGCTGGTCGTCTCTTTGCCGAGAAGGGTTATCACGGGACCTCGATGCGTGACCTGGGCAGGGAACTCGGCCTTCTCGGTTCCTCGCTCTATGCCCACGTCGAGTCCAAGCAGGACCTGCTGGTGGAGGTCGTCGAGGAGGGCGCGCGGTTGTTCGAGGCCTCGGCCGACGCTGCCGTCGCAGGCGATGGCTCATCGGACAACCAGCTGCGACGGCTGATTGGTGGCCACGTCGGAGTGGTGCTCGAAAACTCGGATGTCGTGCGCACCTATCTCAACGAGGCACGAATGCTCGACCCCGAGCATCGAGGTCGTGTGATCGCGGCAAGAGATGGCTATGAGCAGACGTTTCGCCGGGTCATAGCCGCCGGCGTTGCGGACGGGTCCTTTCGCACCGATGCGGATCCGAAGCTGCAATCGATATTCATCCTGTCGATCCTCAACGCCATCGAGAGGTGGTACCGGCCCGAGGGCCGGGTGAGCCGTGATCAGTTGGTCGAAGAAGTGAGCAACATCGCGTTGGCCTCGCTCAGACGCTGATCGTTTCCGGAGCCGCCGTCCTTTTCTTCATCTCGGAGACGGCCCACATGAACAGGGCGAGCACTGCGCCAGTCCCCACATCATCCGATCCAGCAGGACCACGCCATCCTGGAGTTCGGTGAGCCGGTCTTCGGACATGACGGTGACCTGACCGAAGTCATCGGGCAACTTGCCGCCGTCGGGGAGAACCCGTCTGATCGCCCTCACCGATGATGGGGATCACGTTGAGCCGGACCTCGCCCTCCTCAACTGACACGTTCGGGATCTCGGCAAAGTTCCCCCGAAGCAAGGCAACGGTGCCCTCGTGGGCGGCACGGGCCAGCTTGGGGAGACCTGACTGGAATTCGGGCGACGCGACGAAACTGTCGATGCGAGTGGTAATCCTGTTCTCGAGCCCGGAGGTGACGGTTGGCGCCAGGTTCTCCAGTGATGGGCGATCGAACGAATTCAGTGGCCCAGACTCCGATCGAACCGATGACGATACTCAACGAGGTCGCGACCACCAGAAGTCCGGTGACGATCCGGCGACCCCGCCCTCCCCCCGCTCTTGGCGTCGTAGCCAGAGGCAAATTGGGGATCGGTTGCCTGCGGACCTTCGCTGACGGTCATCGGTACTCGCTTCCCAGGTCGGGGCCGAGGACTCTATTGTTCGAAGATCAGCCCGCCAGTGGGCACGAGCACCCTCAAAGGGTCGTGTAGGTTGCTCGGGTTCACAGTTGGATCTCATCGAAAGGAACGAGGATGGCTCACCAAGCGGGTGGCGGATACAGCGGGCCTCCGGCGATGGCGATCGGCGCAATCATGTTCGCCGGGATCATGATGGCCATGAATGGGATCTTTTCCGCGATTGTGGGGCTGGTCGCCCTGGCCAAGGATGACTTCTACGTCGTGCTCCCCAACTACGTGCTCGAGTTGGATTCCACGACGTGGGGATGGATCCACCTCATAGCGGGGATCGTGGTGGCGCTGGCCGGGTTCGCCGTCCTCACCGGCAAGACTTGGGCCCGGGTGGTGGGAATCCTGGTGGCGTCGTTGAGCGCCATCGCCAACTTTGCTTTCATCCCGTACTACCCGATTTGGTCACTTCTGATCATCGCCATCGATGTGGTCGTGATCTGGGCGCTGGCCACCCACGGCCGTCAGATGTCCCCGGTCTAGAGCTTTTTCTCCCTCGTTCTGTATGCAGGGCGTCACGCATGCGTGACGCCCTGCATTAGGAATGAGATGAGGTCAGCCGCCGTTGGCGCTCGGGTCCTTGACCGTCCAGGTGCCATGGCTGGCGATCAGCTTGGACAGGTCTCCTTCGCCGGCCTTCTCCCTGGCCGTCTCAATCTGGGCGGTCATCTGGGCCTCGTAGACGGGGCGCTTCACATTGCGAAAGATGCCAAGGGGCGTCGGCCCGTAAGGACCATGGGACAGTCGGCTGAGGGTGAATGCAACTGAGGGGTCGGGTCGGGTCGGGTCATGGACCAGGATGGCGCCGGGGTCCACCGATGAGCTGTCCACGACGGTGGCCTGCCCGTTGCGCAACACCACAGCCTTGGCCCCCTCATCGAACACGATCGGCTTGCCCGGCTCGAGGTCGATGCGGTTGTGGACCCGTTCCTCCTTGCCCGTCAACTGGATGAACGCCTTGTCGTTGAACACATTGCAGTTCTGGTAGATCTCGACGAAGGCCGAGCCTTCGTGCTCATAGGCGGCGCGGAGAATGGCCTCGGTGTGGTTGCGATCCATGTCGAGGGTCCGGGCTACAAAGCTGGCCTCGGCCCCGAGCGCCAGCGACACCGGGTTGAACGGGTAGTCGATGGACCCGAATGGGGTCGACTTGGTTTGCTTGCCCAACTCAGAAGTCGGTGAGTACTGACCTTTGGTGAGACCGTAGATCTGGTTGTTGAACAACAGGATCTTCAGGTTGATGTTCCGGCGCAGAGCGTGGATGAGATGGTTACCACCGATCGAGAGGCCGTCGCCGTCACCGGTGATGACCCAAACCGAGAGGTCGGGGCGGGTGGTAGCCACACCCGAGGCGATGGCAGGTGCCCGACCGTGGATGGAGTGCATGCCATAGGTGTTCATGTAATAGGGGAAACGGGATGCGCACCCGATGCCCGAGACGAAGACAAACTCCTCGCGAGGACGGCCCAGCCCGGCAAGGAACTGCTGGACCGATGCCAGGATGGTGTAGTCCCCGCAACCGGGGCACCACCGCACCTCCTGGTCGGTTTGGAAGTCGGCACGGGTGTACGTCGGGGCGGTCACTTGATCATCTCCAGGATCTTCTCTTCTATCTCCGCGACCTTGAACGGCTCACCGGCAACCTTGTTCAGGCCTTTGACGTCGAGCAGGAACTCGGACCTGATCACCCTTCGAAGCTGACCGGTGTTCAGCTCTGGGATCAGGATCTGCTTGTAGGAATTGAGGACCTCTCCGAGATTCGTAGGCAACGGGTTGAGGTAACGCAGATGCGCAGTTGCCACCTTCTTGCCGCCGAGACGAACTCGACGGGCGGCGGCCCGGATCGAACCGTAGGTCGACCCCCATCCCAGAACCAGGATCTCGGCATCCGTCTCGCCGTTGACCTCGATTGGAGGTATGTCGTTGGCGATGTTGGCCACCTTCCAGGCCCGGGTATCGGTCATCAGCTGGTGGTTGGCAGGCTCGTATGACACGTTCCCGGTGATCGCCTCTTTCTCCAGGCCACCTATCCGATGCTCCAAGCCGGGCGTTCCCGGGATCGCCCAGGGGCGGGCAAAGGTGTCGACGTCCCGCATATAGGGGAGGAAGACACCGTCGGGCCCATTGGCGTACTTGGCGAACTCGACTGGGATCGGCTTCAGGCTCTTCACGTCAGGAAGCTTCCACGGCTCAGAGCCGTTGGCGATCTGGTTGTCGCTGAGAAGCAAGACCGGTGTCATGTACTTGAGGGCGAGCCGGGCGGCTTCGATCGCCATCCCGAAAGCGTCACTCGGTGACGCGGCGGCGATCACCGGGATGGGTGACTCGCCGTGACGGCCATAGAGCGAGAACAGGAGATCGGACTGTTCGGGCTTGGTGGGAAGGCCGGTGGAAGGGCCACCCCGCTGGACGTTGATCACGATCAGAGGGAGCTCCATCATGAACGCCAGCGAGATCGACTCGCTCTTCAGGGCGATTCCCGGGCCGGACGATCCGGTGACCGCAAGATTTCCGGCGAAGGCGGCGCCGATGGCCGCCCCCGCTCCGGCGATCTCGTCTTCCGCTTGGAAAGTGCGGACACCGAAATTCTTGTGTCGCGACAGCTCGTGGAGGATGTCGGAGGCCGGTGTGATCGGATAGGACCCATAGAAGAGCGGCAGCCCTGACAGCTTGGAGGCCGCAATCAGACCCCAGGCCAGCGCCGAGTTCCCATTGATGTTGGTGTAGGTCCCGGGCTCGAGGGCAGCCGGCTTGACCACGAAGGTGGTTCTGGTTGCTTCGGTGGCCTCACCAAGGGTGTAACCGGCCTGGAAGGCTGCGATGTTGGCGGCCGCCACCTCCGGCGTATTGGAGAACTTCTTCCGTGCCCATTCGATGGTGGGTTCGGTGGGGCGGTGGAACAGCCAGGCCAAAAGCCCTAGGGCAAGGAAGTTCTTGGAGCGAAGGACACTCCGTCCGCTTACACCGGAGTCCTTGACGGCCTCTTTGGTCAGCTCGTCCATGGGGACCTTGATCACCCGATACCCATCGAGGGTTCCGTCGTCGAGCGGGTCGGTCTCGTATCCGGCCTTGGCCAGGTTTCGCTCGTCGAAGGCGTCGGTGTTGACCACCAGGGTGCCCCCCTGACGAAGATCCTTGAGGTTCTTCTTGAGCGCCGCAGGGTTCATCGCCACCAGGCAATCGGGTTGGTCCCCGGCGGTCAAAATGTCGAAATCGGCGATCTGGACCTGGAAACTGGATACCCCGGGGAGGGTCCCGGCGGGGGCCCGGATCTCTGCGGGGAACGAGGGCAGAGTTGCCAGGTCGTTGCCGAACAACGCGCTGGCGTCGGTGAATCTCGATCCGGCCACCTGCATACCGTCACCGGAGTCTCCGGCGAATCGGATGACGACCTTGTCGAAGGTCTCCGTCTTGGCAGTTTCAGGTTTTACCGTGGCGATCTGCTCAGCCACTTTTTGTTCACATCCTTATTGGTTGTCTTGGGGCGCGCACACCAGATCCATTGAACACCTGGTCTGTCGATAGGGTCGGGATCTCGGTGGCTCGCTAGACCTATTTTATCGACCCCGAGGGCTACTCAGGTTTAACAGTTGGAGACACGAATCCGACCATTCCTCTTTTTTCCAGTTCTCGGCCGAATCCGAGGAGAGTCGGCTCAGAGCCCCGGCGCCCAATCGCCTGCAGGGACACTGGCGGGGTTCCCGCGCCCAGCAGCGGCAGGGCGATGGCGGGATGGAGGGCGTGGTTGACCAACGACGTGAACCAGGAGAGCACGACGACGTGGTGCAGGTCTCCGATCGTGTCGACACCGATTACCTTGCGCATCACCGGCACTGTTGGCGTGATAAGCAGGTCGACTGTCTCGAAGGCATCGGCGAAACGACTGCGGACCATGTGCTGCCAGGTCCGCCCTGCCGCCGACTCATCGGCCGTGACACTCTCACAGTCCTCGAGTCTGGCAGCCACATCGTCACCGTAGGGGAGACCCTCGGCCCGGAACGCCCGGTGGACATCGGTGATCTCCTCTGCGATCGCGAAGATGATCTCGCGGCCCGGCAACACATCGGGAACCTGCAGTGGATGCACGTCATGGCCGAGCTCTGTGAGTTGTTCGATCGCCGTGGTGAAGGCCGAGTCGACCTGATGGTCCATGGGCGCTTCGTCGTACCAGGGTTGCGGGACTCCGATTCGAAGCGGGCTCCGGGCGGGCTTCGCCGTGTTGTCACCCGACAACACCCGGTAGGCGATGTCGAGGTTCACAATGGAGTCGGCCAATGGGCCGACGGTGTCGATCGAGGGGACGAGGGGGAAAACACCGTCGAGGGGGATCCGCCCGTGGGTCACCTTGAGGCCGAAGCAACCGCATAACGCGGCCGGGACCCGGACCGAACCTCCAGTGTCGGTGCCGATCGCGATTGGGGTGATAGTCGCGGCCACCGCCGCACCGGACCCGCCGGATGACCCGCCGGGAGAGGTGGTGGGGTTCCAGGGGTTGTGCACCGGCCCGAAATGGGGGTTTTCGCTGGAGAACCCGAAGGCAAACTCGTGGAGGCCGGTTCGCCCGACGATGACTGCTCCGGCCCGCTCCAGTCGTTCCACCGCCGTCGCGCTGCTGGTCGCCTCATGGCGATAGAAGGCGGAGCCACAGGTCGTGACCCGGCCTCGATGGTCGAAGAGATCTTTCAGACCTACCGGGATCCCGGCCAGGGGTCTGGCGTCGTCACCGTTCTCCACAGAGACATCGATCTCGGCCGCGCAGGCCAATGCCCGCTCGTCATCGATCTGGGTGAAGGCGTTGAGAGTGGGCTGGGTGGCGTTCGCTGCATCGAGCGCCTGCTGAACACGGCTGACGGCGGACACAAAGGACGACCATAGCTTACGCTATGGCCGCCGTTCTACGTTCTGCGTAATGCGTAATGCGTATGGCTTAGAACGGAGCTGACGGAGTCAGCTCAGTCGATGATGAGCCCGGTGCTGTCCGGCACAAGCGAGATCCACACCTGGCCAGGCGGGACCTGGATCGTGTCTCCATTCATGTCCGTGAGGGCGAACCATTCGGTTATCTCGTCGCGCTGCCACGTGCCTTCGACCACCTTGCCCTCTGCGAAGACATAGGCCAACCCAGTTCCCGCAGTTCGGCTGGCGGGCAGATTCCCGACCGAGAACTGTTCTACGAACAGGGCGACGAGGACCGGGAAGCCGATCTGACCCTCCTGGCCATCCTCGGTGCGCCAGCTCGATACCTTCCCGCCGAGTGTGCGCAGCCATGTTGCGCTTGCCTCATCCCATGTCCACTCCACAGGGTTGGCCAGGAAGTCGATCGCAACCCGGCTCGCGGCTCGGGCGTCGTCGCGCATAGGCCCGAACTCCCACATCGGGCCGTCTATCGGCTCGTCGGGATAACCCTGTGCGTCTGCGTACTCACGCAGCAGGATCGTGTTGGTGAAGAGGTCGTGCGGTGCGCTTCGCCCCGAGACCCGGAAAGTGGCCGGCTCGACCTCACCGATCAGGTGGATGCCCACCGAGCTGATCATGGTCTGCACCCAGCTCTGGGCGCCGGAGATGGCGAAGCTCGGCTCGTTGAAGTAGGCGAGGAGCGTCTGGTCGGTCGGACGTCCAGAACGCATCGGCCCCAGAAAATCGGTATCACTCTGCTGCCACATCGAGATGAAGCGGGTCACCCCTTCGACCATGAGCTCGATGACGGCGTCGGCCTGCTCGATGCCGGCGTGGGGCCTGGCGTTGGGGTGGTTGTCGACTTTCACCGCGAGGAGACGGCGATTCAGAAGGTCGGGGTCATCTACCGGCAAACCGTTGATCTGGGACGTATCGCCACCGACGGTCGTTGTCGTCGCCTCGCTCGTCGTGGTCGCGGCTGTTGTCGTGGTGGTGGCCGGGGCCTCGCTAGTAGTGGTCGTGACATCCGGCTCGGCGTTGGCCGTCATGAAGATCGCCGCTCCGGCACCGAGAATGACGACCACGATGGCAATGGACAGAACTTTCCGGGAGCGCACGAACTCGGAGACTCTTGACCACATGGGGCAGCAGAGTATCGCCCCTGGTTTCTTAGACCACCAACACCCCGCCGGTTATCTGCAGCTCGGGCATGGCCTCGTCCGCCTGGTCGACAGAGATCGCGAATTCGATTCCTTCGGCGTTGGAGCGCAGCACATAGATGGCGTCAATGTTGACTCGGGCGTCGGCCAGCAGCCTGGTGAGGCGAGCCAGCTCACCGGGGCGGTGGGGAAGTTGGGCCGTGAGCACAGTGTGCTCCTCATTGATGAGGGCGGCCTCGTCGAGAACACGCCGGGTGGTGGCCGCGTCGTCCACGATCAGTCGGACCGTTCCCTCTCCATTGTGACCGTACGCCGCGAGCGCCTCGATATTGACCCCGAAGGCGGCGAGGGCTTCGGTCAACGAGGCGAGTCTGCCCGGACGGTTTTCCATCTGGACGATGAACTCGGTCATGGTTCGGACTCTACGCCTAGTTGATGAGTGTGTGACCCGACATTGGGTCGGGGGGCTCGACCCTGCCCCGGGTCGCCAGGTAGCGGTGCCAGATCAGTCGGGCCGCCACGGCTCTCACCGGGCGCCACGGCGCGGACAGGATCTCTAACTCCTCGGGGGTGGGGACTGTCTCCAGCCCGAGCGCCTCCATGACTCCGACCTGGAGAGCCCGGTCCCCAAGGGGGAAGATGTCTGGCAGCCGCAGGGCAGAGAGCAGGTAGGCATCGGCGGTCCACAGCCCGATCCCTTTGATCGCCATCAATCGCTCGCGGGCTTCCGCCTCGCCGATGTGTGCGAGTGCGGGCAGGTCGAGCTTGCCGGTCAATACGGCATCGGCGAGCCCTAGCAGATACTCCGATTTCTGACGGGTGACCCCGATCGATCGCAATCCGTCGTCTCCGTCCCCGAGCACGGTCCCGGCCGTCACCGTGCCAACCAGGTCGAGGAGGCGGCGGAACATGGCGGCACCTGATTCCAGGGAAACCTGTTGCTCGAGGATCAAGAGGACCAGCGTGGAGAACCCCGGCTCCCGCTGCCAGAACGGGGGCAACCCACATTCGTCGAGGATGAGCCCTAGCGCCGGGTCCTCTTCGCCGAGAAGAGCGGCAGCTTCGCTGAAGGTGTGCGCGTCGAGGTGGGTGACCTGGGCCCAAAGTTGGTCGAGTTGGATCGGTCCCAACGTCCGCGAGTCGGCGCGGGTCACGTTTGAGTTGTCCGATATGACCCAGGTCTCGTTGTCACCGAGGCGACGATCTCCGACCATCTCCCCGGGCCCGGCTGTCATTCGCTTCACCAACCAGAAGTCCTTGTGCCCGGGGTGGGGGAACACAACGACCTCTCCGTTTACCGGCGGTCGCGAATCGGTGGCGACGAATTCCTCGCCCGGAATGAGGGTGGGGAGCATCGACTCCTCGGCGACTCGGAACCTGCGCATTGACATCGCCGGGGAAGGGTATGGTCGGAATCACAGACCAGACAACAAGGAGTGTCAATGCGCCAGCTAACTGTCGCCCACGCCCACTGTGACCTGTACTGCGGGGTCTATGACCCTGCCCAGGCCAAGATCGAGGCGATGTCGGTGCTGAAGATCGCCGAGAAGTACGCCAGCTCCGACGACGAGGTGTTCAAGGCAAGGGCCATCGCCCTTAAGGAGGAGCGGGCCGAGGAGGTCAAACATCACCTGATGGTGCTGTGGGCCGATTTTTTCACCGCCGAGCATCGGGAGCAGTTCCCCAACCTCGACGATCTCTTCTGGCGGGCCATCCATCAGGCGGGCGATGCCAAGAAGTCGGTCGATCCCGAGGACGGGCGCAAACTGATCGCCCTCATCGACGAGATAGCCGACGTCTTCTGGCAGACCGAGAAGGCGAAGGGGATGGGGGTTTACCCGCCCACCTAACTGGGCGGCTCCATCCGCTCCCCAAACATACGTGTGAACGTTGACTTGACCCGGTCCAAGATGCGCTGGGCCCAGGGGAACTCCTGTCCGATCAGGGCCAGCCCACCGAGGATGGTCAGCACTCCAGGGCCGGGCGTGACGAGCATGATCATTCCGGCGATGATGAGGATGAACCCACCCACCACTCGTGCGACCCTGATCATGAGGGGAAACGTAGCCGCGACTGGAGAGTGAGCGAATGAGGGTTCACCCTGGTTCGACCCCGGAAAAGGCTCCGGAGTTTCAATCAGTCGAGGGCGTCGCTCTCCAGCTTGACGAACAGTGGCTCGACCGTCCCCAGGGCGGTCCCAGCTTCCACCGCCGGGCGCTCCCAGCTTTCGACCCCTCCGAACAGGCCGAGCATCTTCCCGACCGTGGGCGTCGTGAACGGCAGATACGGGGACAGGGCGATCCTGATCCCTGAAATCGCCTGGATAGCGGTCCATAGGATCGTCTCGGCACGTTTCGTGTCTTCCTTGACCATCTTCCACGGGGCGTTGGCGTTGAGGTAGACGTTGACCTCCGAAGCTGCGTCCATTGCCGCCCGTAAGCCGGCCCGCAACTCCACAGCTTCGATGTGCGAGGCCACCGTGGTCAGGGTCTCGTCGATGCTCGAGAGAAGAGCCTGGTCCTCGCCGGTCAACTCCGACGGCGTGGGCACCTTCCCGTCGAAATTGTTGGCGGTCAGGGAAAGGACCCGATTGACCAAGTTGCCCCATGTGGCGACGAGTTCGTCATTGACCCGGCGGATGATCTCCTCGTCGCTGAGGTCGGTGTCGTTCTGCTCTGGGAGCACCGCTGCGATGGCGTAACGGAGCGCATCGGGCTGAAGTCGCTCGGCGTACCAGCCAATCGACCGCCCCACTCCCTTCGACTTCGAGGCTTTGGCTCCCTTGAAGGTGATGTATTGATTGGCGGGCACGTCGGTGGGAAGGTTGAGTCCTCCGTAACCAAGGAGCATGGCGGGCCAGATCACGGCGTGGAACGGGATGTTGTCCTTACCGACGAAGTAGTAGGACTCGGCTTCGGGGTCTTCCCACCATCTCCGCCACGCCTCGGGATCGCCACTCATCTGCGCCCACTCCTTGGCGGCTGACAGGTACCCGATCACTGCGTCGAACCAGACATAGATCCTCTTGCCCGGCCCGAGATCGTCAACGGGGACCTCGACACCCCACTCGATGTCCCTGGTGATCGCCCGATCCGGCATCCCCTCCTCGATCATTCCCAGCGCCCAGTTCTTCACATGGCGGCGCCAGGTGGTCTTGGATTCCAACCACGCCTTGAGCGGCTCGGCGAATTCGGGGAGGCGGAAGAAGTAGTGCTCGGTCTCACGCAGCACCGGCGTTGCGCCGCTGAGTCGGGAGCGGGGATCGATCAGGTCGGTGGCGTCGAGGGTGCGCCCGCAGTTCTCACACTGGTCACCCCGGGCTTCGGCGTACCCACAATGGGGACAGGTCCCTTCGACGTATCGGTCGGGGAGGAATCGCGCGGCCTCGGGGTCATAGAACTGAGTCGCAGTGCCTTTGAACAGGTGGCCTTTCTCCAACAGCCTCAAAAACATGTCCTGGGTCACTGCGTGGTGGTTCTCGGTCATCGTGGTGGTGAACAGGTCGAACGAGATTCCGACCGCCTCCCAATATCCGAGGATCTCGGCGTGGTACTTGTCGACCACCTCCCGCGGGGTGATCCCTTCCTCGTCGGCGCGGACCGTGATCGGTGTGCCGTGGGCATCTGACCCTGACACCATGATCACGTCGTTCCCGGCGAGCCGGTGATAGCGAGCGAAGATGTCGGAGGGGAGGTAGGCACCGCCGAGATGCCCGAGATGAAGGGAGCCCGATGCGTAGGGCCAGGCCACGGCGACGAGGATGCGACGGCTCATTAGCGCCGGAGGGTAAACGTCACCACGCATTCAGCCGGCGGTGTCGATGCCGGGGACGGGGACGTGGCGGCTGGTTCGCTCGGTCAGAACCACTCCGCCGATGATCAGGATGGCGCCCACGACAACTGCGATGGTGAGCGTCTCTCCGAGGAATATCACGGCCAGGGACACCGCCAGGACCGGGACCAGGTACCCGGCCACACTGAGTCGGGAGGCCGGATTGACCTGGGCGGCGATCATGAAGGCGGTGAATGGGACCGCAGTGGCGAACGCCCCCAGAGTGATGAGGAGAGCCCACTGCGATGACTCAATCGCGATGAACGGAGTGGTGTCGAGGAAGGGCATGGCGATTACCGAGAGCGCGGTCGCGACGGCGAACTGTGGGATGACCAGGCCGTCTCCGCCGACCTCCAACGCAAAGCGACGCGTGAGCGCTCCCCCGATCCCGGCGAGACAGACGGCAGCCAACGAAAGGGCGACACCACGCCACAGGTTGCCGACGCCCTCCAATGCGCCTCCACCCACCCCGACCAGGATCCCGGTTCCGATCAGTGAAACGATAAGCCCCGGTATTGATCGCGGGTTGAACGGTTCCCCTTCGACCAGGAAGTGCGCTGCTCCGACGGTTGCGCCCGGGATAAGGGCGACCATGAGCCCACCGAGGCTCACTGGAAGGTCGACCAGCCCCATGGTGAACAGGGTATTGGGGAGGGCCAACGCCACTCCGCCGAGGAGGAGGCCCCTGACCCAATGACGACGATCGAAGTTGCGAAACCGCGTCCAGAAAGGTGAGACCGCTAGGAGGATGACCAGAGCGATGCCGAATCGAAACGGGACCACGGTGAAGGCGGATACGCCGCTGTTCAAGAGGGCCCGCGTGAGGACGGCAGCCGAGGCCCACCCGAAAGTTGCAACCACAATCGGGGTCCAAGGACTCATGAATCCGGCACGCTAACTGTGGCCTCTCATAGTCCTAAAAGGAAAGAGCCTGGTTACCGATAACCTGAGGACATGACCAAGCGTTCCCTTTCCCTCGTCGCAGTCCTGGCCGTCGTTCTGGCCGCCTGCGCGGGGACAACCGAAACCACTTCCACCGCTGGCTCCGACAGCACATCCACTTCTGGGCCGCCTTCGGCTGACGCCGTCCTGCTCAGCTACACCTTGACGGCCGGTGACGAGTTCCAGTACGAGGTCGGGCTCGACCAGCACATCGAGCTCGCGGCTTCCGGAGACGCTGCGGCCATGGGAGATGAGGAGATGCCTGGTGAGGCATCTGTCGACATCTCGGGAACCGCGGTCTTCACCCACACCGTGGCCGACGGTCCCGAAGCCGGCACGTACGAGATCCACATAGTCGGTGAGTTCGCGGACGTCTCGGTGACTGGGACCATCGACGGCGAGCCCGTCGACTCCACTCAGGTGCCCGACTTCGCATCCATGGAGCCGGTCGACGTGACTGTGGTGGTCGACGAGCAAGGCAATGTGATCAGCGCCGGTGGTGAAGACCTCGAGGATCCACTTGGCGGCATGTTCGGCGACCTCGGGTCCATGGGCAGCGGTGCCCCTGCGCCCGGTCTCGATCCGGGTCAGTTCGTCGGCCCCCTCTTCTCCGATGAGGAGGTGGCCGTGGGAGACACCTGGTCGGATGAGGTCGAAACGCCCGGTCTCGATGAGGAGCCGTTGGTGACCAGTGTCACCAACACGATCACGGGTATCGATCAGTTCGACGGAGTGGAGGTCTATGTGATCGACAGCACGTCAACCACCTCTCCGATCGAGTTCGACCTGGCCGAGCTCTTCCGTGGTCTGTTCGGCGCCTTCATGCCGGCGGAGGCCACAGCCGAGGAGACCGCCGAGTTCGAGGAGCTGATGAGCCAGCTCAGGTTCATGATCACGATCGACGAAGCAACCTCGGACGGAACTTCCCGGTTCGACGCCGAAGCGGGTGTCACCCGGCAATCTGAGACAACCGCCGCCGCCCATATCGTCATGGACATGATGATCCCCGACGAGGCGACCGGTGAGATGATCGGCTTCCAGATGGAAATGACGATCGACCAGGACGTGACCTACCACCTGATCTCAGGCCCGACCGTCTAGGGGCGCCCCCTCCCCCAACGGCAAGCCCGGTTGGCGTTGTCCCCCCTTTCTGAAGGGGGGACCGCCTGAGCGCAGCGAAGGCGAGGGGGGTTTGCCACACGCGGTTGGGGGCACCCTGAGGCGAGGACGCTCGTCCTTGTACCATTGACCCGGCTGTGACTCTCGCCCCTGCCCGCACCTCGATCCTGCCCGATCGGATCACGACACCGACGCTGCGCTCCTTCTTGCGCTCCGTGCCTTCTGTCGATGAGGTCGGGGCCAACGAGCGGGTGGCCGCTCTCTCCACACGGTCCATCAAACGTGAGTCGAAGCGGGCCGCCCTCGACCTGATCACCCAGATGATCGATCTGACCACTCTGGAGGGGAAGGACACCCCGGGCAAGGTGGCTCAGATGTCGGCCAAGGCGATCCGCCCCGATCCTCTGGATCCCAGCGTCCCTTCCGTGGCCGCCGTGTGTGTCTATCCCAACATGGTCAAGTACGCGGTGGCGGCGACCGAAGGCTCCAGCGTCAAGGTGGCCAGCGTCGCGACCTACTTCCCATCAGGCCTGGTAGAGACCGACCTCAAGGTGGAAGAGGTGTCCCGGGTGGTTCGGCTGGGCGCCGACGAGGTGGACATGGTGATCGACCGGGGTGCCTTCCTCGGTGGGGAGTACTTCAAAGTCTTCGACGAGATCCGTCGGGTCAAGGATGCCTGCGGGGATGCCCATCTCAAGGTGATCCTGGAGACCGGCGAATTGGTCACCCTCGACAATGTCCGTCAGGCCTCGTTGCTGGCCATGGCTGCCGGAGCCGACTTCATCAAGACCTCTACTGGCAAAGTGCAGCCGGCGGCGACTCTTCCGGTCACCCTGGTCATGCTGGAAGCCATCCGGGACTTCATGGACGCCACCGGGGTGATGGTGGGTATGAAGCCGGCCGGTGGGATCCGGACGGCCAAGGACGCCATCCGCTACCTCGTGGTCCTCAACGAGACTTTGGGTGAGGCTTGGATGACCCCCGACTGGTTCCGGTTTGGCGCCTCGACCCTACTCAATGACGTCCTGATGCAGATCCGCTGGCTGCAGACCGGTCGCTACTCATCCCCCGACTACTTCACCAAGGACTGACCGTGGCCATCGAGATCGCAACCCCCGCAACTCCCACGCTGAAGTGGGAGTACGCCAGCTCTCGCGAGTCGGCCGACATCGCCACCATCGAGGACCGATACGACTTATTCATCGACGGCAAGTTCGTAAGCCCCAAGTCGAACAAGTACTTTCCGACCATCAACCCCGCCACCGAGGAGCCGCTGGCCGAGGTGGCCGAGGCCGGGGAGGCGGATGTCGACGATGCGGTGGCCGCTGCCCGCCGCGCCTACACCGATGTGTGGGAGCCGATGGAGGGCGCGGAGCGCGCCAAATACGTGTTCCGGATCGCCCGGATGATCCAGGAGCGGTCCCGGGAGTTGGCGGTACTTGAGACCCTCGATGGGGGCAAGCCGATCAAGGAAGCCCGAGATGTCGACCTCCCCTTGGTGGCAGGTCATTTCTTCTATTACGCAGGTTGGGCCGACAAGTTGGAGTACGCCTTCCCCGGGGTGAGACCGAGGCCGTTGGGTGTCGCCGGGCAGGTGATCCCCTGGAACTTCCCATTGTTGATGCTGGCCTGGAAGGTGGCTCCGGCGCTGGCGGCGGGGAACACGGTGGTGTTGAAGCCGGCGGAGACGACGCCCCTGACCGCGTTGATCGTGGCCCAGATCGCGGCAGAGGCCGGACTGCCTCCGGGTGTGCTCAACGTGGTCACCGGGGCCGGAGCCACCGGGGCCGCGGTGGTCGGGCACCCGGATGTGGACAAGGTGGCGTTCACCGGGTCGACCGCGGTCGGCAAGCTCATCGCGACCCAACTGGCGGGGAGCCACAAGAAGCTGACCCTGGAATTGGGGGGCAAGGCGGCCCATGTCATCTTCGAGGACGCCCCGCTCGACCAGGCGATCGAAGGTGTGATCAACGGGATCTTCTTCAACCAGGGCCATGTTTGCTGTGCCGGGAGCCGGCTTCTGGTCCAGGAGAACATCCACGACCGGTTCGTCGACAAGCTGAAGCGAAGACTGTCCACCCTGCGGGTGGGCGACCCGATGGACAAGAACACCGACGTCGGGGCCATCAACAGCCGGGCCCAGTTGGACAAGATCACCGAGTTGGTCGATTCAGGGCTCGACGAGGGTGCGGAGATGTTCCAACCGGACTGCGTTCTTCCCGAGCGCGGGTTCTTCTTCAAGCCGACCCTGTTCACCAATGTTGCCCAATCCCATCGCATCGCCCAGGAGGAAATCTTCGGGCCGGTGCTTTCCATCCTCTCCTTCCGCACCCCCGAGGAGGCGGTGGAGAAGGCGAACAACACTCCGTACGGCCTCTCAGCCGGGGTGTGGACCTCGAAGGGCTCGAGGATCCTGTGGATGGCCGACCGGCTCAAGGCCGGGGTGGTGTGGGCCAACACCTACAACAAATTCGACCCGACTTCGCCGTTTGGGGGATACAAGGAGTCCGGGTTCGGGCGGGAGGGCGGGCGGCACGGTCTGCTGGCCTATATGGAATGGGACGAGACATGAGCCGTCTCGACGTTCGAAAGACCTACAAGCTCTACATCGGGGGCAAGTTCCCCCGATCCGAGTCGGGCAGGTCTTATCCGGCCTTGGCGCCCGGCGGCGAGGTGCTGGCAAGGGTGGCCCAGGGGAGTCGCAAGGACCTGCGGGATGCGGTCCGGGTGGCCCGGGAGGCGGTTTCCGGGTGGGCCGGTGCCAGCGGGTACAACCGGGGCCAGGTGATGTACCGGATCGCTGAGACCCTCGAAGACCGCCGGGGGACTTTTGTCGAACAGTTGCACGCCGGCGGGGTCACCAAACGGGCCGCCGAAGTCGAGGTGGCGGCCTCGATCGACCGCA
Source organism: Acidimicrobiia bacterium (assembly GCA_040902845.1). Taxonomy (GTDB): domain Bacteria; phylum Actinomycetota; class Acidimicrobiia; order Spongiisociales; family ZC4RG35; genus JALYNX01. The sequence continues at coordinate 77,558 of JBBDWM010000034.1, forward strand.
TGGTTTGGTACGCCGGGTGGGCCGACAAGTTCGCCCAGATCTACGGCAATCTCAACCCGGTGGCAGGGCCGTTCTTCAACATCTCCTCACCGGAGCCGACCGGCGTGGTCGGAGTGATCGTCCCCGAGGAGCCGGCATTGCTGGGTCTGGTGTCCCGTTTGGCACCGGTATTGGTCCCCGGAAATACGGCGGTGGTCCTGGCCTCGGAGACGTTTCCGATGCCGGCGATCACCTTCACCGAGGTGTTGAACAGCTCCGACGTCCCCGGTGGGGTGGTCAACGTCCTGACCGGGTTCAAGGACGAGTTGATCCCATGGCTGGCCGACCACATGGACGTCAACGCTGTCGACGCCGGGGGAGCCACGCTTGAGCAAGCGGTGCGGGTGCAACAGGGTGCGGTCCACAACGTGAAACGGGTGGTGCTGCCCTCACCCAACGGAGATGGGCAGAGCCCTTACCGGATCGCCGCCTTCACCGAGACCAAGACCGTCTGGCACCCCAAGGGTCTTTGAGGCTCCGCCTGACGGATGTCGTGATTCCGCGCGATCTTTCGGTAACTATCCCTTGACTGTAGAAGCAAGTGGTTATACAATGAGGGGATGCCACCTGCCAACAGGAAGAATCCGCAAAGGGCTCACTCGTCGGACTCTCAGTATTCGCTCATGGAGTTCATGCGTGACTTCCCCGACGACGAAGCCTGCCTCAACTGGTTGTGGAACACCCGATACGCCATCGACGGTGACAAGGCTTACTGTCCGAAGGACGCCGAGAAAACAGTGTTCAAGCGTTATCAGACGGGCCAGCAGCGTCAGTCGTGGACCTGCACCAAGTGCGGCCATCATCTGCATCCAACCGCAGGGACCATCTTCCACAAGTCGTCAACCTCGCTCCACCTTTGGTTCTACGCCATGTACCTGATGTCGAGTACCCGATGCGGGATCTCCGCCAAACAACTCGAACGCGAGCTCGGAGTGACGTATAAGACGGCGTGGCGCATGTTCCACCTGATCCGCCACGAACTGATGGATCAGGACGACGACCAGTTGACCGGCGATGTCGAGATGGACGAAACCTATGTGGGCGGATACCGGAAGGCGAACAAAGGTCGCCGTCCCGGTCCCAAATCAACCGTGTTCGGAATGGTCGAGCGCGGTGGCCGCGTCTCAGCCCATGTAGTCGAGGACGACACGATGCTGTCCCTCTACCCGCACATCGGCAAGACGGTCGCCACTGGTACGAGTGTCTTCACCGACGAGCACAAGACGTACATGAACATGCCCAAAGCACGATTCGACCACCAGTCTGTCAACCACTCCGAAGGGGTGTTCGTGAGTGGAGATGTCCACACGCAGACCATCGAGAACTTCTGGATGCTCGTCAAGAACGGGATCAGAGGCGTCTACCACTCCGTGTCAGGAAAGCACCTGCAGGGCTACCTGAACGAGTACGTGTGGCGTTACAACCACCGCGACGACGACGCTGCCATGTTCCTGCAGTTGATCCTCAGTGCTGCGAGGCCGTAAGCCGTGACTACAAACCCCAGGTTCCAGCCGTCATCCTCCGCTGAGTGTTCGTAGCATCTGTAAGTGGCTGATCCTGCAACGACCGCAGCGTTCATCTCGGCTGGCGCCAACGTCTTCCTTGCTCTCGTAGTCATCTATGAAGTCCGGGTTGCAAAGGAGGCGGTGGGGAGTCAACTGACCGCGGCCCGCACCGAGTCCAAACACGACCACGACAGACGCAAGAAGCAAGCGACGATGGACTATTACCGAGTGGTGATGGAGGACATCCAACCGAGTCGTGACCAGATCACAGAAATGTTTGGGACTGGCGAGATTCCAAAGCCAACAGCGGATCGTTTTCATCAAGCCGCGACCCAGGAAGGGGGCGAACCCCAGGACAACGAGATCGGGTCGGCGATCAGGACTTACCTCAACGGCCTCGAGAAGCTTGCCGTAGGAACGAATCTCGGTGTGTTTGATGAGGACGTGTTACGGCGGCTCGCCAAGTACAGATTCATCAACGCGTTGTCTCAGTTTCGCTACTACCTCGCTGAAGCCTGCAACACCGACCAAACCAAGGATGTGTACAAGGAGTTCAAGGAGATGGCGCACCGATGGGCGACACCAGATCCGAACGTAGGTGGCCCCGGTGCGATAGATCCCTTTTAGTCATGGACGTGTGAGGGCTCAAGGAATAGGGTATGAACTGCCGATTGTTAAAGTCGGTACAGCAAGGAGGTCAATCAATGGTGCGCGAAGAGGACATCTAGAAGACAGTCAGACTTAGCCAGAATCGGGGCCACGAGGCCCCTTTTCTGGTTCGGACGCCTGATCCCTTCTGGCAATCTTCTCGAAGTCGCGCATGATCTGAGACTTCGCCGGAACTGGAATCTCAATCGGCTCAGGAATCTCCTTGCCCTTCTTCCGCGGCCGGGGCTGTGTCTTCTGCGTAGCTTCGTCACCCATGACTTCTCAGGGTAGCGGTCGGTCTTGTCTGTTTTGCGGTGCTCGCCCGGTGACCAACGAACACATCTTCCCTGACTGGCTCTCTGAATGGTTCCAAACTGAGGGTGTAACACAGTTCAGCTTCAAAACATCTCTCTGGGGTGACCGAACCACATCGAGGATGGACTTCCAAGTGAAGCGTTTCTGTGAGACCTGCAACGGTGTGTGGATGGGAGAGATGGAGACCGCCGTCAAGCCGCTACTGACCACGATGATCAGAAACACGAATCAGCGAAGCATCCTCCCGACCGGACAGATCCATCTCGCCCGATGGGGCTTCAAGACCATGCTCACACTGATGGCCGCAGCACCACAAGACCGGATACCCCCACTGGACGTTTACCGGGGTTTTCGCCGCTGGCAGACTCCACCAACCATTGTGTGGATCGGATACGCGCCAGACGATCTGTCTGTCCGGTTTAGCGCCACGACAATGACAGCCGACGACACAGGGGCCGAGATTCACCAAGCACTGCTACTCGTCGGTCACTTCTTTATCGGCGCGATGTATGCCAGTGATCCGAGCGTCGGCATCCAGGTCAACTTCAACCCAGAGTCGTATGTGAACATCTGGCCTGTCCGTAGCCCGGTGCTCTGGCCACCAGCCACACACATAGACGCGGACAGGCTCTTCGCCCAGTTGTCCTAGTTCCGGCCTGTCAAGCACGGGACGGCGACTCGGCCGCGACCAGACACGAGCCTCTAGCGACTCGCACGAGGGGTTCGTCCTTGGCGTATCGCACCGACCATTCATAGCCATATCTGCCAGGGACCAACCATTCCGCCGCACCCTGGTTGGTGAACCCATGCGGATACTGATGAAAGAAGGTCATATTCGTTATGACATCCCCAGCCCGATCCGATACGAGATGCCGTTGCCCGTCTGGACGAATGACGATCAGCTCGACGTAGACCACCGACTGGTCGCGGAGACTGTGCAGATCGAATGACAGGCTGTCCATCCGACGGTCAACCTCTGATTCCCACCGGGGGGTAGGCCGCCACATCTTCACCACCCCCACCACTCCAACCACAACGAACAGACCCGAAGCCCCCACCGCAATCCGAAGCCACAAAGGTTCGACCCGCAACAGCTCGAACATGACCGCAGCCCATACGGCAGCCGCCACCCCAGTCACCATGGCGCCCCTAAACGACACAACGAACTCCTTGGTGTCTTCCCAGACGTGGCGCATCAGCAGCACCACACCCAGAGTAGTCTCGTTCTACAGTCAAGGGATAGTTACCGATCTTTCTCGCGGTCCGGAGAGCCATCTGAACAGCGGCGTGCCCGACGATCGGTGGATCCTTTCGTTCGACGTTGAAACGGTGTCCAAGGCCCAGGTTGAGGTTTTGCTCCTCTATGAGGAGATGATGACAGTCGAAGCCGTCCCAGGGCTAGTCGCCATAGGTATGAGGCCTCGTCAGCGGGGGTAGAGCTTGGAATCCCCGATACAAGGAGGTATCGCCTATGGGATTCCGCTACCGGATAAGGATGCTGCTCACGACGCTGGCAGTGGCAGTCGTGGTGGCATTGCCGGGTATCGCCCAGGCCGAGACCGAATCAACGGAAGAGACCACAACCACCACCACCGCACTCGAGGTCGAGGTACCACCGGTAACCCAGGTCACCTCGGTGCTTCCGGTGCTTGGTTCCGGTCTAACCGTGTCGCTGACCCGGGACGAGACCGGCGTCATCACCGAGGTGGCTCTCGACCCCTCGGGCGCCACGATCGTCAAGGAGGGTGACCACAAGGTCGTGTTCCTCCTCGCCGATGGCGACACCCAGGTCGTCGTCAAGTCCTACTCCAAAGGCAAGGGTGACGATGGTGAGGCGACCGCGGGTGGTGTCAAGACCACCGTTACCGCCGATGCCACCGCCGACGTGACCGGGCCCGGGTCCTGGTCCGCCGATGTGTTCGGCACCGGTGTGGTGACCATCCCTTATGTCGTGGCTTTCGACGGAAACACCCCCTCGATCACGATCGGTGACATCGTCCTCCCCGACGGCGTCACCGCAGAGATCGGTGAGCCGAAGATCAAGGCCTCGGACGAGAAGTCGAAATTCCGGATCAAGGTCACATTGATCTCAGGCGAGAACAAAGCCAGGGTGAGCTTCCTCGCCTCGACCCGTCTCGACGACGACGGTGAGCTCCATGTCAAGCTGGCGGTGACCCTCGACGCCAGGAACCATGTCAGATGTGGTTGGGGTGGTGACGAATGGCGAGGGGACCGCGACGACCGTAAAGACCGCGACCGCGGCGACGACGATGAAGCAGTTGGCGCCGCGGCTGGTTTCGGGGACCGTGGGGGCTCACGTGACGATGATGGCTGGGGCCGTGACCGTGAACACCGCCGGGATCATGAGGACGGAGGCGGCGACCGTGGTGAAGATGGCGAGGATCAAGGCTGAGGCGAGTGGCTGACCACTCTGGCTCCCACCAGCCTGTAGGAGGGCCCATCAAATGGGCCCTCCTACCTCTATTGACCCTGGTGGTGGCATGTTCCACCACCGGGGCCGTGATAACCACGGCGAGCCTGGCCTCCACGACCACCAGCACCACGACGAGCACGACACTCGCCGTCACCACCACCACCCAGGCGATAGACGTCGGCGCGGTCTTCGTTGAGGCTCTAGCCGCCACTTCCCCCAACTACCGGTTCCAATCGGTGGTGACGATCGGCGACCAGACGGTCACCACGATCCAGGGTGTCGTCGACAGTGAATCGGTGGCAGCCATCATCACGGCCGGCACTTCAGACGTGGCCTACGTGAGGACAGCCGAAGGCGAATGGGTGACTGGCCCCGACGACGAGTGGTCGGTCCTGGAAGGGGAGGCTCCGGCGGGAGCCCCCTTGGCCGCTCTCGCCGATGTGAGCGATCTGGCCCTGGAGTCAACAGATAGCGAGCAGTTGGTGATCCTGGCCACACTCGGACCCGCTGCCGGCCCGGCCGCCGGGACCCGGGTCGCCATCACCGTCGGCGGAGGCCTGATCACCGAGATCCGTTATCAGACCCAATCGGGCGCCGATATCGTGGAGGTGACCACCACCGTCACCGAAGTCGGCTCGGCAGGCACTGTGGAGGCGCCTGTGGTCTGACCTCAAGGTCGATAGGGAGGCCTGATCAGATCCTCCATTTATCAGTGCAAGAGTCGCTAAGGCTGATAAACTCGGCTGTATGTCAAGGCCCCCTTTGATGTGGACTGATCATTTCGGACGTTCCTACGAGTACAGCACCTATCAGGCTGCCCCGATCGCGGGAGCCCCGATCGAGTTCTCGGCGGACGCAACACTTGCAGTTGCAGAGGCCTCGAGTTCGTTGGGTTCGGTCCCCGCGCTCCCACTCGCCGGAATTGCATCCGTTCTCTATAGATCTGAGTCGAGCGCCTCATCGTTGATCGAAGGTGTCGCACCAGGACCGCGCAGAATCCTTGAGGCCGAAATCGCAAGTGATGATGAGGTCAACGATGAGTCGGCACGGCGCGTCGTGACCAATCTCGCAGCTCTGCGAGATGCGATGAGCACGAGTATCCCGGCAAGCCACGAAGACATCCTCCGCTGGCACAGGTTGCTCATGGTCGGGCATCCGAGAATGGCCCCCGAAACGATTGGGGCCTACCGAACTGAACAGAATTGGATCGGAGGAGACGGCTGGGGGCCTCGCAACGGCGAGTTCATCCCTCCCCGTCATCAGGAGGTAGCGGCCCTCATCGACGATCTTGTCGCGTTCTGTGCCAGAACCGATATCACCTCGGTCGCCCATGCCGCCGTTGCACACGCCCGCTTCGAGGTGATCCATCCGTTTGTGGACGGCAACGGTCGCGTGGGGCGGATGTTGCTACAGCAGCTGCTGCAACGCCGCCTCAAGCTTCCCGCGCCGGTTCCGGTCTCGATCCCATGGAGTCGGAACACCGACCGATATGTTCAAGCCCTTCGCTCCTACCAGGAGGGCGATGTCGACACCTGGCTGCAGTTCGCCTCATTCACTGTGATCGAAGCCGTCGGCTGGATGACCGGGATTTCGGAAAGGATCTCTGCATTGATTGCGGATTTTCGAGGTCGCATCGATACCAGGGGAGAGTCGGTTACGGCCCGCGTAATTGATGATTTGCCCCATCGTCCGATTCTGGACACTCAGTCCGTAGCGGAGCGATACGGGGTGACTCCGCAAACTGCCCACGCTGCTCTCATACGACTTGAGGAGGCCGGAATCGTCAGCGAGTGGGCCTTCGCCCGAAGGAGGCAAGGTCGGCCTAGAAGAGCTTTCACCGCGACCGAGCTGGTTGATCTCCTGGCCGACAGGTGATCGGGATTTGATTGCTCAGGTCTTGCTCCTGAGCAAGATCAGGGGTCCCTCTCGGAACGGGTGGTCGACCACTGCGATCGAATGGGCGTAAACCTCGCTCAACAGGGCGTCGTTGAGCACTTCGGACGGCGAGCCGACTGCGACAGTCGATCCCTGCGACATCACCAGGATCCGATTGGCCACCGATACCGCTGCGTTGAGATCGTGGATCACTGCGACCACCGCCTGCGAGCCACGGGTCATTAGACGGAGCGTCTCCAGGACTCTCTCCTGGTGGGCAATGTCCAGACCAGCGGTCGGCTCATCGAGGAGGAACAGAGCAGTGTCCTGGGCCAGGATCAGTGCGATCTGGGCCAACTGGGCCTCCCCGGTGGAGAGCGAGGAGAAGACACGATCCGCAAGCACCTCGACACCGGCGGCTCGCATCGCAGCCTCGACCAATTCGTCGTCGGCCAGGCTGTGGGAGCGCCAGGGATGTCGTCCCATGGTCACCACGTCACGGACGGTGAATGCCATCTCGTTGAGCTGGCTGGGCGGGAGGTAGGCACGACGTCGTGCCCGCTCCGCCAACGGGAGCTCGCCAAGCGGTTCGCCTTCCAGGAAGACAGTGCCCGAGGTCGGGCTCAGCTCACCAGCAAGCATCGCCAACAGAGTCGTCTTGCCGGCGCCGTTGGGCCCGACGACCGCGATGAACTCCCCGGCGTACACCTCGAGCGAGGTTTCGGCCACCACACTGGTTTCGCCAATCCGATAGGTGATGCGGTCGGCGCTCAGCATCAGGCGGTCCTCGATCTGAGGAGAAGGCCCGTGAGCAGCAGGCCTCCTACTGCGGCCGCAACGATGCCCACCGGCACCTCGACCGGGCCGGCGACACTCCTGGCGACGATGTCGGAGAGCAGGAGGAAGATGGCGCCGATGGCCATCGCCGCTGGGAGCAACCTTTCGTGATGAGGCCCACTCACTCTCACTGCGAGATAGGGAGCAACCAGGCCCACGAAACCGATGACACCGGCGATGGCCACCGAAGCCCCGGTGGCGATTCCGGCTGCGACCAAAACCCAGGTTGTGGCCCTGCGGACGTCGACCCCGAGACTTCGAGCCTGGCTGTCACCGAGGGCCATCAGCTCCAGCGACCGGGCCCGGGCTGCGATGACGGCTGTCCCGAAAACGGCCAGAGGGAATGTCACGAGGAGATGACGCCAGGTGACCGCTCCGAAGCTGCCGAAGACGAAGTAGGTGAAAGTGGGAAGTCTTGGGCTGTCACCAACGTAGACGATCAACACGGTCCAGGCGAGATAGGTGAGACCCAGGGCGACTCCCAAGAGGATGAGTCGATTCCCGCCCCCGGCAGCCACCGAGAGTCGCCGGGTGGCCAGTGCCATCGTCGCCGCCGCGGCTGCCCCCAGGATGGCTCCGGCCACCGGTGGCACGCCGGCCGGGGTGAATAGCGACCCGATGACCACTCCGAGACCCGCCGCCGACGAGATTCCGAGGAGGTAGGGCTCGGCCATCGGGTTGCGGTAGACACCACGCAAGCCCACGCCTGCGGCGGCAAGGCATTCCCCGACCATCAAGACCGCAAGCGTCCGGGGCAGGCGCAGCTCCCAGATCACTGCCTCATCAACCCGGGGTGCGGAAGCAAGTCCGAGACCGGAGAGGAGACCATCCCATGCCTCGGTGGGGGAGAGGGTGGCGCTGCCAACGCCGAGGCTGAGCAAGGTGACCCCGGCCAGGATGCCGGCTAGAAGGAAGAGACGTCGGTTCAATTCTGCAGCGCGTCCAGATCCTCGATGAGAAGTCGCAACGAGTCAGCGATCCTCGGACCGAAGGTGAGGAAATCCCCCTCTGGGTAGGCGAGGATCGCACCCCGCTCACCGGCTGGGGTCTGGCTAACACCGGGTAGCTCGAGGAAAGCCTCGATCCCGCCGATCACCTCCACCCCCTCGGCGGGGACGATGATCACGTCGGGGGCCGCCTGGACCAGGGCTTCGGCGGTTACCGGTGCGGTCCCGATGATCCCGATCTCGGTGCCGGCGTCCACGGCTCCGGCAGCTTCGATCAAGGGTTTGGTGGTCATTCCGTCACCAAAGAGCAGGTTGACGTCGGGGCCCCTGGAATAGATGTAGGCCACCCGTGGAGCCGTGGTCAAGGCAGCCGCTGAGACTTCCTCTACCTCGACCTCGATCCGCCCGGCGAGGGCCACCGCCTCGTCGTGCAGGCCGAGCAGGTCCCCGATGCTCCTGATCTTGTCGTAGAGCTCGTCGAAGGATTTCGGAACGTCGAGGATCTCCACCCTCACTCCGGCGGCGCGAATCTGGTCCAGGGCTGCTGCTGGTGCGGTCTGAGTGTCTCCGATGACCAGGGTGGGGTCGGTGCCGAGGACACCTTCGGCCGTGAGGAATCGCCCGACCCCGATGATCGGAAGCTGGGTCGCCGCTTCGGGCGCCACGGTGGTCACGTCGACGCCCACCACCCGGTCACCAACACCCAATTCGAACAGGATCTCGGTTATATCCCCGGACAAGGAGACGATCCGAGTCGAGTCGACCGGCTCCATTTCGACCGTGGGCTCGCCACAGGCAGCGAGCAATACAGAGATGGCGACCAACGCAACAACGGCTCGCTTCATTCAGTCGGGCAACCAACCCGGGCCGAGGTCATAATCCCGCAGAACATCGCACGTGAGATCTTCCAACCGTCCGCGGTGCGCACCGCGTCACCCTTGAGCCCGGAGTAAGTGGGGATGTCGGCGAACATCAGGGTGTAGGTCACTTCGGCGGTGTCACCCTCGATGACCACGGCATTCACCTCTGTGGTGACTCCGCCCATCGCTTCGCCAGTGGTGGCGTAGGCGGTCACCGTCTCCTCGAGACCCGCGGCGTCGACCAGGACCACAGCTTTCTCCTCGAACGTGGTTGCGCTGTCAAAAGCGATCCCATACACCTCGACGATGGCATCGACATCGGGATTTTCACCGGGGACGATGGGCTCGACCATCGTGGTCGTGGTTTCCGCAATGGCGGTCGTGGTCGTTTCGGGGACTGTGGTGGTCGTGGTTTCGACGAACGTGGTGGTGGTCGTCTCTTCGAAGCTCGTCGTCGTGGCGGTGTCCGATCCACAGGCGGCGACGAACGTCAGGACCGAGACCAGGAATATGAAATTGGTGATTCTTCGCATAGGCAGCGACTGTGCCAGCGGCACCTATCGACTCCCAGTCGGAAACTCGACGCCGGTCGAGGGCAAAGGGAGGTCTCCACTCCAACCTCGATTCGTTAGCCTGCCGACTTCTGTCGGACGGGGTTCGATAGAAGAGCTGTTGACGCACGAAAGAGAGGCTGCGAGATGACCGAGCCGGTTTCCTGGGGGGTGCTCGGGGTGGCCGGGATCGCGGTTCACAACGTGATCCCAGCAATGCAGAGCTCGGTGCTGAGCCCGGTCCGCGCTATCGCTTCCCGATCGCAGGGCAAGGCCGAGGAGGCCGCCGCCGCACTGGGCATAGACAAGTCCTATGGGTCCTACGAGGCGCTGCTCGCCGACTCCGAGATCGAGGCGGTCTACATCCCGCTCCCCAACCACCTCCATGCGGAGTGGACCGAGAAGGCGGCGGCTGCCGGCAAGCATGTCCTGTGCGAGAAGCCGCTTGCGATGAGCAGCGACCAAGCCCGTCACATGATCGTTGCCTGTGAGGAGGCCGGGGTGAAGCTGATGGAGGCGTTCATGTACCGGCTGCATCCCCTCTGGGTGGAGACGAGACGTGTCATCGAGTCGGGTCTGATCGGCGATTTGCTCGCCATCCAATGCGTCTTCTCCTACCGCAACGTGGATGCCACCAACATCCGGAACATCGCCGAGTTCGGCGGGGGCGCCCTGATGGACATCGGCTGTTACCCGGTGAACCTGGCCCGGATGCTTTTCGGCTCCGAGCCGACCGATGTCAAGTCCTCGGTAAGGCGTGATCCCGAATTCGGCACCGATGTGTTGACTTCGGCGGTCCTCGACTTCGGCGGGCGTCACGCCACCCTCATCTGCTCCACTCAGCTCGAGAACGACCAAAGGGTGGATCTGGTCGGTACCGAGGGGCGGCTGGTGCTCGAGGTCCCTTTCAACATCCCACCGGATCGACCCACCCGGCTTCTCCATTACAGCGGCGGGGACCCGCCGGTCACACCGGGCATCGAAGTCCACGAGATCGCGGCTGCGGACCAATACGCGATCCAGGCCGACGCCTTCTCCAGGGCGATCCGTGAGGACACCCCGGTTCCCACCGATCCCGCCGACGCCGTGGCCAACATGGTGGTCATGGAGCGGATCTTTGCCAACGCCCTCTCGATGTGATGGAGCATCCGGGTCTTGTAGCCGGGGTGGACTGTTCCACTCAGTCGACCAAGGTGCTGGTGGTCGACCTCGGGAGTGGCGCCGTCGTTGCCAGCGGCCGGGCCAATCACGAGGTGACCGGGATCGGGGGAGCGAGAGAGACTGATCCCCGGGTGTGGTGGGAGGCCTTGGGCATCGCGATGGCCGAGACTGGTATGGCTGGCCAGATCACCGCCCTCTCGATCGCCGGTCAACAACATGGTCTGGTGGTCCTCGACTCCCGTGATGAGCCGCTTCGCCCCGCCATGCTCTGGAACGATGTCCGCGCCGCTCCACAGGCCCTTCGACTCATCGAGCAATGGGGCGCCGATGAATGGGCGGCGCGGATCGGGGTGGTGCCAGTGGCATCGTTCACCATCTCCAAATGGCAATGGTTGGTGGAGAACGAACCGGAGATCGCTTCCGCTGCGCATCGGGTCATGCTCCCGCACGACTACCTGACCTTCCGTCTCACCGGGAACGCGGCAACCGACCGCGGAGACGCCTCGGGGACCGGATGGTGGTCGGGAGCGTCCGAGGGCTACTCCCAGATTGGTCTCGAACTGGTGGGTCTCGATCCCCAGTTGCTTCCGGGCATTGTTGCTCCCGGTGCTGCTGCGGGAGAGGTGACCGAGGCGGCCGCAGCCTTAATCGGAGTGCCCGCGGGAACGCCGGTAGCCGGGGGCACCGGTGACAACATGGGGGCCGCTCTCGGTCTTGGCCTCCGTCCGGGCCGGCCTGTCGTGAGCCTCGGCACCTCGGGAACCATCTATGCGGTATCCGAATCCCGGATCGTGGTGCCGAGCGGTGTTGTCGCCGGCTTCGCCGCCGCAGACCGCGGTTTTCTACCCCTCGCCGCGACGTTGAATTGCACTCTCGCCATTGATCGTTTCGCCTCGTGGCTCGGTCTCGATCGGGAGCAGGTGGCGGCCTCCACCGACGTAGTGGTGCTCCCCTATCTGGATGGGGAGCGGACCCCGAATCTACCCGCCGCCGCCGGGAGCATCCACGGGCTCCGCCATGGCACCAGCCCCGAAGAGATCCTGCTAGCGGCCTATCAGGGGGCGGCAGCCTCGCTGTTGGATGCGATGTCCGAGATCAGCCACGCGGGGTCGGGGATAGCCGACAACGCCCCACTCATCCTCATCGGGGGAGGCGCCAGGGGAGTCGCCTGGCAGAAGGTGATCGCCGACCTCTCCCAAAGGTCGCTGGTAGTTCCCGAGACCGACGAGCCGGTGGCATTGGGAGCGGCTGTTCAGGCGGCTTCGATGCTCACCGGTGCCGACTGCTCTGACATCGCCGAAAGTTGGTCCACGATGAAGGGCCCTGTCATCGATCCGATCGGGCCGGGTGGCAACACCCTGGAGCGAATCGGGGAGGTGCGGCGGACCGTCTACCAGATCTGATTCTGGTTGAACTTCGGACCGTCGTTTGCCCGACCCAAGCTCAATCAGTCGGCGGCGGGCAGCTCCAGTTGGAAGACCGTCCACGATCCGTCCCTGAAATAACTCACGTTGCCCTTCATGACCCGGGCCAAGCTTCGGGAGACCGACAGCCCCAGCCCGAGCGAACCGGCGGTGCGGCCGTGAGAAAATGGCTCAAAGAGCCGGTCCAGGACCTCGGAGGGGACCCCGTCGCCGTCGTCGAGTATCTGGATCGCCATCCGCTCCTCAGTCGCCTCGGTGCGGAGACGGATATGAGGCCCTCCATACTTCGATGCGTTGCGGATGAGGTTCCTGACTATCTGGCGAATGCGCAGGGCGTCACCTCGTATCACCAGCCTCGGGTCGACCTCGACTGTGACACCAGTTAGATCGACATTGCCCAGGATGTCATTCATGGTCACCGAGGTGTCGTCGACGTGGATCGATTCCTGACTGCTGGCCAGGAAGTCGTCGAGGAGAGCGGACACGTCCTCGAGTTGCTGGCTGATCTGGTTCACCATCTCGTATCGGGTGTCGTCCTCCAGAGCGCCCCAATCCGTGGTGAGGATCGAAGTGAATCCCACCACCGCGGTCAGTGGATTGCGCAGTTCGTGGGCGATGGTCGCCGTCAACCGGTCCTTGGCCTCGATGGCATCTTCGAGTGAGCGTTCGGTCTCCCGAAGGTCGCTGACGTCGAGGTCGACGATCACCACCCGCGAGTAGTCAGGAAGGTCATTCGACATCGAAGCTTTCCAATGGGAGCGAACGACTACGTCGCCGGCGAGGGTTGGTGCCCTGTGCTCGCTCCTGATCGACCGCACATTCCGAAACGGGGCGAGGAATTGGGCGATCATGTTGTCCCGGAGCTCGGGATAGGCCTCCCGGGAGAAGTGTCTCGTCACCAGGTCGGGAACTTCATCCTCGTACGGGAACCCATAGAGCCGCACCCACTCGTTGCTCACCCCGAGCGGCACCGGCAGACGGAGGCACTGGATCAGTTCGGCCTCGTTCTGGAGGCGTGCGGCTATCTCTTCAACGGAGAGCCCCGAGAACCGGTCGATGATCGGGGTGTAGTCCACGATCAGCATCGGAATCGCGGCCGCAGAGACGAGGGCTTCGAGATCGTCAGGCAATCGGTCCACAGGCGCTTCCATCGCTCCGAGAAGATCGGCGAAAACGGTGTGAACCTTTACGGAATCGAGGGTTGGTCGCTCTTGCTCTAGGCCGGTGAAGGCGTGTCCCAGTCCTGGATGCTTTGGCCCGCCTCGAGGGCGAGGATGTCGAGAGCTGCGGTGGCCCCGGCACCAGCGGAGATGATCGCCTGGCTTCGCTCGGGTCGAACCGAGCGGCCTACCACGTAGACGCGGTCCAGCGACGAGCGATAGTCGCGGTCGACCTGGATCGCTCCGAATTCGTCCTCGGCCAACCCGAGGGAGCGGGCCAGGACGGGGTTCTTGCCTTCCGTCAGGATCAGATAGTTGGCGGTTGTCGACCCTGACTCGGTGGTCACTGTGAACTCCTCACCCACGGACACCGACACCACCTCTTCGTCGCGCAGGATGGCTCCAAAGCTGATCACCTGACGTTTGGCCACCCTCTGGAATGCCACGCCTTCGATTTCGGGAATTCCCAGATAGTTGTACAGGTGGGCGTAGTTGACCGCGGTCTTGTCGGTTCCGAACACAGTCACCTCGTGCCCGTTCTTGGCCAGGAAGAGGGCGGCAGACAGACCACCCGGCCCGTCACCGACGATTGCCACCGAAGCCATGTGAAATCCCTTCTCTCGGAGCATGAACCCGAGAAGGGGGCCATCTATGCCCTGCGGCAGACGATGATGCGGCCGTGGACGTCAAGACCCTGCCCGTCGTGGCGGCGCTCGACTTGAGACAGACTCTCAGACCGCTCCACGGCTGGTTCGCCGAGGACGGCTGGTGGTTGACGGCGCGAACCCCGGACGGTCCGGGAACGCTGCGCGTCAGACGCACCCGTGAGGACCTGATCGGGGAGGCGTGGGGAGAAGGGGCCGCCTGGCTGCTGGACCGCCTGGGATCGATCGCGGGGCTCGAAGACGACCCGAGCCGATTCTCCACCGATCACCCCATGGTCGGTGAGCTTCACCGACGGCACCCGGGGTTGCGGTTCGGCCAGACCGGGTTGGTCTTCGACGCGCTGGTGACGGCGATCGTCGGCCAGAAGGTCACCGGGTCCGAAGCGGCGGCGGCCTCTCGCGGCATCCGTTCTGCCTTTGGTGGACCGGCTCCCGGTCCCCGAGAGGGGCTTCGGCTCCCAGCTGACCCCGCCCGGATGGCCGAGAGTCCATATTGGGCCTATCACCAGTTGCATCTGGAGAGACGGAGGGCGGAAATCCTGCGAACGGTGGCTGCCGACTTCGAAGCCATCGAAGGAGCTAGAGACCTTCCTGTCACCGTGGCCGCGGACAGGTTGATGGCCTATCCCGGAGTGGGGCCATGGACCGTCGCCAAGACCCTGGCGGTGTCACATGGGGATCCCGACCAGGTCGAGGTCGGGGACTTCCACGTCAAGCACCTGGTGGTACACCATCTGACCGGTAGCCCCCGCGGTACCGACGAGGAGATGCTCGAACTGTTGGAGCAATTTCGGCCACATCGGGGTCGGGTGGTCCGGCTTCTGCACACTATGGGCCACGAGCCTCGGTTTGGGCCGAGGATGGCACCTAGGGACATCACCGCGATCTGAGGTCATGTCCTGACGTAGCGCTCCCCGACCCGGGACGGGCTGGCGCCGTGCCTCAGTAGTAGGGCAGGTACTCGTTCAACTCCCAGTCGGTGGTGTGGTGCATGAACCGATCCCATTCCGCCCTCTTTACCGCCAGAAACCCCTCCACATAGCTGGGAGAGAAGGCTTCGACGTACTCCTTGTCGCTTTCCAGCGCGTCGAGGGCGGCCCCGAGGCTGGGGGGACAGCAGACATCGGTGTCGACACCCGTGATGCAGTCCTGGGTCTCAGCCGGCGGGCACTCGAGTTCCAGACGCACCCCTCGCAGCGCCGACACCAAGGTGGCCGCAGCAGCGAGATGAACAGAGGTGGCGCCATCGGCCAACCGGTGCTCGAGCCGGATCGTCGATCCGTTGGCGGGTGGGACTCGGACCGCCACCCCTCGATGGTCAAAGCCCCAGTTGGCATAGAAGCCGTTGAGGGATGCCGGCTGGAGACGTTTGTAGGCATTCACCGTCGGCGCCAGCAGGGCGGTCATCGAAACGTGATCGTTGACGATCCCTGCGATGCAACGCCGAGCCAGCTCGCTCAGGCCATCGGCGTCGGAGGCGTCGGCGAGGGCGTCGCGGCCCTGGTCATCGACAAGTGAGAAATTGACGTGGATCCCGCTTCCTCCCCGAACGGTGATCGGCTTGCCCATGAAGGCCAGGAGGTAGCCGCGCCGGGTTGCCACCTCCTTGGCCATCACTTTGAACAAGAAGGCGTCATCACAAGCTCGCAGGGCCTCTCCATAGCGGAGGGTGAGCTCGAATTGACCGTCTTCATACTCGGAGTTGACCGATTCCAATTCAAGGCCCATCCCGTGGGCGGTCTCCATGATCTCCTGGATGGTCCCGCTGGGGTCGACCGCGGTGCCGGTGCCGTAGGCGTAGGAACCGGGGGTGTGGATCGGTCGCCAGCCCTGGTCGCCGTCCGGCTCAAAGAGGAACGCCTCCAATTCGAGGCCGATCATCGGGGTGAGCCCCAGTTCCTTCCATTCACCGACCACCCGTTCCAGGATCGAGCGGGGGGCAAGCTCGACCGGCTCGCCGTTCTTGCTGATCGATGCCACGACGACACCGGTCCCGGGTTCCCAACCTGGCTTGATGTCGTCAGTCGAGAAACGGGCCTCGACATCGGGAAAGCTCTCGTGATGAGCGCCGGGGTGGGGGATCATCACCCGGTTGAGCTGGAGGGAGAAGAGCGCGACGCAGTGGTTGCTCCCCTCGGCAACCCGGGTGCCAGACAGGTATTTGCCCCTGGCCAGGCCCAGGTGGTCGGGCCACAGGAATCGGACACGGTCGTAGGTCGTCTCGCTCAGAACCCTGCCTCCGTTTGACTATTCAGCGGCGTCTCCGTCGCCTCGAAACAGTATCAACAGATATGACCGTCTCGGACGGTGACCACCACCAAATTGAGACACCCAGGGGTCATATGCGGACCCCTGGGTCCCAATTACGGAGGCTGATAAGCTCATCCGGTGCGGGCTCTCGTCATAGAACACGACCCGCTATCGACTCCAGATCGGGTCGGAGAGCATCTGGAGCAACGTGGGTTCACACTGGACCCCTTCGTGGTCGTCGAAGACATCGACGATCCCGAAGTGTCGGCGACCTTTCCCGAGAACGGCCGTCATGACCTCGTTGTCCTCATGGGTGCGCCCTGGTCGGTTTACGACCCGAGAATGCGCGGCTGGGTCGCCCCAGAGCTCGAATTCATCCGAGCTCAGGTTGGGCGAGGGGTTCCGGTGCTCGGCATTTGCTTTGGAGCCCAGGCCATGTCGGCGGCGCTCGGCGGGACGGTGGTCCGGTCGGCGCAACCCGAGTACGGATGGGGGAGCATCGACCCGGCGGTGGCCGAGATCGCAAGTGGCCCCTGGTTCCAGTACCACCACGACGAATTCACCCTTCCCGAGGGAGCGGTCGAGTTGGCCCGAAACTCGTCGGGTCTTCAGTCCTTTCGAATAGGGAGGAATCTCGCGGTCCAGTTCCACCCGGAGATGACAGCGGGCCTGATCGCCTCGTGGTGCGAGGTAGACGGCGGTGGTGAGATGGTCGAAGCGGGTCTGGATCCTGACCTGGTGATCGAAGAAAGCCTGTCTCTCGAGATCTCAACTCAGCCGAGCCTGGAGCGCATGCTGGACTGGTTCCTCGAAGACATCGCTGGGGCCGGGTGACCGGACACCGGCCGAGGGTTCTGGTCGACCTCACCGACCCTGACCTCTGGCAGCGGGGAGTGCCCCACGAGCAGTTCAAACGACTGCGAGCCGAGTCGCCTGTTGCCTGGTCTGACCATCCTTCCGGTCATCGCGGTGAGGATCCACCTCGCCACCACGAGCTCAGAGCCCTGACCCCCGCTCATTTCACCCCAGAGTCGGTGCGGGCATACGAGAGCTACATCCGCGCCTTGGCCGTCGCGGCCATCGACTCGGCGCTCGCAGCAGGGGAATGCGATCTCGTTTTCCAGTTGAGTGAGCGGGTTCCGATTCGGGTTCTGGGACGAATCCTTGGAGTACCCGAGGAGATGGTCGACGACCTGGTTCGCCTCGGGAACCAGATGATCGGCTCGGATGACCCTGAGTACATCGACACCATGCTGGCGGAGGTGGCATCGGATGAACGGCGGTTGCTCCCTTTCGGGCACCCGGCCGCTGTCGAGGCATTCCAGATGGCATGGCGCATCGCCAGGGACAGACGAGACCGACCTGGCCAAGACGTGATGACCTCATTGGCCCTGGGGAAGATCGACGGTGAGCCGCTATCGGATCAGGAGCTCGGCACCTACTTCGTTCTCCTGGTGATAGCCGGCAACGAGACGACCCGTCACAGCCTCACCCCCGGTGTCGCCGCACTGGCCCAACATCCGGACCAATGGAGTCTGCTTCGCTCGGGCGCTGCCGATCCGACGCGGACAGCCGATGAGGTGCTGCGTTGGGCGACCGCCATCCATTTCCATCGACGTGTCGCGACCACCGACGTATTGCTTCGAGACGTGGAGATTGCGGCCGGGGAGAAGGTGGCCCTCTACTTCGCTTCTGCCAATTTCGACGAGGCGGTCTTCATCGATCCCTACCGACTTGATCTCAATCGATCACCCAACGACCACGTCGCTTTCGGTCGTGGCGGCCCCCACTTCTGCCTGGGAGCCCATCTGGCCAGGCTCGAGGTTCGGGTCGTGCTCGAGGAACTGGCGGCGAGGGTGTCATCGATCGAGCTGGTGGGGGAGCCGGTCCGTCTCCGGTCGAACCACATCAACGGGATCAAACACCTCCCGGTTCGGCTCCGAACTGCTTGACCTTTGTTGAAACTCCTACCGTCCTCATCGCCCATCTCGACGGTGGTTGAAGCCCTACTCTCCGTCCCCGTGATCACTTACAGGTTGGGCAACGACCTCGAACTCGACGCCGTCATCGATCTCTACGTCGACTCGACACTCGGGGAGCGCCGCCCTGTATCCGAGCGAGAGCGCATGGGAACGATGCTGGCGGAAGCCAATCTGGTGGTGACCGCCTGGGACGAAGAACTGATGGTCGGCATCGCCCGCTCGATCACGGATTGGGTGTACTGCACATATCTGTCTGACCTGGCGGTGAGATTGGACCATCAGGCACAGGGCATCGGTCGGGAATTGGTGCGGAGGACCCGACAGGAGGCGCCGCAGGCCACCGTCATCCTGCTCGCGGCCCCCAAGGCCGTCGACTACTACGCCAAGATCGGGATGACCCAGCACAACAGTGCCTGGATCCTGCCCTCCGGTGTCGAGCCGGTCTGAATCCGAGGCCGCCCGGCCCTCTGGTCATCTGTCAAGCCAGGTCGCGATGAGATCGCCGACAATGCCTGGTGAATACATGTCGTTGTGTTGGGCGCCTTCGACTCCCTCCACCAGGGCCTCTGACCCCGCGCCGGTAAGGGCGTCGGCGAAATCGAAGCTGAAGGATGAATCGATGAAACCATCCTCGACGCCGTACATGAGAAGACTTTCCAGATCAGGGTTCTGCTCAACCAGGTTCACAGGGTTGCCTGCCCTCCAAGTCTCGGGGTCCTCTGTCGGGCTCACCCCGAAGAATGGGTACATCAGAGGACCGAGTCGGGCCACGTCGTAGGGCCCGGCGAGCCCGATGAGGCGATCCGGGACACCGGTCCCCGCTACCGGGCACGAAGCTGCGTAGTCATCTCCGCTCAGGGCGACCACCGCCGAGATGTGGGCTCCGGCCGAATGCCCGAGCACCACGACTGTCCCGTCGGAGTCGGGATGCTCAACGGCATAACGAACTGCACAAGCCACGTCGTCGACGGCGGCGGGGAAGCCGGGCTGCCCACCTGACAAGGCGTAGCGGGCGTTGACAGTGAGATAGCCCTCCTCGGTCAGAAACTCGGCAAGAGGCCGCATGATCGAAGGCGACCCCGCGACCCACCCTCCGCCATGGACCAGGACCACCGCCGGGAACGGGCCAGGACCGTCGGGAACGAGAACCTCGGCGCCGATATCGGGCAACGGCTCGGGAATCGTCGTTGTGGTGGTGGTTGCGACAGTGGTTGTTGTCGTTGAGGTAGTCGTGGTTGTCGAGGTGGTCGAGGTGGGCCGAGAGGTGATTGTGGTGGTTGAGGCCGGGATGGTGGTAACCGCGGCTTCCTCGGAGGCGCTGCACCCCGCCATCGTCAGAACCAGGACGGTTGAAGTCAGGAAAGAAGGGAGGCGGCGTCCCGATCCACGTACCACTCGACCACTCCCTTGGCTTCGCTCAGTTGTCCGGCGGGTGTGCCGTTTTCGAAGCTGGCCTTGAGGGCGACAGCCTTCTCGATTCCGAGTGTGACCAACAGGACCAGGCTTGCACTCCAGAGGAGGGGGTAGGTCGCCGTAAGCCGATCCTCCTCGTGTCCGCTCTCGCGATTGGCGACGTACCAGCGGCTGCGCTCGTCCAACGCCGGTGTGTCCGGGAACAACGACGCGATGTGGGCGTCGGCACCCATGCCGAGCATTATCAGGTCGGGTGGCCTCTCGACATGAATTGACCGGAGACGTGCCTCATAGTGGGCCGCGGCGTCTTCCGGCTCCATGTACTCGCTCCATCTCGGTCTGATGAAGTTGGCGCCGACATGGTCGAGTAGGGTCACCGCCGCCATCCGCCCGTTGGAATGCTCATGGTCAGGCGGGACCCATCTCTCGTCCGATAGCCAGGCGTCGACCTTGCCCCAACCGCTGGCCCGACCTCGCAGCATGCGATAGGTGGCCTCGGCTGCCGAGCCCCCCGCCAGCCCCAGCGAGAAACGCCCTTCGGCAGACGAGATCAGGTCGGCGACACGTCTCGACGCGGACTGGGCCGCGGCGTCGGGCGTCTCATGGACGAAAAGCTCCACATGGCAACGGTACTTGCCCGATACATTGGATTCGTGGTCTCAACGATCTCGATCCCATGGCGTGGTGGCGAGGTCAGCGGCCGTATGGTCGGTGAGGGCCCGCATGGGGTCCTCCTTGCCCACGGTGCCGGCACCGATCAGGATCACCGTGTCATCGTGGGCCTTCGTGACAGGCTCGCCGCGGCCGGGCACCGGGTCCTGACCTTCAACTATCCCTATACCGAACGGGGGTCGAAGAGCCCTGACCGCGCTGACCGTCTCGTCGACTGTCACCGGGCGGCTGCCGACATGTTGCGGATGAAGGTCGACATGGTCTTTCTCGCCGGCAGGTCGATGGGTGGCCGGATGGCTACCTATCTGGTTGCCGAGGGCTACCCCGCCGCCGGTGTGATCCTCTACGCCTATCCGTTGCACCCGGCCGGCAAGCCGGAATCGCTTCGGGTTGCCCATTTCCCTGAGGTGACGGTGCCGCTTCTCTTCTTTCAGGGGACCCGGGACTCCTTGAGCCGCATGGACCTATTCGAACGACATATCGCCATGCTTCCCAACGTGACAGTCGAGATGCTCGACGGCGCCACCCATTCGCTCACCGGAGGGGGTTGGTCCGAGGAGGCGATGCTCCAGCATCTGTCCGCGAGGTCCACATCGTGGATCGCCGCCATGTCATCTGGCAGAACAGACGCCACCAGGCCATAATTGGCGTCCACCTCTCATTTCTCCAAGGAGTCATTCGATGCCCGAAGTCAGTCTGCGCGCTCAAACCGGTCGTAGCACTGGTTCGCGTGATTCGCGTCGTGTCAGAAAGACAGGCGACGTGCCAGCCATCGTTTATGGAAAGGGCACCGAGCCGGTCTCGATCGCAGTGAACGCCCACGATCTGCATGTGGTGCTGCACACCGAGGCGGGGGCCAACGCCTTGATCAACCTTGAGATCGACGGCGGCGCCACCCTGTTAACCATGGCCAGGGTCATCGAGCGCCACCCATTCCGCAACGAGTATCGCCACATCGACTTCGTCACGGTGTCTCTCGACGAGATCGTCACCGCCGAGGTCGCCATCCATTTCGAGGGCTCGCCGATCGGGGTGCAGAACGGTGGCGTCTTCTCGCCGCAGCGCACCCATGTCGTTATCGAGGCCCTTGCGACGGAGATTCCGTCCGCAATCGTCCTCGACGTCGCGGATGTCGAGATCGGCGGCTCGCTTCGCATCGCCGACCTTCCCGTGATCGAAGGTGTGACCTACACCGAAGATCCCGAGGCGGTCGTGATGAGCGTCACCACGCTCGCTGCCGAAGTCGTCGAAGAGCCCGAGGAGCTCGAGGGCGAGGGAGAGGAGGCTGCCGAGGGTGAGGAGCCTGCTGAGGGCGCCCAGGAAAGCGAAAGCGGCGAATAGCCAGGTTCACATGGTGGTCGGTCTCCGCAATCCGGGGAGCGACTACGAGGGAACGCGTCACAACGTCGGGTTCGAGGTCGTGGCGCGGGTCGTGGCTCGTCACGGTTCCAGATTCGGAAGGGCTCCGTCGCGGGTCCGTTGTGAGGTCGCCCAGGTCGGTGCCGGCGACAACCGGGTGCTCTACGTGGTCCCCTCCACCTTCATGAACGAGTCCGGCTCGGCGGTGCGCGCTGCAGTCGACTACTACGGCCTCGATCTCTCCCGAATCCTGGTCGTCCACGACGACATCGACCTCGCTTTCGCTCGTCTCCGGCTCCAGGTCAACGGCGGCAGCGGCGGCCACAACGGGATCAGGTCGCTCGAGAACGCACTGGGCCCCAACTTCAGCCGGCTCAAGTTGGGGGTTGGACGCCCGCCCGGGTCGATGGACCCTGCCGACTTCGTCCTCCGCTCCTTTTCAAGAACAGAGCGTGTCGAGGTGGACGTGATGCTGGAGGAGGCTGCCGATGTGGTCGAACAATGGCTGTCCGATCCGGCCCGGGCCCAGGAGATGGCCGCTTTGAGGGGACGCAACCCGCTTTCCTAAGGGTCCCCCCGATTTCGGGGGTCACCCCTCCGCGCCAAACCGAAGTAGGGGACGCATAACGTCCACCCACATGCCCGATTTCGTCGGCGCTCTAGATCAGGGGACGACCTCCACCCGATTCATGGTGTTCGACGCCAACGGGACCGTGGTGACGGTCGACCAGCGTGAGCACGCCCAGATCTTTCCCCGGCCGGGATGGGTCGAGCACGACCCGGTGGAGATCTGGTCCAAAGCCTCTTCCGTAATCGAAGGGGCCCTTTCCAAGGTCGGCCTGACGGCATCCGATCTTGCCGCGGTCGGTTTGACCAACCAGCGCGAGACCACCGTGATCTGGGACCGGGCCAGCGGAACGCCGGTCGCCAACGCGATCGTTTGGCAGGACACCCGCACCGCCGACCTCTGCTCCAACTTCGCCGGGATCGACGGCCCCGATCGGTTCCGCGCAGTCACCGGATTGCCGCTTGCAACCTACTTCTCAGGGCCCAAGATCCGCTGGCTCCTCGACGAACTCGACCTGCACGACGCCGCCGAACGTGGTGAGCTGGCCTTCGGCACGATCGACTCGTGGCTGGCCTGGAATCTGACCGGTGGGCCGGGCAAGGGGGCCCATATCACCGATGTCACCAATGCCTCCCGGACCTTGCTGATGGATCTCGCCACCACCAGCTGGGACGCGGACATCGCGGTGGCGATGGATGTCCCGACCGCGATGCTCCCCCAAATCGTGCCTTCGATCGGAGTGTTGGGCACCTGCCTCGGTCCTCTCGAGGGGGTGCCCCTGGGGGCCATCCTCGGAGATCAGCATGCCGCATTGTTCGGTCAGGTGTGCTTTCAGCCCGGTGAGGCGAAAAACACATATGGGACCGGCAATTTCATGCTTCTCAACACCGGTTTGACCCCGGTCGTCTCCGAAGCGGGGCTGCTTACCACCGTGGCGTATCAGCGGGCCGGTGAGAAACCGGTCTATGCCCTCGAGGGCTCGGTGGCGGTTACCGGGTCGCTGGTCCAATGGTTGAGGGACAACCTCCGTTTGTTGGATACGGCTTCGGACATCGAGAAACTGGCCCGCACGGTCGAGGACAACGGAGACGTCTACTTCGTCCCTGCCTTTTCCGGTCTCTTCGCCCCGTACTGGCGATCCGATGCCCGGGGGGTGATCACCGGTCTGACCAGATTCGCCAACAGCGGTCACATCGCCAGGGCGGCGCTCGAGTCCACCGCGTATCAGACCCGTGACATCCTGGACGCAATGACGGCCGATTCCGGAGTGAGGCTCACCGAGCTCAGGGTCGATGGGGGGATGACCTCCAATTCGCTGTTGATGCAGTTCCAGGCAGACATTCTCGGGGTCGATGTCATCAAACCCAGGGTGACGGAGACGACGGCACTGGGAGCCGCCTTCGCCGCAGGATTGGCGGTGGGGTTCTGGGCGGACCTCGACGAGATCGCAGGTCTGTGGGCGGAGGACTCCCGATGGCAACCGCAGATGGACGACAGCGAGCGGGAGAGGCTCTATTCACGATGGCGGGAGGCGGTCGAAAGGTCATTGGGTTGGGTTTGACACGAGGTTTCGCCTCGACCCACCGATAAGATCGCTGCGAGTTGAGGAGGTCACATGTCACTGCCTGACATGCTCGCGCTGTCCAGGATCCTTCTGGTGCCTGTGATCATGGCTTTCACCAGAAGCGAGCAAATCGAGCATTCTTTGGCGATTGCCGCTTCGGTATTCGCAGTTGCCGCCTTCACGGATTACCTCGACGGCTATTTCGCGAGGAAGATCAGCGGGGGCACCGTTCTCGGCGCCTTTCTCGATACCACCGCCGACAAGATCCTGGTCACCGGCACCCTTCTCGCACTGGTGTCTATCGACCGGGTATCGGTCTGGCCTGCAGCCCTGATCATCTTCCGGGAATTCGGGGTGATGGCGCTCCGGGGCGTGGTTGCCGCTCAGGGGGGCCTGATCCGCCCTTCGACGTGGGGGAAGATAAAGACGGCGACACAGTTTGTGGCTCTGTTTCTGGCATTCTTCAGGCTGTCGGAGCCGTGGGGCCCCTGGTATCTGGATCAGTGGGTCATGCTGCTCGCCGTCATCGCCACCGTCGGCTCGGCATGGGGTTACACGACGGCGTTCTGGCACACAGTGCGTTCTGAGCCTGCCGGCATCCGGAGGTGAGGGTCGCCGTCACCGGCGGCTCTGGCGTGGTGGGGATGGCTGTGGTGAGACATCTGGTCGATGCCGGCCATGAGGTAAGGGGACTGGCCCGCACGAGAGCGGCCTCCGACAAGATCGCCGGTCTGGGGGCGGAACCTGTCGCCGGAGATGTCCTCGACACGGAGAGTCTCGCCGGGTTGGTCTCGGGTATGGACCGGGTGTTTCATATTGCCGGGGTCAACGAAATGTGCTCGGCCGATCCCGGGCACATGGATCGGGTCAACATCGTCGGAACCATCAACGTGCGTGATGCGTGTCGTGCGGCGGGTGTGAACCGGCTGATCCACACCTCATCGGCGGTGGCGATCGGTGAGGAAAAGGGCAGCGTCGGCTCGGAGGCGAGCCCGCATCGGGGCTCGTACCTCTCTCGTTACGAGCGCTCGAAACACATTTCCGAGCAACTCGTCCTCGAAGCTTCGTCTGGGCTCGAGGTCGTTTCTGTCAACCCCTCCTCGGTGCAGGGCCCGGGCCGGGCTTCGGGGACCGGCAAGCTCATCCTCGACGTCATGCGAGGCAAGCTTCCCTTTCTGGTCGAGACCACGATCTCGATCGTCGACATCGACGACTGCGCTCGTGGCCATCTCCTGGCGGCGGACCGGGGACAACCCGGCGAGCGTTATCTGTTGAGCGGTGTCTCGCTGACCATCGGTGAGGCGCTAGCCCTTCTGACTCGGATCAGCGGGCTGTCCTTCAAACCCCGGTTTCTTCCGGGTTCGGTGGTCTTCGCCCTGGCCGGAGTCGTCGAGATCGGAGCGCGGGCCGTGAGACGTCGCCCCCCAGTCTGTCGAGAAATGGTGCGGGTGCTGCGGCATGGGCACCGTTACGACGGCACCAGGGCGACCCGGGAGCTGGGGCTGGGCTACCTCCCGCTCGAGGACACCGTGCAGCGCACCATCGACTGGTTCCGGGACCAGGGCCTACTCCAAACCGGCCGGTAGCATCGACCGGCTCGATGCCAGCACCGCTCGCCCCACTTCTTTCCGCTTGGCGCTCTGCGTCCCTCCCTGACCTCGGGGGCTCCTGGGCCGTGTCCGCGGGGGGGAGGGCCTTTGCCATTGCCGGGCTTGCCGACCAACTCGAGGAACTGCTCTTGGTCCTGGTGCCGGGTGAGCGCGACGCGGAGGAACTGGCGGACGACGTCGGGCTGTTCCTCGAAGATGTCACGCTGGCGCCGGCCTGGGAGACCTTGCCCTTCGAGCATGTCTCTCCGAATATCGGGACCATGGCCCGTCGGGCCGCAGCCCGGCACCGTCTCGCCCGGGGTGGCGGGCCTGCGGTGGTCGTGGCCAGCATCCGCAGTGCGATTCAGCGACTCAGCCCATCGAGTCCTGACCCTCTGACCCTGGCTCGGGGAGACGAAGTCGCCCTTGACGACCTTGTCCGCGACTTGGCCGATCGCGGCTACTCGAGGACCGATCGGGTCGAGGGCAGGGGTGAGTTTGCGGTCCGCGGCGGGATCGTCGACGTGTTCCCCGCCCAGGATGAAGAACCGGTTCGCCTCGATTTCTACGGTGACACCGTCGAGGACATCCGAATCATCTCGGTCGCCACCCAGCGCTCCGAGGATCCCGTTGATCGGCTGGTCGCCTACCCAGCCCGAGAGGTCCGTCCCGTGGGCTCTCTGGTCGAACACGCCTCTGAGCTGGTCGCCTCCGAACAGTGGGCGGCATCGACTTGGGATCGGATCGCCCAGGGTCAGCTCTTCCCCGGCATCGAGTCATGGCTGCCATGGCTGGCCGACCCGGTCTCGCTGATCGATGCGATCCCGGCTGGCGTGCGTCTCGTGGTCGTGGAGCCGTCCCGAGCACTGGACAGGGCACGGGAGCTGATCAAGGAGGAATCCGAGCTGGCCCGGGCTCTCGCCCCCACCTGGGGAGAACAGGCCCCAGCGGCCGGTGAGCACCCAGCCTTCTTCCTCGACCTCGAGGAGAGACTTCGGGATCGAGCCCATCTTCGAGTCCCTGCGGCCCCGACCGGCCCCTTCGACCCGATGCTGGAGGTGCGGGGCCTCGATGCAACCCCGGGCGATCCCGAGGCGGTCGCTCGAGGGCTGGGACGGTTGTTGGAAAGGGAGATCACCACCGTGGTGGCGATGGACGGGGTTGCTGCGGCCGACCGGGTGGCCAGGGCCCTTGGCGAGCACGGGCTGGTGCTCGATCAGCTCGACTCGCTCGTGAATCCGAGGGCGGCCATCGTCCCGGTCGGGATCCATCGGGGGTTCGTGGCGCCCGGTCTTAGGGTTGCCGTCCTTGGGGAGCAAGAAATCGCGGGTAGGCGCCGTGCCCATCGCAGGGTGGGTCGGAGTCGGGCTGCGCTGGCCCACCAGTACCGAGACCTCACCGAGGGTGACTACGTGGTGCATCACCAGCACGGGATCGGAAGATTTGAGGGCTTGGTGTCGAGGACGATGGTGGGTGTGGAGCGTGACTACCTGATCATCGCCTACGCCGGCGCCGATCGTCTCTACGTGCCTGTCGACCAGTTGGCTGCTGTCACCAGGTACACCGGAGGGGAGACTCCCCGGGTGTCCCGGATGGGGGGCAAGGACTGGTCAGACCAGAAGGCGCGGGTGCGCAAGGCCGTAGCCGCCGTGGCCCAACGCGTGGTCGAGCTGCACCGCCTCCGAGCCGCTGCCGTTGGCCATGCCTATGCACCGGACTCGCCATGGCAGACCGAAATGGAGGGCACGTTCCCATACGAGGAGACACCGGATCAGCTCCGCGCCATCGTCGAGGTCAAGTCCGACATGCAGAGCGACAGACCAATGGACCGGCTGGTCTTCGGCGATGTCGGCTTTGGCAAGACCGAGGTTGCGATCCGTGCCACTTTCAAGGCGGTCGAGTCCGGGAAGCAGGTGGCTGTGCTGTGCCCGACGACCCTTCTCGTTCAGCAACATCATCAGACCTTTTCCGAGCGGTTTGCGCCCTATCCGGTGCGGGTCGAGGCCCTCTCCCGCTTCCTCACCCCCAGACAGCAGGATCGGGTTGTGGCCGCACTGGCCACCGGCGAGGTCGACGTGGTGATCGGGACCCACCGGCTCCTGTCCGAGGACATTCGGTTCAAGGAGATCGGTCTGCTGGTGATCGATGAGGAGCAACGTTTCGGGGTGACCGCCAAGGACGCCCTCAAGGAGTTGAAGCTGGGGGTGGACGTCCTGACGCTGACCGCCACCCCGATCCCGCGGACGTTGGAGATGGCCCTGACCGGGATACGCGATGTCTCCCATATCAGGACCGCTCCCGAGGACCGTCATCCGATCCTCACCTATGTCGGCCCCTCCGACGATCAGGCGGTGTCGGCCGCCATTCGGCGCGAGCTGCTCCGCGAAGGTCAGGTGTTCTACGTGCACAACCGGGTGCAGTCGATCGATCGGGCGGTGGCTCATCTCCGCGAGCTGGTTCCCGACGCCCGGTACGTGGTGGCTCACGGCCAGATGTCCGAGGGTCGACTCGAACAGGTCATGATCGACTTCTGGAATCGCGAGTACGACGTCATGGTCGCGACCACCATCATCGAATCCGGTCTGGACCTGCCCCAGGTGAACACCCTGATCGTGGAACGTGCCGACCTCCTCGGCCTGGCCCAGCTCTATCAACTTCGGGGTCGGGTCGGCCGCTCCAGCCAGCGGGCCTACGCCTATCTGTTTCACCCCCGAGATCGCAGTCTCACCGAGGAGGCTCATCGCCGTCTCGAGGCGATCGGCGAGGCCACCGACTTGGGCTCGGGATTCCAGCTTGCCTTGAGGGACCTGGAGATCAGGGGAGCGGGGTCGATTCTCGGCGAAGTCCAGAGCGGGCACATCGCGGCGGTCGGGTTCGAGTTGTACGCCGAGCTGGTTGCGGATGCCGTCTCCGAGCTGGAGGGGAGAGTCGTCCCGGCTGAGGCCCGCTCCGAGATCCG
This sequence comes from Acidimicrobiia bacterium, assembly GCA_040902845.1. Classification (GTDB taxonomy): domain Bacteria; phylum Actinomycetota; class Acidimicrobiia; order Spongiisociales; family ZC4RG35; genus JALYNX01. The sequence continues at coordinate 106,335 of JBBDWM010000034.1, forward strand.
GATCGATCTCCCTGTCGACGCCCATCTTCCCGATGCCTACGTCCCTGAGCAAGAGCTTCGCCTCGAGGCCTACCGACGGCTGGCAAGCACCTCAACGCACCCTGAGGTGGACGACGTTGCAGCTGAATGGGTGGACCGTTTTGGGCCGCTCCCACCTGCCGCCTCGGCTCTGGTGGAGCTTGCGCGGCTACGGGTCGACGCCTTGAGGGTCGGGCTCGAGGAGATGGTCAAGCTTCGCCACGAGATTCGGATGGGCCCGGTTGACCTCAAGCCTTCCCAGGAGGTGCGTCTCAAGCGTCTTCAGCCACGTGCGGTGCTCCGCGCCTCGGAGGGCGTCGTCTTCATCCCGACGCCTGCGCCACTCGTGCCCGGGCTGTCCCGGTTCATCGCCCAAATGTGGCCGGATGGGGATTCCTAGCCCGGTCAGGGGTGCTTCTAGGAGCGTGAAACCTCTACCATCCCCGAAACCTTTTTATCCACTCCTGAAGGATCTCCCTTGAAAAAACTCTCATCGCTCCTGGTCTTGTGCGCGCTCTCATTTGTGGCCTGTGGGGGCAGCAACGAAGTGGCGGCCACCGTCGACGGCGTCGACGTGACAGTCGGTGATGTCGAAGCTCTTGTGAGCAAGGTGGAAGACACGACGATCTCCAAGGAGGAGTTCGCCAGTTTCCTCTCTTTCAACATCGTCCTCGAAATATTCGCCCGCCAGGCGGAAGCCGATTTCGGAATCACTTTCACCGATGAGGAGATCGCCGCTGAGGCGGATGAGATCGTGACCATCGAGCTCGCCAAGCTCGCCGAGGGCAAGACACGTGAGGAATTTCTCAAGGAGAACGAGGTCACCGAGCAACTTCTGCAACAGATCGCCCATCAGTCTCTCATCCAGGCTGGGGTTCTCGATGCGATCAAGGCTGATCTGCAACCTCCCACTCAGGAAGAGATAGACACCCAAAGGACACAGTCTGCAGCCGATCTCACCCAGGTTTGCGCTGCCCACATCCTGGTGGCGACCGAAGCCGAAGCTCAGGACGTCCTGACCAGACTCGAGGGTGGTGAGGAGTTCGCCGACCTGGCCGCGGAGCTGTCAACGGACACGGGGAGCGGCGCCCAGGGTGGTGACCTAGGGTGTCAGGCGGCGGGCGGCTACGTCCCAGAGTTCGCCACCGCCGCATTGGCGGCCGAGTTGGGCGTGGCCACTGACCCGGTCTTGTCAGAGTTCGGCTATCACGTTCTGCTGGTTTCCGAGCGCACCGAGGCCCTGCCAGGGGAATTGCCAACCGAGGACGAGGTCATCGAATTGCTTCTCAACCAAGCCGCGACCCCAGCATCCAACGACTGGTTTATCGCGGCGGCGTCAGGGGCAGACGTCGAGGTCAACGAGAAGTACGGCACCTGGCAGGCCGAGCCCACGCCTGGGGTGGTACCACCAGCCGAGTGATCGTCGTCACGGGTCTCGGTCCCGGCGATCTCGACCGGATCTCGGGCTCGGTTCGGGCCATCCTTCTCGACCCCGAGCGTGCGGTCATCCTGCGCACCAGGCATCACCCTGGGGCCGAACAGCTCGCCCAACTCCGTGAGGTCATGTTCTGTGACGACCTCTACGAGTCGGCGGACAGGTTCAAGGACGTCTATGCGGACATCGCAGAAAGAGTGCTCACCGCTGCCAATACGGCGTCCGTCGTCTACGCGGTCCCGGGAAGCCCAATGGTTGGAGAGTTCGCGGTGCGGAGACTTCTCGAATCGGGTGCCGAGATCGAGTTGATCCCGGCCGAGTCGTTCGTCGATGCGATCCTGGCCGAGGTCGGTTACGACCCTTTGGACCGTGGGTTGCAGATCCTCAACGGCCACGAGCTTCCCGAGCCCCTGGTGCTGGACAAGCCCACGATCATCGCCCATCTCGACCGACCCGAGATCCTGGCTGAGGTGGCGGCCCGGGTCGACCGGGTCCTTCCCGAGGGAAGCGTGGTTCGAGTGCTCGCCGGTCTCGGATCGACCGACGCGGTCAATGCCGAGACGAGCGCTTCCGAGGTCGACTCCTCCCTGGCTGGATTCCGAACCTCGATCTTCATCGATGCCGAGCCCGGCGGTCTGATTGGCGCGGTGCACACGATGATGAGGCTTCGGGAGGAATGTCCCTGGGATCGGGAGCAGACCCATCAGAGTCTGATGAAGAACCTGGTAGAGGAGAGCTATGAGCTGATCGAGGCGGTGGGGCGTCTTCCGGAGGGCGATCCGGACTGGGTTGCTTACGCGCAGGTCGAGGACGAGTTGGGAGACGTACTCCTTCAGGTCCTGTTCCATGCCGTGATCGCCCGCCAGGCGGGGGCGTTCGACATCGACGATGTGGCCGAGGTGATGCGTCAGAAGCTGGTGCGCCGTCATCCGCATGTTTTCGGAGAAGTGGTGGTTGGCTCGGCCGAGGAGGTCAAGTCCAATTGGGACCGGATCAAGGAGGAGGAGCGGGGTGCGGCCGCGGAGTCGGCCCTCGACGGGGTGCCTTCGGGAGTGCCCGCCCTGCACCGGGCTTCCAAGATCCAGAACCGGGCAGCGAAGGTGGGTTTCGATTGGGAGGAGGCAGCCCAGGTCCTGCCCAAGGTACGTGAGGAGTTGGGCGAGTTGGAAGAGGTCCTGACCGATCCGGTTCATGCCCGGCAGGAATTGGGTGATGTCCTGTTTTCGGTCGTCAACCTGGCCCGACACCTGGGGCTCGATCCCGAAATCGCCCTCGGTCAAGCCACCGATCGTTTCGAGGCCAGGTTCCGCCGCATGGAGTCCGAGGGGCCACTGGACGCCTTAGACCTCGACGGCCTCAATGCGCGGTGGGACCGGGCGAAAGAAATGGGCTGATCCACGGTCGTCAGAACAAAACCGGGTCGGTGGTAGCTTGGCGCTGCCGGCCACCCGTCCTCCCACGCACCCATGAACAAGACCACCATCGAGCGGATACACGCACGCCAGGTCCTCGACTCCCGGGGTAATCCCACCGTGGAAGCCGAGGTCCTAACCACTGGTGGCGGCTTCGGGAGGGCCATCGTCCCCTCGGGCGCCTCGACCGGGGCCATGGAAGCCGTCGAGTTGCGTGACGGCGGTGAACGGTGGGGCGGCAAGGGAGTAACCCGGGCCGTGGCCAACATCCGCGATGTCCTCGCCCCGGCGCTGATCGGGGTGGACGCCACCAGGCAGGAGCACGTCGACCAGGTGATGCTCGATCTCGACGCCACCCCCAATAAGGCAAATCTCGGCGCCAACTCCATCCTCGCCGTCTCGATGGCGGCGTCACGAGCTGCGGCGGCCACCCTGGGGCTTCCCCTGTACCGCTATCTGGGCGGTCCGGCGGCCAGGACCCTTCCCGTCCCCTGTCTCAACGTTCTCAACGGCGGGTCCCACGCCGCCAACTCGGTTGACATCCAAGAGTTCATGGTGGTTCCCGGAGGGTTCCCCTCCTTCTCGGAGGCCCTGCGGGCCGGGGTGGAGGTCTATCAGGCTCTGAAGAAGGTCATCGGAGGCCGCGGTCTGGGCACCAATGTCGGTGACGAGGGCGGGTTCGCTCCGGACCTACCGACCAACGAGTCGGCATTGGAGCTTCTGGTCGAGGCGATCGACGTGGCCGGTTACAAGCTTGGTGACGAGATCGCCCTCGCCCTCGACGTCGCTGCCACCGAAATCCACCGTGAGGGTCGCTACGAGTTGGACGGTCGCGACCTCACCTCCGAGGACATGGTGGCCTACCTCGTGGACCTCGTGGAGCGATATCCGCTGGTATCGGTGGAGGATGGGTTGGCCGAGGATGATTGGGAGGGTTGGAAGGAGCTCACCAAGCAAATCGGACGTCGGGTCCAGCTTGTGGGTGACGACTTGTTCGTAACCAACGAGGAGTTTTTGCGGAAAGGCATCGCAGAGGGTGCCGCAAACGCCATCCTGATCAAGGTGAATCAGATCGGCTCGATCTCGGAGACCCTCCACACGATGGGAACGGCGAGGAACGCCTCCTACGGGATGATGGTGAGTCATCGATCCGGTGAGACCGAAGACAGCTATATCTCCCATCTCGCCGTCGCGACCAACGCCGGCCAGATCAAGTCAGGTGCCCCGGCGCGGGGGGAACGGACCGCCAAATACAACCAGTTGTTGCGGATAGAGGAGAGTCTTGGAGTCGAGGCCAGGTTTGCGGGATGGTCGACCTTCCGAAGGTCCCGGTGAGCATGCGCAGCCGTCCCGGGGTGGCTCTGGTGACGCTCCTCTTCATCTTGATGGGAGCCGCCTTCCTCACTCAGGTTGTTCCCTATCGGCAGATCCTCGATTCGCGGCGCCAGGTCGAGGCGGCGCGGGATCAACTTGCCTCTCTGGAGGCCGAAAACGAGGTGCTCTCCGCCGACGCTGACGCTCTCAAGACACCCGAGGAGGTCGAACGGCTGGCGCGGGACAAGTTGGGCTATGTCCGTGAGGGCGAGGTTGCCTACGTCGTGCTGGACCCGCCGGGAGCCCAGGCATCCCAACCCTTGGCGCCGGAGCTTCCTGAACTACCCGAGCAAACCTGGGTAGACCGGGTCTGGGATTTCCTCACCGGTGGCGACCTAGATTCAACCGGGTGACCGGTTTTGATGACCGTGAGGTCATCGAGGCCCAGATTGGACGAACGCTCCGCGCCGATTCGAAAACGGTTTCGCGATGTCATCTCGGCCTCCCCGTGGTCGTCGAAGTGCCTCCTATCCTCGACGACGGCACCCCATTCCCCACCCTCTATTGGCTTACCTGCCCGCTGGCGACGACCCGTATCGGTCGTCTCGAGGGCGCCGGCGGGGTGAAGCGGATGGAGCAAAAGGCGATGGCCGATCCCGAGTTCGGTCGGAGACTCGAGGCAGCCCATGATTCGTATGCCGCCAAACGGGACGCTTTGGTTCGTGCCGGGGCGTCACCTGCACCCTCGGGCGGGGTCGGAGGCAGCACCGAAGGGGTGAAATGCCTTCACGCCCATTACGCCCATACCCGAGCGGGGGAGACCAACCCCGTCGGGGAGTTGGTGGCTTCCTGGATCGAGCCCCTTGATTGTCAGGTGGCATGTGTCGCGGGCGGAGCGATCAACCCGGCCTGGGTGAGCAACCCATGATCGTGGGGGTGGTCGACATCGGGACCAATTCGATTCGGCTGTTGATCACCGATGGCACCAATTACCTGCAGCGCTTGGAGGAGGTCACTGGGTTGGGAAGCGGGGTGGACAGCAGCGGGGTCCTCTCGGAGTCCCGGATCGTGGAGACATTGGTGGTGCTCAATCACTATGGCCGGCTCATGGAGGAGGCCAGGGTGTCGAGACGAAAGGCTGTCGCCACCTCGGCTTCACGGGACGCCACCAACCGCGAGGCGTTCTTCGACCGCGTCGAAGAGATGATCGACGTCCGACCCACATTGATCTCGGGCGAGGAGGAAGCCCGGTTCGCATATCAGGGCGCGATCCGGGGCTTCGAAGGCCCGAGGCCCGCGGTGGTCTCCGATATCGGAGGAGGGAGCACGGAGTTCGTCACCGAGCAGAGCGGGGTCTCGATCGACATCGGCTCGGTGCGGATCACCGAACGGGCCCTTCCCTTTCGACCGGTTTCCCGAGACGAGATCGTTTCGGCCCGAGCCATGATCAGAGACGAGTTTTCCGAGCTGCCGGCCTTCGAAGTTGGCTCGCTGATCGGCGTAGCCGGAACCTGGACCAGCCTGGCATCGGTGGCCCGCGCCCTGCCACGGGGCACCCCGGTCCATGGTCGCGAGGTCACCCGGGCCGAGGTGGGGAGGATCGTCGACATCATGGCCCAACTGACGATCGAAGAGACGGCCTTGCTTCCCGGTCTCGACCCGAAACGGGGTCCCGTCATCCTCGGTGGCATCCTGGTGGCGGAGGGTGTCATGGATGTCCTTGGCGCCGACAGCGCCGTCGTCTCCGAGCACGACACTCTCGATGGTGTCGCCATGAGTCTTATGGCTTTACCCTGATCATGCACTCGAGCCCGGGTGGCGGAATGCAGACGCGAGGGGCTTAAACCCCCTTGAGCCGTTTCGGCTCGTGTGGGTTCAAATCCCACCCCGGGCACCTTCTCCTCCCCCTGGATTCAGGGAGCCATCACGGACGTGGCTGAAATGCGGAGTTGGCGAGCCGTTTCGGCGGGCACTCCCAGATCGACACTCATCTCCTCTGGCGACCTACCGGTGATTGTTGCCGTGATGACCAGTGCGGCCAGATAGGAGCCTTCGAGCGTCGGATGTGAGTCGTCCGCATCGTGCAGGCGGATTCCGGGATTGGTTTGAAGGGATAGGAGCCAGGCCTCGCCGGCCGGCGCTACCGGTTTGCCGAGGAGAGTGGAGAGCTCGTTGTAGGTCGAGATGATGGCGCGCTGCATCGACCAATAGTCGAAGTGACCGGTCTGGGCGAAGCCCGAGCGGTGGCCCCAGGTTTCGAAGAGGACGAGCTGGGCCCCCGAGGCAGCGGCCAGCGACGCCAAATTGATTGCTGCCGGAAACATGAGTTCATGAGCAGCATTGACGTCCGACGGGAGGGCGGACTGCTCCTGGACCACCACGTAGTCGAAGTCTCCTGACTTGATGCGTTCGCCGGCCACCCCGTCACCCAAATGGTCGCGTAGCCCGGCACCGCCCTTGGTCACCGATTCGACCTCGATTCGCATGTCCAAGGAGGCGCCAAGTTCAGACACCATCTGAGGAAGGTTGTTGTAGAAGGTATAGCTGTTGCCTATGAAGAGGACCGTGGCATCGGGTGGGTGTGGCGTGCATCCGACCACAAGGGCAACGGTCAGGAGGAGGACGGCACGTTTCACCGAGGAGAGTGTGGCTCCGCCATGGTCACTAACCACCTATTTCCTCCCCCAGGAGCGAAGCGACGTTGGGGGAGGTGTCGCCGGAGGCGACGGAGGGGGTACCGCTGACGCGTGAAGGGGAGCCCCCCTCCCCGGCTACGCCGGGACTCCCCCCAACGCTCACTCCGTTCGCTGGGGGGAGAAATGTGGGGCGAACATTGATCACACCACAGAAAGGTCGCCGTATTAACTGGTTGATCGGCAGCCACTAACTCGAGTGCAGGCACGAGGCTCCTTAGCTCGATTCCGCGCCCTCGTCATCCATCTCGGAGATGTCAACTACGTATCTCATCGCGTTCTGGTGACGCTCCTCGATGACGCGATGCTCTGACGCGGGATTGAGGACTGCATCAAACTCGGCCATGGCGTTGGACAGCGCAACGCCATAACCACGGCCCCCCGATTTTCGGTAGTAGACCCAGCCTCGCCGCTCCATCCACACCCCGATCATGTGGACGACGAGCAGCACGGCAAGCAGGGTGGCGATCCAGCGCATTGAGAGGATTAGTTCGACACGGTTCACGTCGGATCGCTTCAGATTCTAGGTGGTCTCGTCGGTCGGAAAGGTGGGGGGGGGGGGGGGGGGGGGGGGGGGGGGGGGGGGGGGGACCGGGGCGGGTGGGTGGGGGAGGGGAGAGGAACCGGGCCCGGGCCCCACGATGAACGAGGCCGGATCTTTCTCCAAGGAGCACCACCTTCCCACACAGATTCAACCCCGTGCCAAAAAGTGTAATCCGACATACTGTCCAGGCGGGGACGTGATCGAAGCCCACTGCGACTCGGTTAGCGTCAGGCCTTGAACCCAGATGGCTGAATACCCATCCGAATACGAGTTGGACATCGTGCTCCGCGACGGCGGTGGGGCCAGGGTGCGCCCGATCAAACCCGAGGATGCGGGATTGATTCGTGACTTCTTCGAGACCCTGGGCCCCGAGTCTCGATATTTCAGGTTCTTTCGCATCAAAGAGACGCTCGAGCCCAAGGAAGTCGAGTATTTCACCCAGGTCGATTACTCCGACCGGATGGCGCTGATCGCCATGCTCGGGGGCAGGATGATCGCGGTGGCCCGTTACGACCGTGAGGACCACGACGCCAACGCGGCCGAGGTGGCCTTCGCAGTGGCAGACAAGCATCAGGGCCGGGGCGTGGGCACCCAACTCCTCCAGCTGCTGACCAACCATGCCAGATCGCACGGCATCGAGCGCTTTCATGCCTATGTGCTTCCCGAGAACCGTCAGATGATGCGGTTGTTTCGCAACTCGGGCTACGAATTGACCCGGACCATCGACGACGGGGTGTTCACGGTCGACTTCCCGGTGGCCGAGAGCGAAACTCTTCTCGAAGCAGAAGCGGAGCGCGAGAAGCGAGCGGTCGCTGCCTCGTTGCTGCCGCTCTTCTTTCCCCGGTCGGTGGCAGTGATCGGGGCCTCAAGCGACCCGTCTTCGATCGGAGGAAGGCTGTTCCACAACATCCTCTCCACCGGATTCACCGGCCCGCTCTACCCGGTCAACCCCAAGGCGAAGGTGATCAACTCGGTGCACGCCTACCCGAGCATTCTCGAGGTCCCAGATGAAGTGGACCTCGCCTATATCGTCGTTCCACAGCGATTCGTGATCGATGCGGCGCGTCAGTGCGCCGAGGCAGGGGTGAGGGGAATCGTCGTCATCTCGGCCGGCTTCTCCGAGGTTGGCCCCGAGGGTGCCGCCCTCGAACACGAACTGCTCGAGATCGTTCGCAACTCTGGAATGAGAATGGTGGGGCCCAACTGCATGGGCCTTCTCAACACGGTGTCTTCGGTGCAGCTCAATGGGACCTTTGCCCCCGTTTACCCGCCCGCCGGGAATGTAGCGATGTCGAGCCAGTCCGGTGCGTTGGGGATCGCCATTCTCGACTACGCCAGACGGGCCAACATCGGCATCTCCCAATTCGTCTCGGTGGGGAACAAGGCGGATGTCAGCGGTAACGACCTGCTTCTCGCCTGGGAGGACGATCCTCAAACCGACGTCATCACCCTCTATCTGGAGTCCTTCGGCAACCCCAAGAAGTTCTCCCGGATCGCTCGCCGCATCGGACGTCGCAAGCCGATCATCGCGGTCAAGTCAGGCAGGACTTCATCCGGGAGTCGGGCCGCTTCGTCGCACACCGGCGCCCTGGCCTCATCGGACGTGGCGGTGCAGGCCCTGTTCCGCCAGGCAGGGGTGATCCGCGTCGACACCATCGAGGAGTTGTTCTCCGCCGCCAACCTTCTCGCCAACCAACCGATCCCGATGGGGAACCGGGTCGGGATCGTCACCAACGCCGGCGGGCCCGGAATCCTGGCAGCAGACGCCCTCGAAGCGAACGGGCTCACCCTTCCCGAATTGTCCCCCGAGCTCAGGTCCCAGATCGGAAGCGAGCTCCCGGAGGAGGCTTCCACTCGAAACCCCATCGATCTGATCGCCTCCGGCGGACCGACCGAGTTCGACCATGCGGTTTCGCTGCTCCTGGAGTCCGGTGAGGTGGACTCGGTGATGGTGATCTATGTCCCGACGTCTTCGGAGGGCGCCCAGGATGTGGCGGCCGCCCTCAGTCGGTGTCAGGAGCGCTACAACGGGGTGGTTGCCCTGTTGTCGGTCTTCATGCACACCGGCGAGACGGCTCGCTATCTGGCCGGGGGCGAGGGTCGGCGCGCCATTCCCACCTATATGTTCCCCGAGGCTGCGGCTCTCGCCCTGGCCCAGGCGGTAGCGCACGGGGTGTGGCGACTCCGCGACCCCGGATTGGAAGCGCGACTCGAAGCCGATGAGGAAGCCGCGATCAGGGCGATCATCGAGTCGGCGCTGGAGGGGGTTCCGGCCACAGGGGCCTGGATGGAGCCAGAGGAGGTCGATGCGGTGCTGAAGGCGTCCGGTCTCCGGGTGCCGAAGTCGGCCGTGGCACGGTCGCCACAAGAAGCCATAGATGCAGCATCGGCGATCGGTGGCCCGGTGGTGGCCAAGGTGATCTCCGAATCGGCCCTCCACAAGTCGGATGTCGGAGGCGTCGTGCTCGGTGCCGAGGGCGAAGTCGAGGTGAGGGCTGCATATGAGAAGGTCACCAAAGCGGTGTTTGATGCCGATGGCGTCCTGGTGCAGGAATTCGTGGCAGGTGGCCACGAGGTGCTGATCGGGATGACCCAGGACCCCAACTTCGGCCCCCTGGTCGGATTCGGGCTCGGCGGTGTCTACGTAGAGCTCCTGCAGGACGTGGCATTTCGGATCCATCCCCTCACCGACGTCGATGCGGCCGAGATGATCAGGGAGACGAAGGGCTTCCGACTCCTCCAGGGCTATCGCAACACGGCCGAGGGCGACGTGCCCGAATTGGAACGAGCCTTGATGACGGTCTCAGGTCTCATCAGCGTGGTGCCCGAGCTGGTCGAGATGGATCTCAACCCGGTCAAGGTGTTGCCGCCCGGTGAGGGCGTTGTCGTTGTCGACGCCCGGATGCGTATTCAGCCAGTTTCTGACAAACGGCACCCCCGAATGCGTGACCTGCCGGGGGTGAGGTGACAGGCCACCTCAGCCGACGACGTCGGTAGCGATGTAGTCCGACTCGACGCCGATCTCGGTCGCCTTGATCGAGACCCAGACCCGAGCTCCCGTCTTCAGTTCCAGGGCTTCGACGGCCTCGGGGGTGATTTCGATAGTGAGGGCCACAGGGTCACTCACCTGGAGTCGGGCCCGGTCACCGAGCAGCTCGATCAGTGTGACCGACGTCTCCCAGGTGTTACGGGCACTGCCGTCAGGCCGGCCTCGATGCAGGGCGATGGTGCGGGGGTGGATCGTGACGAGCACCGGGCCCTCGAGCGAGTGGTCGGCGATTTGAAGCTGGCTGTTGCCGATCGCCACGGACCCGTCCCGGGCGGTCCCTGACAACAGGTTGGATCCGGCCAGGTCGGCGATGTACGGCGTCTTGGGCCGAAGCCGGATGTCGTTGGCGGTTCCAACCTGGGTGACCCTCCCGTCCTCGATGACGTGGATCTCATCGGCGAGCAGGAAGGCCTCACTCGGGTCGTGGGTGATGAGGAGTCGGGGGCCTGGGAATTGGGCGAGATGATCGCTGAGCGCCCGTCGCAGCCGGGCTCGGGTCGCAACATCGAGGGCTGACAGGGGCTCGTCGAGGAGCAGGAGATCCGGCTCGATCGCCATTGCCCGGGCCAAGGCCACCCGCTGCGCTTGACCTCCGGAGAGCTGACCTGGTTTTCGCTGAGCGAGATCGTCGAGGGCGAGTCGATTCATCCAAAGGGCGGCCCGCTGCATGGCGGGCTCCCGGCCCATCCGGTGGCTTCGTGGCCCGAATGCAATGTTCTCGGCCACCGTGAGATGGGGGAAGAGGACATAGTCCTGGAACACCACGCCGACCATTCGCTCTTCGGGTGGAACGAACCGGGCCCGCTCCGAGTCGTCCAGAGTCCTGCCTCCGAGCACGATCCGCCCCTCGTCCACCTGAATGAGCCCGGCGAGGGCAGCCACCGCCGTCGACTTCCCTGCACCGTTGGGCCCCAGCAGGGCCACGGTGCGACCGGGGGGAATGGTGATTGAGATGTCCAGGGTGAACCCCGGACTGCGGCGGACGATGAAGCTGGCGTCGAGGCCTTGCTCGCTTGGTCGGTCGGTCACAGCGCCCTCCACCATCGATCCCTGAGGGCAATCAGGACGGCGAGGGAGACCACCACCATGATCAGACTGATCGCCACCGCCGTGTCCCGGTCACTTTCGAGTGCGACGAACACTGCCAGGGGGAGGGTCTGGGTCCGGCCCTGCAGGTTGCCGGCAAATGTGATGGTGGCGCCGAACTCCCCGAATGCTCGCGCCCAGGTGAGTACGAGCCCTGCCAATAACGAGGGCCCGATCATGGGAAGAGTGACCCTTCGCATCACGGTCCATCTCCCCGCGCCGAGGGTGGAGGCGGCCCCCTCGAAGCGGGGATCCAGGTTGCGCAGGGCACCTTCCACGGTGATCACCAGGAACGGCATGGCAACGAAGGTGGTGGCGATCACCACCCCCCAGGTGGAGAAGGGCAGAACCAGCCCGGTGGCCGCGTTCAACGGCTCTCCGACCAGTCCGCGGCGGCCGAGGGCGAAGAGAAGTGCCGCCCCACCGACGACCGGGGGAAGGACCAGGGGAAGCATCACCAGTGCGCGGACGATGGAGCGGCCCGGGAACTCGATGCGTGCCAATAGCCAGGCCAGGGGCACACCCAACAACGCCGAGATGGCGGTGGCTGTCAATGACGTGACGACCGAGAGCCTGAGGGCGTCGATCACAATCTGGCTGGAGACCAGCTCGGGCAGGTTTCCCCACGGAATCCTGGCCAGCAACCCGACCAGGGGAATCACGAAGACCGCGAGGCCGATGATTCCGAGAGCAACCAGCAGGACAGGTGGCTTGGGGTTGCCTCGCCGTCTCGTGGGGTCACTCAAGGGGCGATGAACCCGTATTCGCCCAGTATCGCCTGACCCAGGTCGGAGATGATGAAACTGACGAAGGCGGCGGCGGCCTGCGCGTTGGGGGCGTCGGCCAGCGCCGCGATTGGGTAGTCGGCCACCACGTTCTGGCTATCGGGTATCTCGACACCCTCGACCCCGCCTCCAGTCGAGATGACATCGGTCACATAGACGATCCCGGCGTCGAGCTCACCCGACTCGATCTTGGTGAGGAGGGCCCGGACGTCGGGCTCGTTGCTGTCAATCGAAGGGGTGACCCCGGCCTTCTCCAGCGCCTGACGACCAAAGTCACCACAGGGGACGTCCTCGGCGCACAGACCGATCAGGAGCTCTTCGTTGGCGAAGTCGGCAAGATCGGCCACACCCGCCGGATTGCCTGCCGGCACTGCGATTTGCAGGGAATTCTTGGCGAAGACCCGGGGCTCGCCCTCGATGGCGCCGGCATCTGAAACCTGATCCATGTTCGAGGTATTGGCCGAAGCGAACACGTCCACGGGTGCGCCTTCCAGGATCTGCTCGCGGAGGCTGGAGCTGGATCCGCGGTTGAGCACCACATCGACACTTGGGTTGGCGTCCTCGAAAGCAGCCTCGATGGCGCCGAAGGCCTCCGTCAGCGAGGCTGCCGCTGACACCAGGACCTCTCCTTCGACGTTCTCATCTCCTGTCCCGGCACACGCTGCGATGACAGCGGTCAAGGCCACCGTGATCGTGACCCGGTGCAGCGTTCTCATGGATAACTTTTCTCGATAGTCTCAATGTGACTAATGGTCACGACGATACTCCGGTCGGCTCCGACATGCCCCCGAACCAGCTCTCGGTAACCGAATACGCCGTACTCGGGATCCTCAACGAGAGCCCGACTCATGGTTTTGCCATCGCCAGGTTGTTTACCCCCAACGGCGAGGTGGGGCGGGTGATCACCGTGCGACGGCCTCTGATCTACCGCGCCCTGGACCGCTTGACCCTTGCCTGTCTCGCCGAGCCGATCCACACCGAACCGGGCGCTGCCGGGCCACAGCGGGTCATCCACCGCATCACCCCTACCGGTCGGCGCGGTCTCAATCGATGGTTACGCCAACCGGTGCAGCATGTGCGTGACATGAGAATCGAGTTATCGCTCAAGCTCACCCTCGTGCAACGCGCCGGCCGCTCACCGTTGCCCCTGATCGCCGCACAAAGGGCGGCGCTTCACCCCACGCTCGCCGCCCTGGAGACAGCGGCAGGAGGGGCGCCGGACCATGTGGAGCTCTGGCGTCGTCACAACGCCCTCGCGGTGGCTGCCTTTCTCGATGACTTGGAGCAGGGCTGGCAAGGGCGTTGAGCATTTCTCCCTCCGTAGGAGGGAGAGCCGGCGTAGCCGGGGGGGGTTTCCAGCTAGGCGTGACCAGAGAAGAAATCTTTGATTTATGGCAACGACCCCCTGGTATTTGTCATTGGGGGAACGTATGTTCGGGGGTATGGAGTGGGAGAGCGTTTCGAATGATGAGGTTGATCAGGTTCTGAGCCACCTGTTTGCTGGTTCGCAGGTTTTCTTGGCTGAGATCTGTGACTGGTTAATGGTGGCGGATCACCGTCAACAGTTCATGGCTGATGGTGCTCCGGATCTGGTGCAGTGGGTTTCGGCTCGGTTCGGGTTGCGTCATTCGACTGCGTTTCAACTGGTGGGGGTGGCCCGCCGACTCCAGGATCTTCCCCTTCTCCGGGAACGGTTCGGTTCTGGGGGATTGTCGTTGGATCAGGTGGATGCGATCTCTCGGATGGCCACTCCCGACACTGAAGGTGACCTGATCGAGGAGGCTCTGGGATTGAGCAATGCTGCCCTGGATCGGGCCGCCCGCCGGGCTAATCCTCCCAGCATTGAGGATGAGCGCACCATTTGGGAGCGGAGACGCCTTGGTTTGCAATGGAATCTGGACCAGTCCGAACTCAGATTCGGGGGGAATCTGCCCGGTGCTGAAGGCAAACTCCTCGAACAAGCCGTATCTTCTCGTGCGGATCGGTTCGGTCCCAATCCCGAAACTGGAGTATTTGACCCTTATCCCACTCGGCTCGCTGATGGGCTGGTCGAAGTGTGCGCCACCACCGGTGATCAATCCTCACCTTCGGTTCAGATCACGGTGCACGCCGACCTCGAAGCGTTGACCTCAAATACTGAGACGACGGGGGTGGCGGAGTTGGAGGCTGGTCCGGTACTCGCCAATGAGACCGCCCGCCGCCTGGCCTGTGATGCGATTGTGGAATCTGCGGTCTACGACGACTGTCAAGTGTTGGGTGTGGGACGGAGGACTCGGACCATTCCTGATTGGCTGCGTCGTCAGCTCTACCACCGTGACGAGAATTGTCGGTTTCCCGGTTCCTGTCGATCTCGCTGGGTGCACGGTCATCACATTCAACATTGGGCCGATGGTGGACCCACCGACCTTGCGAACCTGGTCCTGTTGTGCGGGTTTCATCACCGGTTTCTCCATGAACACGGTTGGAGCATCCACGGCGACCCTGGTGGGAAACTCATCTTCAGGAAACCCGACGGACAGATCTACCCGCCAGTCCGACCCGCCCTCCATCCCCGACTCCGCGAACTCATCCAAACTTAGGGGCCACCGCCCCCGCACCGACATGTTCAGCGAAGAGACCATCAACGCCGTCGTCGTGGAGCCGCTGGGCGCGGGGCAGTCGGGCCCCGGAGCTCAATAACCGGCATTCGCGGGCGTATCCGTCCGACAGATCGGTCGGATCGAACGGGACCTAGGACATGGGGCTGAGCCCAGAGTGCGATCGGCTTGCGGCGAGCGTAGGTCGAGGCACACACTCCGGGCGTGATTCCGGAGACGCGTTATTCAAAGAGCATGGATGGCGTCCACATCGCCTACCAAGAGCTAGGTGATGCTGATCTCGACCTCGTGGTCTCACCGGGCTTCGTGTCGCACCTGGAACACTCATGGGAAGAGCCTCACATGGCCCGGTTCCTTCGACGGCTCGCTTCGTTCTCCCGCCTGATCGTGTTCGACAAACGTGGGACGGGGATGTCGGACCGGCCCCCCAACGAACGTGCTCCGTTACTCGAGGACCGGGTTAGCGACATCGCCACCTTGATGGACACGGTGGGGTCGGAACGAGCAGCGATCATGGGTCTATCGGAGACCGGCGCGGTGGCGCTGCTGTTCGCCGCTACGTACCCTGAGAGAACGAGCGCGGTGGTCGCGTATGGCTCGTTTGCAGGCGAGGGCGGCGCTGGTCCGATCTACCCGTGGGTCCCCGACCCAAAAACCGCTGATTGGCTCGAGGACCTGGAGAAGAACTGGGGTCGAGGTGTCTTGTACCTCGAGAACTTCGCGCCATCGCTCGTGGGGGACAAACGCTACGAGGACTGGTACGCCAAGCTCGAGCGACTCTCGGTAAGCCCTGGAGCCGCCGTCTCGTTGGCGCGGATGATGATCCAGATGAACGTTCGCGACATCCTCCCCGCCATCCGTGTCCCAACGCTCGTCCTACACAAGCGAGACGACAGATGCGTCCCCGTCGACGAAGGAAGGTACATTGCCGATCACGTGCCCGGGGCCAAGTTTGTCGAGCTTCCGGGCGCTGACCACTGGCCGTGGATCGGTCACGAGCAAGCCATCGAGGAGATCCAGGAGTTCCTCACCGGGATGCGCGACAGCGCTGAGCCAGACCGCTCCGTGGCGACGGTGATGTTCATCGATATCGTCGACTCGACGAAACTGACCGCCAAACTCGGGGATCGGAGATGGGCGGACCTGCTTGGAGCCTTTTACGCAGTAGTCCGGCATGAGCTCGACCGTTTCCGAGGGCGCGAGATCGATACTGCTGGCGACGGGTTCTTCGTGACCTTCGACGGTCCCGCTCGTGCCATCCGTTGCGCAATTGTGCTGGTCGACGTTGTTGAAGAGCTCGAGCTCAAGATCCGTGTCGGCATACACACCGGGGAATGCGAACGAGTTGCCGAGAAGGTGGGAGGCGTAGGGGTCGTCATCGGAGCACGGGTTGGAGCTGCGGCCGGCCCCGGGGAGATCCTCGTCTCGCGCACTGTGCAAGACCTCGTCGTTGGTTCGGATCTGCGCTTTCAGCAGAGAGGAAAGCACCAGCTCAAGGGAGTTCCAGGGGAATGGGAACTCTACGCCGTCGACCTGAACTAGCGGCGGTTGACCTTGTCTGGCGGGCCGAGGCTCGGAGGCGTTACGCAGGTTGGCTGGCGAGCGTCGCCTGAACGAACACGTATAGCCTCGACTCATGGAACACGTGCAGATGACCATTGACGGCGCCGTCGCCCTGGTGCGTCTCGACCGACCGCCGGTCAATGCCCTTTCCGAACAGGTGGCCACCGAGCTGAAACAGGTTTTCGAGGCCTGTATCGACCCCGAGATCAGGGCGGTAGTCGTCACCGGCCAACCCCATTTCGCCGCTGGCGCCGATATCAAGGGTTTCAAGGCTGCTTTCGAGGCGGGAGCCCAGGAGAGGACCGCCTGGACCCTTCAGGAGGCAATCGGTGCCTTGGAGAATCTGGAAAAGCCGACCATCGCCGCCGTCCACGGCTACGCCCTGGGTGGTGGCCTGGAACTGGCGATGGGCGCCGACTTTCGTTACCTGGCCGATGACGCCAGGGTCGGCCAGCCCGAGATCCTGCTCGGAATCATCCCGGGGGCGGGCGGCACTCAGCGTCTGCCCCGCCTTGTCGGCTATCAACGTGCCAAGGAGCTGGTGTTCAGCGGTCGGCAGGTGGGGGCGGAGGAGGCGCTGGACATCGGTCTCGCCGACAAGGTGGCAGTTGCTGAAGAGATCCTCGAGTTGGCCCTGGCCGACGCCGCCGAGTGGGCCACCAAGGCCACCGTGGCTATCGCCGCTGCCAAGAAGGCCCTGAATCGGGGGTTCGGGCTGCCTGTGGATGAGGGGCTGCTGGTTGAGCGCGATGCGTTCCAGGGCGCGTTCGGATCCGAGGACGCCCAAGAGGGTGTGACCGCCTTCATCGAGAAGCGGCCGGCTCAGTTCAAAGGTCGTTGACAGTCACCCGGGCCGCCAGGCGACTCAGGTTGCTTTGCCAGATCCGCTTCAGGAACGGGCCGGCCACCCAAGCCCCGACTTTGGCCCCGAGCCACCAGGGGAATCGGAGCTCCTCGGACCAGGTGAGACGGGTCCCGTCACCGATCGGCTCGAGGTCGAATCGGCCGAAGCCGGAGACCGTCCCGACATGGTCCACAGCCATCGTCTTTTCCTCTTCCCATTCGGTCACGGTCATTAGATCGGTGGTGCGAAACGGACCAACCCGGGTCGGGACCCGCATCCAGGTACCCACACCGGTTCTCTGCGTACCTCCGAATCGGATCTCGCCGGCGTCGGCCATCCATTGGTGGTGAGAGCCGAGGTCGGCGAGTTCCGCCCAAACCCGACTGGGAGGCGCCGGGATCTCGATGATGAGCTGGTGCATGCGAGAAGGGAGGGTAGGGGCCGTTCCTGACTCGAACAGCTCCCGCATCCTGCGAGAATTGCAGCCTGTGATCTATCTCGACCACGCCGCTACCACACCGATGCGCCCCGGGGTTTGGGACGCCATGAGGCCCTATGCCGACATCGAGTTCGGCAACTCCTCGGGGATCCATGGGGTATCGCGGCGCGCCAAAAATGCCCTGGAGGAGGCACGAGAGTCGATTGCCGGGGCAATAGGCGCCCACACCCTGGAGATCGTCTTCACCTCCGGTGGCACCGAGTCGGACAATCTCGCCATCAAAGGGGCGGTGTTCAGCGAGGGACTCCGGCGAGGCGTGGTGACTGTGGCCACCGAGCACGAGGCGGTCCTCGAGACAGGGGACTTCCTGAGACGCATGGGCACGCCAGTGACGGTGGTTGGGGTCGACGCCGAGGGGCGGGTCGATCCAGAGGAGTTGACGTCGGTCATCGACGAAAGCACCGCGGTCGTGTCGGTGATGCTCCTCAACAACGAGACCGGCGCCATCCAGGACGTGGCGAGGATCGTTGACGCCGTCAAGACCCGCGATCCCGAGATCTTGGTCCACACCGACGCGGTCCAGGCGTTCTCGTCTGAGCCAATCGACGTGGCGGTCTTGGGGGTGGATCTGATGTCATTGGCCGGCCATAAGTTCGGCGGCCCCAAGGGTGCCGGCATCCTCTACGTTCGCGAGGGGACCGTCCTCGAGCCTATGCAGCACGGTGGAGGCCAGGAGCTGGGTCGTCGCTCCGGCACCCACGACGTGGGCAGGGCCGTGGGAATGGCCATGGCGATGGAAATGGCGCTCGTAGATCGGAAGGATTTCCGCACCCGAGTGGGCCAGCTCCGCGACGACTTCGAGAAGAGGCTGACGGCGGGGATCGAGGGCCTGGTGGTCAACACGCCGGAGAATCGCCGTTCACCCCATCATCTCAACGTCAGGTTCCCTGGGGTGCTCAACGAGACCCTGCTGATCCGGATGGACCTGGCAGGAGTGGCCGCCTCGGCGGGATCCGCATGCCAATCCGGTGCGTCGGAGGTCTCTCATGTCCTGGAGGCCATGGGCCTGACTCCCGGCCAGGCCCGGGAGAGCGTCCGTTTCAGCTTTGGCTGGCCGAGCACTATCGAGGAGGCCGAAGAAGCGGCCGAGATTGTGACCGACCTGGTGGGCGAGCTTCGATGAGGGCGCTGGTGGCGATGTCAGGGGGTGTCGACTCCTCGGTGGCGGCCGCCTTGATGAGGGACGCCGGCCACGAGGTGGTCGGGGTGACTCTCAAGATGTGGTCGGGGCCAAATGGCGAGGCTCCAACCGCTGGCTGTTGCACCGTGTCCGACGCCGAGGATGCCCGCCGCGTCGCCGGTCAGCTCGACATCGCTTATTACGTGTTGGATTACACGAGCGAATTCCGGGATGGGGTGGTGGAGCGGTTCATCAGCGATTACGTCTCGGGGCGTACTCCCAACCCGTGCATCGAGTGCAATCGGACGGTCAAGTTCGACCGTCTGCTCCGCCGTCTCGACGACTTCGAGAGTGACGTCCTGGTGACGGGGCATCACGCCAGAAGCCGCTACGACGGGGCCCAGTGGACCCTGCACCGAGGGGCGGATCGGGCCAAAGACCAGTCCTACGTCCTGTCGATGCTCACCCAACGCGAGCTGGCCCGGGCCCGGTTTCCAGTCGGAGAGTTGACCAAGCCCGAGGTTCGGTCGATGGCGTCGGCGATGGGCCTGCGGACCGCCGAAAAGCCAGAGTCGATGGACATCTGTTTCGTGGGCCGACGCGACTACCGGAGCTTCCTCGCCCACAACGCACCGGAAGCATTCGTGTCCGGCCCTCTGGTCGACACCGAGGGCCACGAGCTGGGGGCTCATGACGGAATTGCTGGGTTCACGGTTGGGCAGCGCCGGGGTCTCGGCGTAGCGGTGGGCGAGCCAAGGTTCGTGGTGCGTCTCGAGCCCGCCACCTCGACGGTGGTCCTCGGAGGGCGCGAGGAGCTTGGGGTTTCCGGAGTAGCGCTCTCCCAAATCGTCTGGGTCACCGATGACGCTGCCCCTGGTGAGGTCATGGCGCAATACCGGGCTCACGGCGACCCGGTGCCTGCGGTGTTGGAGGGCGATCGTCTGTTCTTCACCGACCTTCAGGAGGGAGTGGCTCCCGGTCAGACCGTGGCCTTCTATGACGGCGACCGGGTGCTGGGCGGGGCGTTGATCGCCGGGACCTTCGTGTGACAGGTCGTCGGTAACGTCAGCATCGATGTCGGCCGACGCGTCCCGTATCGAGGAGCTCCGTTCACTGGTCAACGAGCATCTGTATCGCTATCACGTTCTTGACGATCCGACTGTCTCCGATGCCCAGTTCGACGCCCTGATTGCCGAACTGAACCTCCTCGAAGAGCAGAATCCGGAGCTGATCACAGCCGACAGCCCGACGCAGCGGGTCGGAGCCCCGGTTGGTGACCTGTTCAAGCCGGTGCGTCATCTCCGACCTCTGTTCTCCTTGGACAACGCCGCCTCACGGGAGGACCTCGAGACCTGGGAGCAGCGACTGGAGCGTCAGCTTGGCCGGCCCCCTGAGGGTTACGTTGCCGAGCTCAAAATCGACGGGCTGGCCGTGGTGCTCACCTATCGAGACGGGGTTCTGGCCACCGGTGCCACCAGGGGTGATGGGGTGACCGGCGAGGACATCACCGCCAACCTTCGCACCATCAAGTCGGTTCCACTCAAGCTTCTCGACAAGAGCCCGCCGTCCACCCTCGAGGTCCGAGGCGAGGTGTACATGCCGGAAACTGCCTTCGAAGAGCTCAACAGACGTCAGGCCGACGCCGGGGACCGGATGTTCGCCAACCCTCGTAACGCGGCCGCGGGATCTGTGCGACAGAAGGATCCGGCGATGACCGCTGCGCGCAACCTCGCAATCTGGGTGTATCAGCTTGGACTGGTGGAAGGTGGGCCAGTTTTCGAGTCCCATGCCCACACGATTCGCTATCTCCAGGAGGTGGGGTTCCGAACCAATCCTGCGAGTCAGGAGTTGGGGAGCATCGAAGCAGTGCTCGACTACGTGGCAAAGGCCGAGAAGGGACGTCACGAGACGGGTTATCAGACGGACGGCGTTGTGATCAAGGTCAACTCGCTGACCGAACAGGAGGCACTCGGATTCACCTCACGGGCGCCGAGATGGGCGATCGCCTACAAGTTCCCCGCTGAAGAGCAGGTCACCACCCTCAAAGACATTTGGATCAACATCGGCCGGACCGGCGCCGCCACCCCCTTTGCAGTTCTCGAGCCCGTGTTCGTTGGCGGCGCCACCGTCGGCCTTGCCACCCTGCACAACGAGGATCAGGTCGCCCTCAAAGACGTCCGTATCGGTGACCAGGTAATCGTCCGTCGGGCTGGTGACGTGATCCCCGAGGTCGTCGGCCCGGTCCTCGCCGCCCGCACCGGCAAGGAGAAGGTGTGGAAAATGCCTTCGAAATGCCCGTTCTGTGGCAACCCGATCGTGCGAATCGAAGGCGAGGCGGTGGCCCGGTGCACCGGCGGGTACACCTGCCCTTCACGGGTCCGGGAGTGGTTGTTCCATTTCGCCTCCCGGGGCGGGATGGACATCGAGCACATGGGGTACAAGACGATCGACCTCCTGCTCATCGAGGGGATGATCTCCGACCCGGCCGACATCTTCATCTTCGACCCTGACCAACTACTCGGTCGGGAAGGCTGGGGGGCGATCTCAGTGGCCAACCTGAAACGAGCTATCGAGGCGGCCAAGGACAGATCGGTTGCCCGGCTGTTGACTGCACTCGGCATCCGTCATGTCGGCGGGACCGTGGCCCGGCTCCTGGTTCGCCATTTCGGTGGGCTGCCCGCCCTGATGGCCGCCGGCGAAGAGGAGATCTCGAAGGTCGAGGGAATCGGCCCGGTCATCGCCCATGGTGTGGCGTCGTGGGCGGCCGACCCGGACAATCAGGCTTTGGTGGCCAAGCTGGGATCGACCGGGGTCCGTCTCGAGGATGACGTCGATCGGAGCGTGTCCTCGGATCTGCTGGCAGGGGCCACCTTCGTGGTTTCAGGGACTGTCCCCGGGTTCAGCCGTGAGGAGGCCCAGGCTGCCATCGAGCAGCGAGGTGGGAAGGCCGCCGCGTCGGTCTCGGGCAAGACGACGGCGCTCATCGTCGGCGACTCGCCTGGGGCTTCCAAGTCGAAGAAGGCCGAGGAGCTGGGAATCCCGATCCTCGACGAGCAGGGCTTCAAGCGATTGCTCGATGAGGGGCTTTCCACTCTCGGATGAGGTGCTCGGCTATGGAGGATGCATGACAACGCAAGAAGAGGTCTTCGACAGTCCCGAAGGTTGGGTGGCCCGCCACATCCGCGAATATGTGCAAACGGACGGCCGAAAGGGCCACGAATGGCACAGGGGTGTTCCCTCGCTGCTGATCACCACACGTGGCCGGAAGACAGGCAAGCTGCGACGCACGGCCTTGATTTACGGTGATGATGGCCCCCGCTACCTCCTAGTGGCATCGGATGGTGGTGCGGCCTCGAATCCGTCGTGGTATCTGAACCTGGTCGAGAATCCTGAGGTCGAGGTGCAGGTGCGGGCAGAGATCTTCACGGCACGAGCCCGCACCGCCGATGTCAACGAAAAGCCTCGTCTATGGCGGCTCATGGCTTCGATTTGGCCCGATTACGACAAGTACCAGGCCAGGACGAAACGGGACATCCCCGTGGTGATCCTGGAGCGGGTGTGACCGGACCCGTCGGGCGACAACCCGGTTCATAACCCGAAAGTCGCGGGTTGAAATCCACCCCCACCGGCGAGCTTTGATTGGGTCCTAGGGGGGGAATGCAAGTGATTCTGCGCGAGGGGCCAACGCCAGTACATGTGTCGGATCGGCGCGTGCGTGATCGAGCAGTTGGTGCTGCAGATGCGCACATCGAACAGCACGCTGATCCGACCAACCTTCGTATTGATTCCGACTGGCTGTCGAGCGGTGCCCGATCGTAGGTTGCAGGTCCATCTGGCAACGATCGGGAGGACCGCGACCACGTGCTGCGCTTGACCAGCTTGTCCTTTGCTCATCCGGCGGTTCTATCCGACCTCCGCGCCAAGTTGTCTCTGCCGGGGCCCGTCCTTCATCACGCCCACGGCCGTCTCCGCTCCAAAGGCCATCAGGTCTTTCTGTTGTCTACGTGTTTGCGTGTGGAGATCGTCTGGACTGCGGGTCCGGAGTCAACGTCCGACATCGTG
Source organism: Acidimicrobiia bacterium (assembly GCA_040902845.1). Taxonomy (GTDB): domain Bacteria; phylum Actinomycetota; class Acidimicrobiia; order Spongiisociales; family ZC4RG35; genus JALYNX01. The sequence continues at coordinate 129,356 of JBBDWM010000034.1, forward strand.
GCGTGCCTATATGGGAACGGATCACTTTCGGACCTTGGAGCGGTTCGATCCGACGAGGCCGCCTTTGTGCACCTGTGCCGGGTTGCGGCCGGACTGGATTCGCCTTTGATCGGCGAACCGGAGGTCCTCGCCCAGTTTCGACAGGCGGTGTCGGTGTGTCAGGAGGTTTCCGGATCGTTGGGAGGCCTGGGAAGGGTGTTGGAAGCGGCGATCGGAATCGGACGGAACACCCGCCGACTGTTGGGCGACGCGCCTCGTGGCTCGTTGGCGGCGCTGGCTGCGAGCGCCGCGGCGCCGTTCGGGCGGGTGGCGATCCTGGGCGCCGGGGCGATGGCCCGTGCGGCTGTCGAGCGTCTTGATGGCGTCGAGGTGACGATCTTCGCCCGTCGGGCGGGAAACGTCGCAGGTCACGAGACTCTCGCCTGGGAGGCGGCAGCGGGGGCGCTCGCCACCTACCCGGTTGTGATTTCAACGGTACCGGGCAAGGTTCGCATGTTCACCGACGATGTCATCGCCCGTGCCTTTGCCTTTCGCAGGGAGCCTTTGCTGTTGATCGACTTGGGTATGCCGCCGGGGTTCACTCGACCGGAAGCGGGTGGTTCGGTCCACTATTTGGGGGTGGATGAGGTGGCGCTATCGGTGAACACCCGACCATCGGTCGAGGCGGAGGAAAGCGTGCTGAGGGGAGCGGCCGCGGCTTGGCGCCGGCTTTCTGCTCCGGATCGGGTGGGCGCGGTGATTGCGGCGATGATGGAGCAGGCAGAAACGGCGGTGTCCGAGGAGGTGCAACGTTTCGCCAACCGGTTGTCGGGGGCCGACGATCCCGAACGGGTCCTGAGGCAACTTGCCCACACCGTCGCCCGCCGAGTTCTGCATCCTCCGATCTCCTTCATCGGCTCGACCGAACGGGGTGTCGAAGTGGTCGAGGTGCTGGCCGAGGCGTTTGGAATTGACCATGAATGAGGTGCGGATCGCCACCCGCCGATCGGTTTTGGCGCTGGCCCAGGCCGGTCGGGTTGCCGATTTGCTGCGAGCGGCCGATCCGAGCCTGTTGGTGCGTTTGGTCGAGGTTTCCACCTCGGGGGACCGCGACCAGGAAGGTGCGATTGCCGAACTGAGCGAGGTGGGAGCTTTTGTCCGCTTGGTGCAAGACGCAGTCACCGACGGGAGGGCCGACCTGGCGGTTCACTCTCTGAAGGATCTCCCCGTCTGGGGGCCAGAGGAGTTGGTGCTCGCCGCCTTCCCGGAGCGAGGGTCCCCCTTCGACGTGCTGGTGGGGTCGTTACTCGACGAGCTGCCTTCGGGAGGGTTGGTCGGCACCGGCAGCCCCCGTCGCGTGGCACAGCTGTTGGAGTTACGGTCCGATCTGCGGACCATAGAGCTGCGTGGCAACGTCGATACGCGGCTTCGAAAGGTGGCCCGTGGCGAGGTGGATGCAGCGGTGCTGGCCGAGGCAGGGCTCGATCGGTTGGGAAGGTCCGAGCTGATCACCCAACGTCTCGATTTGGCGCAGATGGTGCCAGCGCCGGGCCAGGGGGCCCTCGCGGTCGAAGCTCGTGCCTCGAGTGATTTCGCTGATCTGGCCGAAATCATCGATGACAGTTCGCTCCGGATCCTCCTGTCGGCCGAGCGCCTCTTGCTGGCCGAGACCGGCGCTGGCTGCCGGTCGGCGCTGGGGGCGCATGCCACCTGGCAGGACGAGGAGATCAGGCTCGAAGCCTTCGTCGCCGATGAGCGGGGCCGGCGCCGAACAGTCGTCTTCGGTGAATCCCCCGAAGCAGTGGTGGCGGAGGCGCGAAAGGAGCTGAGGCTTTGATCTGGGTGGCGATAACCACCGATCGTTTTGAAGGGGTGGCCCCTGCGTTTCGCCGGCTTGGGCTCGACCCGGTCTGGTTGCCGTGCATCCGGGTCGAGCCGGCCCCCGCCCCAGAGCTCACCCGAGCCCGTGAGGCGGCGTCCTTGGCCGAACTTCTATTGATCAGCTCGGTCCGGACTGTCGACCTGCTGTGGCCTAACGGTTCGATGCCGGCGGTGGAGGTGGCGGCGGTGGGTGAGAGCACGGCCGCCGCCGTAGTGGCCCGGGGCGGACGGGTAGTTGTGTCAGGAAGGTCGGGGCTGGCCGAGCTGGCAAATCAGGCGTCCGACCGTCTCGCTTCTTGCCGGGTCGTGTTTCCACATGCCGTCGGCTCGGATCCGGTGGCTATGGAAACGCTCAGAGAGCAAGCAACCGACCTCCGAGAGTTTGAGGTTTACCGGACGGTTCCGGTGGCTCCAGAGTCCACCGAGGTGCGGGCCGTCGCTTTCGCCTCCCCATCGGCGGTGAAGGGATGGCTTCTGTCCCGCGATTTCGAGGGCCTGGTGGTTGGAGTGATCGGTCCGACGACTTGGGAGGCGGTGGCGCGCGAACGGCCGCCTGAAGTTGTAGCCCCCCAACCTTCTCACCAAGCCCTGGCCCGAGCTCTGGCGTCCTATCTGGAGGTAGCCGTATGAGCAGTTTTCCGACCGTTCGACCCCGTCGTCTTCGGATGCGAGGCGCCTTGCGCCGGGCGGTGGCGGAGACCCGTCTTCATGCCGCCCAGTTTGTGCTTCCGGTCTTTGTGGTGCCGGGAGAAGGGGTGCGGAAGCCGATCGTGTCCATGCCCGGGCACGCGCAGCTTTCGGTCGACCAGGTGGCCCTTCTTGCCAAAGAGGCCGAGGCGGCTGGGATCGGCGGCATGATCTTCTTTGGCATCCCGGAGCACAAGGACGAGATGGGTTCATCGGCTTGGGATCCGACTGGGCCGGTGCCGCGGGCGATCGAGGCGGTGGCTACCGCTGCTCCCGAGCTCGTGCGCTGGGCCGACGTGTGCCTGTGCGAGTACACAAGCCACGGGCATTGCGGGCCGCTTCAAGGCGAGATCGTTGACAACGATTCCGCGCTCCCTCTTCTCGCCCGGGCAGCGGTGGTCTATGCGGATGCCGGCGCCGACGTGGTGGCGCCTTCGGACATGATGGACGGTCGAGTGGGTGCTATCCGAGCCGCATTAGACGAGAAGGGGCACACCGACACCGTGATCTGCTCATACTCGGTCAAGTACGCCTCGGGCTACTACGGGCCCTTCCGGGAGGCGGCCGGATCGGCCCCTTCCTTCGGCGACCGTCGTTCCCATCAGATGGACCCTCCCAACGCCCGGGAGGCAATCCGAGAGGCGCGCCTCGACGTGGCCGAGGGCGCCGACCTGGTGATGGTGAAGCCTGCTGGTCCATATCTCGACGTGGTCCGGGCGGTACGGGAGCAGGTCGAGGTGCCGGTCGTCGCCTATCAGGTATCGGGGGAGTTCGCCATGATCGAGGCCGCCGCCGCTCGGGGATGGATCGATCGAGACCGGGTGATGCTGGAGTCCCTCACCGGCATCGTCCGGGCCGGGGCGGGAATAGTTCTCACCTACTTTGCCCTGGACGCCGCCCGGCTGCTCGAGGAGGTCAAGTGACCGCCGACCTTGCTTCCGCGGGTGAAACGACTTTTGATGCCCCGCTTCGCTCCGACCAGTGGTACCGGCGGGCCACCGAGGTGATGCCGGGTGGGGTCAACTCGCCGGTCCGGGCCTTCCGGGCGGTGGGTGGCACCCCGCCGTTCATCGAGTCGGGTCGCGGCGCCCACCTGCGGACGGTCGAGGGAGAAGAACTGATCGACTTCATCGCCTCCTGGGGGGCGCTGATCCTCGGCCACGCCCACCCTGAGGTGGTCGAAGCCATTCGAGAGGCGGTCGGCAGGGGCACCTCTTTCGGAATGCCCACCATCGCCGAGGTGGAGCTGGCGGAGTTGATCTGCTCGCTGGTCCCTTCGGTCGAGGTGGTGCGGATGGTCAACTCAGGGACCGAAGCAACCGCCTCCACTCTCCGGCTGGCTCGAGCGGCCACCGGACGCCCTGCGGTCATCAAGTTCGAAGGCTGCTACCACGGCCACACCGACGCCTTCTTGGTCAAGGCCGGATCGGGTCTGGCCACGTTCGGGGAGCCCTCCAGCCCCGGTGTACCTTCGGGCACTGCCTCCGACACCCGGGTGGCTAGATACAACGATCTCGACTCAGTTTCCGAGCTTTTGGCCGACGGACGGGTGGCAGCGGTGATCGTGGAGCCGGTGGCGGGCAACATGGGTTGCATTCCCCCTGCCCCGGGTTTCCTCCCCGGCCTGCGGGGCCTCTGCGACGCACACGGTGCGCTGTTGATCTTCGATGAGGTGATGACCGGGTTCCGGGTGGCGCTGGGAGGCGCTCAGGAGCGCTATCGGGTGACGCCTGATCTCACCGCCCTGGGAAAGGTGGTGGCGGGAGGGACACCGGCCGCCGCCTACGGGGGGCGAGCCGATTTGATGCGGATGATCACCCCTGACGGCCCCGTCTATCAGGCGGGCACGTTGGCCGGCAACCCGATTGTGACCGCGGCGGGGCTGGCCACCTTGCGCTACCTGGCAGGTCATCCTGATGTGTATCAACGTTTCGATGTTGCGGGCGAAAAGGTCTCCTCCCGGCTGGGGGCCGCCTTGCAAGACGCAGGCCTCCCTGGGTTGGTCAATCACGTCGGGGGGATGGTGGGGATCTTCATCGGAATTGAGCAAGCCCAGAACTGGGACGAAGTCGCCGGTCTCGATCAGGCGTTGTTCAAGCGTTTTTTCCACGCCGCCCTCAAACGGGGCGTCCTTCTCCCTCCCTCTTCATTCGAGACCTGGTTCCTGATGGAAGGCCACCTCGACGGGACTCTCGATACGGCGCTTGACGCCCTGGTCGACGCCATCGACGAGGCCGCCCGATGAGGCTTCTCCGGGCTCTCCGGCGGGAGCCTCTCGACCGGCCCCCCATCTGGTTCATGCGCCAGGCTGGTCGCTATCTGCCCGAATACCGAGAGTCGCGCGGCCGCTACTCCTTCGATGAAGCGATGCGCACCTCGGCGGTGGCGGCCGAGATCACCCTCCAGCCGGTGCGCCGCTTCCCCCTCGACGCCGCCATCGTGTTCTCGGACATCATGACACCGCTCACCGCCATGGGGGTCCGGATCGAATTCGATCCCGGACCTCGGCTGACGCCGCTCAGCGTCGAGGACGTTGCCCGGCTGGGGGAGTTGGACCCGTCCAAGGTCGACTTCGTCGCCGAGACCATCGCCACGGTGCGGGCCTCCCTGGACCGGGAGGTGACGACGGTCGGCTTCGCCGGTGGCCCCGCCACCCTGCTTGCCTACCTGCTCGAAGGCGGAGGATCCCAGCAGTTCCCCAGCTTCCGAGCAGCCCTTCACAGCGACGCCCCAGCCGAAGCGCTGGCCGTTCTGGCTCGGGCCATGCGCTGCTACCTGACTGCACAGATAGAAGCCGGCGCCGAAGTCGTGCAGCTGTTCGATACGTGGGCCGGCCTTCTCTCGCCCGATCAGTTCAAGCGGTGGGCGCTACCTGCTGCCCGGCAAGCGCTGGGAGGTTTGGGGGTGCCAACGATCTACTTCGCCCCTGGGGCCACCCACCTGCTCGACCTGTTCCACCTGATCGGCGCCACCGCCTACGGAGTCGACTGGCGCCTCCCCCTCGGAGAGGCCTGGCGGCGGGTCGGGCAAAGTCATCCCATCCAAGGCAACCTGGACCCGACGCTGCTTCTCTGCGATCCCGACACGGTGCGGGCCGGCACAATCCGGGTGCTGGAAGGGGCGGCCAGCCGCCCCGGTCACATCTTCAACCTCGGGCATGGCGTCCTGCCCGACACTCCCCTCGTCAACGTCGAAGCCATGGTGAACACGGTCGTCGGCTGGGACAGCCAGGCAACCACCGACGCCCTGAGCGAAGAGCTTCATACAACATGACTGCCCCAGAGACCCTCGACGGTTGGTTTGCCCTCCACGACCTCCGCCGGTTCGACCGGATGGCCTGGAACCTGCTTCCGGCTGCGGAAAGGAAAAAGGCTTTGACCGAGGCGACCGACCTTCTCGCTTCCTTCGAGCGGGTAGAGGACGCCCCGGCGGGACGCAGCGCCACCTACAACGTGATCGGGCACAAGGCCGACCTGCTGTTGCTCCATCTCCGACCCGACGTCGGCCAGCTCCGCGAGCTGGAACGAGCCTTCGACGACACAACGTTGGCCACATACACCAGCCGTCCCTACTCCTATCTCTCGGTGATCGAAATCAGCCGTCACGGGTCCCCCGAAGGGACCGCCGAGAACATCGAAGACAGCCCCTATGTACAAGCTCGCCTCTACCCGGAGATCCCGTCCCACAGCGCATACGTCTGCTTCTATCCGATGAGCAAGAAGCGACAGGGAGCAGATAACTGGTACACCCTGTCGGCCTCCGAGCGGGGCGAGCTGATGCGGGCCCACGGGCAGACCGGCCGCCGCTACGCAGGGAGGGTGACCCAGATCGTCACAGGTTCGATGGGCCTCGACGACTGGGAATGGGGTGTGACGCTATTTTCGGACGACCCTCTTGAGTTCAAGAAGCTGGTCTACGAGATGCGCTTCGACGAGGTGAGCGCCCGCTTTGCCGACTTCGGGCCCTTTTATGTGGGCCAGCGTCTCCTCCCAAAGGGTCTGGGGAGGTGCCTCGGTGAGTGAAGACAGGGGCCTAACGGTGTTGTTTGTCGGCTTCGGTGGTCCGGAAACTCTGGACGAGGTGCCGGCATTCGTGGAAAGTGTGCTCGGTCGAAAGCCTCCCGAGCACGTCATTTCGTCGGCCATGGGCCGTTACCGGGCCATCGGTGGTGGCTCGCCGCTGCCTACCACCACTCGGCGTCAGGCCGTGCTCGTTGGCGAGGAGCTGACGCGGCGCGGGCTCGAGGCGGATGTGTATGTCGGCATGCTGCATGCCAGCCCCACGATTGATGAGGCAGTAGCCATGATCGTGGCCGAGGATGTCAAGGATCTCACCGTGATCAGTCTCGCCCCCTACCGCTGCGAGGTGTCGACCGACGCCTACGAAGCTGCGGTCGAGAAGGCATTGGACGGGAGGGGGCCTCGCCTGCATTTCGCCCGGGATTGGAACGTCGAACCCGGCTACCTGAATGCGCTCGCCGACATGCTGGCAAAGGCTCTCGAACAGGCGCCTTTGGACACCCAGGTGATCTTCACCGCCCACAGCCTCCCTGAGCGGATGATCGAGCAAGGCGATCCCTACTCCGATCAGCTCGCAGCCACCGCTGGGAAGGTGGCCGAGCGCCTGAGACTCGACGAATGGGACCTCGCCTATCAGAGCGTCAGCGCCGCGGCTCGGGAACCGTGGCTCGGCCCATCGGTAGAACAAGTGATGGAACGACTGGCAGCAGACGGTGCCACGTCAGTGCTGGTCGACCCGATCGGGTTCATCTCCGACCACGTCGAGACCCTGTACGACAACGACATCGAGCATCACTCTCATGCCAAGGCATTAGGCCTGGCGTTCCATAGGTGCCGATGCCTAAACGACCACCCCGGGCTGATCGAAACCCTCGCCGATCTGGTCACCACCACTTCCGATCGTGATTGACCGCGAAATGGGATTTGACGTCGCTGTAGTCGGAGGCGGGATCTCCGGTCTAGCCGCCGCCCACCGCCTCACGACGGCTGGAGCCAAGGTGATGGTTCTCGAGAGGTCGCCCCGCCTGGGCGGAAAGGTCGTAACCGAACATTCAGACGGTTTCCTGATCGAGGCCGGTCCGGACAGTTTCGTTGCCGGTAAGGGGCCGGTGATCGAGCTAGCCAACGAGCTTGGCCTCACTAGCCGGGTCATCTCGAGCCGACCCGAACACCGAGGATCGGACGTCTGGTGGCAAGGCGGGCTCCATCCGCTCCCCGGGGGCCTGCTGCTGATGGCGCCCTCCCGGCTGTCACCACTGTTTCGTTCATCGCTCCTGTCTTGGAAGGGAAAGCTGCGCGTACTCGGCGATCTAGTCCTACCCAGGCAACGCCATGCCGGAGACGAGAGCCTCGAATCGTTCGTGGTCCGCCGGCTCGGCCGCGAGGTGCTCGAACGGATCGCCGAGCCGCTGATTGCAGGCATCCATGCTGCCGAGCCCACCACGATGAGCCTCCAGGCCAGCTTCCCGCGCTTCTTGCACATGGAGCGAGAGCACCGGAGCCTGATCCTGGCCGCCAGGTCCGCCGCATCAAAGCCGGCACCGGGCAACGGCCTCAGTTATTTCGCCAGTTTCAAGGAGGGTATGGGAGAGCTGACCAACGCCTTGGTTAGAGCACTGAACGGCGTCGACATCAAAACAGGCGTGGCCGTGACCCGCCTCACCGGTGACGAAGACGGCAGCAGCTACCGGCTGGTGCTGGACGACGGCACTGAAGTCCGGACCCGAGGTGTGGTCCTCGCCACTCCCGCCCGGGAGACAGCTGGACTGTTGTCGGAGTTGGTGCCGGAGGCAGCCGCGGCCATCGCCGGCATTCACCAGGTCGCTACCGCCACGGTCACGCTGGCATATCGCGTGGATGAGATTCCCGAATTGTTCGGCTCGGGTTTCGTCGTGCCATCAGTGGAGCGGCGACGGATCATGGGAGTGTCGTATCTCTCCCAGAAGTGGGAGGGGAGGGTTCCCGATCAGCAATTCGCGCTCCTGAGGGCGTTCGTCGGGGGAGCGAACGGACAAGTACTGGCCTTGGGTGGAGAGGAACAGCTGCTAGCCGTAGTGCAGGAAGAGCTGGCGGAACTGATCGCCGTCACCGCCCATCCAGTACTGGCGAGGACCCAATCATGGGAAGGTGGTCTCCATCAGTACACCCTCGGCCACATCGATCGGGTGGCCAGAGCCGAATCAGCCCTGGCCGCTCATCCAGGGTTGGCCCTGGCTGGAGCCGCTTTTCATGGGATTGGCCTCAACGAATGCGTGGAGTCGGGCCGCCGGGCGGCGGAGATGGCGCTTGCTGCACGCACCGAGCTGGACCCGTCACGCGCCTCAGGCCATCTCTATTCGCGAGCTTGGGGGAACAATTAGCGGCTCCCTGCAGCTTCACCCGGAGCGCACACCCGCCGACCGGTTCATCCGCCGGCTGCTGCGTGTGGGCGATGTTGTCGACAAGAACGCCATTGTCGGTGCGCGGCGGTCGACAACCACTGCGATCGTGGTGTCCGGCATTCGGTGCACCATCACGTATCTGCTAATCCCGATCCTTGCACCGTTTGTCGGATTGCTCGACACGCTCGGTGCCCCGATCAGCATTGCCCTCTCCTCGTTCGCCATGGTGATGGGCATCGCCGGGGTCCGTCGCTTCTGGATCGCCGACCACCGAGCTCGCTGGTCCTACACCATTTTCATAGGTGTGATTCTCGTGCTGCTTTGCGTTGCCATCGTCGTTGACGTGTCGACGATCATCTCCGTTTGGAGGTCCCAATAGCTCTGCGGATGCACCGATGGGGGTCTTGCCTAACCTCTCTCGGTTCTCCTCCCCGCCCTCGACGGGATGGGGGAAGGCCAACGGGCGGGGGACCATATCAAGCTGAGTAGACGTTGAACACCTCTGATAGGCGGTTTTGCTCACGGTTCGCGACTCACTCACCGGGCTCAAACCTCGAACAAGTCACCCGTCAGGTACTTGAGTCCGGTGTCGACGGCGACCGTGGCCACGGTGTGCCCCGGTCCCAGCTCCCGGGCCAGGCCGATCGCTCCCACCACGTTGAGCCCGCTCGAGGTCCCGGTGAGCAGCCCTTCTTCTGTTGAAAGTCTCCTAGCCATGACCCGCGCCTCGGTCTCGTCGATGGCCCTGACCTCGTGATAGAGGCTCTCGTCGAGCAGGGGCGGGATGAACCCAACCCCTATCCCCTCCACATGGTGATTTCCCGGTTCTCCCCCGGATATCACAGCCGTCGTGGACGGCTCGAAGAGGACGATGCGGGTCTCGGCGCCCGCATCTCGGAGTGCGGTGGCCACACCCATGGAAAAGCCACCGGTTCCGACCGCGGTGGAAAAGACATCGATGGGGCGGTCGAGCTGACTCATCAACTCCCTGCCGACATCTCGGTAGCCGGTCAAGGCATCACGATTCCGAAACTGGTCGGTGAAGTAGGTGCCCGGCTCGGCCGCGAACTCCCTGGCCTTCTCGACTAGCCGGGGTATCAGGTCCGGGGTGATCACTCCACCTTCGCTGGGGACGATCGTGAGCTCAGCGCCGAAGGCCTGCATCGTTTCAGTTTCTCGGGGGAGAAGGCGTCGGAGCAGACCACCTTGAAGCGGTATCCCTTCACCGCGCAGACGAAGGCCAGCGACGACCCGGTGCTTCCTCCGGTGTACTCGACCACGGTCATTCCCGGTCGGAGGTCGCCACGGCGCTCTGCTTCCTCGATGATCGCCAGGGCCATCCGGTCCTTGTAGGACCCGGTCGGGTTGAACCACTCCAGCTTGACGAAGACGTCGGCCGCCCATCGGGGACTACCTTGGCCGTTTCACCACAGGCGTGTTGCCCACCAGTTCGGTGAGGGATGAGCCCAGTCTCAAGATGTCGCCTCCTTGGTCGGTTGGACTGCGATTATGGCCAGGACGCAGGTGGGAGACTCAGCCCACCCGGAAAGACCAGGAGAAGTCACCGGGGTCGGGGAGACCGTTGACGGTGTCGTAGACAACCCGGATCGTGTGCTCCCCGGAAGTCCATTCGTTGATGGTCGGGTTGGCGGGGGTCGGCGCCCATCGGTAGACCCCGGTTCCCTCGACGAAAGTGGCGTCGGAGACAAGCCACCCATCGATATATATCTCTGCCTCGTAACCGACGTCGAGATCGATCTCGATCGAACTCTGCGGTGGGACCAGGTGGCCGGGCTCCGGGGAAACCGCTTCAATCGGCCCCGGAAGCTCGATCTCGTCGCCCTCGGTGGCGAAGGCGATGCCAAAGGCAATGGCGGCGACCGCCACCAGCCCCAACCCCAGGTAGATGAGACGGTAGGACATGCCACGGGCACCGTAGCTGTGCTCCGTTACTCTGCCGCCGGGACACCGGTGTGAGGTGATCGAGGTTTGTCAGACCGAGAATTGATCAGGTCGGCTTTTGCCGGCGATGTCGAGATCGAGACCGCCCGCGACGCGGTCGAAGAGGCCATCGACTCGCTCGACCGTGGCGCGGCCCGCGTAGCTGAGAAGACCGCCGAGGGGTGGGTGGTCAACGAGTGGCTGAAGGAGGCGATCCTCCTCTACTTCCGGCTTCGGGAGATGGAGACGGTCGAGGTGGGAGCCTACGAGTACCACGACAAGATCCCGCTCAAGAAAGGCCTGGCGGCACAAGGGGTTCGGGTGGTGCCTCCTGGCACCATTCGTTACGGGGCCCATTGCGAGCCCGGTGTCATCGTGATGCCTGGCTTCGTCAACATCGGCGCCTACGTGGGTGCCGGCACCATGGTCGACACCTGGGCAACTGTCGGGTCCTGTGCTCAGATCGGGAAGGGAGTGCACCTCTCAGGTGGGGTCGGCATTGGTGGTGTGCTCGAACCACCCAGCGCCCGCCCCGTCATCATCGAGGATGGGGCCTTCATCGGCAGCCGATCGATAGTGGTCGAGGGGGTCATCGTCGAAGAGGGCGCCGTTCTCGGCGCCAACACGGTGCTCACCGGCTCGACACCGATCATCGATGTGACCGGGCCCGAACCCGTGGAGCATCGGGGGAGGGTTCCTGCCGGTTCGGTGGTGGTCTCCGGGACCCGTCCCAAGGAGTTCCCGAGCGGCACCTACGACCTGGTTTGTGCCCTCATCATTGGCCAGAGAACCGAAGCCACAGTCAAGAAGACCGCTCTCAACGATTATCTCCGGGATCTCGGCGTCCAGCTGTGACCGACCTCGTCGAGACCCTGTCTTGGCTCGTCGATATCTCGTCGGTTACCGGCGAGGAGTCACGTCTGCGCGACGCCATCGCCCAACGTCTTGAAACGATGCCGTCGCAGGCCGTCGGAGACTCACTGATTGTCGGGCAGCCCCAGAACAAGGCGGTCATCCTGGTGGGTCATCTCGACACCGTTCCGCTCCAGGGTCATGTGGGGGCAACGGTGGAGGGCGGTCGGGTCCACGGTCTCGGCGCCACCGACATGAAGGGTGGTCTGGCCGTGATGATCCATCTCATCGAATCACTCGGGCCCGACCGCGTCGTCTGTGTCTTCTACGCCGGCGAGGAGGGCCCTCTCGTAGGAAACCAACTCCGAATGGTCCTCGACGCCGCGCCGTGGCTGGGCAAGGCGGAGGCGGCGGTCGTCATGGAGCCGACCGATCGGGGCCTGGAGGCCGGTTGTCAGGGGGTGGTCAACGCCGAAGTGACGTTCGAGGGCGAGGCGGCTCATTCGGCGAGACCCTGGCTGGGCGATAACGCCATAACCAAGGCGGGCGAGTTTCTCACCAGGATGCGGAGTCTCGAGCCGGCACTCCACGTGGTGGGCGGTCTCGACTTCAAGGAAGTGATCTCGGTGACGACCGCACACGGGGGATTGGCCAGGAACGTCATTCCCGCACTGTTCACTCTCAACGTCAACTACCGATTCGCACCTGATCGGTCGATTGAGGGAGCGATCGACCGTCTCCGGGAGGTTTGCTCGGCGGGTGACCATTTTGTAGTTGCCGACTCCGCCCCCGCCGGCGCCGTGAGTATCGATCACCCTATCTTCCAACGTCTGATCGAGGTGTCGGCCGCCCCGATCTCCGCCAAGCAGGGATGGACCGACGTCGCACAGCTTTCCGCGATCGGGATTCCGGCTGTCAACTTCGGGCCGGGCGAACCGGCGCTTGCCCACAAGCCGGGGGAGTCGGTCAGGTTCGAAGACCTGAGTTGGGCTTACGATTCGTTGTCGGCGGTGCTCCGCTGACGCCCTAACCAGACCCAGACCACCCATCCGATCAAGGCGGCCCAGATCAGCCCGGGCCTGGCCAGCACCAGGATCAGGCCGGCCCCGGCCACCAGGATCGTCGATATCGAGGGTTTTCGGATCGAAGGGAGTACCAGGGCCACCGCGCCGAGGATGGCGCCGGTTCGGATCAGGATCCCGGACCTCGGATCAGGAGGCGACCCCGCTCCCCAGACGAGGATGGCCACTCCGGCACCGATCAGGAGCAAGGCGATCACCCCGACGGTGATCGCGGTACCACGAAGCTCGTGAGCTGGTTCGGGCATTACAGAAGGTTATCGGAGACATTTCCTCCCCCAGGAGCGGAGCGACGTTGGGGGAGGTGGCCCGGAGGGCCGGAGGGGGCAACTCCGACGCGTCTCTACACTCCTCGGGCCATGCCCGTCGAAATCGACATCGCTCACGTCGCACGGTTGGCGCGGCTCGATCTCAGCGAAGAAGAGCTCGAGGGCTACAAGAACCAACTCGGGCTGATCCTGGAGCACGCGGCGCGGGTCCAGTCTCTCGACGTCGAGCCCCACGTTGAGAACGCCCACCCCCTGGGCCTTTTCAACACCTTTCGTGAAGACATAGTTCTCCCGTCTCTCGACCGAGACGAAGTGATGGCGAGCGCGCCGGAGACAGCCGACGGGTACTTCGTGGTTCCCCCTGCCATGGAGGGCGAGTGAGCCCGATGCCCGGGGTTGCCGAAGCGGGCCGCCGCCTTCGGGATGGCGAGACCACCGCAGTCCGACTTCTGGAGGGTGCTCTGGAGCGCGCCGCCAGCTCCGAGGCTCAGGTGCACGCCTTCCTCACCATCGACCGTGAGCGAGCATTTGAGACGGCAGCCAGAGCCGATGCCGATTTGGCAGACGGGATAGATCGGGGGCCGCTGCATGGCATCCCGGTGGCCCTCAAGGACAACATGTGCACCCGAGGGGTCGAGACCACCGCCGCATCTCAGATCCTTGCTGGGTATCGCCCCCCATACGACGCGACCGTCGTCTCCAGACTCGGGGAGGGGGGTGCGGTCGTCGTGGGCAAGACCAACCTCGACGAGTTCGCAATGGGCTCCTCGACTGAGAACTCGGCATATGGCCCCACCTACAACCCCTGGGACACGACGCGGGTTGCCGGTGGCTCCTCAGGCGGATCGGCGGCCGCGGTCGCCATCGGTTCGGCAATCGCGGCCCTGGGCTCTGACACCGGTGGCTCGATTCGCCAGCCGGCCTCTTTGTGCGGGGTGGTGGGAATGAAGCCCACCTATGGGACGGTCAGCAGATATGGGTTGATCGCCTTCGCCTCCTCGCTCGACCAGATCGGGCCACTGACTCGAACCGTCGAAGATTCTGCCCTCACCCTCGAGGCGATCTGGGGTTACGACCCCTTCGACGGCACCTCATACTCCGGCGACTACCCGGATCCCAAGGCCGGGTTGGAACGAGGGGTAGACGGTCTGCGGGTCGGGGTGGTGAAGGAGCTCTCCGGGGATGGGTACGAGCCAGCGGTTGAGGCGGCCACCGGTGAGATGGTCGCCAGTCTCGAGAGTGTCGGCGTCGAGGTCGTCGAGGTGTCATTGCCGTCTTTCGAGATGGCCCTCTCCGCCTATTACCTGATCGCTCCCGCCGAATGCTCGGCCAACCTGGCCCGATTCGACGGGATCCGTTACGGGCATCGGGGACAAGGGGTGACGACCGAAGCCTTGATGGCGCGGAGCCGGGCGGAGGGGTTCGGGCCGGAGGTGACCAGACGCATCCTCCTCGGCACCTATGCCCTTTCTGCCGGCTACTACGATGCCTTCTACGGCCAGGCGCAGCGAGTGCGGGCCGCCATCCAGGATGATTTCGCACAGGCCTATCAGCAGGTCGACGTGCTGATCTCGCCAACCAGCCCAACCGTGGCTTTCGAGGCGGGGGCGCGCACCGCCGACCCCCTTGCCATGTATCTGTCCGACATCTGCACCATCCCCTCCAACCTGGCCGGGCACCCGGCGATCTCGCTCCCGGTCGGGCTCGACAGCCAGGGTCTCCCGATCGGGTTCCAGTTGATGGCGCCCCCGCTCGGGGAAGAGGTCATGTACCAGGTGGCGGCCGAAGTCGAGCGATTGGCTGGGTTCGATCTGGCGCCCGCGCTACCCGAGGTGGCCTCGTGAATTGGGAGCCCGTGATCGGGATCGAGGTCCATGTCGAGCTTCTCACCGACTCCAAGATGTTCTGCGGTTGTGCGGTCCGGTTTGGCGCCGAGCCCAATACCAATGTCTGCCCGACCTGTCTCGGGCTCCCTGGCGCCCTCCCGGTGACCAATCGGGCTGCGATCGAGTCAATCATGGCAATCGGGCTCGCGCTGAATTGTGAGGTGTCCGAGCGGTCGGTCTTCCACCGCAAGAATTACTTCTACGCCGACCTTCCCAAGAACTATCAGATCTCCCAGTTCGACATCCCGGTCTGCACCGGGGGCCATCTCGATATCGAGGTCGCTGGGGTCACCCGCCGGGTGGGGATCGAACGGGCTCATATGGAGGAAGACACCGGCAAATCGACACACGTCGGCGCCGGGGGGCGGATCCATGCTGCCGAGTCGACCCTGCTCGACTTCAACCGCTCCGGGGTGCCACTAGTCGAGATCGTCTCCCGCCCTGAGATCAGAAGTGCCGAGGAGGCCAGGGCCTACGCCCAGGAGCTCCGCTCGGTCGTTGTCGAGCTCGGGGTCTCCGATGCCCGACTCGAGGAGGGGTCGATGCGCTTCGATGCCAACATCTCGATCCGCCCTCGCGGCAGCTCTGAGCTGGGCACCAAAGTCGAGGTCAAGAACATGAACTCGTTTCGCTCCCTGGAACGAGCGGTGGAGCACGAGATCGCCCGTCAGGTCGAACTGGTCGAATCGGGTGGTGCGGTTGTCCAGGAGACCCGGCATTGGGACGAGGAGGCCGGCGTCACCCATTCGATGAGGATCAAGGAGGGCTCATCGGATTACCGCTACTTCGTCGAGCCCGACTTGGTGCCGATGGTCCTGAATCGCGAATGGGTACAACAGATACGGGAGACATTGCCCGAGTTGCCCGCCCAGCGCCGCGAGCGTTATCGAGACGATGGGCTTGCAGAAGCCCTGGCGGGGGTGCTCTCCGCGGCCGACCGGGCCTTGCGCCACATCTATGAGGATGCGGTGGCGGGGGGAGCAGATCCCAAGGCTGCGGCGAATTGGGTGACAGGGGAGGTCATCGGATGGTCACGTCGCGAAGATGTGGATTCATCCGAGCTCCAACTCGACGGTGTCGCCCTCGCAGAGTTGGTCGGGATGGTCGGCGAAGGCAGGATTTCGTCGTCGGCTGCCAAAGATGTGCTCGACGGTGTCCTCAGGGGGGAAGGCTCCCCGGGCCAGGTGGCGGCGGCCCGCGACCTGATCCAGATCAGTGACAGGACATCGCTGGGCGCTTTGGTCGCCGAGGTGTTGGAGGCCAACCCGAAGGCGGTCGAGGGGTATCGCGGGGGTGACGAGAAGGTCGTGGGGTTCCTGGTCGGGCAGTTGATGAAGGCAACCCAGGGCAAGGCCGATCCGCGGGTGGTCGACGAGTTGCTTAGGGAACAGCTCCTGGCCTGACCGGTTGAACGGTCCCTCATCGGTTAGCTTCCGTGCGAAATGCAGCGGCACACAAAGATCATCTGCACCCTGGGCCCGGCCGTAGCCGACGAGGCGAGCATCCGTGCCCTCGTCGAAGCCGGGATGGATGTGGCCCGGTTGAACTTTTCCCACGGCGATCATGAGTTCCATCGGACGCTCGCCGGTTGGGTGAGAGAGGCCGCTGGGGAGGCCGGGAGGGCAGTCGCCATCCTTCAGGATGTCCAGGGCCCCAAGCTGAGGGTGGGCGAGTTCCCCGCGGGCGCCATCCGTCTCAAGAAGGGCGACCAGGTGCATCTCGTCGCGGACAGCGGGGTTGGTGGCCGCGATGTGATTCCGGTCGGCTATGACCAGCTCTTGAGCGACGTGTTGCCCGGTCATCGGGTCCTGCTGGCAGATGGGCTCATTCGCCTCGACGTCATCGGGCTCTCGGACAACGGATTGGTGGCTGAAGTGCAGCTGGGTGGTGACCTCTCGGATCACAAGGGGGTTGCCTTCCCCGACAGCGTTCTCTCCACCGAGAGCGTCACGCCCAAGGATGAGATCGACCTCGCCTTCGGACGCGAGCTGGGAGTGGACTTCGTCGCAGCTTCGTTTGTCCGCACGGGCGACGACGTGAGAAGAGTCGGGGAGCTCTCTGGAGGCATCCCGGTCATCGCCAAGATCGAACTGGCGCAGGCGTATGAGAATCTCGACGACATCATCGGGCCGTCCTTCGGGGTGATGGTGGCCAGAGGCGATCTCGGGGTGCAGCTTCCGTTGGAGAGGATTCCGTTGATCCAGGCCGACATTCTGAGACGCACCAATGCTGCAGGCCGGATTTCGATAACCGCCACCGAGATGTTGGAGTCGATGACCAAGAATCCCCGGCCGACCAGGGCCGAGGTCACCGACGTCGCCACGGCCGTCATCGCCGGGACCGACGCAGTGATGCTCTCAGGGGAGACCGCGGTCGGGGACTATCCGGCGCAGACGGTGGCCGCCATGGCCGAGATCTGTCGTGTCGTCGAGGAGGACACTCTGTCGAACCGGGGCGATCACCCGATCCCGTTCGTGGGGGACGGGAACACCGTCGCCTCTGCCGTCGCCCAGGCGGCCACCGAGGTGGCGATCAACCTGGGGGCCACTGCCATCGTCGCCTTCACCGAGTCGGGCAATACTGCTCGGCTCATCTCCAAGTACCGGCCCGAGGGACGGATCGTTGCCTTCAGCCCAAATGACGCCACCTTGCGCCGGATGGCTCTCTTGTGGGGCGTGTCCCCGCATGAGTTCGAGCGCCGCGATCACAGCGACGACGAGATGGCGGCAGGATCCGCGATTCTGGTGCGCGAGGGATTGGCGAGCGTCGGAGACACGGTGGTGATGGTCGCCGGGGTGCCCCCCAACATCCAGGCGTCTACCAACCTGCTCAAAGTGCATGTGATCGGCGATGAGCCCGATGGCCCCGGCTCCTGATTACGATCCCGGTCCCCATGGGCCAGACCGTCGTCATCAGAGACAGTGTGACGATGGAGGATGTCCTCCTGATCAGCACCGACCGAAGCTTCACGGGACAGGACGGCCAGGCGATCACCCCTGATTCCCCGGGGCAAGCGGTTCCGGGGCTGCTCGCCGAAAAGCTGTTCGACCTCGACCTCGGGATCGATCATGTCTACGTGCTGCAGAACATGATCTCGGTGCGTCGGCCCGGTGGGTGGGACTCCGAGACTGTGGCCCAGACGCTCGATGTGACTTCCTCGTTCCTGCGGCACTACCCCGACGTCGACGAGGAGGAGTAGCCCGCCGTCCAGCTCAGGTCGACGGGGGACTGGTGGGAATCGTGGTTGACGTGGGCACCGTGGTTGTCGTCGTGGCGGGGCAGGCGACCGCGGTCCCCGGGAGCTTGCATGGGTGGACCTCGATGACGGCGAATCTCGGGGCATAGCGGACCACCCATTCCTGAGAGTCGACCAATTCGTCTCCACGACGGATCTCGCGGGTGACAGTCACACTCCACCCGCCTTGTTCGGTCTGGGTCTGCTTCTGGGCATCCGCCTCGAGCTCTGGGTTGGCCTCGTATCTGGGTGGCGGAGGGTCGGTGAGTCCGTAACGCTCCGAGACCTCTCCTCTTACATGAAGGGCATCCGGCCCTCCATCACCGTCGGTCCAGATCGAGGTGTTTCCTCCGCTCTGCTCGCCTTTCATGACCCTGCCGTCGTTGCTGCCGAAGATTCGGACTGTGATCGAGGTATCGGTGTACCTGGTGTCGATCAGCACCGCGCCATCAGTGTTGTTGCGAAACCGGAGGTCTGGGTATCTCCAACTGAGGGTGGCTTCGATTCCCTCCGGGTACCGGGAGAAGTAGTACGAGTGGGGCTTGTGTTCGACGTCTTCATATCCTCCCCAGAAGACCGCGTTGTAAAGGGTCGTGGTGAATTGGCTCACGCCACCGCCGATGGATTCCTCCAGCACCCCGCCGAGGATTCCCGGTGCCAGGAGATATCCGCCCTCGAGCGTCCTCTGACCGACGGTGTCGTTGAGGCTGAAGGTCTTTCCCGACGTCACGATCGTCCCGTCGACGGTGTCAGCCATGGTGTGGATGTTGGTGACCCTTGGTTGGCAGCAGTCGTGATAGGTGGTGAACTGGGAGACCAGGTGGTCGATGTGGAGACCCTCCAGATACTCGGTGGTGACCTCGGGATCGGCTCCCTCGACCAACGGCAGCTCGCCGGTCCGTTGGCTGGTGAGTCCCGCGACAATGAGACGACGGGCGGTTTCCGTGGCGTCTATCTCCGTCCCCTTTGCACCAGGGACGATGCTGATCGCATCGCCTGAGATCTCGAACCGGGCGTTCAATGGCTCATCCTCGAAGTCCGCCCGAACTGGTTCCAGGAGGCTGTCGACCACCTCGGGGTCGAAGGAGTTGATGATCTGTGGTGGTCCCTCGACGACGGTCTCGGAACGAAATGCCTCATGCAGTTGAGGCCTTGTGAAGACCACCTCGGTCCCGTCGTGGTCCAATTCGACCGAGTCCGAGAGCAGCTCCTCGGCTTCAGCCAATGCTGCGTCGACATCCGCATCGGTCAGGTCGGGAACGATGGTGACTACCGGGATCGTCAGGTTTCGAGCTTCACGGGACAGCATCGACGATTCGACGATGACGGCTGCCGGCGGCCGATCGACCCCTTTGCCGATCTCGGGGTACACCGGGACCAGTTCCTCGTCGACGAGCTCGACACCGCCCGGGTGCGCCGGGCTTGCGATCACTTCGGCATCCCAGCCATCGAAGATGGCGTCGACCGCCTCAGGGTCAACGGAACCCGACACCGGCACCTCGACGGTGGAGAAGATATGGCCGAGCCACCAGGCGAACTGGGAGATCACATTGCCCTCTCGCCCCACCGACATCGCGTCGTCGACGATCGTCTGTCCGTCTATTTCAAGGCCTGCTTCTGGGGGAAGCACGTTCACCACTTGGCCGTCCAGGGTGAAGATGGCCGGGCGCCTCACATATATGTCCTCCACGGCTACCAGGGCGGTCAGGGCCTGCTCGGTGTCGAGGCCGCCGATCGGGGTGGAGGCAACTTCGACGCGACCCATCACCTCGCCTCTAGACAGGAACCGCGTGAGCCCGTAGAGGCCTAGGAGTAGTGCGAAGATCGCCCCGAAACCCAGGGCAAGAGCGATCCATGTAGTTGTCCGTGTGGAAACGTGTTTGTTCATTCAGAAGGCCGCCCCAAACGACCTCGTGGATGGGCCGGCGGATGGTAACGGGGGCGGTCCCGTAGTCGCAGTCGTCTCCGGGGCTGTTTCATACCTAGCCTCGGCGTCAGTGCCGGTGGTGTTCCCAACTGTGATCGACGGTGACCGCATTCGAGTCTCGGCGACTATCTACGTCAACTACAAGAAGTGCCCGGGGCAGGCGAATGCCCTTCTCCATGGGATCTACGGCCCAGATTCGAGGCCGGCATTTCTGGGAAGTCTCGCCCACAGGATCTTCAGTCGTCATTTGACCGCGGGCCCGATTAGCTCTGATGAGTTCATCCAGGCATGCAGGGAGGAGATCGGGGGATCGACTCTCAACAACAAG
This sequence comes from Acidimicrobiia bacterium, assembly GCA_040902845.1. Classification (GTDB taxonomy): domain Bacteria; phylum Actinomycetota; class Acidimicrobiia; order Spongiisociales; family ZC4RG35; genus JALYNX01. The sequence goes on from JBBDWM010000034.1 coordinate 149,820, forward strand.
ATCGCGGGTCTCGAACTGAAGCCTTCGATTATCGACTCGATGATCGAAGAGACACGGGGCCTCTACGAGCGTTTCACCCGGCTGCCGACAGAGGGTTTCGAGGGCTCTGAAGTGTCGTTGGCCAGCGAGCCACTGGAGGGTTTGGAGCTGGTCGGAAAGGTGGACGCGGTCTATCGGGAGAGTCTGGGTGGGCATCGTCTCGTCGATTGGAAGACCGGTGACCTCGGTGAGCCCGAGGATCAGCTCTTTTTCTACGCACTGCTCTGGGCCGTGGCGAAGGACGAGGTGCCGGCTTACGTCGAGGCGGTGTCGGTGCGGACCGGCGAGCGATATCGAACCGTTCCATCCTCAGGGGATATCAACCGGGTTGCGACCGAGGTTGGGAACCTGGTAAATGAGATGCGCGGGGCGTGGTCCTCGGGAGTAGAGCCGGTGCGGACCGCGGGGCCTTGGTGCCGGTATTGCCCGATCCTGGCGGAATGTGCCGAAGGTCAGGCGGCCGGGGCGCTGCTCGGCTAGGAACAGCGCCCGGCCCGATCCTCTGTCAACCGCAGCAGCCTCCGCCGCCACAGCATCCAGAACCGTCATCGATAGGGATCATCTCGACTCCTTTCAGATCGACGACCTTCGATGTATTGATCTTGGTCTATAGATCGAAGTATGTCAATATATGGGGATGGAATTCTGTTGCACACCACTTTTCGGAGGGGTGATCGACGAGGAGCAGGCAGCCGATACCGCCAGGGCCCTCGCTGCGCTCGGCGACCCGGTGCGTCTGCGGATCGTGTCGTTGCTGGCGGCGTCACCTGAGGGCACGGCATGTGGGTGCGAGCTCGAGTCACCCTTAGGGCTCAGCCAGCCCACGGTGTCCCATCATCTGCGCATCCTCCGTGAGGCCGGTCTCGTCATCGGCCGCAGGGAAGGTCGTTGGGTGCACTATCAGGTCGTCCCCCGGCGTCTCGAGGAGATTCGGGAAGCGCTGAGTCCGCGGGTGTCCGTCACCGTTTAGGCCGATTCGAGCACCGATGGAGGCTGACGTAGGCTCTGCATCGCAGTCGAAGACAGGAGTCATGATGCAAAGTCGAGCCACCGCCACCTGGGAAGGCGATCTCTTCACCGGCACCGGGACCGCCAGCCTCGCCACTGGAGTGGCGACCGACCTCCCCGTCAGTTGGCCGAGTCGAACCGAGGCCGCCAAAGGGAAAACCAGTCCTGAGGAATTGATTGCAGCCGCTCACGCCGCTTGTTACTCGATGGCGTTCTCCAACGGCCTGTCAGGCAGGGGGTTTCCACCAGCTCGGCTCGATACCAGTGCCGAGGCCACGTTTGAGAAGATGGAACCCGGATGGCGCCTCACCAAAATGGCGTTGAGTGTCCGAGGAAATGTGCCCGGGATCAGCGCTGACGAGTTTCAGGAAGCCGCAGCCGTGGCCAAGGATGGGTGCCCGGTCTCGAATGCTCTGAAGGGCAACGTGGAGATCACCATCCAGGCCGTGCTCGCCTGATTGTCGAGTATCTCAACTCACCATTTCTAGGAGCTTGGTGACGGTGTTCCAGTTGCGTACGGTCCCCGCCATGCCCAGCACCCGTTCGAAGTAGTCGAGACCTAGTTTGCTACGGCCCTGTCCGTTGGGATAGCTCAAGTAGGCCTCTTGCCCGCTCACCTCGAACCGATCTGATGGGGAACGGTCCGGATCGAGACCGGCGACTTTGCCCGCATCCGGCAGTCCCTCCAGAAAGACCACATGGAGTCGGGAATGGTCGGAGTCCTCGGTGAGAAACGGGTGTGCTGCGGCGACGGCCGAGAGCTCGTCCCTGGACCGGACGATGACCCGTATCTTGAGCCCGAACTCGTCGGCGATCGCGGTCTCGAGTGCGCTGGGAAGGTCCTGGAGCCGCCGCTGACCGGGATCGAAGACCACGTTTCCACTCTGCAGATAGGTCCGGACCCCATCGAAGCCGAGGTTGGAGAGGATCGATCGCAACTCTGCCATCGGCAGCCTGGAATGCCCTCCGACGTTGACGCCCCGGAGGAGGGCCACCGCCACACTCATGGAGCTAGCTGCCCTCGATTGCATGACGGAACGCGGTGAAAAGCGGTTTGTGATGATCGGCATCGAGCCGCTCCGGATGCCACTGCACTCCAACCGCCCACCAGCCACCGGGGCATCGGACCGCTTCGATCAGCCCATCGGAGGTGCTTCCTTCGACGACCAGATCGTCGGCGAGACGTTCAACGCCCTGATGGTGCAAGGTGTTGACGGCCAACTCCTGAGATCCGTAAACGTCCGCCAGGATCGACCCGGGCTCGAACCGGACCACATGGCGCCGCTCGTTGAGTGACTCGGGATCCCCTTGCACCGGGGTGTGGAGACCTCCCTCACTGGTGACCTCCTGATTCAACGTGCCACCCAAGGCCACGTTCAGGAGTTGAAGGCCGCGACAGATCGCCAGAAGCGGCTTTCCCTGGGCTCGGGCCTCCCGGACCAACGCAATCTCGAATTCGTCGACAACCGGATCGTCTCCATACGTCGCCCGGTTGCGGGGCGCGCCGTAGACCGAAGGGTCGACGTCCCCTCCCCCGCTGAGCACCAGGCCATCGACCATCGCGACCAGGCGGCCGGCTTCGGTGGTGGATTGGCCGGCCGGGAACAGGATCGGGACCATCCCAGAGTCGACCACCGCCGCCACGTAATGGTCTGCCAGGCTGTGCAGCGGGTCGTTGCCGATGTAAGTCTCGAACCGCCTTCGCCAGGTGGTGACACCGACTAGGGGGTGGGTCACGATTCATCCTCCGCTTCGTAATGCCTGGCCTCGGGTCCCAGTGGGGCCCGGATTCCCCTGTGCTCCCAATCACCCCCGAGGGCGGTGGAGATCACCTCTTCGGATTCACTGGGTTGGGCGCCGACGTCGGTGCGGATCGGGAACCGGCCCTCGACGATGGTGTTGGTCAATGCCCCCAACCCTTCCACTTCAACGGTTACCACATCCCCCGGCACCACCGGCCGGGAGCCTGCCGGCGTCCCGCTCAGGATCACGTCACCCGGGAGCAAGGTGATGGTGCGGGCCAGGTCCGCCACCAGGTAGGCCATGTCCCACTCCATCTCGGAGGTGGTGGCCTCCTGTCTCACTTGGTTGTTGACCAGAGTCCTGATTGTCTTGTTCCGAAAGTCCCAGTCGTCCACCAGACCCGGTCCCAGCGGGCAAAGGGTGTCCGATCCTTTGACTCGAAGCATCGACCCTGCATCGGTGTCGCGAAAATCGTGGAGCCCGTAGTCGTTGGCGATGGTGTAGCCCGCGATGTAGACGTCGGCCTCGTCGGGGGAAACGTCCTTGCAGGTCTCTCCGATGACAATGGCGACCTCGCCCTCATAGTTGAGGTACTTGCACCCGATCGGCCGGACCACCTCGCCAAGATGCCAGTTGAGCGCGGTGGTGGGCTTCTGGAAGTAGGTCGGTGCGGGGGGAAGGCGGGTCATGAACTCCTCGACCCGGCTCCGGTAGTTGAGATGGACGGCGAGGATCTTCGAGGGTTCGGCGGGTGGGAGATGATCTGCGGTCCGAGCATCGAATCTTCGGCCGTCATCTGCCACCAGTTCGTCACCGTCGCGTCGAACGTCGACTGGGCTCCCATCGACCAGGATTCTCCGGTGCTCGCCCATGAGTCACACGGTAACCAGGGGTGCAGGCCGATTATGTTTGGTTCCTAACGATCTCATGTCGCTCAACATTCTCCATCAGGACCTCGGCGACACGCATGCCGACCTCGCCTCTCATGACACCTTCGTCCGGTGCGTCCCTCACGCCACGTTTGCCCGGATGCGCCAGGAGGAACCGGTGGCCTGGGTCGAGGAGAGCGACGGGTCCGGTTTCTGGGCCGTCACCCGACACGCCGACGTGGAGACGGTCAGTCGCGACTTCGCCAGGTTCACCGCGTCACGGGGGATCCGGATCGAGGACATGGCTCCCGACGAGCTCGAGGCCAGGCGGACCATGATGGAGTTCGACCCTCCCGAGCACGCCCGTCTCCGCAGGCTGGTCCAACCCGGCTTCACCCCAAAGGTGGTTTCCACCTACGAAGAGGCGTTCCGGCGGCTGGCCGGGCATGTGCTCGACGAGGTGCTGCCTTTGGGCGAGTTCGATTTCGTCACCGAGATCGCTCGTGAGCTGCCGATTCGCCTGCTCTGCCGCCTGCTGGGCGTTCCTGAGTCAGATGCCTCCCAACTGGTGGCCTGGGGCGATCAGATGATCTCCAACGCCGACCCGGAGTACACCCCGGTCGTCATCGACAAAGACGACTCAGAGGAATATCGGCTGCTCCCCTTCCGCTCCCCGGCGGCCATCGAAGTGTTCCGCTATGCCGAGGAGATGGCCGTTGAGCGGAGGGCCAGCCCTGAGGACGACATCATTACCACCCTGCTCCACGCCGAGCCGGACGGCGAGCCATTGACCGACCTGGAGTTCAAGAATTTCTTCACCTTGATGATGGTTGCGGGCAATGAGACCACCCGGCACACCATCAGTCACGGGCTCGTCTTCCTCACCAACCATCCCGAGCAACTGGAGGAACTTCATGCCGATCCCGCAGGGCGCTCGGTCTCGGCAACCGAGGAGATCCTGAGGGCGTCAGCGGTGACGATGCACTTTCGCCGCACCGCGACGGAAGACACCGAATTGGGAGGGGTTGCCATCGAGAAGGGTGACCGGGTCGTGGTCTGGTACCCGTCGGCCAACTATGACGAAGAGGTCTTTGAAGACCCGTTCCGCTTCGATATCAGGCGGACACCCAACGACCACCTGACTTTCGGGGCGGGACGTCATGTCTGTCTGGGAGCATCGCTGGCCCGCCTTGAAGTCCGGGTGGTGTTCGAGGAGCTGTTGAAACGGGTGGGAAGCATCGAGATCATCGGCGAGCCGGACCGGCTTCGCTCCAACTTCATCAACGGGATCAAGCACCTGCCGGTCCGGATGAGCGCCTAGCTGTCATCGGCAGCAAAGGTTGATGACGATTCCGGGCTCGGAAAGCCGGGGACCGGTCTCAAGGGCTTTCCACAGACACCCGATATCACTTGAAATGGTTGGTGACGGCGCTTCTGAGCGACCGCCACCCGACCTCCACGCTGAGCCCTGGGGACGTCGCGCTCTCATCGTTGGACTGACGGGTGTGCTCGCTACTTCAGCCATCTTCGGATGGGTGTGGATCGACGCCGACCGCAGCGCCGAGGAACGGCTTATCAGTCAGAGTGAGACCGTCGCTAGTTCAACCCACGAAGCCCTGGAGCGCGTAGCCGACAAGTTGGTGGCTTTGGCCGGCCTCTTCCGCGCCAGCGAGACGGTGACCCGCGACGAGTTCGACCGATTTGTGGCCGATATCGGTGCAACTCCGGGTATGGAAGGCATCGGATTCGTGACACGGATCCCAGGCACAGATCTCGAAATCGTCGAGAGGCAGATGTCGGAAGAGTTGGGGCGAGAGGTGGTGGTTTTCGGTATCGGCCCTTCGGGCAGCCCTTCACGGGTGGAGCCAGGCGGGCATCACTCCGTTCTGCGCTATCTATCCGCTCCGAGCGAGACCTGGGATGGCTTCACCGGGTTCGATCTTCGGTCCGAGGCTGGCATCAGCGCCACCCTGGACGCCGCCACCGCGAGCGGGGAAGCGGCAAGCACCGCCTTCCTGGAGCTTCTCGGTCAACCCGACGCTGACAATTTCCTCATGGTGCTTCCGGTCATAGATCCGTCTCGCGGGGTCCTCGATGGCTTCGTGGCGGCGCTCATGGACTCGTCGGAACTCGTCGAAGCCAACATCTCATCGGGCCTTCGACCCTTCCTCGCGTGGGATCTCGAGGATGCCACCGGAGAGCAAGTCCGAGCACTCGAAGCCGGGGTAGCGTCCATCGACTTCGGTGGGCGGGATTGGCTCCTCGAGGTCCAGCCGACCGCCAACTCGCCCTTCCTCGCCGATCGGATCGGGGCTCTTGTCATCCTCGGCCTAGGGCTGATTGCCAGCACATTGGCAGCCATCGCTTTCTTCTTCTGGCGACAGCGGGTCGAGGCAGCCGCCGAGCTGCAAACGGTTCGTGAACTGAATGCGGCCAAGGATCGATTCATAGCCTCGGTGAGCCACGAGTTGCGCACGCCGCTCACCGGAATCCTCGGGTATGCCGCGGTGCTACAGGACGAGGATCAGGCGACATCCCAGGGGGAGCAGCGTGAAATGCTGCACTCGATCAGCCAGAGCGCCAACGACCTCGCCCACATCATTGATGACCTGCTGGTTGCCGCTCGGTTCGAGATAGGTGAGATCTCCATCACCACGGTACCGGTCTCGTTACGGGCCGCGATCCTGGATGTGGCCAACGGTTCGGAGACCGCATTCGAGGTCGCCCTCGAAATCGACGAGACAGGCAGCGACATGGCACTCGCCGACCCGATGCGGGTCCGTCAGATTGTGCGGAATCTGCTTGAGAACGTCCAGCGGCACGGCGGTGACCGGGTGCGAATCAGGATCGCTTCCGATGAGACCCTGGTCCACCTCGAGATCAAGGACGATGGGCCCGGGATTCCGGACACGGTGGTCGACACGGTCTTTGAGCCATATCAAAGGTTCCACAACATCATTGGAGTCACCGAAGCCTTGGGTTTGGGTCTGAGTGTCTCTCGCCAGCTCGCTCAGTTGATGGAAGGCGAGCTGAGCTATGACCGTCGTAGCGGTTGGACTGTCTTCACCCTCACCCTTCCCACCGTTGCCAGCCAAGCCGACGTGCGCCATCTCCCTCCGCCTCGCCCCGTGTTCGCGGTCGCTCGGCCGGCCGGTCAGACAGGCACCGAGACCCGGGAGGCCGACCGGAAGGTCATCCCCATCCGTGGTCATTAGCCGTTGCCGGTCCTGGATTCCATAATCACCGTCCGGTAACCGAACATCGACCCAACGCCCACAATCTGAGACCGTTTCGCACCCAGATGGTGGCCCGCTCCCCCGACGAGCAACATCGGGCGGCCACACCCCTCGAGCTGTTGTTCGACCTGGTCTTCGTGGTGGCGGTGGCACGGGCTTCATCCCAGCTCCATCACGGCATCGCGGGCGCTTCGCCTTCCGATGGCCCAGGGCCCGGCCGACAGGTTCCTAGCGCCTGTGACTGTGGTCTTGATCCTGTTGACCCCGTGGACCGGCGAGGCTCCACTCTTGACCGGTCTGACGTTGGCGGCGCTGCTCGTCGTGAAGCGCCTGATCGGCCGAACACGGGGAAAGACCGGCACCGCTCGACCGGTATAGTCACGAAACTCGTCCGGTCGGACGTCCCCCAACGATCGAGGTCTTGCTCCATGTTTCACGTCTCACGCACCAGTCTCCTCGTGGTTGCGGTCTTGGTGGCTGCGGCTTGCGGTGGTGGCTCGAGTTCCAGCGACGACAACCTGCCCCTCTCCGAAGATCAGGTCGAGATCTCTGGGGCACAGACGCTCACCATCTCCGAGCCCGGGGGGTGTGGCCCCCATGACTTCGAACCGGGTGCTTGGAACGGCATGTTCAGCACCGACGGCTCCGAGCCGTGGCTGCTCGACGTCACCATCGTCACCTTCGAGGCACCAAAGGTCTACGAGACGTCGGTCGAGGACGAATCGGGTAAGGCCAGCATCTTCTTGACCAATGGGGCCGGCACCACCTACGAGACCACCGACGGGACAGGGATATTCGCCATCGACGAGGGTGGTCTCAGCGGGTCACTCGACATCACTTTGACCAACACCGACGACGACTCAACGGTCAGCCTGAATGGCAGCTTCACCTGCGAGGACCTCAGCTGAGGCCCTGATCAGCCGATCAGAGTCTTCTCGATGATGTCGATTGCATGATCGATGTGCTCGATCGTGGTCCTTCGGTTGAGGATTGCGAAGCGGAGCACGAACCGGTTGTCGACCATCGTGGGTGACACATGTACCACCCGATCCCGGTTGATCGCTTCCATCGCCGCCCGCCCCTGATCGTCGTCACGGAAGCGGAAGGCGACGATGGAGAGGCCCGGTCGCCAAGGGGTCTCGATGCCGTCGATCCCGGCCAACCGGTTGTAGGCCGACTCGGCCAGGTCGAGACTCTGGTCCAATGCCTCCCGGAACGGGGCCACCCCGTGGAGATGGAGGGGAAGCCAGACCTGTAGGCCTCGAAACGGTCGTGACAACTCGGGGCCCAACGAGGCGATGTCTCGCAACCCGGAATGGCTGTCCTCGGCGAGGAGGTAGGCGCCACGCCCTTGGTTGGCGTCGATCAGATGTGCCTCCTCCCTCACCAACAGGGCACCGTTGCCGAAGGGGATGGAGAGGCCCTTGTGGGGGTCGATGGAGATCGAGTCGGCCCGCTCGATTCCGGTGAGCCGGGCCCGGCCCCGGTCGGTCAGCTGGAAGAAGCCGCCGTATGCGCCATCGATATGGAACCAGAGCTCGTTGGTCGCCGCTACCTCGGCAATGTCCAGGAGCGGATCGACAGTTCCTGTGTCGGTGGTCCCCGCCGACCCCACCACCAGGAATGGCTGTTGCCCGGCTTTGCGGTCCCTATCGATGGCTGCAGTGAGCGCTTCGGGGTCCATACGGAGGTCGGCGTCGACAGCTACGACCCGGATCTGGTCGTTGCGGAACCCGGCAAGACGGGCTGCCTTGGCCACTGAATGATGGGTGTGGGTGGTGAGGTAGAGGACGCCTCGTGTCAGGTCGTCACCCAGTCGGGAGGTGCGGGCGGCGACGATCGCGGTGAAGTTGGCCAGCGAGCCGCCGGAGAGCATGAGGCCGGAAGCCTTCTCGCCGAGATCGAACAGCGACGTCATCCAGGCGATGACTCCGTGCTCTATGGCGCTCATACCCGGTGCGGCTGCTGCGACCCCGGTGTAGCGGTTGAGCCCGGCGGCGAGAAACTCCGCCAGGGCGGCGGTGTACAGGCCACCGTTGGGGATGTAGGAGAGGTGGCCACCGGACGGGTGGTAGAACCCTGAGCGGCCGGCCTCATCGATGTCGGTCAGGATCGATTGCAGTGGTCGACCGTCTTCCGACGGAGGGTCAAGCAGACGCTCGACCAGGGCAGGGTCGAGTTCGATACCGACGGCAGGCATCGTGGCTGCCTGTCCGATCCAATCCTCCAAGAATGAAAGGATGTTGGCGGTGAGCTCTGCGCGCTCGCCCCGGTCGGGCTCGAGAGACTTCGACATCGGGGTCAAGGTAGCCCACGCGGGGGGCTCCAGATTGAGTTTCGGCATCTACGATGTGACCACTCTCTCATGCCCGGATTTCTGTTCCCACGTACCGCCGACGGGCGTTCGTCGCTGATACCGCCTCCACCCTGGCACTACTCGGGCGAGATGCTCACGGTCGAGTATCGCGCCGATCCAGATCGGGTATCTGCGCTGCTTCCCGACGGCCTGACTCTCGCATCGGAGGACCCCGGGGCGGTCGCCGTGATCTGGGCGGACTGGCAGAGCTGTGGTGACGACTTCACTGAGATCCTCGACCCGGTGCGCTCCCAGTACAAGGAGTGCTTCGTGGTGGTGCGTTGTGCCTGGGAGGGATCTACCTGGAGCAGGTGCCCCTACATCTGGGTGGACAAGGACTTTGCACTCGTCCGTGGCTATCACCAGGGCTATCCCAAGAAGCTGGGCGAGATCTGGATGACCCGACCCGTCCTTGTCGGCAAGGCGGGGCCCCGGCTCGAGAGCGGGGGCCGTTTCGGGGCCACGTTGTCGGTGACCGGTCGTCGCATTGCCGAGGCCACTATCACCTTGCGTGAGCAGGGGGAGAGCCCGGGATTCGTCAACAGTCACCCGATGCTGCACAACAGATGGTGGCCCGCCATCGAGTCCGACGGGGTCGACTCGATGGACGAGTTGGTGACGATGCGCGGAGTGGATGGTGAGGTGAGCGAGGTGTGGTCGGGGGACGCCGAGATCAAGTTGTTCGACGCCCCCACCGAGGAGCTCGCCGGGCTCGAGCCGGTGGAGATGATCGGTGGTTACTTCCACCGGGTTGGCGTGACATGGAAGGAAGGGACAACCCTGCGGCGTACTGTTCCCCTGGAGGTCGAAGAAGAATGACAGCAATCCTGGAAGAACTCAGAGCCGGCGGCATGACCGGGCTCTTTATCGGCGGGGAGTGGGTCGAGGGCGCCGGAGAGCTGCCGGTGGTCGATCCCGCCTCCGAGGAGGTCCTGGTCGGGGTGGGCCTGGCCGAGGCTTCCCATGCCGACGATGCGGTGGCGGCCGCCTTCGACGCATCGAAGTCCTGGGCGCAGACCCCGCCACGGGAACGGGGTGAAGTCCTGCGCCGCACCTTCGAGGCGATGCGAGCCAGGGAAGAGGACCTCGCTGAGCTGATCGTCCTCGAGAACGGCAAGGCATTCGCGGATGCGCTCGGCGAGGTTCGCTACGCCGCCGAGTTCTTCCGGTGGTTCTCCGAAGAGGCATCCCGAGTCTCGGGGGAGCTGCGGACGGCCCCCGGCGGCGACAAGCGGATCATGACCTTCCGCCAGCCGGTCGGGGTTTCGGTAATGGTGACCCCGTGGAACTTCCCGGCGGCGATGGCGACCAGGAAACTGGGCCCGGCTTTGGCTGCCGGCTGCACAACAATCGTCAAGCCCGCATCCGACGCCCCGCTGACGACCCTTGCCATCGTCCATCTCATGGAGCAGGCGGGCCTCCCGCCAGGGGTGGTCAATGTGGTGGTTGCCCGGGGATCCTCGGGTGTCATCGAAAACGTCCTCCGCGACCCCAGAGTTCGCAAGCTCTCGTTCACCGGCTCAACCGAGGTCGGCCGGACGCTGATGAACGTCGCCTCCGATCAGGTGCTTCGGGTGTCGATGGAATTGGGCGGCAACGCGCCTTTCCTCGTTTTCGATGACGCCGATCTGAATGCAGCCCTCGAAGGTGCGATGGTGGCCAAGATGCGCAACGCCGGCGAGGCGTGCACCGCTGCCAACCGGTTCCTGGTCCACGCCGCGGTTGCAGATGAGTTCACCTCGATGCTTGCGGGAGCCATGGGCTCGCTGAAGATGGGACCCGGGATCGACCGCTCCAATCAGGTTGGCCCGATGATCAACGAACGCTCGCGCGATGACATCGCCAAATTGGTCCAGGAAGCCGTCGACGACGGCGCCAGGGTGGTGGTGGGGGCCTCGGTCCCCGACCGCCGTGGCTACTTCTACGAGCCGACTGTGCTGTCCGGTGTTGCCGCAGATTCTGAGATCCTCCAGCAGGAGATCTTCGGACCGGTGGCGCCGGTGGTGACCTTCGAATCCGACGAGGAGGCAATCGCCCTGGCTAACGACACCGTCTACGGGCTGGCCGCCTATCTGTACAGCGGTGATCTGGCCCGCGGCCTGCGGGCCGCGGAGGCCATCGAGTCGGGAATGGTGGGCGTCAATCGAGGCTTAGTCTCGGACCCGGCCGCCCCGTTCGGGGGTGTCAAGCACTCCGGCATCGGGCGGGAAGGCTCCCACGAGGGGATGGACGAATACCTGGAAACGAAATACGTGGCGGTGAGCTGGTAGGGCTAGGGGGGTCGGTGAGTCTGGCGTCGGCAGCGGTCAGCTGATGGCATTCGCTTACTCGTCTGGAGTGAAGAAGTCACCATCCCAGTTCATGGGTTCGCCCTCTGCGTATTGCCACATCGAGACGAGCGAGAGGCCGGGAGTCGTCGTGTGGAACTTCTCGATGACGAGACAGTCGTAAGCCGCCATCCCCGGCTTCACGACCAGGTTAAGACTCCCAACTGGACGGATCTCGCCCTGAGGAAACACTGGCTTAACGACGAAGGTCTTACCCTCGATCCGCTGAGGTTCCATTCCTCCATCGTAGGTAGAGAAGGCTACGTGACCACGCATGTCGTCAAACTGGTAGCGAGTTGGGTTGACGAGCCAGCACGAGCGACCGTAACTCGGAACGGCTGAGCGAGTGCGTTATCCGGCCCACGAAGCGCTGGTGAACCGGGCCGTCCTGAAGGCCTCGGGCATCCCGACTCGTTCGCGCAGGATTGTGACGACCAGAAGCAAATCGGAAGCGCGGTTGTAGTCCTCGAAGGCTTCGGGGGAGATCACGTCTCGCATCGTCGCAACCACTGGATCATCGCCCAGGAAAGACCGGGCCTCATTGAGGACCGAGTCGATAGTCGGGATAGCGATTCCGCTTACATCGAGGTCGGGTTCTCGTAGAGTCATGCTCTCCAATTGCCTTTGGAGAACCCCCAACGTTTGCCAGACCCGTGCGTGGGTGTCATTGCTCATCCGCGTCAGGATAACAGGTAAAGGGAACAGGTGTTCGATCAATCCGCGGCCCCCGGCAGAACTCGGCCGACTTGAATTCCGCTTGAGCCAACTTACCGAATGATGGTGGTTCCCGCCTTCGAGCCCTGATTACGGAGGCTCCGGTTCGACGGTGTAGGTGTGGCCGAGGGGGCTGGTCCACTGGTAGATGCCGGGTGCGAGTCGTTGCAGTTTCCATCCTGGTTTGTGTTTGAGTCGGTGGTCGTGGCGGCAGAGTGGTGCGAGGTTGTCGGGCTCGGTGGGTCCGCCTTGGGAGTAGGCGATGGTGTGGTCGATGTCACACTCCGATGCCGGGTTCCGGCATCCAGGGAAGGCACAGGTTGGGTTCCTTGCTTCTACCTGGCGTTTTTGGTGGGTGGTGGGTCGTCTTCGGGTGGTTCCGGTCCAGATCGGCTCCCCACCTTCGGTGACGGTGACCCGGTGTTCAGCTTTTGATTGGTTTTCGGCGACTTGACGGGCGATGTCGGCGATGACCGGTCCGTACCCTTTGAGATCTCCGGGATGGTCGTTGAGGCCGGCCAGAGTGGTGAGTTCGACGCTGATGTCGACCATTCCCCGGCCTTTTCCTTGCTTCAAATGGCGGCCGTTGAGAAGGTCCAAGTAGACGTCGGCTCGGACCTGGTCCATGCTCCGGGGGTCGTCTGCTCCCTTGGCGGCTTTGGCGAGATTGTTGATCCGTCGCATCGCAGCTTGAGCGTGTGCTGCGGGCAGATCAAGGCCGATCAGGTTGGTGGTGCCGTGATCATTGGGTTGGAGCACCACCCGACGTTCCAGGATCGCCTCCTCATACCGGACCTGTGCCGCGTCCGGGTCGATGAGGATGACCAGTTTGCGGATTCGGGCTCCCAACTGGCCGGTCGTCTGCTGTGAAGCACGTTCCAGGGCGGCTTCGGCCACCCGTCTTGCGGTGTCCTCGTCGAGGTGACAGGTTTCATTGCCGATCACCCGGGCCTTTGCCAGGTCGATAACTCCGTGTCGGAGGGCTGCTCCGACTTGGGGGAGACGTCGGATCAGTTCCCAGGCCAGACCAAGGTGGTAGTCGGCGGAACGTCTGGTGAGGGTGAGCGCCGCTCGAATCTCTGATGCGGCTATCTCGTCGACATCTGAAGTCCACTCTCCGGGAAAGACCTTGGTCTCCGCCTCGTGGATTGCGGTGATGTCGGCGTAGAACTCGGCCTGGTCGTATCCGATCTGACGGGATCGGGCCTGCAAGACGACCACCCGGTCATAACCCGAAATCTGGTTCCGGTCGATCGAAGCCAACACTCCAGCCAACATCGGACCGGGTGGCATTTCGGCCAAACCTTGGGGAATCCCTCCACCCTCGAACATACGTTCGACCATGATTGGAACATACAACCCACCCCCGACAGATTCCATACCCCTGTTCCGACAATTTGGGATTATTTCCAATCGTCGCCGAGGTGGGCTGTCTGGAGGTCGAACGCGGGTCGTTTGGCCCTAGCCGGGTCCGAGTCTCATGTGGCATGTTTGATGGAGCCATCAAGAAGGCTGCATGTCATTGACCACTCAAGACGTCTGGGAGGCAATGGAGGACTCGATATTCGGGGTCTTGGCATTCGTCAATCCCAATGGCGAACCCAGATCCGCCGGCGTCTGTTATGTGATCGACGGGAGTTCAGTCCTCATCTCCTCAGGCATGGACTCGTGGAAGGTGCGCCACATCGAGGCCAACCCAAACGTGTCGATGACGATCACCGTGCCCAAGCACATCCCATTCCTGCCCTTCATCAAGATCCCTGCCGCCACTATCACCTTTCAAGGCGAGGCCGAGATTCTGCGCGTCACGGACGTCGATTCGCCCGTCGTGGCAAGGCTCCTACGCGGTCTCGATCTGGGTCGGCATGCGGTTGAGGACACTCGCCTCATTCGGGTGACCCCTCGCGGTGATTTCGTCACCTACGGGATCGGAATGCCCTTAATGCAGATGCGCAAGGTCGACCAGGCGAGGGGACGGGCGCCATGTGGGACCGCTCGCGAGACCGCGAGCACCCAGGTTTGATCGATGAGGCGCTGAAGCCACACAGTCAGAGGAATTTCAATCCTCGGCCAGACCCCAGAACGGCCCCTTCAGACCCACCCTCCTGAAGTAGTCCTTTGCCTCCGTCGGCTCGCGTCGTTGATACCCGAAGTCGAGTCGCCCCTCGTACCACCGGCTGGCCAGACGCCACAACGTGGCGGTTTCCATCACGTAGCCCTTCTGATAATCGTGAGCTTGCAACCAGTCGGTGAGACACCCTTCGGAGCAGAACAGACGTTGGTTGGAACAGGTGTGGACCACGTCATCCCACATCTGCGCCACCGGCACCAGGAAGTGGGCGACCCAATCGGTGGCCGGAGGCGACTCCCGGCTGACGATCCAGGCCGCGGGCCGATCGCATCCCGGGCACCGGGTTGCGACCAAGACATCAGGTTCCTCGGTTATGAGATGGGGGAGCGCGAACGAATCCCAGGAACAGCCGCCCCACCACAAGGCGTTGGCGCCCATCACGGAGAACCCCATCGGTATCGCCGAGAACGGGTGCGCCATCACGATTTCACCGGTCTCATCCAGAACTAGGTGTCTTTGGGTTGCTAGCTCGGCGAGGCTGTTGGTGATCAACTCGACCGACATGCCGAGTTGGCCTGCGAGTTGTCCCGCTGTTGGTGCCCTGCCGGTTCTGCGAAACGACTGGTAGATGGCCAGCCGAACATCTTCCGTGCCCATCGGTTTCAACCGACTGTGCCCTGATTGACCTGAACTGTCTTCAGGTCGGAGTGGAAATCGAGGGCGTAGTCGCCCCCCTCCCGGCCTATCCCTGAGATCCGGGCCCCCCCAAAGGGCGCGGTCAGGTCACGAATCAGGAAGGTGTTCACCCAAATCGTCCCGGCCCTGATGGCACGCCCCACCCGCTCGGCCCGTTCCTCGGAGCCGGTGTAGACGATGCCGGACAGCCCGTATTGGGTGGAATTGGCCAGGGCGATCGCCTCGGCTTCGGTGGTAAAGGTCTGATAGGTGAGCACCGGCCCGAAGACCTCGCGTTGCACCACCTCGGACTCGTTCGACTTGGGCTCGATCAGCGTCGGTTCATACCACAACCCGTCTTGTTTCCATCGCTCACCGCCACGGACGATCCGGTCACCAGCATCCCTGGCTCGTCTCACGAAGCCATCGACCCGTGCCAGATGGTCGGGGTGGATCAGCGGGCTGATCGTGGTGAGCGGACTTCGGCTGTCGCCGAGCACATGGGCGTCGGTGAACCGGTGAAACAACTCCAGGAAGTCGCCCGAGACACTGTCCTCCACCAGGAGCCGGGTGCCGGCGAGGCAGACCTGTCCCGCGTCGTCGTATTGACCGGCCGCCTTTTCGGCCGCCGCCTCCAGATCGGAGTCGGCGAAGACCACAAACGGGCCCTTGCCGCCGAGCTCGGCGGTGAAGGGGACGATGTTGCCGGCGGCGGCGATCCCGATGTGCCGCGCGGTCTCCGGTGAGCCGGTGAAGGAGATTCGACGCACCCTGCGGTCGGACACCAACGCCGCTCCGACCTCGTCACCGATGCCCTGGACCACGTTCAAGACTCCGGGGGGCAGACCCGCCTGGTCTGCGAGATCAGCGAGAAGGGAAGCGGAGAGTGGGGCCCACTCGGCCGGCTTGAGGATCACGGGGTTGCCGGCAGTAAGGGCCGGGGCCAGCTTCCAGGTTGAGAGCAGCCAGGGGGCGTTCCAGGGGGTGATGATCACCGCCGGTCCTGCGGGCATTCGCTGCACCTGGTTGTCGGTGCCCTTCGACGACCAGCGACGGCCCTCCCATTCGGAGGCCAGGTCGGCGTAGTTGCGGAGATTCTCGGCGCCCCTATGGATGACCCGGGCCTGCAGGCTCTCGAGGAGCATGGCCATGTCGACACACTCGACCTGGGCGATGACGTCGATGTTCTGGTCGATTACGTCGGCGAGACGATGCAGGTACTCGCCACGCTCCTTGGGGGTGAGCGCCGCCCAGCCGGGGAATGCCGTCACCGCCGAGCTGACCGCGTCGTCTGCAGTCAGGGCATCACCCCTGGCGACGTCCGCGAGCTTCCAATCCCAGTCGAGTGGGGAGCGCACCTCGAAGGTATTGGGCGACGCAACCCGCTTGCCTCCGATGTAGTGATCGGGGGAAACGGCGTATTCGGAGATCTCGACTCGTGTGGTTGGCATGGCAGATGCGGATCGTTCGCAAGCTAAGGATAAACTCCCTGCCCCGTACCACCCCATGCCAAGACCACTCATCGACCACGATCCCGAAGTCGTGCTCGAGGCGGAGCGAGATATTCGTGCCCGGCTCGGGGATCGGCAGCTCGACTTTGACGCACTCCTCGCCGTCTCCAACATCTATCGCGCTGCCAACGCGGTGCGCAATCGGATGGAAAGGGAGGTCCTGGGACCGGAAGGATTGTCCTGGGGAGGGTTCACGATCCTCTTCGTCCTTTGGGTGTGGGGAGAGCGCGAGACCGGCCAACTGGCCGACGACTGTGGGCTGGCCAAGGGGACCCTGAGCGGCATGCTCGGCACCCTCGAGAAGACAGGCCTCGTGTCACGCGCCCGTCATCCTGAGGACGGGCGCCGGGTGATCGTCGACCTGGAGGAAGGTGGCCTGGAGCTGATCGAGCGGGTTTTTCCCCGGTTCAACGAGCACGAGACGAAGTTCACATCGAAACTCGGCCAGAAGGAGCGCGGTGAGCTGGCCCGCCTGCTTCGCATCGTCACAGCCACCGCCGACGATCTTCCACTCGTGGCCGACGACTGGGCGACGGATCACTAAAATCTCATTTAGGTTCCTAACGACCTCGAGGAGGGACTGAATGGGTGAGATAGTCGGCGCCGGGCTGATCAGTCACGCACCCACGATCATGTTCGACGAGGCGACCCGTCTCGAGCTCAACGAGGGCGAGGAGATCTCCCTGGTACCCGGGCTGATTCGGCTCCGCACCGAAGTATTCGCTCGTCTCCAACCGGACACGATCGTGATCGTCGACTCTCATTGGTTCTCCACGGTTGAGCATCTGATCTCGGCGCATGCCCGGCGTCAGGGCATCTTCACCTCATCGGAGCTACCCCGGGGAATGGCTCAGATCCCTTATGACTACCCCGGTGACCCGGAGCTGGCCAAGCTCTCGGCCACCCTCGGCTCGGAGCTCGGCACGCCCACCCATGCCAACGAAGACGATTACATGCCCGTCTATTACGCCACCATCAACCTCGTCCACTATCTGCGAAAAGACGAGAAGGTCGTCTCGGTTTCCCTGGTCCAGACCGGGGATACCGACGACTTCATGACGATGGGTGAAGCCATCGGGGAAGCAGTATCACGGCTCGACCGAAGAGTTGTGGTGCTGGCATCGGGTGGCATGAGCCACACCTTCTGGCCCCTCAAGGAGATCTCGAAGCACGAGGCCTCCGACCCGGTGCACATCATCACCCCTGCCGCCCGGGCGGCCGATGAGGAGCGACTCGAGATGATGGTGGCCGGCGACCACGCTCGGGTCGTCGACACCATGGACGACTACTTCGAGTATGCGCCCGAGGGGCGATTCGGCCACTATCTGATGATGCTCGGCGCCATCGGCGGCCGGAACTGCGTGGCTCGCGGGGAGTTGTTCTCCGACTACGAGAACGCTACCGGCACCGGACAGGTCCACGTGTGGTTCGAGCGGCCTTCGGGGGGCTGGACCGCCTGACATCGATCAGACCTGGGTCCATGCCACAATTTCACCCAGTGGTGGCAATCAGCGCGGCCAATGATTTGACGTCCGAGCTCGATGAGCTCGCCAGGGCGGTAGACGGCCTGGTCTTTGGCGACGAGCCCGCCGGATGGATTCACGCCAGGGAACGTGACCGCGTCGTCATGACGATCCGCTCCTATCTGCTGCCCAGAATGCTCAACCCGTCGACCCCGCTCCTGGTGGTGTTCGCAGGCCCGACCGGTGCGGGGAAGTCGACTCTCCTCAACAGTGTCTCCGGTCTCGAAATCGCCGAGACCGGGCCGCTGCGCCCGACGACCAGGGACCCGGTGGTCCTGGCCGCGGATATCTCTGGTTATGACCGAGTCGGTGGCATCGATTGCGTTGTGGTCGAGGGTCGAGCACCGATCCTCGGCTCGATGAGTCTGGTGGACACTCCCGACCTCGATTCCACGACCCTTGCCCATCGGGTCGCCGCGGAGACCATGATCGATCACGCCGATGTCGTCGTATTCGTCACCTCCGCCCTCAGATATGCCGACCTGGTCCCCTGGGAGGTATTGCGTCGGGCACAGTCCCGGGGTGCGCCGGTCATTCACGTATTGAACCGGGTGACCAGCGCGACGACGGGGGCGACGACCGATTATCGGAATCGGCTGAAGCGGGAGGGCACAGACGGCAACCTCCTCGTGGTGCACGAGCACCACCTATCCGCCGGCTCGCCATCGGTTCCCTCGGTCGCAGTGCGTTCCTTGCGCAGGCGTCTGATGAGCCACGTCGAAAAATCTCAATCGGAAAGAGCCGAAGTCGTCCGTTCGGTGCTGTGGGTGACCTTGGGACAGGCGCGCGATCTCATCGCGACGGCGGAGCTCGGTTCTACCGAAGCCGACCTCGTCGAGGGGATGCTGGATCAGGTGTTCACCACCGACCTGGAAAGGATCCTGACTTCGGCGGCGGGCCAATTCGAGCCCGGCTTCGACGTCTCGCCGCTCGCCCGTCACGGCAGGGCTCACCGGCGACGGGTCCGCAGTTGGATGCGGAGAATGGCGCCTGCGGTCGAGCTCGTGGCAGCCTCGAGGCATCGTGTGCTCGATACCTTGATCACCGCGGTCGCCACCGACCTCAGGGTCTCCATCCACGACGGTGCCGTTGCCCTCCACGACCAGGGCCTGGTTGCCACGAGACTCGACCAGACGACTCATGCCGCGATTGTCGAGGCCGTCGCCCTCTGGTGGGTGGAATTGGAGGAAATGTGTGCTCCGACGGTGGGAAATCGCTCTGACATTGGGGCCCTGTTGTTGGCGATCTCCACGCTCAGGGTCGATCTGACGCTCGAAGCCGCCCTCGGTGCGGTCCAGCCGGGCACCGAGACCGCAACGTCGATAAGCGAGGCCCGGGATGCCCTGGTTCGGGCCCTCACAACGGTGTACGACTCGGTGCGGGACCACCTAGTCTCGTCGGTCATCGATGAGGTCACTCCGGCCCCGGACGTGGACCGGGCCAGGACGCTCGTGGCCGAAGTGGTGGCGCGGTCGGCCTTCGCCAATGCGTGACGCCATCATCGGCCTCCTGCCGATGATCGACCAGGCCCTGGCCGATTGCGTCGGAGTGGTGGACCAGCGGACATTGGAACCGGTTGCCCACATGCGAAACCGGATGATGGCCCGGTTGGCCTACCCCGACGACATGCTGTTGGCAGCCCTCGCCGGCGGCACCGGCTCCGGCAAGTCGAGTCTCTTCAATGCCATCGCCGGAGAGGACGTGGCCGCCACGGGCGGTGTTCGCCCCACCACTTCGCACCCCCAGGCGCTGGTGCCGATGTCACGAGAGTCGGCAATTGCGGGTTATCTCGACGAGATAGGGGTCGATGATCGGGTGTCCCATGAGGGACGTGAATGGCTTTGCCTGATCGACCTCCCTGACACCGATAGTGTCGAAGTCGACCACCGACAACGGGTGGACTCGCTCCTGCCCCGACTCGATTGCGTGGTGTGGGTAGTCGATCCGGAGAAATACCGAGACGCCGCCCTGCACCACGGCTATCTGGCTCCCATGGCGGCTTATCACAGCCAATTCGTCTTCGTTCTCAACCAGAGCGACCGGCTGACCGACGACGATATCTCGCGGGTGAAAGCCGATCTGGTGTCGGCCTTGGTCGAAGACGGGATCGAGAATCCGACGGTCTTCGACACCGTGGCCCAACCCCCCGCCGGGCCCACACTGGGGATCGAAGGGCTGCTGGCGCATCTCGAGCAGGAGCTGGGTGGGTCGGTGTACGAGAAGCTGCTGGTCGATCTCCGGGCCGGGTGCTCATCGCTCCTGGAGGCAAGTGGTGACGGCTCCGCCTTGGATTTCGGCAACCGTTGGGAAGGAATCATGGATCAGGCGAGCGCTCGGATCGATGCCGGAGACCTCTCCGGAGCCGGCCACCAGGTTGCCACCTTCCTCGAGGAAATCGCCGATGAGACCGGTGGTGAGCTTGGAAGTTCGATAGGAGAAATCGCGGCCCGGGCACCCGGGGTGGTGCTCGGCGCTGCGCCCTTCGGCTCCCAATCCCATGCCCTGAAGCCACGACGAAGGTGGTGGGGACGTCGGGTAGACAATCCCTCGGTCTCGGCCGCCGATTCTGGCTCAAACAGGTTGAAAGCCGCCCTGGAGAGCGAGGTCGGGGATCCGGTGCGGGCGGTGGTGGCGAAGAAGGCCAGGGCGCAGGCCTCGATCTCCGAACTGACGCTGGCCGTGAATGAGCTGACCCTGCGGTCCGCCGGGTAAGTACTCTCGCCGGCCATGGACCCGAGATGGATCAAGACCGCGGTGGTGGTGGTCCTGGCGCTGATCCTCTACTTCGTCCTCGTAAAGGTCGGCAACCGCTTCATCGAAGGAATCGCCCTCCGCGGGCCGCAGGCCGCCTCCCGCTCCCGCACCCTGTGGTTGATGGTCCGCCGGGTCATCCAGGTCACGCTCATCGTGCTCGTGGTCCTCATGGTGTTCACGATCTGGGGATTCAGCATGGCGCCGTTCCTGGCCTTGGGGACCGTGATCGGCGCCGCCATCGGCTTCGGCGCCCAGAATGTGGTCAGGGATGTGCTTGCCGGCTTCTTCATCCTCGCCGAGGACCAGTACCAGATCGGTGACACGGTGTCGATCAGCGGAGCCACGGGCACGGTCGAAGACATCCAATTCCGGGTCACGGTGCTTCGAGACTTCGAGGGCAACGTCCATTACGTGCCGAACGGCCAGATAACGGTCGCCTCCAACTTCACCAGGGTCTTCGCCCAGCCGGTGATCGATATCTCGATCGCCTATGACCAGGATGTGGACCGTGCCATGGAGGTGATGCTCGACGAGCTCACCAAGATGGCGGACGATCCCGAGTTGGGGCCCATGCTTCGGGGCCCCGCCGAGATGCTCGGTGTCCAGGATGTCGGTGACTCCGGGGTCGTGCTCAGGGGGCGGCTCACCTCTGACGGCCACCAGCGCACGACGGTGCGGAGGGAGGCATTGCTTCGCATCAAGAATCGTTTCGACGCCGAGGGAATTCGGTTCTCGGGGGCAAAGTAACGCCTACTTGATTGGTGGCGCAGGGACGATGACAGCCAACGCGTCCGGCTCCCATTGGACGGTTCCACCATCGACCATTCCCAGTGCCTCGCCGTCCGCCTGAACCTCCACTGGCGGGTCCGCCTTCAGCTCAAATAGGTCGACCCTGCGCCATACCTCCATGTCGGGGATCGACTCCAGATCCTTCCCCGCAAAGAGGGTGACCGCGATACGCGGTATGTGTCTCCGCCGAAGGCGCTTGACCACCAAGACCGTCATCGGGTCAGGGTCGGCGGGTGCAACCTTGAGCGGCACCCTCCCGAAGTAGGTGTAGATCTCACGGAACTGGATCATGGCCGCGGTCACATAGGCCTCACGATCACCCGAGTGGACCGCTACATGCGGTTTGCGGCGGGGAAAGTCCTGAAGCGCGGTGCCGAACGCGGAGCGGGCGTAGTGGATCGAGCCGAACCGGTACTTGCGATATGGCTCCTTTTCGGCCCGTTGCACAACTGCGGCGTCGAGGCCGAACCCACAGGCGAAGATCGAATGGTGCACGGTCTCGGTCGATCCTCGCTGCAGGGTCATGGTGGCGACACCTACCCGCCGAATCTGGGGCGACGTCACCAGGAGACGCGCCGCCTTGATCGGTTTGGAGGGGATACCCATCAATCTGGCAAAGACGTTGGTGGTCCCCACCGGGATCACACCGAGCGAGGCCACGGTTCCGATCACCCCCTGGCTGACATGATGGACCATCCCGTCGCCTCCCATCGCGACGACGATGTCCGCCCCTCCTTCTGCAGATTCCCGCGCCTTCTCGGTGGCTTCGGCAGGTGATCCGGGCCAGATCGAATCGACGTCCGCGACCCGATCGAGTGTTGCCATGACGTCGCGGTGAGAGCCACCGGTGAACTGAGAGGCAGCCGGGTTGGCTATGACCACTATCCGGTGCATTGGGAGTCGAGCCTACCCCGGTACCCTGCCCAACCGTGAGTGACTCCGATTCCCGCTTCTCGCTGGTGGCTGGAGAAGGTGATGGCGCCATGCTCGGCCTGGCGGCGGGTGACAGCGCCGGGGGAGCCTGGGAATTGGGCTATTCGGCGATCACGGAACAGGCGACTGTCATTGCCTACCAACTCATAGAAAACGCGGAGTTCGATACGGCTCAGATGGTGCGGGCGATACGCGAGCTCGACGGCGACGGCGACGAGGAGCCCGTATATCGAGCCGAGACCCCCCATTTTCGGACCTGGCTTGCCCGCGCCGCGGCGGGCGGTCTGGTTCCCGAGGAAGATCCCTCTCTCGACGCAGCACCTCGTGCTGTGCCGGTGGGTGTGGCGCTTCGTCGCGATCCCGCCGCCCTACGTGGGACGGTGGTCGGGCTCGGCTCGATGTTTCATTCGGACCTCTCTTCGGTGGTGGCCGGAGTGGTGAGCGCCGGCGCCGCCGCGGCGTCGTGTTTCGGGCAATCGGGCAGGGACCTCATCGCCGGCGTCGTCGAGACGGTTGAGCTCACGGCGGCCCAGTTCGCGTCGACATTGAGACACACGGGACCGGCCTCCTGGGACGAGCTGGTCGCCGACTTGCATTTGCTGTTGGATCACGTCGGGGTGGCCGAGGGGGCAGAGGCGCTCGCAATTGTCGGCGCCGATAGCGAGCCCCGGCCCTGGGACCTGATGAGAGCCGGCCTGCTCCTGGCGGCGCCTCTGGCCGACCGACCCCACATCCCCATCGAACAGGCGGCCCGGATCGGGGGCAGCACTCTCGGCGCCGTGGTTGGAGGGATCATTGGGGCCAGAGTTGGGATTCGAGCTTGGCCGTGGGCCTTCGCCAACGACACCTGGTTCGCTGAGATCGGAAGACGCCTGGTGCGGGGGCCCCATGAGGTCAGTGATCTCCCGATTCCCTACGCGGTGGAACAGCACCTCATCTCTGGGGAGCGGGACTTCCGCTGAAGACCAGGCGGTCCTTGGGTGGCCAGTTCCGCTCAGAGTCGTCCACTCGCCTCAGAGACCACCATCCAACGGCGATGAAGATGATCAAGGCGCCCATGGCCACCCGGCGCCCCCAGCCAAAGACGTCGACGACCAATGCCCACGTGAGCGGGCCCAGGATGGTGGCAAACCGGCCGACGGTGGCGTACAGACCGTAGAACTCCCCGAGATGCCGGGGGGGTGAGATACGGGTCATCACGACCCGGTCTGCGGTCCAGGTTGCACCCAGGGCGAGGCCACCCAGAGGCCCGATCGCCCAGGCGAGGCTCGTCTGCCCGGTCACCGCGGCGGCCACGCCGGAAGCGATGGCGACCATCCACAAGATCAGGGCGGCCCGAAGCACCCGCAGTGGGCCGGCGAATTCGACAAAACGCCCGGCCACCAGGGCCCCAACCACGGCCGCGGTTATCGCAACACCCAAGAGTTGTGTGACGAACTGCCCATCGAGGCGGAGTTCCTCGATCACGAAGATTGTCAGGAACCCCCCGATCAGGGTGTTGATGGCATCGGTGTAGAGAAAGCGGCTCACCAGGAAACGGACCATGCCGTCATAGCCGCGGGCTTTCTGCCACGAGGAGATGATCCGGCTTGCAACGTCACGGAGCCTGGGCGCGGGGGAGGCGGCGTCTCCCTGCCGCTCTTTGATGAAGAAGAACGCGGGCAAGGCGAACAGCAGGAAGCCGAGCGCGAGGACCCTGAAGGTATCGGCGAACGACCAACCCAGGACCTCCAGGGTCACCACTCCTATGCCCAACCCGATAAAAGAGCCGATGTAGCCGATGCCAACGCCGAGCCCTGAGATTCGGCCCCGATTCGCCGGGGTGCTGACGTCGACCAGCAGGGCGTCGTAGACCACGGATCCCACGTTGAACCCGACGAGCCCGATCCCGAGCAGGATGAGTGTCATGGTCATAGGTCCCGCCGCGAGCCCCGCGGTCGCCCCGACCGCAATCAGGGTGGTTACGCGAAGAGTGGGGACTCGGGCGCCCCGGGCGTCACTACGAGCGCCCGCCCAAGGTGCGAGGAAGATGACCAGTGCGCCGGCCGCGGCCTCGACCAGAGCCAGGGCGGAGTCTGGCTGACCGACGGTTGTCAGCCATTCCGGGAAATATCGGCCGACCACACCGAGGGCGAAGATGGTGTTGGCGAGGTCGTAGAGGACCCAGGACCCGACCGACAGCCGATCAGGACTGCGAGCCGCGGTCATCTCAGAAGGTTACGGCGACCGAGATCAACTCTTCCCGACCCAGGAGACCTGCCGCCGCCTGGAGGGCGCGTGGAGCCTCGGACAGCGGAAACTGGTGTGAGACGAGGTCGTCGATCCGGGGGTCGATCTCGATCTGACGGGTTGCCCACTGGTATCCGACGCTGCTCGCCCCCATGGCGCCGCGGATGGTGAGTTGCTTGGCCACCAGCACGTCACTGAGGAAATGGAAGGCGCGGTTTCCCTTGGTGGAGGCCAGTATCACCCGACCGCCACTCCGCACCAGGTCGAGTGCGGTGAAGACTGCTTCCGGATCATCGGAGGTCACATCGACGATGATGTCCGGTCGGCGCCCGACGGCCTCGGCGATAGCCCCTCCCACGTCTTCGCTCTCGATATTGATGGTCAGGTCTGCGCCAAGCCGCTTGGCGAGCTCGAGACGATCACGGTCATGGGCCAGGCCGGTGACCCCCACCCACCCGGCGCCGGCAGCCTTGGCGGCGATCAGACAGGCGAGCCCACGAGGGCCAGGGCCCAGGATGAGAACGCTCTCGCCTGCTTGCAGCGAGGGCAGCTCGACGGCCCAGGTGTGACCGGCAGCCAGGGGATGGACGAATGTCGAGACCTCTGCCGGTACGTCGTCGGTGAGTTGGTGGAGCCGTGCGTCGGGGTCGATGAACAGATACTCGGCGAGGCCGCCCCAGAGCCCTGGTGGCTCGATGGAGGGGATGAACCCATAGGAGTTAGATGGTCGGCGTCTGACACAGGTGGCCAGGCTCTGCTTGCAACGATGGCACTCGCCGCAGCGGATACGAGGCTCAACCGCGACTCGGGTTCCGATGGGAAAGGGGATGGTTGGCCCTTCGGTGGCGATTCGGCCCACAACCTCGTGACCGGGAACAAGTGGGTAGACCACATCGCGGGCCTCGCCTTTCCAGACCTGGATGTCGGCGCCTGAGATCCCGGTTGCCTCTACGGCCAGCCAGCCACCCCGGTCAACAGGTTGGGTTGGCAACTCGGTCAACGTGAAGTGCTTGGGCTCGACGAGCATCATGGCCCGGGCTTTGATCCCTCGCTCCATCGTCGGCGAGTGTAAACCCGCTTCCCGGGCCCTCCGTCAAGTGGCGAGTAAGGCGGCGATCCGATCGACTCCGCGCTCGATTTCCTCCTCGCCAACCGCGTAGGAAAGCCGTAGAAACCCGGGTGTGCCGAACGACTCGCCGGGTACCAGCGCCACTCCCGCCTTCTCGAGTATGGCGGTAGCCAGCTCATCGGTGCTTGCCCAGCGGTCGCCGAGATGCGCCGAAAAGTCAGGGAAAACGTAGAACGCCCCTTCTGGCTCGATGCATACGACGCCGGGGAGTGAGCTGACCATCGAGTACATCAGCTTTCGTCTGGCGTCGAAGGCGAGGCGCATCTCTTCGACGGCCTCCTGAGGGCCGGTGAGGGCGGCCAGCGCCGCGTGTTGGGCCACATTCGCCACGTTGCCCGTTGCGTGTGACTGGTGGCTGTTGGCGGCGTCGATCACGTCGACGGGACCGACCATCCAGCCGACCCTCCATCCGGTCATCGAGTAGCTCTTGGCCACGCCATTGATCAGGACCCAGTTCTCGAATCGAGGGGTCACCGCGGCAATCGAGGGCGCCACATCGGTGAAATAAGTGAGACGCTGGTAGATCTCATCGGCCATCACCCAGATGTCGTTGGCTGCCGCCCACTCTCCGATGACGCGGGCTTCCTCGGCGGTGTAGACCGCACCTGTCGGGTTGGAGGGGGAGACAAAGACCAAGAGCTTGGTGCGATCGGTCCGAGCCCGCTCCAGGCTGTCGATGGTCACCTTGAACCCGTCTTCGAGGTCGGCCGGGACCGATACGGTGATTCCCCCGGCGAGTTCGATGCCTGCCGGGTAGGTAACCCAATGGGGCGACGGCAGCAGGACCTCATCACCAGGGTCGAGAAGGGCGGCGAAAGCCTGGAAGACCGCCTGCTTGGCTCCGTTGGTGACCATCACCTCCGACCAGTCGACTTCGACCTTGGAGTAACGGGCGACGTCCTCGGCGATGGCTTTCCGGAGTTGGGGGAGACCTGCGGAGGCGGTGTACTTGTGATTCTGGGGGTCGAAACAAGCCCGTGCCGCTTCGGCGACCACATGCTCGGGCGTGGGGAAGTCGGGCTCGCCGGCCCCGAACGAGATCACGTCGATCCCGGCGGCGCGCAACTCCCTGGCCCGGGCGGCGATGCCCAGGGTGGCGGACGGGGGCAAGTGCCCGAGTCGGTCGGAAACCCTCTTCATGTTGGCGACCGCAGCCTAAGCAACTCCTGGGCTTTCGCAGCCGTCGTTTTCAACTCGAGAATTGGTCCCTGACGTCGTCTTCCACGTTCTCTGCTGCTTCCGGAACGGCATCCGCCGCCTCGCCCGCGGCCTCCTTGGCCGAATCGACTGTCTCGGTGGCGGCGTCCTCACCGGCGTCAACCGCCTCCTCCCCCTTGTCCGTCATGTCTGCGATCTTGTCCTTGGCCGATCCGTAGAGGTCCTGCGACGTCTCTTTGACCTTCGCACCTGCGTCGCTGGCGAAGTCCTTGGTCTTTTCGACATAGGGCTGTGCTTTCTCGGCCAGATCGGAGCCTTGGTCCTTGGCCTTGCCGAACCATCCCTTGAGGGTGTCCATGAATCCCATTGCGGTCCTTTCAGTCCCGTGGGCCCATCGTAGGGCGGGTTCGTGGGGGTAATCGTCGCCCCGCCACGGGCAACGGAGATCCGGGAGCCGATCCGAGCAGTTCACCTTGGTTTGAGTGACCAGTATTTTGAGCGGCGTGACTTTGCCCAAGATCGATCGGCGTCGCGTCTGGCGGCGCTCGTTGGTGATCCTCGGCCTGATGACTGCAGGTGTCGCTGCTCCGGTCCTGGACCTGTATGGGAGGAATCCTGGGGTCTTCGTAGCCAATCGAAGCACACCCGAGCAGATCGTCATGTTCGGGCTTTTGGTGACGTTCACCCTGCCTCTCGTCGCCGTGATCATCCTCACGATCACCGAGAAGATCAGCACCCGAGCCGCTGATATCGCCTACTACGTGCTGGTTGGGATCTCGGCGGCGGCGACCGGTCTGGTTATAAGCCGCCAGGTGGTGCCCGAGAACACGGTGGCTGCTGTCGCTCTGGCTGTGGGCGTCACCGCCGTCGTGCTGCTCCTTTGCCGCCGGATCGAACCAGGGCTGCTGTTCTTTTCGCTGCTCGGTCCTGCAGTGCTGGTGATGTTTCTTGCGATCTCGCCCACATCGCAACTGCTGGCCGAGCCTGCGGTCCCACCCATTGCCCCGGATCAGATCGGGATACCGGCATCGATCGTCATCATCCAACTCGACGAGCTCCCCATTGCATCGCTCATGGATGAGGACGGAGCCATCAACGCTGCCCTGTTCCCGAATTTCGCCCGCTTGGCCAACTCCGGAAACTGGTACCGAAATGCCTTCTCCAACTCGATCGCGACCACCCAGAGCGTCCCGGCCATTCTCAGCGGTCGTCTGGGTGAGTCCGATGCCACCCCATCACTGATCGATCACCCCAACAACCTGTTCACCCTCCTCGGCGAGGGGTACGAGATGCACGTCGTCGAGTGGCTCACCGACATGTGCCCTGAGGAGTTTTGCAAGGACTATGCCGGCAGAGGACCGGCCCGATTCGGCTCTCTGCTCCAGGACGTGGGGGTGGTCTACGGCCATCTCTCCCTTCCCGAGTCTGTACGTGCCGGTCTTCCCAGCATCGACGGCAGCTGGAAAGGATTTCTCGGTCAGGCGGAGGCCAGGGAGGCGGCGCCGGTGGATGTCGGCGACCTACCCGTTCCCGAGGCGGGGGTGAGGAGCAAGTGGATCGATTGGATCGAGCGGATCATCGACGGGGTCGATGCCGCTGCCCCTCCGACCCTGCACTTTGCGCATCTCCAGGCGCCGCATATCCCGTGGAGGGTCAACCCTTCAGGAAGCCACTACCAACGACCGGAGCAGTACGACGAGGTCGACGGCATCGAGGGCGGCAAGTGGGTGACCCGGGCCGACCTCCCCCGACTGGGATACCAGAGATACCTCTACCAGCTCGGTTTCTTGGATCAGCGTCTCGGAGCGTTGTTCGACCGGTTGGAGGAGACCGGCAATTGGGACGACTCGCTGATCGTGGTGGTGGCCGACCACGGGGCTTCGTTCGTCCCGGGAGAGCATCGTCGTTGGCCGATGGGGGGCAATCTCAGCGATCTCTACCGGATTCCCCTGATCATCAAGCTTCCGGGACAGGTCGACGGCCAAACCTTCGACGAGCCGGCGTTCGCCATCGACATCCTCCCCACGATCGTCGATGCACTCGATATCACGACCGATTGGGAATTCGACGGTCACTCGTTGCTGGACATCGAAGGGACCGACTATCCACATGAGCCGATCTTCTATTGCTGTAGTCGGGAGCCCGCCAGCACCGATCTCAGTGAGCTCTTCGACCAGGTGCGGCGCAATCACGAGTGGGTGCCCAACCAGAGAAGTTGGATGGGTGTCGCCGGGTCAGGCCCGTATGCGGACTTCGTAGGGCGACCCGTGGCCGAGTTGGATCCGCAACCGAGCGACGACCTGCACTGGTCGCTGACACAATCCGAGGAGCTGGCAGAAGTGAGCCGGGCCTCGGGTTTCGTTCAGACTTTCATCTCGGGTCGGTTGGAGCTACCCGCCGGGATCGAAGGTGATGACCTTCTCCTCGCGGTCAACGGCACGGTGGCCGGGACCGGGTTCGTGATCAGGGACAGCGATACCAGCGGCGAGCTCCGCGGGTTGCTGGCCGAAGAGCTTTTGATAGACGGCGCTAACGAGGTGGCGATCCTGGTGCCGGACCCAGACGGCAACGGATGGCTGGTGGGGGCCGCCGCTGACATCACTGTGGACTACTTCGCCGAAGACGGGCATCAGCTCGATATTCGCTCCGAAGGGGATCGCCGCTTGGAGATAAGCGCGGCGCGGGAGACGGAGACGGGTTGGCTGGTGAAAGGATGGGCGGCTGACGTCAAGGAGAAGCGCACCGCCGATTGGATCTATGTGTTCGCTGGTGACCAATTGCTGGTTTCCAGCCCACCCAACCTCGACAACGAGAACGTGGTGCGCTGGTTCAAGAGCGACGACCTCCTCCGTTCCGGGTTCACCTTCGACATCCCGGCCGCGGAGGTGCCTGATGACCTCGACCGCCTGACCGTGATCGCCGAATTCGGCGACTACGCCATCGAGAGCCCGGCAACTCTCCCCCGTTGACAGATTCGTTGGCGGGGAACCCTTCCGTAATTGAGATCCACAGGGGTCACATACGGCCCTCACGGTCCCAATTACGGAGACCCAAACACGGACCCCACGGTCCCAACTGCGGGCGCCCCAATTACGGGGCGCTATCGGGGATTGAGATCGAAGAGGACTCTCGTGCCCAAGCCAAGCGTCTGCTCATGGACGATCTCGAACATCTCTTCCAGAATGGCCCGGAATTCGGCCTCCTCGCGGCCGCCATGCAACTCCTGAGGCAGCTTGTTCCCGACGAGCTTGGCCACCATCTCATCGGCCGGTGAGACATATTCGACAACCACCGGTGTGCCAAAGGAGTGCAACCAGCGGAGGACTTCCTTGGGCGGGATGCTGGCCGAGTAGATGAGGTGGTGGATGAGCCCGTAGGCGATCACCAGATCGGGCCGGGCCCGCTCGATGATCCCCGATCGCTCCATCCCGGCCCATCCCTGGGCCGGCGATGGGTTGCCCAGGTCGGTGAGGACCACCGACAGGCTCTGCCCGGCACTCCTTCGATAAAGGTCGTCGAGGACTGCTTCGTCGCTGTCGACGGCGATGGCTTCGGCTCCGGCGGAGGCGGCGATGGTCGAGAAATGCCCATCATTGGCGCCGAGGTCGAGGACCCGGTGCGGGCCGACTCGCCCCAGAGCCGATAGCAGGAACTCACTCTTGGCATCTCGATCCCGTGACACATGACTGCACGAGCCGTAATCCGACCAGCCATCGACGCCGTGCTCCCAATCGAGGGATGTCACCAAAGAGCGGAGCTTCTTCACGTTGGCCAGGATCAGCTCGGGGGTGAAGCCGGCGGTTCGAAGGTCCTCCCTGACCGCGCGATCCGACATCCGGGTCTCCATCCGCGCCTGGAGTCGCACATGAAGCAGCGCACCTGAATTGAATCGCTTCTTGCCGCCGAGGAGCTTGGCCATCTGGCCCGGAGTGGGGCCTTCCAGATCGCCACGAAGCCAGGGTTGGAAGGGGACCCCAACCCATGCCCGCAGCATGAGGGGGAAGAGAAACTGGCGTGTGAACTGGCGGTAGCCGATCCAGGCCTCTCCCTGGCGATAGGCCTCAAAGGAGCCGATATCGATGAAAACCGGTCGGCCTGCAACGAATTGGATGTTGTACGGGGTGCTGTCCTTGATGGTCAGCCCTTCGTGGAGGGCGCCCTCCAGAAGGTCGAGTTGGAGAAGGGCAGCATCCTTGAGCATGGAGTAGGTCCACTCGTACGGGTAGCTGATGAGTGGCAAACGAGGGTGTTCGAGAGCTCCGGCGCTGCCCGGCGGAGGGTCGATCTCGACCGCGGCAATCAGCCGGCCTTCGGCGACGGCAGATGCGAAGAACTTGGTCCCGGCGAGAGCGCGCCACCCCTGGAGGCCACGTTGGTCGAGGAGGCGCAGGACCTTCTCCCCATTGAGAACGACTCGTGAGGCCGGGTCGCGAAACGACCCGGGGTCGGGCGATATCACTGCGCGATCAGGATTCGGCGGACAGGGCGGGGTCTTCGGCGGTGTCCACTTCGGCCGCGACAGCGTCGGACTTGACACCCCGACGCCCGTACTTCATGCGCATGGCCTTGTAGGCGACACCGATCCCGGCCAGACCGCCGATCAGTGCCTGAAGGAGCAGACTTCCCGAGCCCGCATCCAAATATCCAAAGATCATTTTTCTTGCTCCTCCCGAGAGCAGCGGCAACAAAATGCCGTCTCCATTGTCGTCCAACTCAACAGTGAAGCAAACCTCACGCTCTAGTGGGCCGCTCAGGGCCGATACCGCTGACGGGCGGTCACCCCTCCATCGGGTGTCAACAGCAGCGCCATGTCGCCGGTGTTGTTCCACACCGGAGTTCCACCCGGTTCCCAGCCCGGGTCGTCGCTGGTCACCTGGATGGCGGCGCCAGGCCCGATGACCGAGCCGCCAGGGAACCGGAACCGATGTGCCGAGGACTCATCGCGGAGGACCCATCCCGAGATGTCGACCGCTTCGTCGCCGTTGTTGATGATCGTGACCTGCTCGAGGTCGAGCACTTGGTCGTCGGCTCCCGGCGGGTTGTGGCCGGCGGTGTCGATCGAGAGATCGATGTCTGTGGTTGCGTGACCGCTGCAAGCGGTTTGATCCCATAACCCGATCCGGGCCCGGTAGGCGGCCTCTTCGGCGGCCAGGAGTCTTGGCCCCCAGGTGTCGGTGTCTCCGGGGGTGGTGGCGATGGCGAGCCCGTTCGCGACCAAAGCGAGATTGACGAGAGTGTCTCCCGCCCAGACGTAGCCGAGGGTTCGCCCAAACTGGTCCTCGCCGTGGTCTTCGACTCCGACAGCCCTGTTGTCGAGATAGGAGGCCAACCCCGCAGCTGCTTTGTCGTGGAAGCATTCGTCGCGCTCGGGAGCATTGACCCCGAGCAATCGGATCGTGATCTCTCGCCCGACGGTTCCGAGGACGAAGGTGTCCCCGTCTTCGACTTCCAGGACATCTCCTGTCACCAGCCCTACCGGTCGTTCTACTCCGCTCCCGTCCGTAGAGGTCGGAAAAGTGGGCTGCGCGGCACAGGAAACGAGAAGGACAGTGCCGAGAATCACGCGCCCAGCGGTGGGGATCAGGAGGCGTCGCGGAACTTCTTCAACTCCTGGCGCTCGCCAAGTCTCTTCCGTCTCCGCCGGCGATAGAACATCCCGAACAACTCAACGAGTAGGACCACGACCGCGACTGTGATCAGGATCACCAATGCGAGCGGGTACTCACCGTCCAGCCACAGGAACTCGACCGGCACCGGATCGGTGTTCTGGATGGCGAAGACGACCAGCAGAGCCAATCCCAGGAGAATGATCACCGCCCCCCAGGCAACCCCCGACCCTGCGTGGGTGACCTGAGTAGTCCCGCCCAGGGTTTCCTCGGGTGGCTCGGCAGGATTCAGGGAGTCATCGGACATGTGCCCCAGGCTACGTGGTCGTGACCGTCACCCGAAGGGATTCACGATTGCTCCGACCCTGCTCGATGTCCACGGTCCTGAACAGGAGACCGCCCACGATGAAGAAGAGTGCGATGGAGAGGATCGCCCAACGCGCAGAGCCAGTGGTCTGGCGGACCAGAGCAAAGATCCACGGTCCCCAGATGGCGCTGAACTTGGAGAAGACGGAGAAGAACCCGTAGAACTCGGCCGACTGCTCCTCGGGGATCATCGACCCATAGAGGCTGCGGGACAGGGCTTGGGTCCCGCCCAACACGAATCCGATCAGGATGGCCAAGGCGAGAAACGGTCCGGCGGCGCCCACCGGCAGGAAGTAGGCGGCCACCGACACCGAGGCCCAGACCATGATGCTGGTCAGGAGGGCTCGTTTGGTGCCGACCCGCACCGCATAGCGACCGAACCCCATGGCCCCGAAGAAGGCGACGAACTGGACCAACAGCACGGCGACGATGACGATCGTGATCCCGAGCTCGAGGGTTTCCGTGGCGTAGATGGAGGCCATCGCAATGGTGGTCTGGACCCCATCGTTGAAGAGGATGAAGGCGACGACGAAGACCAGCAGGGGCCGGTTGTGAATGACCCGTCCGGTCGTCTTGATGGTCTGGGAGAACCCGATCCGAACATATCTGGCCCATCCCGGACGCGGTTGGCCGGGGAGGACCGAGGAATGCCCGGTCTCGGGGAAGCCACGCAGGGCCTTGACCGAGAAGGCCAGCCACCAAACTCCAACCGAGCCGAGAGCGATCCGGGTGGCCAGGATCGGGTCGAGGGGTATGAACCCGGCGTCGGAGCCCTGGATCAAGATGAGGGAGAGCAGTAGATGCACGCCGCCTCCGATGTATCCCCAGGCGAACCCGCGTGAGCTGACCATGTCGATGGTGTCGTCGGTGGTGAGATCGGGGAGGAATGCGTCATAGAAGACGTTGGCGCCGACGAACCCGAGATGGGCGAACAGGAACAGTCCCAGGGTGAGGGCGACATCGCCGGACATCGAAAAGAACAGCAGCGAGGTGAACAGGGCGCCCCAGGTGGCGAAGACCGTGAGGAATCGCTTCTTCGACGCCGAGTAGTCGGCGATGGGCCGAGGATCGGTGTGGCGAGGAACATGATCAGCGGCCCGAACCCGACGGTGACGGCCCACAGGTCCTGACCGGTCCACAACCTCCCCAGGAACTCCACATCTGAGTCCCCAACCACCTCGGAGGCGAAGTAGGCAGGGAGGACGGCAGCCAGAATCGTTGTGGCATAGGCCGAATTGGCCCAGTCGTAGGTGACCCAGCCCCGGATGGCTCCGGGGTCGTTCTTGAAGCCACTGCTCACGGTCGCCGCAACCTAGACATAATCTGTCGCCCCATGCGCCCTGGACTGATCTCGATCTTGCTCGTAGTTTCGGCATGCACCGGTGCCCCGGAAATCGCCACTTCCACGTCCGCGGATGCAGCCACCTCGTCGACCCACCCCAACACCACGACCCTGGCAACGACGACGACCTTGGCAACGACGACGACCTTGGCAACGACGACGACCTTGGCAACGACGACCACATTGGAGTCGCTGCAGTCACTTGCCTATCGGGAGTTGGCCACTATGCCGTTCCCGGTCCAGGTCGTGGCCCGGCCCGGCGATGAGTCTGCCTATGTGATCACCAAAGGAGGCCAGATCTGGCTGCTGGTCGCAGGCGAGGTGGCGCCCGAGCCGGTGCTCGACATCTCGGACCGGGTGCGGAGCCAGGACGAGCAGGGCCTGCTTTCGATGGCACTTCATCCGACCGACCCGAGCCGGTTCTATCTCCATTACTCCGACGACGCCGGAGACACCGTGGTCTCCGAGTTCACCTTCCTCTCACCGACTCAGGCCGACCCGGAAAGCGAGCGGGTGTTGTTCCAGGCCGAGCAGCCGGCGCCGAATCACAACGGCGGCATGCTCCAATTCGCCCCCGACGATGCCCTACTGCTCGGGCTCGGCGACGGGGGAGGCTCCGGTGACCGCTACAACAATGGTCAGAACCCCGACTCCCTGCTGGCGGGGCTGGTCGCCGTAGACGTCGATGGAGGGACCGCGCCTGCCTCCTATGCCAAGGGCTTGCGCAATCCCTGGCGCTTTTGGATCGACGGCGACCTGATCTATGTGGCCGACGTCGGGCAGGATATTTTCGAGGAGGTCGATGTGGTTCCCCTCGAGTCTGGCCACAATTTCGGTTGGCCGATCGCCGAGGGGCTTCATTGCTTCAACGCCCCGGTTTGCGACACCTCGGGCCAGGTGATCCCTGTGATAGAGATTCGACATGGTGACGCCGGCACCTGTTCGATCACGGGGGGCGTCGTCTATCGAGGCGCTGCGATCCCGGAATTGGACGGTGTCTATCTCTACTCCGACTATTGCGGCGGATGGCTCCGCTCGTTCCGTTACACCAATGGAGCCGCTGTCGACCAGACCGATTGGACCGATCAGGTCGGGGTACCGGGTCGGGTGACCAGTTTTGGCGTCGATGGCTCAGGAGAGGTCTATGTGACCACCATCGAGGGTCTGTTTGCCCTCGTCCCCGTTCGCTGATCCCGTCTGAATAGGCTCCTGCCGATGGCCACCCTGTTCACCAGAATCATCGAGGGCGAGATTCCGGCGACCTTTGTCTGGAAGGACGAACTCTCGGTCGCCTTCATGTCGATCAACCCGCTCCGGCCGGGGCACACCCTCGTGGTCCCCCGCGAGGAGGTGGATCACTGGATCGACTGCCCTTCTGCCCTACGCGAGCACCTCCTGGATGTCGCCCGCGACATCGGCCAGGCCCAGCAAAGGGCCTTTCGCCCGGAGCGGATCGGACTCGTGATCGCCGGGCTCGAGGTGCCACATCTTCATCTCCATGTGGTCCCGATCAACGGAGCAGCGGACCTCGATTTCTCGAACGCAGCCAAGACCGTCGACGGAAAGGCGTTGGAGGAGTCGGCCTCAGCGATCCGTTACATCCTTCGCTCGATGGGATCGACCGGAGTCGTCGACTAGGTGGAGGTCATCCTCGGGGGACTGACCTCGATCCTCTACGGCGTCGCTGATTTCCTGGGCGGCGAAGGCGCCAAGCGAGCCCCAGCCGCCTCTGTGGTTCTCTGGGCTGGCGTCTTCAGCTTCCCTATTGTCGTGGTCGTTGCCCTGGTCGTGGGGGGTGAGACTTCGCCGGGGGACTATCTGATAGGTAGCGCCGCCGGTGTGTCCGGAGCGTTCGGGCTCGTGCTGCTCTTCGCCGGGTTGGGTCGGGGGCACGCGGCTGCGGTGGCTCCGGTGTCTGCTGCCCTTGCCGCGATCGTCCCTGTGGTTGGCGCCGTGATTGGGGGTGAACGGCCCTCGACTCTGGCGTGGATCGGTGTGGGTGTGGCCGTTCCAGCCATCGTCCTCTGCGCATGGGTGGCCGATCCGGGAGACACACTCGGCGGCGGTGTTCTCTACGGGCTAGCGGCCGGGCTCGGTTTCGGCGGATTTGCGGCAATCATCAGGTTTACCTCAACCGATTCCAACCTCCTGCCTTTGATCGCATCGCGTGGTGCCACGATGGTCATCGTCCTTTCTTTGACCGCGGTGGGCGTGTGGAAGTTGGTGGGATTCAAGTCGCTGCCACGTCCGGTGGTCCTGGGTAGCGGACTTCTTGACGTCGCCGGGAATGTCACCCTGTTGCTGGCGCTTCGCGCCGGTTCCGTGGCGGCGGCGGCCGTGGCGGCGTCCTTCTATCCGGTGGTCACGGTGACATTGGCCGGGTTCGTCAACTCGGAGCACCTACGCACCCGGCAGGCTCTGGGTCTCGGACTGGCACTCGCGGCGATGGTTGCAATCACCCTGGGATGATTATCCCCTTACCACCAGCCAGGTCCCGAGGATCACCAAACCCATCCCTAGCGCCCGTGGGCCGTCCACCAGGCGCGCCTCAGCGAACCACCCCAGGTGCTCGATCGCGGCCCCGAGGATCAGGGTGGCCGCGGTGAACAGGGTGAGGCCTGCGCCGAGACCGAGGCGGTCGACGGTGATTCCAAGGGCCGACACAATCACCAACCCCATCAGACCGGCAGTGAACACCCACCAGGGAAGGCCCTTGAGCTCGCCCAAGCGGCCTCCGCGGAGGGCAAGCATGAGGAGCCCGACGGCGAGGCCTCCGCCTCCGTAGGTTACGAACGTCGAGGCGAGGGTGCCTACGCGTTGCTCCATCACTCCCAGAAACTGTGACTGCAGGGCGCCGGCCAACCCACCAACGGCCCCCACCAGGACAACAAAAATGAAACTCATGATTGGCTAAGACTGGTCGGTTCACACGTGTCCTTGGTGGATCGGTGAGGCTCGGAGGCGACCCGATGGTTCATTCGAGGGGGATTTCCCACTCGTAGGAGAATTTGGCGACTCGGAGTATCAGTGAAGTCTCAACTCTGGTCACCCCCTGCATGTGACCCAGGCTCTGTGATACGAACTCGAGAAGATGCTCCTGGTCATGAAAGAAGGCTTCGACGATCACGTCGTGGCGACCGGTGGCCATACCGACGTATCTCACCTCTGGGTGGGTCATCAACTCGGCGACTATCTCTTCCATCATCGGGAGTGATACCGATATCCCGAGAATGGCCGACATGGTCATGCCCACCGCTCTCGGCGTGGGCACCGCCACGATGTTGATGAGGTCGTCCTCGATCAGTCGTGAGATCCGGTTCCTGACGGTGGCTTCGCTCACATTGAGCAATCGCGCCACTTCACGGTTCGAGGTGCGACCGTTCTTCTGGAGGATGGCCACGATTCGACGGTCGATCTCGTCGAGACCTCCGCGTCGACCGACATTCCGCATCGGCTGCTGGCTACTCATAACGCACTATGCAAGCCCCCAGGGTTCGCATATGCAACAAATGAGGGGGTGATATTCACGACACGCGCCTCTTTTTGACCCCTACAGTGTCGACACGCGCAGTCTGTAAGGAGGTCGTCGTGACAGAACCGGACACCACCGGCTCCCGCCCCGGTGTGTTTTCCAGACCCGCATCGGGCCTGATCCGGGTGGCTGGGTCGACCGACGTCTTCATCTTCAATGTCGGGCTGGTCTCGATCGGCATCGCGATCGCATTCAACCAGTTGTACGGTCCGAGTCTCTACCCGGGCTCCGCTCCCTGGATCTCGACCCTGCTGGCCGTTGCCGGGATGCTGTTCGTAGCCATGACGTTCTATTCGTGGTCGATCACGTTCCCGAGGTCGGGTGGAGTGTACGTATCACTGTCGCGTTCGGTGAGCCCGGGCGTCGGGTTCGTGCTTTCTCTCATAGAGACCATGATCCTGATGTATTACGCGGCGTTAGCGTCTGCCCTGATCGCCACCGTTGGCCTTTCTTCGTTCTTCGGGACGGTTGGCTTCATCGGTGAGAGTGACATGCTCATTTCGTGGGCAACGTGGACGTCGTCACCGCAGGGAATCTTCTGGATCGGGACCGGGGTGCTGGTTCTTGCAGGCATCCTCCTTACGCTGGGAACCCGTCGCTACTTCGCGGTGCAGAAGGTGCTGTTCGCCGTGGCGGTCATAGGCACCCTGGTCATCATTGGGGTGTTGCTCTTTGGTGACACAGCCACCTTCTTCTCCAATTTCGAGAGGTTCACCGGCCTGACCGAACAGCAGGTGATTTCTGGAGCAGCGGAACTGGGCTGGGCATCGGCGCCAATCAGCTTTAGCGCTTCGTGGGCTTTTCTCGTTTGGCCCCTCCTTCCCCTCCTTGGGGCGGTGCAATCGGTCGGCATAGGCGGGGAGATCAAATCGGTCCGGCGCAGCCAGATGTATGGAATGCTCGGTGCGCTCATCAGCACGGGCCTAGTCATCGCATTGGTCGACATCCTGGCCACCAGGGTCTTCGGATACGACTTCCAGGGAGCAATCGGATTCAATTCGATCGTTGGGCTCGTCGATCCTTCGACGAATGCCTGGGCTCTGTCGACTGAATCGTCGATCGGGGCCAGTCCTTGGTTCACGGTCTTGGTGGGAATCCTGGCTGACAATCTGCTCATAGTGGTCATCGTGATGGCGACCTTCGTTGCCTGGATCTGGTTCTGGGTGCCGGCCGAGATCGCATACACGACGAGAACGATGATCGCCTGGTCGTTCGACAGAATTGCCCCCGACCGACTCGGCGCGGTGAGCGAGCGCTACAACACCCCGACCATGGCGATCTGGCTGTCGACAGCAGGTTCCATCGTCTTCATGTGGTTCATCGCCTTTCAGGCGATCGCCTTGCTCACATTGATCGAGGCTCTGACGATCGTCTGGGGCACGGCCATGGTTGCGGCGATCGTGTTCCCCAAGACCCGTCCCAACCTCTTCAAAGCCTCACCGGCCTCTGAACAACGCCTGTTTGGTATTCCTCTGATGACGATCTCGGGGACGGTGGCGGCTGTCTTCATGCTCGTTGTCCTGATCATGTTGTGGGTCGATCCCAATGCCGCCGGACCCCTGTTCTCATCGGAGACGATTCGGGGCGAGTTCTGGCTGCTCGTAGGCGTGGTCGTGTTTGGCATCGTGTGGTATCTAGGGGCGAAGGCCTACCGCCGCAGGCAAGGCATCGATATCTCATTGGCGTTCAAGCAGATTCCTATCGAGTGAACGGGCTTGAGAAGCTGAGCGCGGAGGCAGCTCGCCTGATCGACGACGCCTCTCGAGTCGGCCTTGTGCTGAGAGCCCTCGGTTCTGTCGGCGTTCGTTTGCATTGCCAGACCAGTTCGATCGAGATGGATCAACGTGATCGGTACCCCAAGGACATCGACTTGATCACGCGAAAGGATGACCGGCGCGGTTTGAGGCAGTTCCTCGAGGGGGAAGGATACGCGGTCGATCGAAACATGCTCGTCGCGATGGAGGGTACGAGGTATCTGTTCCGCAACCCCGAGAAGGAAGTCGACATCGATGTGTGGGTGGACATCCTCGATCTGTGTCATCGACTCGATGTGACTCATCGGATGGGTGAGGGGCCAAGCCTGTCCATCGAGGATCTGATTCTCTCCAAGCTCCAGATTGTCGAGCTGACCGAAAACGACACCCACGACCTGGCTGCCATGCTCTCAGCTCATGAGACGAAAGAGACCGACTCCGATGCCGAGGTGATAGATCTTTCCTACCTCACCAGCGTGTTGTCCAACGACTGGGGGTTCTGGCGGACCGCCACCGGCAACCTGATGAGGATCATGCCCGAACTCGGTCCGGTCGCTCACGAACGGGCGGCGGAGATCCTGAACCGGGTCGAGGACGCTCCAAAAGGGGTCAAATGGAAGCTTCGGGCGAAGGTAGGGGAGCGTGTCCAATGGTGGCAGGATGTTGATATCCCAAGGGATACCTACTGATGGCGCTGCTTAAGCGATCCCAAGGGGCCCGACCAGAAGGCGTGAATCTGTTCTTCGCCAGTGACATCCACGGGTCCGATGTCTGTTGGCGCAAGTTCATCGCGGCGGCCAGATTCTACGAGGCCGACACTCTGATCCTAGGTGGCGACTTCACGGGCAAATTGGTGGTCCCGGTAGTCGACCAGGGGGGTGGTCGATTCCAGGCCCATTTCCTGGGAAAGGACCATGAGTTGGTTCGCGACGATCTTCCCGAATTCAATCGTCGGATTGCTGACGCCGGTTTCTATTCGGTTGAGATGGGGCCGGACCGCTTGAGCGAGCTGGAGAGCGATCCAGAAGGGATCACGTCGATCTTCGAAGAGCTCATGACATCCCGGCTGATCGAATGGATAGCCCTTGCGCGAGAGCGATTGGCAGGGACCGGGGTTCGAGTCCTCACCGCCCCGGCTAACGATGATCCCTACTTCATCGATGGTGTAATCGC
The DNA here is from genome assembly GCA_040902845.1 of Acidimicrobiia bacterium. Taxonomy (GTDB): domain Bacteria; phylum Actinomycetota; class Acidimicrobiia; order Spongiisociales; family ZC4RG35; genus JALYNX01. The sequence goes on from JBBDWM010000034.1 coordinate 190,657, forward strand.
ATCGCACGGGGGCGACGTATTCGTCAACGTCGAGGATCAGGTCGTCGAGCTCGCTCCGGGACACGAGATGATCTCTAGTGGTTACACCAACCGCACTCCCTGGGATACCCCGCGGGAATTCGACGAGGACGAGATCAAGGCTCATGTCGATCAGATGGTGACACGCCTTTCCGACGTCGAGTCGGCAGTTTTCAATCTTCATCCCCCGCCCTTCGGCACGAATCTCGATCCCGCACCGAAGTTGAACGACGACCTTGAGGTGGTGACCTCGACGGGAGCAACCGTCATGGAGCACGTCGGCTCGAAGGCTGTGCTTGCGGCCATCACAGAGCACCAGCCGTTGATCAGTCTCCACGGCCACATCCACGAGTCGGCAGGACAGGTGCGAATTGGCCGCACGATTGCGATCAATCCGGGTTCGGAGTATGGCGAGGGGATTCTCAAGGGCGCTTTGGTTCGGATCGGGGGCGGTCGGGTCCACAGCTACCAGGCGACATCAGGATGACAGGAGGTCAATCTGCGGATGACAGATCACTTTGACTATCAGGCGCTTTCCGCCGAGCTCGCAGGGAAAGGAGTCCAGGTCCTTTTTGGGTGTTATGTGGACGTCCATGGGGTGCCCAAAGCCAAAGCGGTGCCCATCGCAAAACTTGAGCAATGGGCCAAAGGGTCCGAGCTCTATACGGTCGGCGCGCTCGAAGGAATGGGCCCGCTCGGGCCCAATGAAGACGAGTGTGTGTCACTTCCCGATCTCGGTGCACTGACTCAGCTCCCTTGGGAACCGAGATATGCGGTGGCGCCAGCGGACCTCAACTTCCACGGCAGACCATACACCCACGACAGTCGGGCGATGTTGAAACGCCAGGTGGAGCGTGCCGCGGAAATGGGATACACGGTCAACGTCGGCATCGAACCCGAGGTATATGTCCTCCGGGAGACCGAAGACGGTTTCGAACCCTTTATCGCGGAGGACCTCGACAACGTGCCCACCTACGGGTACGACCTTGAGGCGACGATCCTCGCCGAGCCGTACCTCGAGCCCATGGTCAGATACATGACCGAGCTCGACTGGGGGGTGTACTCCTTCGATCATGAAGGGGGCGACGGTCAATACGAGTTCGACTTCGGCTACACCGATGCCCTCGGAATGGCCGATCGGATGATCATCTTCAGGCTGATGGCGAAGGCCGTGGCCCGCCAGCTCGGTTGTATCGCCAGCTTCATGCCCAAGCCATATTCAACGGCCTTTGGATCCGGCGCCCACATCAACATCTCGATCGCGGATTCCGGGACGGGTAAGAACCTGTTCGAAGGCGAAGGGGAGCTAGGACACGTGGCCGGATACTCAGACCTTGCCCTCGCCTTCACCGCCGGTGTGCTCAAACACGGCAACGGGCTCAGTGCGGTGCTCTGCCCGACGGTCAATTCCTACAAGCGACTCCTGCCCCGCGGGTTGATGAACGAGATTTCCTGGGCACCCGTTTACCGAGCGTACGGGAGCAACAACCGCACGCTCATGGCGCGGTTACCGGTCAACAGAAGGTGTCTCGAGGTCCGCACGGCAGACAGTGCATGCAACCTCTATCAGGGATTGGCGGTGACGATTGCCGCCGGGCTCGAAGGCATCGAGGAGGGTCTCGATCCAGGTCCGGCGATCAATGTCGACACTTATCAGACGCCCCTCGATGAGCTGATCGCCCTTGGTGTCCACCGGCTGCCGCCCAATCTCGGGGATGCACTCGACGCCTTCGCCGCGGACTCGCTCATGGAGGAAACATTCGGCAAGGAGTTCCATGCGGACTACCAGTCATACAAGAGGTTGGAGTGGGATGAGTACAACACGGTGGTCGACCAGTGGGAGATCAAGAAGTATCTGAAGCTGTGGTGAAAGGAGGGGCGATGATCGATCATCTACGGCGAAACGACGCAAATCAGGAGGCGCTTCGACGTCTCACCGAAGCCGACCCGATACTGGTCGACGTCAGAGCGGCGGTGGAGGTAGTGCCGGGCATGACCCCGACCACAATCCTCACCTCAGGCCCTCCCCATCCCTGGGAGGCCTATTATGGACCGCAGCGAAACGCTCTCATCTACGGGGCGATGTATGAGGGCCTGGCCAAGGACGAATCCGAAGCCGAGGCACTGCTCGCCGCCGGAGATATCAAGATCGAACCTTGCCACCATCACGGATGTGTCGGTTCGGTGGCCGGCATCTACACGGCCTCAATGCCGGTGTTCGTCGTTCAAAACCGGGCCGGAAGCAATATCGGTTTCTGCAATTTCTACGAAGGCGAATCGCGTCGTCGTCTGAACTATGGGGCGTACGGCGACGACGTCAAGGAGCGGCTCGACTTCGTCCACGGCGTCGTGGCACCAGTGATCCGGGAGGCGGTGCTGGCCTCCGGTGGGATCGCCCTGAAACCGATGATGTCGCGGGCCTTGCGGATGGGCGACGAGTTGCACAGCCGGAATACTGCCGGGACGATGCTGTTCGCCCGGGCATTATTCCCACATCTTCTCCAGCCCGTCGACGTGAGCGCCGATGCAGTGCGCACGACGCTCGCCTTTCTCGATGAGAACGATTACTTCTTCCTCCGTCTGTCCATGGCTGCATCCAAGGTCGCTGTTGATGCGGCGAAGGGCGTTGAGGCTTCGAGCCTGGTCAACACCATGAGCATTTCGTGCAATGGCTATGGGATTCGAGTCTCAGGCCTTGGTGACGAATGGTTTGTGGGCCCCGAACCCACTGTGCAAGGCCACTTTTTCGAAGGGTTCACCGCGGAGGACCTGGTGTGGATGGGTGGGGAGAGCCATGTGACCGAGACTGCCGGTCTCGGTGGCTTTGCCCAGGCTTGCGCATTCCCGCTCCAGAAGTATCAGGGTGGCACGCCCGAGGCCATGATCAAGAGCAACCTCGAAATGTACGAGATCACGGTCGGTGAGCACCCCGACTTCTTCATTCCGTATTTCGAGTTTCGTGGAACCCCAACCGGGATCGACATCTTCAAGGTCGTGGAAACCGGGATCACTCCGGTGATCGACGGCGGTCTTGGAGGTCGGGACGGTGGGCAGATCGGGGCTGGAGTCTTGCGCGCCCCGATCGAGTGTTTCGAGATGGCAGTCGCGGCATACGAATCTCGCTATGGGTCCTGACCGAATCTTCGATCGCGATCAGACAACCCTCTTTTTTGACCCTGATGCGGAGCCAATTGCCGAGATCGGAGACGGCGAACGGATCGTTGTCCGAACGGCGGACTCGATCTGTGGTCTTTGGCGGCAGATGCCTCCGAACGGCCTCCACATAGAGGATGTAGTGCAGCGACTTGGGGGCGCATGTCCGTTGACGGGGCCTTTCGCGGTAGTCGGATCGAAGCGGGGCCAGGTGATCGAGGTTGAGATCCAGCGGGTCGACCCCGACCCGGCCAGCGGAACGGGATGGAACGGTGTTTTTCACGGTTTTGGGGCTCTCTCGACCGACACCTATGGGCTGCAATCGTCGGTCGGCTCCGAGGTCAGGGAGATTCCCTACCGCGATGGAGTCGCCGAACTGGAGATGGCGGGTCGCAAGATTTCGATCCCGATGCATCCATTCCTGGGAACCATCGGAGTTGCTCCACCGAGGGAGCGGCGCATGAGTTTCAGTCAAGGGCCCGATTACCTCGGGGATGTCGACCAGCCCGGGATCACAGCCGGAGCCACCGTGGTCCTTCCCGTAAACGTGGATGGTGCCCTCCTCGCGCTAGGTGACGCCCATGGGGCGCAGGGCGACGGGGAGATCACAGGCGTCGCCCTGGAGATCGAGGCCGAGGTCGAGTTGACAGTCCGCGTTTCCGACGCCGATCAGGTTGGGTTCGTCGCTCTGCCGCAACTCAACACGCCACACTCGATCGGTTCCATCGCGGGATTCCATGGGGTGAATCTGGGAGATTGCGCCAGAGCCGCCTACACCGATCTCGCACGAAGGCTGGTTCGTAGTCACGGATTGTCCCAGCTCGAGGCCTATGAGCTGTTGGGCCAGGTAGGGAGACTCCAGGTAGGGAATATGATCGACCCGTTCTATTCGGTTACAGCTTCGGTGGCGAGGGTCTATTGCGACTGAGTCTTGCACTCTGGCGTTAGGCGGACCTACGCCTCTTCGGCCAGCATCTCGTAGTCGCGGATCGTTACTTCCAGATAGGCGATCGCCCGCTCGTACCCGGTTTGCGCTTGATTCGTGGTGTAGGACAGAACTCTGGTCAGCCAGAGGCGAAAGGCGAGTGACTCCCAGGCCGGGTCTCCCAACCGGAACCCGGTGAGAAGGAACCGGAGGGTGTCGAGCCAGGTCCCGGCATCCATGAATGACACCTCCGGCCGATCGATAACAGCCACGATGCCCTCCCTGGCCCGCACTGGCAGATCGGCGGCGAGTTGGGCCTCCGCGTCGGTCCAGCCACTCGTGAGCAAGGGCAAGGTGGAGGCCAGGTCGTAGGCCACGGTGCGCTTCAGATCGACTGGCACCGGGGCAGCGGGGTCGCTCCCATGGCGGGCCCCAGGCTCGGGGCCTTCCAGACCGGCCAGCCGGCAAACGGCATCGAGGCACTCCAGCACCATCGGGCGCAACTCATCCAACGACCCGTAGAGGGTGTGCCTCTTTCCGTCCGCCACGAGATGTTCGTAGAGCCCGACTCCCATCACCGACGTGGCAAAGGTGATCACGGTGTCGATCCCCCAATCGGAGCGCGACCTGACCAATTGGGAGTCGGCAAGGGATTCCAGCGCCACCCGGGTGAGCAGCAGTTCCCCCCCCAGCGGTTGGTTGAGTCTGGGGAGGAAGGTCCCCGGGAAGAGCAAGGCGAGCCCAGGCCTCGTGATCATCCAGGTGATCATGGCGTCGGTGGCCGCCCGCGGGAAGCGGTGACGGACGACGCCATAACCGCCATCGGCGGCCTCCTCGGCGCCATCGATCCAGGTTGCGCCGAAGTTGGTGATGTCGGCGTCGTAGAAATGGACCCGCTCCCTGCCCTCACCGGCGGCGCGCCTGATGGCGGTGTTCATGGCGTCCCCTTTCCCCGGTCGGAGATCCCCGATTCGCTCCTGGGGGATGACCAACACCGGTTTGGCGAGCTGCGCCGAGGTCCCTGCGGCCCCGGCTTCGACCTTGCGGGTCGTGGAGCTATCTTCGGAGGCCACCGCCCACACCTCGTCGATTCGGGGATGGGAGGCGGCGGTCCTCAGGTTGGCAATCACCAGGGCAGGATCCTCGTCCTTGAATGGGAAGACCGCCAGGCTCACCGAGACCACCATAGGAGACCGATTCCTGTCCCAGCGCGGGTCTACTCTCGCCTCCGATGGATGAAATGGTCGGCCGGGTCCTAGGGACCAGAGACGCCACCCCACTCGAGTTCTGGATCGGGATCGATGAGGGGCAATACGTCCAACTCGACGACGTCGTCGCCCTCGAGCGGGTGCTCCCAACCGGTGAGATGGTTCGAATGTTCGGGATGGTCGGCCAGGTGGTCGCCCGGCACGAGGGTGCCCGCTTCGACTCCGACGTGTTTCTCATCGAGGACGGGATCCTTCCCGCGGAGGTCGTAGAAACCGCCCAGGTCACGACCACCCGCTTCGAGCCGGAGGTCTTCGTACCACCGCTCCCCGGCCAACCGGTGCGCATCGCCGTGGGAGACGAGCGTGATCAGGCTCTCTTCTTCGATCAGATGGAGCAGAAGTTCCCGGTGGGGCTGGCGCGCAACAAGGAGCCGCTGTGGGTCAACTTCGAGTTCATCAACGGCGACCGGGGTGCACATGTCAACATCTCAGGTATCTCCGGGGTGGCCACCAAGACGAGTTACGCCACCTTCCTGCTCCACTCCTTGTTCACCTCGGGTGTCCTCGGCAAGGCGGTGGTCAACACCAAAGCCCTGATCTTCAACGTGAAGGGCGAGGATCTGCTCCATCTCGACCGGGTCAACACCCGTCTCGATGACCATCACCGTCTCGGCTACGCCCATCTCGGCCTTCCCTCGACTCCCTTCGACTCGGTGGGGATCTTTGCCCCTCCCCGAATCGACGATCAAAGGGCGACGGCAGATGTTGCATCCCGGTCCGACGTGACCTCCTTTTTCTGGACGCTTCACGAGTTCTGTGTAGACGAGCTCCTCCCATTCCTCTTCGCCGACGCCGAAGACGACCGTGCCCAATACACGACCGTGGTCTACAACGTGATGGCCCAATTGCGTCAGGCCGAGGCCACGGAAGCTGGTGCCGCGGTGGTCGACGGGGTCAAGGTGCGCACCTTTCGGGAGTTCGTCGATCTGGTGACCGACCGGGTCCAAAGCGAGGAGCATCGGTTCCTGTGGGCCGGCCCTGCCATCGGCATCGGCACCATCAACGCCTTTGTGCGGAGGTTGCAGGCGTCGGTTCGCCATCTGGAGCGAATGATCCGGGCCGATGTTCCCGACCCCGAGCGCCACAAGATACGGCTCGACCCCAATCAGGTGACGGTGGTCGACCTCCACAATCTCAACGACCGGGCGAAGCGCTTCGTCGTGGGGGTGACGTTGAAGCGCGCCTTCGACGAGAAGGAGCGAGCCGGCCAATCCGATGAGCTCTTATTGGTGGTGCTGGACGAGTTGAACAAATACGCCCCGCGCGAGGGGACCAGCCCGATCAAAGAAGTCCTGCTCGATGTGGCTGAGCGCGGGCGCTCGCTCGGCGTCATCCTGATTGGTGCCCAACAGACAGCCTCCGAGGTGGAGCGTCGGATCATCGCCAATTCCTCGATCCGGGTCGTAGGGCGTCTCGATGCGGCCGAGGCCTCCCGGGAGGAGTACGGCTTTCTTCCGTCGGTGCACCGGCAGCGAGCGACGATTCTGAAGCCGGGGACCATGATCCTGAGCCAGCCCGAGCTGCCGGTGCCGTTGGTGTTGGAGTTCCCATTTCCGGCATGGGCCACCAGGGCGTCCGAGGCAGTGCCGGTGCCCGCATTCACCGGCCCGGACGACCCTTTCGAGGGCTTGTAGCCGCCCGGAGCGACCGGCTCCCCGAATCTGTCCCACCCGCTCTTTACGATCGACCCTGTGACAGTGAAGATCCTCCACACCTCCGATTGGCATGTCGGACGACGGATCCGCGGCCGGGACCGGTCTGAGGAGCACCGCTCGGTTCTGGCCGAGTTGGTGGCGATTGCCGCCGGGGCCGAAGTCCAGCTCGTGGTCGTGGCCGGCGACGTGTTCGACGCGTCGGCTCCGACACCCGCGGCCGAGCAGATCGTATGGAGAGGCCTTCTCGACCTGGCCGAAGTGGCGCCGGTGGTGGTCATCGCCGGCAACCACGACAACCCGGCTCGACTGGAAGCGGTATCCCCGCTGCTCGAGATGGGCCGGATCGTCGCCTGTTCCGAACCGTCGGCACCGGACCGGGGCGGAGTGGCCTATTACGAGGAAATGGGCATCAAGATCGCAATGCTCCCATTTATCTCCCAGCGTGGGATTGTGCGCGCCGAGCAGATAATGGGCTCCGATCCCGATCAGCACGCCGGAGCGTACGAGGAGCGGATCAAGAGACTGATCGACGCCCTCACCGCGGGGATGACCACCGACACCGTCAACCTGCTCGCCGGCCACCTCACGGTGCATAACGCCCAAGAAGGTGGGGGAGAGCGGCAGGCCCACATCTTCGGGTATGCAGTGCCCACCTCGGTGTTTCCCGGACACCTCTCCCACGTGGCGCTGGGACATCTCCATCGCCAGCAGAAGGTGCCCCATGGGGGGTCGGTCTGGTACTCGGGGTCACCCCTGCAACTCGACTTCGGCGAGGTTGACGACCGGAAGGGGGCGCTCTTGATCGAGGCGGTTCCCGGGCTCCCTTCCAAGGTGACGACCGTGCCGCTTACTTCGGGTCGGCGTCTGGTCACCCTCACGGGATCGGTCGATCAGGTTCTGGCTCGGGCCGACGAGGTCGAAGACGCGTATGTGAAGGTCGTGCTCACCGAAAAAGCCCGAGTCGGGCTGGCAGACACAGTGCGAATGGCAATTCCCGGGGCGGTCGACGTGACCCTTCAGATGCCGACTCCCACGCGGCCCCGCGCGGTGGAGAGTCGCCGCGCCATCTCACCCACCGACGCTTTCCACAGGTACCTCGAGGACAACAACGTCGGCGACGACCGGGTTGAGGCCCTCTTCGCCGAGTTGTTCGACGAGGCCACCACATGAGACCGCTGAGCATCACCCTGGAAGGGTTCTCGGCCTATCGGGCGTCCAGCAGCGTCAGCTTTGCCGAAGTCGACTTCTTCTCACTCAGCGGACCGACGGGCTCGGGCAAGTCGAGTCTGATCGATGCCATGATCTTCGCCCTCTACGGGCGGGTTCCCCGGCTCGGCGGTTCTCAGGTGGCGCCGGTCATCTCCGCCGGAGCCGACCGGGCGCGAGTTTCCGTCGAGTTCGCCGTTGGAGACCAGGTCTACACGGTGGCGAGGCAGGTGTTGCGCACCAAGACCGGGGCCAATACCAATGAGGCGCGTCTCGAACGAGGCGCCGAGTCGTTGGCCTCGGGTGCCGACGACGTGACCAAGGCAGTCGAGGATCTGCTCGGGCTGCGGTACGAGGACTTCACCAGGACCGTGGTGCTGCCCCAGGGTGAGTTCGCCAGGTTTCTCACTGCAACCAAGTCCGATCGTCAGGCCCTCCTGCGCAAGCTTCTCGACCTCGACATCTACGCAGAGCTCCGGGTGTTGGCGGGGGTCAGGGAAAAAGAGGCGAAGTACCGGGCAGATCAGGCTCGGACCAGAAGGGACGCACTCGAAATCCCGGACGAGCGGGCCCTGACCGTTGCCCGCGACCGATTGGGGCAGCTCGACGAGATGGCCGAAAGGATCGGGGACCTCGAAGCAACCGTCACCGGTCTGGAGGGCGCCGCCGGCGCCGCGGTTGAGGTGGTGTCCCGTTTGGAGGGCAACCTGGGGCGTCTCGACTCGATCACACCTCCCGAAAACCTCGAATTGCTCGACGAGACAATCAATCGGGCCCGAGATGCCTTCGACGGGCTCGAGAAGCGGCGCGATCAGTTGAAGGCCGAATTCGACCTGGCCGAGGTGGGTTTGGAGGAGCTTCCTTCGACCGAATCGCTCGAGACTGATGCCCGGACCTACTTGCGGCTCACCGAACTCGAGGCGCGATTCGCAGAGCTCGACATCCCCGGGGCCGAGGCCCGAGTCACGGAAGCAACCATGGCCCTGCACGCTGTCACCACCAATCACGGGCAGGCGACCTTGGAACTGGCGGCGGCCCGCGTCACCCACTCCGCCCACGCCTTGCGTGCGACCCTGGTGGTGGGTGAGCCGTGCCCGGTTTGTGATCTGCCAGTGGCCAAGGTTCCCGACGGCGGCCGTGATCCCGATCTCACGCGGCTCGAGGAAGCGGAACGAGAGGCTTCTACTAGCGTGAACACGGCTGGCGTCGGTCTCGATGCGGCCCGCGCCGAGGGTGCCAGGATCGAGGCCATCCGCATCGAGTTGGAGACCCAACGCGGCTCCCTCATCAGCGATCTCGAATCCGCCCCACCGGTGGAGACCCTGCAAGACCAGATGACAGCGGTGGAGGCGGCGAAGGCGCTCATCGTCGAGAAACAGCGTGATCTCGGAGTCGTCGATGGGCTCCTCTCGACCACCCGCGGCGAGTTGGAGACGGCGGCCGAGGCCTTTCGATCCATCGGTCGCGATCTGATGGCGGCCCGGGAGACGGTGGCAGATCTCCAGCCGCCCTTGCCCGAAAGCGACGACAACCTCGTTCGGTGGAAGGAGCTGATGGATTGGGTGGGTCAGGCTCGTCTCGACACCAGGGCCCGTCTTGACGAGGCGGGAACCGCGGCCCGGGTGGCGGCCTCCGATGCGGTGAAGGCCCGCGAGCGCCTGGTAACCGAGCTCGAGAGCATCGGGATCGAGGCAATCGCTCCGTTTGCGGTTCAAGTGGCGAGGGAGCAGGAACAGGCCAAGCAGACGGTCAAGGAGATGGAGACGGTCATCGGCCTGGCCGCAGAATTGGCCACGGTCGTCGAGGAGGCGGAGACCAGCACCGCCATCGCCCACTCCCTTGCCGGCCACCTTCGAGCCGATGGCTTCGAGCGCTGGCTGATGGTTGGGGCCGTTACCGACCTGGTCGCCGGGGCCAACGGTCTCCTCGCCCAACTGTCGGGTGGAGGCTTCTCGCTGTACGCCGACGACGACGGGGGGTTTGCCATTGTCGACCACCGCAACGCCGACGAAACTCGATCCGTCTCCACGCTTTCCGGAGGCGAGACCTTTCTGGTGGCCCTCGCTCTTGCGCTCTCTCTGGCGGAGACGTTGTCCACCGGGGCGGCCTCCGGCTTGGATGCGATCTTCCTCGACGAGGGATTCGGCACCCTCGACGAGGAGTCACTTGACACAGTGGCCGCGGTGCTCGAGGAGTTGACCGGTCGAGGCCTCATGGTCGGGATCGTCACCCACGTCAAGGAGTTGGCTGCAAGGGCGACGGTCCGGCTCGAGGTTCGACGTGAGCCCACCGGGTCTGTGGTCGAGGTGGCGTCGTGAAGTTCACAGTCGAGGCTTGGGACCCGGACTACGGGGCTCCGTCCGATGCCGATTTGGCCGATTCCACCGACAAGGTGGACCCCTCGGTCGAGATCAGCCCCGACCAGTGGCGCCCGTTGTTGCCGGAATGCGCTCCCGCTGGGGACATCCTCTTCGTGGATGGGGTACGACGGGTGGACGCCAACCTATGGATCGATAGAGAAGGCCTCTTCCCCGGGTTCGGGCTCGCTGCCACTTTCGCCGCCGGCGCCGTTCGGTGCAACGGTGACGCCAAGGTGGTTGCTTCCAGCGTGCGCCGGGGGATCTTCACTTCGGGCCCTGCGGAATCGATCGACACCAAGGTGGGCCGTTACGAGGTGATGAGCACCAAAGGGTCGACTCCCGAGGAGCTCTGGTTGGGTATCCAGGAACGAATGGGGGACCTCGAGGGGGAAGTGGCAGGCGAACACGCCGATGCTGCGCTGGTGGTGGTCGACGGACCGCTCTCTCATCGTCGTCACCTTGAGGGCGCGGTGGGGTACATCAAGACCCAGCATGTGCAATACCTGCCGGACGATCTGCGGGCAACCCTGGGGACGCTTCCGGTTGGGTATCGCACCCCGCTGTTCCTCACCACCACTTCCTGGAGCCGCTTCTCGTGGTATCTGCGTCTGGCCAACGGCGCCGGCCCCGCGGGGGGCCTGGTCCGATGTGAGGTGAAGGCGGATATGAATGTGGCCGACGCCGCCCGTCTCGCTCATCTGGTGTCGGCCACGCTGCCCCGGTACGCCTCAGCGAGACACAAGGATCCCAGGGCGCCCCAGAATCTCTACCCGATCGGTGGTCTGGAGCGGGAGCTGCGCCGACGGCTGGGGGACCGCGACCTGGTGATCAGGGCCCTTCGGCTGGCAGCGGCTTGAGCCCAACCTCGCTCCGGGAGGCGAGAATCGCACCGGCAATCACCAACACGACGCCCAGTATCGCAATCGGGGAGACCACCTCGTCCCGAAACACCACTCCGAGGAACAGGGCGACGATCGGGATGACGTAGGTGATGAACGTTGCCCGGGTCGGTCCCACACTCCCTACGAGGGAACCCATCAGCACCATTGCCACGCCGGTCCCCAGCACGCCGACCGCCAGCATCGCGGCCAGCGAGGGCCAGGCGAACCTCGATTGGGTGAGACCGTAGATCCCATACGGGGTCACCAGCGCGACTGCCACCCATTGCATCCGTGCCATCACTGCAAGCGACCCGTACTTCTGTTGAAGCGGAACCACGATGTTGGTGGCGAATGCGTAACAAACCGTGGCCAACACCACCAGCACGACACCGACGGCTGCCGTAGATCCTTCTCCGGCCGAGGGAAGGGCGATGGCCAGGATCCCTGCGAAACCGACCACGAGACCGATCATCTGGAGCCGACCCGGAAGGTGCCAGAGCAGGATCGAGGCAACCACCGCGGTGAAGATCGGGGTGGCGCCGTTGAGCATCCCCGCCACCGCCGAGTCGATCCACTGCATGGCGATGGGGAAGATCACGAATGGGATGGCCAGCCAAAGCAACCCGAGTACCCCGACTCGGCGCCACTCCGACCGGGGAATCTTCGCCTGCCGGGCTCTGGGGAGCATCGCCATGAACGCGGCCCCGAATCCAAGGCGAAGCCAGGTGACCAGACCGGGGTGGAACGCATCGAGACCGATCGCCATGAAGAGGAACGACGATCCCCAGATGGCCGAAAGGCTGAGAAACAGACCCCAATCCTTGGGGCTGAAAGCTTCACGGTTGGTCCCGTGGGAGGTTGTCAGGATTTGGTTGGCCACGTGCGTTTCGATTCCATCTCCACAAGAGAACACCAGGAGCGCTGCAGGGGTTGCAGGCTTTTAGGAACGCCGGTAGCCGGTCAGATAGTCCGGGGTTTCGACACCCGGCTCCAGGTCAGGGGCGGGCTGGGGAGCCCCGACGGCCAATTCGAGGGGAATGACCCCCGCCCATATTCCGGTCCCCAGGTCCGATTCGGCGTCCTCGGGCGGGCCGTCGTGGACTTTTGCGGAGACCTCCTCCAGACCGACCGCGATGATGGCGGTCTTTCGCAACTCCTTCGTGGTTGGGCGTCGGATGTCGGCCAGCCGCCCCGGGATCAAAGCCTCGACCATCACATCGAGACCCCTCTCGTGCTCATCACCCTCCAGAAGCCGGCCGCTGCCGTGAATCACCACGCTGCGGTAGTTCGTCGAGGACTCGAATCCGCTGCGTGCCACCACCAGGCCGTCGATGAGGGTTACCGCGATGCTCAATGGGGAGCCCCACTTGACCGCCACCATCAATCCCGAGGCATGAGATCCATGGAGCAGCACCCGATCGCCATCACGCGCATACAGGGTCGGGATGACCACCGGCCGGTCGTCGTTGAGATAGGCAACGTGACAGACGAAGCCCTCGTCGAGGATGGCCTCGATTTGCTCTCGATCGTGGACGGCGAGCTCAGGAAGCCGTCGAATCCCGGTCTTGGCGGTTGCCATGTTCAGTCTTCCTCTTTCGCGTCACGGGTCATGAGCCTGAGCACGGCTTCCTTGGGGTCGAGGCCCTCGTATAGGACGTGACCAACGTGACTGGCGATCGGCATTTCGATCCCGCTCCGCTGAGCGAGATCCAGGACCGCCTGGGTCGTCTTGACTCCCTCGGCGACCATTCTCATCTCGGTCACCACGTCGTTGAGGCTCTTGCCCGAAGCCAGGCCGACTCCGACCTGATGGTTGCGACTTGCAGTCGAGATGCAGGTCGCGATCAGGTCACCCATACCGGCGAGCCCGGCAAAGGTGGCAGGTCTGCCACCCAAAGCCACCCCGAGCCTGGTCAGCTCTGCCAGGGCACGCGTGATCAGAGTGGCCCGGGTGTTGTCGCCGAAGCCGAGACCGTCCGACATCCCGGCTGCTATCGCCATCACGTTCTTGAGGGCTCCACCCAGTTCGCATCCGACAACGTCGTCGTGGGTGTAGACCCGGAAGGTTGGCCCCATGAACACGTCCTGGAGTCGGCGGGCAGTGGCCCGGTCGGCCATTGCGATAACAGTCGCCGTCGGTTGGCCGGCGGCGACCTCGCTGGCGAGATTGGGCCCGGTCATGACTCCTACCAGGGACCGGTTCTTGCGGGGTGAGGTCTCAGTCACGACCTGGGTCATGGTGGCCAGGGTGTCCTGTTCGATTCCCTTGGTCAACGACAGCACCGGCACGTCCTCTCCCAACCCTTCAGCGATCCTGGTGTAGATCTCCCTGAAGCCATGGGAGGGAACTGCCATCACTAGTGCGGATGCGCCTTCGACCGCGGTGTTGAGGTCGGCGGTGGCGGTGAGGCCATCGGGGAGGGCGAGGCCGGGGAGATATTGGCGGTTCTCCCGGGTCTCGTTCATCTCTGCGGCCAGCTCGGGTCGTCGTGCCCAGAGCACGGTGGGGGTCGAGCGCGCAGCGAATGCCGCCACCGTGGTCCCCCAGGACCCGGCTCCGACTACTGCGATCCTGTCCACGTCGGCACGCTAGCCAGCTGCGGTGTCACGCTCCCTAACCTGCGCCGGCGAATGAGTCTGACAATCGGCATCGTGGGTCTCCCCAATGTGGGCAAGTCCACGCTCTTCAACGCGCTCACAGATGCCAAGGTCCTGGCAGCCAACTACCCGTTCGCAACCATCGAGTCCAACACCGGTGTGGTCCCGATTCCCGACCCACGGCTCGACACCCTCGCAACCATGTTCAATTCGAAGAAGGTCACCCCGGCGACCGTGACCTTTGTCGACATCGCAGGTCTTGTTCACGGCTCCAGCAAGGGCGAAGGTCTCGGCAACCAGTTCCTGGCGAGTATCCGCGACGTGAACGCCATCTGCCACGTGGTTCGGGCGTTCGACTCCGGGAGCGTCGTCTCGATTGGCGAGGGTGGCGGCCCGGCCTCGGACATCGACATCCTCGAAACCGAGCTGGCAATCGCCGATCTGCAAACGATCGAGAAACGACTTCCCAGGTTGGAGCGAGAGGCCACGGTCGACCGGTCGCTGGGCCCCCAGGTCGACCTGCTTCATCTGCTCCGGCAGGCAGTTGGCTCCGGGCAGATGGTCAGCCGCAGCCCGGAGTTGCTGGCTCGCCTTCCCGAGTACGCCGACCTCCATCTGCTGACCGCCAAGCCGATCATCTACGTGTTCAACAGCGGCCCAGCCCTGCTGGTCGACCTCGAACAACGCTCCGGTTTGGCCGCAGCCGTGGCTCCAGCAGAGGCCCTCTTCCTCGACGCCCAGATCGAGGCGGAGCTCAACGAGCTCGACGAGGAGGATCGTGTTGAGATACTGGCTTCCGTCGGTCAAGAAGAGCCCGGGCTGCATGCCGTGATCCGCGCTGCATATCGGACCCTGGGTCTGCAGAGTTTTCTCACGGTAGGGGAGAAGGAGGCGCGGGCCTGGACCATCCGATCCGGGGCCACCGCCCCGGAAGCGGCCGGTGCGATCCACACCGACTTCGAGCGGGGCTTCATCGCTGCCGAGGTGGTCGACTATCCACTCCTGGTGAAGGCAGGCTCCTGGATCGAGGCGAGGGCGAAGGGCCTTGTCCGCACCGAGGGACGGTCCTACGTCATGCGACCCGACGACGTCGTCGACTTTCGCTTCAACGTATGAGCGTCGGTGTCTATGAGACATCAGCTTCCAGGGTCCATTGGGGATCGCCCTATGATGGGCCCGGCCAACGACATCGAATGGGAGAGCCCTGGAATGCGGGGCGCCGAAGGGGCAACTCCTCCCCGGAAACTCTCAGGCACGTGGACCATTCGGGTGAGGCACCGCTGGAGATGACGACAGCGGGGGAGGGCTGACAGCCTTAGAGGAGACTGATGCCCAACCCCAGAGAGCGCTTCGCCGACCGCCACATCGGGCCCGACCCCGAAGATATCGAGAAGATGCTGGCGACGGTTGGGGCCGCGAGTCTCGACGAGCTCGTCTCACAGACCGTGCCCGCATCGATCCTCGACATAACCTTGGAACTGCCGCCGGCGATGACAGAGCGTGAGGTGGTTGCCCGGCTCTCCGAACTGGCGGCAAGAAACGTGGTGTTGCCCTCGCTGATCGGGCTCGGATACCACGACACCATCACACCTCCGGTGATCCAGCGCAACGTCCTGGAGAGCCCTTCGTGGTACACGGCTTACACCCCGTATCAAGCGGAGATCTCCCAGGGGCGATTGGAGGCTCTCCTCAACTTCCAGACGATGGTCACCGACCTCACCGGGCTCGATATTGCCAACGCATCACTTCTTGACGAGCCGACCGCAGCGGCCGAAGCAATGGCGATGTGCCGGCGTTTGGACAAAGGCGACAGGAACGTCTTCTACGTCGATGACGATTGTCACCTTCCGACCATCGAGGTGGTCAGGACCAGAGCCCGGGCGATCGGTGTCGAAGTCCGCATGCTCTCCGAGGGAGTGATTCCCGGAGTTGGGTTCGGCGTATTGCTTCAGTACCCGGGATCCTCCGGTGCTGTCACCGACCATTCCGAGCTCGTCAGCCGTCTCCACGACGACGGAACGCTCGTCACGGTTGCCACCGATCTGCTGTCCCTGGCCCTACTCATCCCACCGGGGGAGTGGGGAGCCGACATCGCCGTCGGATCGGCGCAGAGGTTTGGGGTTCCTATGGGTTACGGGGGCCCGCACGCCGGATTCATCGCCACCCGGGAAAGCATGGTCAGGGTCCTTCCCGGTCGTCTGGTCGGGGTCTCATCGGATCGCTCTGGGAAAACCGCCTACCGGCTGGCGCTCCAGACCAGAGAGCAACACATCCGCCGCGAGAAGGCGACGTCAAACGTATGCACGGCGCAGGTGCTTCTCGCCGTGGTCGCAGGCTTCTATGCCTGCTGGCACGGGCCGGAAGGGATTGGGGACATCGCCTCCGAGGTACATGGGTTGACGTCGAGACTCGCCCGATCGTTGAGAGTCGGCGGCTTGGAGGTGATCAACGACACCTGGTTCGACACCTTGACCGTTCGCCCCCTCCAGGGTGCCGATGAAGCTATTGAGGCCGCCCTCGCCGCTGGCGTGAATCTCGGCCGGGTTGACAACGAGCACGTACGGATCGCCCTGGATGAGACCACCACCCTGGACATTGTGTCCCGGGTGCTCGTTGCTCTCGGCCTGGATGAGTTGGTCTCCGACGCCGCCACCGGGATCCCCGAAGGCCTGGTGCGTCGATCGGAATTCCTCACCCACCCGGTGTTCAACACCCACCGGTCCGAGCATGAGATGCTCCGCTATCTGCGACGGCTTGCCGACCGTGACCTGGCCCTGGATCGCAGCATGATTCCACTCGGCTCCTGCACGATGAAGCTGAACGCCACCACGGAGATGATTCCGATCACCTGGCCGGGATTTGCCGGGGTCCATCCCTACGTCCCCAGCTCTCAGGCGACGGGGTACCTCGAGATGATCCGGGAGCTCGAGGTATACCTCTGTGCGGTCACCGGTTATGACGTGGTGACGTTTCAGCCCAATGCCGGCTCCCAGGGTGAGCTCGCCGGTCTTCTGGCCATTCGCGCCTACCACCTGAGCCGTGGAGAAGGTCACCGCGATATCTGTCTCATTCCTGCCTCAGCTCATGGGACCAATGCGGCGTCGGCTGTGATGGCCGGCATGAAGGTCGTGGTGGTGGCCACCGATGAGCGTGGGAACGTCGATAACACGGATCTGCGGTCCCGTGCGGAGGCCGCTGGGGACAATCTGGCAGCCGTGATGGTGACCTACCCCTCGACACACGGAGTTTTTGAGGAAGGGATCCTCGAGCTCATCGAGATCGTGCATGACCACGGTGGCCAGGTGTACGTCGATGGGGCCAACTTGAACGCAATGGTCGGGCTGGCCCGTCCCGGAGACCTCGGTGCCGACATCGGGCACCTCAACCTGCACAAGACTTTCACCATCCCCCACGGAGGTGGCGGTCCCGGGGTGGGCCCGGTCGGCGCCAGGAGCCATCTGGCTCCGTTCCTTCCCAATCATCCCTTGAACCCGGCGGCCGGCCCACCGACCGGGATCGGGCCCATCTCAGGAGCTCCGTTCGGTTCGGCGGGGATCCTCCCGATCCCATATGCCTTCATCCGTCTCATGGGCGGAGATGGGCTCCGGAAAGCGACCATGGTCGCGATCCTCGCCGCCAACTACGTGGCCCGCCGTCTCGACCCCTATTTCCCGGTGCTCTACACCGGTTCTCAGGGGCGGGTCGCCCACGAGTGCATCCTCGACCTGAGACCGCTGGCCAAAGCGACCGGTGTCTCCGCCGAGGACGTCGCCAAGCGTCTCGCCGACTACGGGCTCCACGCACCCACCTTGTCGTTCCCGGTCGCCGGCACATTGATGGTCGAGCCCACCGAGTCTGAGAGCCTTGCAGAACTGGACAGGCTCTGTGACGCCATGATTTCCATCGCCGAAGAGGCAGGGAGGATCGAAGCCGGAGAGTGGCCCCGCGACGACAACCCTCTGGTCAATGCCCCCCATCCTGCGGACATGTTGACAGCCGACGAATGGGCCCATCCCTACTCGCGGAACACTGCGGGCTATCCGCTGCGTAGTCTGCATCGCGACAAGTACTGGCCACCGGTGGGCCGTATCGACGGTCCAGGGGGCGACCGGAATCTGGTTTGTGCCTGCCCGCCCCCGGAGGCCTATGAATGATTCTTCCCTTGACTTTCCCCGCCACAATGGGATCGTGACTCGTGGACGGGTGACGGCTGGGACAGACAAAGAAGCGGTGATGCGGTGAGATTCACCGGTCAGGTAAGGGTTCCGGAGGTCGACCACCCCGGCGTCCCCGCCACCTTCGTGGTCGAAGACGACCAAGCGGAGGTGCTTCTCGACGGGGAATCACTGGGTCGTTGGTCGTTGTTCGACGTGCATGCGTCACGTCTGGTTTCCGCCGCCTTCTCTGTGTCGCTGGCGGGAGACGAGATCACATTCATCGCTGACGAACCGGTCGATTTTGCTTACAAGGGCGTCGACCACATGGCCGAGTCCTGGGCTCGGTACAAGGCGATGGCCCTTCCCCGGCGGATGGTGGCGGTGGGGCGCTCCCGGCGCGGCACCCTCCCGTCTCGTGTCACCGAGTTGCGTGACGCCATGCTGGCGAACCTGGAGAACCTGAGCATGGCGGATTGGGCCGAGGAGACGGAGGAGATCGAGGCTGCCCCGGCTGCAATCACTGCCCCCCTTCCCATCCCCGTGGCGCCACCCACCGAGGTTCCAGCACCACCGGTCGACCAACTTGCAGAGCCGATCCAGGCGCCAGTCGAGCGTGAAGATATAGCGCCGCCGGTCGAGGAGAAAGCTCTCCCACCGTTGCGATCGCTGCCGATGCGCCCGGGCCCGGGTCTTGCGGCCCGCCCACGGACCGAGGCGCCGCCGATTCCCGCGGTCGACCCGATCGACATCTTCCGACCCGAACCACCCAAGGTCGAACCGCGCCAGCCGGAGCCGGTTGAGATTGAGTTGGTCGAAAGTCTTGAAACCGAACCGATGGAGCCCTTCGAGCCGGAGCCCGTTGAGCCAGAGCCGGTTGAAACCCTCGCGCCGGTCGCTCTCGTCGAGCCGGAGTCGGAGCCAGTGCCTGAGGTTCCGCAACTGGTCAGAGAGTTGTTGGACACGTCGAGCGACGACGATCGGGATGAGACACCAAAGCGCCTGGTCGTCGACCTAGGGGCCTATGAGGTTGCTGCACCGCCGGCCCCGGAGCCGGTCATCACCACTACCCAGAATCGGGCGCCGGCACTCGCAACCACGGCGCCGGTTCCAGATCGTTCGGGAATCTTTGGGGCGGTGCGCGCCGCCTTCGTGAGAAACAAGGGCTCGCATCTGCACGAATTCGTTGAGGCGCCCGGTGGGATCGGCATCACACGGCACATTTGCAGCGAGTGCGGATACATCTCGATCGGAGTCACCGACACCGAGGCCGAATAGCTCAGCTCGAGCCGTGCAACGATCCGCCTGCCCGCGGCTCCCACGAGAAATAGCGCACGGCCAGCAGCGCCCCGGCCGCCAACCACGCAGTCATCGTCAGCACGGCTATCCATGGAAACCCGGGGTCCAACGTCGGGTTGAAGAGCTCGACTACGGCACTGGCCAACGGCTCCAATGGGAATAGGGATGCCAGTGTCTGCAACCACTCGGGGGCCCCTTCGAGAGGGAAGAAGATCCCGGAGATGAATGACAGGGGAAGGATGAAGGCATTGGCCAGCGCCGGTGCCGACCTGGCGTTGGGGGTCAACGCGGCCAGCGCCAGTCCCATGGCCGAGAATGTGGCGGCGCCCAGAGCCATCAGCAAGATGACCAATGGAAGGTTGCCCCATGGGATCTCGACCCCGAACAGCAGGCTTCCCACAGTCAGCATGATCACCACCGAGACCAGGCCCACCCCCACCGCGGAGAGCAATCTCCCCGCGACGTGCACCGACATCGGGACCGGTGTTGACAGGACTCGTTTCAAGACTCCGTTGTCTCGAGCGTTTGCGGTGTTGATCGCGAGATTGGTGAAGGTGGCGGTGACCATCCCGAAGACCGCGATGCCGGGAGTAAACCACTGAGCAATAGAGATTCCACCCAACTCGTCGATAGTGACCCCCGAATTGAGCAGGTTGATGAGGACCAGGAAGAACAACGGCAGGACCAGAGTGAAGAAGGCTGCGATCGGGGTTCGAAGAAAGATCCTGGTTTGGACCCGGGTCTCTGATCGCACCAGTCGCCACGACGTGGATGCAGACGTCACCATGCCCGCACTGAATCGGGGATGACACGGATCGGGACCGAATAGGTCTTGCTGAACTGTTCCACGGTCATACCCAATTCATCTTCGATCAGCCTTCGGTACTTCTCGCGATACTCGGCGTGCTCACTCACCGGGGGCGCGGGTTCGTCTATGGCCGCGATGCCGGTGACGATCGTTACCTCCTCTTTCCCCGTTGCCATGGCGTCAAGATTGAGACTGACCCGAGGATTCCGCTCGATGTTCGCCAGTTTGGGCATCTGGGGCTGGGAGTAGATCAGAATCGACTCGCCGTCCCACCAGAACCAGACGAGGGACGTCTGAGGCACAGACCCTGGCGTGACGGTGGTCAGCCAGATGAGATGGCTGGCGGCGATACGCGTTTCAATCTCCGGTCTGATTCTCATGATGTCCGATCAACTCCAGATAGACGTCCTCGAGGGATGGCCTGGTCACTTCCAGGCCTTCGAGGACTATGTGATGCTCGAGGGCACGGCCGGTCAGGCGATGCAGGTCCTCGGTCGGTTGTTGAGTGCTGACATTGACATTGCCGACCGGGTCGGCGACGACGCCCATCGTTTCCTGATGGGCGCGGTTAGGCAGGCGAAATCGGATCGTGGCTGCGGCCGTCATCCGACTTCCCAGGGTGCCCGGCGGGCCCTCCGCCAGCACTTCGCCACCGGCGACAACGACCACCCGATCGGCAAGAGCCTGCGCTTCTTCGAGATAGTGCGTCGTCAACAGAACAGTGGTGCCGGATCTGGCCAATCCCTGGATCATCGCCCATGCATCGCGCCGGGCCGCAGGGTCGAACCCCGTTGTCGGCTCGTCGAGAAACAAGAGCTCCGGGCTGCCGGTGAGGGCAAGGGCGAGGTCTAGACGACGCCTCTGTCCACCTGACAGTCGCTTGATCCTCTCATCGGCCTTCTCCTCGAGACCCACTGTCGCAATCAAGTCGTCGGCTTCACGTGGATGGTCGTAAGCCGGGCGAAGATATTCGATCGACTCGCGAACCGTCAATTCGTCTTCGAGACCAGCTTCCTGGAGGACGATCCCTATCCGCTGCTTCAGCGCGGCGCCGGCATCGACAGGGTTGCTGCCAAGAACGTCAACGGTCCCCGAATCGGGACGTCGGTAGCCCTCGAGGATCTCCACGGTTGTTGTCTTTCCCGCACCGTTGGGCCCGAGCAGGGCCACCACCTCACCCATCGCCACCTCGAGATCCAGTCCCACCAGCGCTCTGACACTGCCGTATGACTTGGTCAGGCCCTCGGCACGGATTGCGCTCATCCGGCACCGGTCTTCATGACCATCACCGACACCGCCACGATCAGGAGGGCCATGGTCACGGTGCCCCAGATCGCTGCTCGCTTCCCGAGGCCGGCCGCCGTCTCATGGTCGGAGGCCTCGAGCGCCGCGACCATCCTCTCCCCGTCCGGCCGGTGAACGATTCCGCCGATGACAGCGGCTGCCACCACCACGACCAGCCCAACGGTGACGAAGGCGTCCCCCCAGTCGTAGACGTCGCTGAACACGACGAGGAGGATCCCGGACAGGGCGGTGAGAATTCCTGCAGGGTTGAAGACTTTGAGCCCGGCCTCATTCGCCACCCGGGTCCAGCCGAGGGCTGCCGGCCCTCCCTCTCGGGCCATGCGGGGGCCGGCAAAACCCGAGAACACGCCGGCGCCGATCCAGGTGGCGGCGGCAAGGACGTGCACTATCAGCAGTAAATCGTTCAAGGCTCCTTCTTTGTTGGTGGCGGCAAACTAGTGGCGGACCCGATATCGAGTCGACCACGTCTGTCTCGTCGTCGGGCCAGACGTACCACGGTGATCTATGCCGGTGCAGGTACTCTCGGCGGGTGGCATCACCTGTCCGACCGGTCATTCTCTCCGGGGGCGCAGGGACCCGGCTCTGGCCTTTGTCGACCGGGTCCAACCCCAAGCAGTTCCTCGATCTACTGGGCGGTCCACTGTTCGAGGCCACCCTCACCCGTCTCGATGGCCTGCCCGATGTGGCTCCGGCTCTCGTGGTCACCGGTGACCAACACGTCGAAGCCGTCGAACGCGTTCTGATGGCGACGGGAACCGGTATCGAATCCGTTGTAGTCGAGCCTCAGGGTCGGAACACCGCCCCCGCGATAATCGTCGCCGCCCTTCTCGCCGAGCCGGACGATGTCCTGGTGGTGCTTCCCGCCGATCACCTCATCGGGGACCGTCAGGGGTTCGTCCGCGAGGTGGAGACCGCGGTGTCGATTGCGCGGGAGGGAGGCTTGGTCCTCTTCGGCGTAGTCCCCACCCGTCCCGAGACCGGATATGGCTACATCGAGACCGGGTCACCGGTCGGGGACGCGCTCGAGGTGATGGCATTTATCGAGAAGCCGGATCCTGAACAAGCGGAACAGCTCGTCACCGACGGCCGTCATCTTTGGAACTCGGGGATGTTCGTCTTCACGGCGAGAGCGATTCTCGAGCAATGCTCGGTTCTCCAGCCCGACCTGTTGGCCAGGGTGACGGCAGCGCTCCCTGTTCCACGCGGCGCCAGGATCGACCTCGCACCCAGTTTTGCGGAAGTGACCGCAATCTCGATAGACCATGCGGTGATGGAGCTGACCGATCGGGCCTTGGTCGTCCCAATCGATGTCGGATGGAGCGACGTCGGCTCATGGGAGGCGGTCTGGGAGAACTCACCGCACGACCCCTCGGGCAATGTCCTCGTCGGGGATGTGACTATCAGGAATGTCTCCGGCTCCTATGTCCATGCCACCTCACGTTTGGTTGCTGTGGCCGGGATAGAGGATCTGGTGGTTGTGGAGACTCCGGATGCGGTCCTGGTCGTCCCCAGACGTAACTCACAGTTGGTGCGGGAGATAGTCGACAACCTCGCCGAGCGGCCGAGCCAGGATTGAAGTTACTCCACCTGTGTTCCATACCATTCCCGGCGATGACCCGGCTTCTGTTGGCGGCACTCCTCATTGGCTTGCTGTCTGCGTGTGTCGGGCGGGCGGCCGAGGACGCCACGGGCGAGGAGATCTATCTCCAGGTCTGTGCCAACTGTCACGGGGATTCGATGCAGGGGGCAGTGGGGCCCTCGCTGGGACCGGGCTCAAATACCGCGAGCCAGCCTGACGAGTTCCTGAGGGTGACCATCAGCCAGGGGAGAGGCCGGATGCCTTCCTTCCAGTCGTCCCTCAGCGATGACCAGGTCGATCGTCTCATCGGCTTCATCCGCCAGGAGCAGGGCCAATGATGGAGCTTCTCGACGCACTAGAGCTCCACCCCTTCCGGATTCCGATGCGTCACCGGTTTCGACGTGTCGACCATCGTGAGGGGGTGCTAATCCGAGGGCCCGCCGGATGGGGCGAGTTCTCACCCTTTCCGGACTATCCACCGGAGGTGACCACCCGTTGGCTGGCGGCGGCGCTGGAGGCGGCTTGCAGCGCGCTTCCCGAACCAGGGCGCCAGTGGATCCCCGTCAATGTGACCGTCCCAGCGGTGTCGCCTCAGATCGCCAGAGGCCTTGTCCTCGAGTCCGGGGCCAGCACCGCGAAGGTGAAGGTGGGTGAACCGGGCCAGGCCCCGGTCGAAGACGAAGAGCGGCTCGCCGCGGTCAGGGACGCGCTGGGCCCTGAGGGCCGAATACGTGTCGACGTCAACGCCGGCTGGGATCTGGACACCGCGACCGAGCGTCTCGCCACATTCTCCAAGTTCGGGCTGGAGTACGCAGAGCAGCCAGTGGCCACGTTGGAGGAAATGATCGAGCTCAAGAAGAGGACCGACGTTCCCCTCGCTGCCGACGAGCTGGTCCGTCTCCGTCCCGACCCGCTCGAAGTGGCCGCATCAGGGGCAGCGGATCTGGTGGTCTTGAAGGTGCAACCCCTCGGCGGTGTCACCAGGGCCCTGGACATCGCGGCGAGAGCTGGTGTGCCCGTGGTGGTGTCCTCCGCCCTGGAGACCTCGATCGGGACCTATGCCGGTCTCCTGGTGGCTTCGTTGCTGCCCGACCTGCCCTATGCATGCGGTCTGGGCACGGTTGCCCTGATCGAGGGCGATCCGACACGGGATCCGCTTGTTTCACTCAACGGCCAACTCGAGGTTCGAAGACCCGAGCCCGATCCTGAGCTCCTTGCGAGATGGCGCCCGGAACGCGATCGTGCAGCTGAAATGCTGCGCAAGGTCCGTTCGGCGGCCGAGGTGCTGACATGACCCAACCCAACCCGAGCACCGCCCTCGCCAGGGTGTTGGTGGATGAGATGGCCAGACACGGGGTGTCGATGGCAGTCATATCACCAGGCTCCCGATCAGCCGCGCTAGCGATCGCCTTCGACCAGCATCCTGGAATCACCACCCGCGTCGTGCTCGACGAGCGCTCGGCGGCGTTCTGGGCCCTGGGTCATGCACGGGCTACCGGGCAGCCGACAGTGGTGCTGGCGACGTCCGGCACCGCGGTGGCCAATCATCTTCCCGCTCTGATCGAGGCGGACCAGTCAATGGTGCCGCTGATCGTCATCTCCGCCGATCGCCCCCCGGAGATGCTTCACGTCGGCGCCAACCAGACCATTGACCAGGTTGGGCTCTTCGGGAACCGGGTCCGATGGTTCTGCAACATCGGCCCGGCGCAATCGCGCGTCGACCACAACGCATACTGGCGGAGCACCGTTTCCCAGGCGGTGGCTAGGGCGCTTGGGTATGGGGCGCGGCCGGGACCGGTCCATCTCAATATTGCCTTCAGCGAGCCAACCGTCCCGGTCGAGGACGATGGGAGGTCCGTTGCCGACCCCTATCCGTTTGCGATCCGCGGAAAGCCGGCAGAAGGCCGTTGGCAGGAGCATGTGATCGCTTCTCCCGGTTCGGCGAACTTGGAGGCGCCCAAGGATGCCCGCGGGCTGATCGTGGCCGGCGAGGGCGACTACGAGCTAGAGCCATTGGTGCGGGCCGCCGAACAGCTCGGCTGGCCGATTCTTGCGACTGCCCTCTCCGGTCTACGGGGGCGTTCCACGGTTTCCACCTATCACCATTTGCTGGTCTCGGGTGTGCCCCCCTCCTTGATACCCGAGATGGTGTTGACAATCGGGCGTACCGGGCCCAGTGACCGGATCTCGGCTTTGACCGCGCTCGACGGTCCGCAGGTCAGCATCGATCGCTGGGGCACCTGGAACGACGCCCGACGACGGGCCACTCATTTCCTCCAGGCCGATCCGGTCGCCACCCTCGAACGGCTCTCCTCCACGGTGTCGGCTGGGGCGGAATGGGCCGGGAGATGGGAGGCCGCCGATCAATCGATGCGCGCCGCTCTCGACGAGGCGATCGGGGTGGGAGAGCGGCCAACGGGCTGTTCGGTGGCCCGCGCCCTCTCCGACAGTGCCTGGGAGGTCCTGGTCTCGGCATCTTCGATGCCGATTCGAGATGTTGACGCCCACACCGTCCACACTGGCTCGATCTACGCTAATCGGGGAGCCTCGGGCATCGATGGCCTCGTATCAACCGGGCTCGGGGTGGCGACGGCCGGATCGAGGACGGTGGTGCTGACCGGTGACCTGTCCCTGCTCCACGATGGCAACGGCTTCGTGTCCGACGACCTTCCTGACGTGGTTTTCGTGGTTGTGGACAACAACGGTGGCGGACTGTTCGATCTTCTTCCACAGGCGACCCATGCTCCGGGATTCGATCGTTTGTTCGTGACCCCCCATGGGCGGGATCTCCTGGGATTCGCCGCCTTCCACGGGCTCAGCGCCGTCGCCGTCAATTCGATAGGCGAGCTCGGCACCGAGTTGGATCAGCGCCTGGAGGCGGGAGGATGTCACGTCCTGGTGATTCCGGTGGACCGGGAGGCAGATCTCAAACGTCGCCAGGCGCTCGACGAGGTCGCCCGTTCGGTGGTGGCCGGGATCAGCTGAGGTCCAGCGCCCTCAACATCGGGAGCAGCTTGATCCGGGTCTCTTCGAGCTCTGCCTCGGGATCCGACCCATCCACCAGCCCGACACCGGTGTACAGAGTGACCCGCTGCCCACTGATCTCGCCGCATCTGAGGGCAATGGCGAACTCCCCATCGCCGTGAGCATCCATCCAGCCCACGGGGCCGGCGTACCGGCCGCGACCATGGGCTTCGATCTCCCTGATCAGCTCGACCGCGGCTTTGGTGGGCGTCCCGGCTACGGCGGCTGTGGGGTGGAGGGCCGCCACCAGATCGGTCACGTAGGTTCCGATGACCGTCTGTCCTTCGAACCCGGTGGCCAGGTGATGGATGTCGGCGAAGGTGTCGACCCGCCTCGGCAGTCGCTCCAGCCTGGTGCAGAAAGGCATCAGCGCCTCTTGCACCGAATCGGCCGCCAAGGTGTGCTCCACGGCCATCTTTGGTGAGTTGAGCGAAGCCGAGGCCGACGGATCGGTGCGATCAGCCGACCCGGCAAGGGACACCGACCGGACCGCCGATCCATGTTTGGAGACCAACAGCTCAGGGCTGGATCCGACCAGACCGTCGATCAGAAACGTGTGTGATCTCCCCTGACTGTGGACCAACTCCTGCGCCACATGATGAATCGGGACATCGCCGTCGAACGCCATCTCGACGGTACGGGAGAGAACGACCTTCTCCACCTCCCCGCGTGCGATCGCCTGCAAAGCAAGGTCGATCGCGGTCCTCCACGAGTCCTCGTCGTCGGCAAATACCCGCCCTGAGGGCATGGCGAAATGGGGTACAGGTTGGGGGATACGGTCGAGCTCCCCGGTCAACACCCGACTGCCCTGACCGGTGACTTCGAGGACCGTTTCGGGGATGATCACCACCGATCCCGGCTCGTCTTCGTCAAAGGTGAAGGTGGCGAAGCCGATGCTGCCCGGGGTCCGGTCCAGGGCTTCTCGGGCCCGCTCGAATCGGTCGCTCCCGGTGCCCGGGTCGATTCGACAGCTCTCGCCCCAACCGAACAAAGCCATGCCATCGCGGATCCAGGCGACATCCGGTCGGGACCGAAGCGGCTCGGTAACAGCCTGGTCAGGCTCGTGTTTCTTCATTCAGGAGACCAGGCTAGGACTGGTCGCGTCGGTTCGATTCCGGCGAGGTCTCGCGCCAGTCTCGCCAGACGTTGTGCATTCCCCGTGGTGACCAGGACCAGGGCTCCGTCACCAGGCTCTTCGGTGTGCACCCGCGCCACCTGCAAGGCAACTGCTGGTGCCGGGTCGACAACAGCAATGGTGGCCCCGACCAGTTTCTCGATCACCGGGCGCAGAAACGGGAAATGGGTGCAGCCAAGCACCAACACGTCGGCGCCACCCTCGATCAGCGGTGCAAGACAGTCGGCGACCTGCTGCTCGACCTCTGGACCGTCGACCCTCCCGGCCTCAACGAGGCGAACCCAGGCCGGGCATGCCGCGTTGAGGACCTGGACATCCGGGGCGTGTCGGGTGACCACCGAGGAGTAGAGCTCGCCCTGGAAGGTGGCCGCCGTGGCCAGCACCCCGATCACCCCGGACCTGGTGGCGAGAGCCGCGGGTTTGACGGCCGGCTCCATTCCCACGAAGGGGATCGAGGGATGAATCTCACGGAGGCGATTGAGAGCGGCCGCAGACGCGGTGTTGCAGGCCACCACGACGGTGGTGGCTCCTTCTCCAAGCAACCAGTTGGTCACTTCCTCGGAGATGGCGGCTACCTCTTCGAGGGAACGGGTTCCGTAGGGGGCGCGGCCTTGGTCGGCGAGATAGACCAGATCCGCCGCGGGTAGCTCCCGACGGATGTGAGAGAGGACCCCGAGCCCTCCGACACCGGAGTCGAACACACCGATCATGCGACCTATCTCAGCAGGCCGCAGTCCGGCTCACTGGTAGCGTCGGCCGTCGTCGCTGGAGGGCACCTGTAGGACGTCTCACCACAGACGCAGCGAACCGCTAGCTATGACGACGCGTTGACTCCTTGTAGTCGTTCAGGTGCCTTCGCGCTCGGCTGATGGCCTTCTGTTCTCGGCGACCGCCCCCGAACCTGCCCTTGTCATAGCCGCATAGGAGTAGAAGCACCTTGTTGCCGTATGGATGGAAATAGACGCGCAGGGTGATCTCATCGTCTCGGACTCGAAACTCAAACAAGCCCTTTCCCAAAGGTTTGCCGTACTCGGTTTGGCAGACATCCTTGCCCTGATATTGGAGGACTGCCTTTATCGCGGCCACCAAAGTCGCACGCTTAGCCGGCTCTAAGTCCTCAATGAACTCACGAGCGGGCTCGCGTCCGCTCGCCGTGGCGTAAAACTCGATCTCAAACGCGAACTCAGGGGTTGACATAGTTATGTGTTTTGACCCATACTGTAGACATCCGAATAGAGGACTTACAGTGGCGCGTCAAGAAGGGTCGTTCAATAGCTTCCTTAAGACCTACGAAGACAACCTGTCTGGAGAAGAGCTTGAACGCTATGAGGTCAAGCTGGCCCAGTACGAGCTTGCGAATGAGCTGATCGAGCTCCGGAAGGCGGAGAGTTTGACCCAGCAGGCCTTGGCAGATCGCACCGGGATCGGACAGCCAGAGATCAGTCGAATCGAAAGCGGCCAAGAGAATCCCACGATGTCCACGATGATTCGGTTGGCTCGTGGGCTTCAGGTCCGGATCGGTTTCCGAGACAACGGCTGAAGGAAACCTCTAAGACGAGTTTGAGGTATCCGGTCCTCTCCCGGAGCTACGGGGTCAAAGCCGTTCGATCCCGTCGAGACTCTCGGGGTTCTCCAGACTCGATAAGTCTCCCGGCTCTTGGCCCAGCGCCAGGGCCTTGACCACCCGGCGCATGATCTTTGCCGAGCGGGTGCGGGGTAGATCACCCACCCAGCGGATCGTCTTGGGCCGGAAGCTCTTCCCCAGGGATTCGACCACGGCTCCTTCGATCGCTGCGGTGAGGTTTTCATCGGGGGCGATCCCGGCAGCGGGTACCAGGTAAAGCGCGATCGCCTCGCCCTTGAGCTCGTCGGGAACTCCGATGACGGCCGCCATCACCACTTCAGGAAAGGCGACGGCCACCGACTCGATCTCGGCGGGGCCGATCCGCTTGCCGGCGATGTTCAAGGTGTCATCGGATCTGCCGTGGAGATACCAGAATCCGTCTTCGTCGATCGAGGCCCAGTCTCCGTGGACCCAGGTTTCGTCGAAACGCTCCCAATAGGTGGCGAGATAGCGGTCCGGTTCATTCCAGAATCCCCTGGTCCTCCCCGGCCACGACCCACGGACCACCAATTCTCCAACCTCCCTCCGCACCGGTCTGCCTTCGCTGTCGTAGACGTCGGCGTCGATCCCGAGGGCCGGGCCGCCGAGTGACGTGGGCTTGATTCCCTGGAGGAGATTGACGGAGAGCAAACAAGCCCCGATCTCGGTGCCGCCCGAGATGTTGACGATGGGGCGTGTCTCACCCCCGATGTCCTTGAACAACCACCACCAGGGATCGGGGTTCCACGGCTCCCCGGTGGAACCAAAGGTTTTCAGCCGCGACAGGTCGTGATGGTGAGCCTGCTCGGATCCGTGCCGCCGCAGGGCACGGATCAGGGTGGGGGAGATGCCCAGGAAGGTCAGTTCCAGCTCCGAGGCGGCCTGCCAGATCCGGTCCGGCCCCGGATAGTCGGGTGCTCCGTCATAGGTGGCGACTGCCGCGCCATTGGCCAACCCCGCTATCACGATCCAGGGGCCCATGATCCAACCCATGTCGGTGGCCCACATCACCACGTCGTCGCGATGGAAGTCGAACTGGAATGCACCTTCGGCTGCCACCTGTACCCCGAACCCGCCGTGAACGTGGACCGCTCCCTTGGGGCGCCCGGTGGTCCCTGAGGTGTAGGCGATGAGGAATGGGTCCTCGGCGGCAGTGGGGACGACGGGATGCGGTTCCGCGTCATCCAACACCTCCGCCCACCAGAGGTCGCGACCTTCTCGCATCGGGGTGTGGTCACGGTCGGCATAGTCGACCACCAGGAGGCGATCCACCCCATAGGAGAGCTCGACCGCCTGGTCGGCCACCTCCTTCATCTCCACCAGGCTGCCGCGCCGCATATAGCCATTGGCGCAGATCAAGACCTTGGGTCTGGGATCTCGGAGCCGATTGGCAACGGCCTCGGCCCCGTAGCCGGAGAAGACCGGTACGAAGACAGCACCGATCCTGGCCACCGCGAGCAGAGAAACCACCGCCTCCGCGGCCATCGGCAGGAAGACCGCAACCGCGTCACCCCTTCGCACCCCGAGCCGGTGCAGGGCGCCGGCCAGCCTCGCCACCTCGTCACGGAGGCTGCCGAAGCTCAATTCCCTGGTCTCACCGCTCTCCTTCTGGGAGCGAAGGGCGAGTCGTTCCGGCGTTTCGTCTGCCCAACGGTCGACGCAGGAGCGGTTGATGTTGAAGACCGACCCGGCGAACCAGGTAGCCCATGGTGTCCCTCTCGAGGTGTCGAGGATCGCTCGCCAGGGTTTGTCGAAGGGCAGACCGAGATATTCGACAACCGATTCCCAGAACCACTCAGGATCCTCTACCGAGCGCCGTCGCAGTTGGTCGTAGCTCGCAAGCCCGTGCTCCGCCATGAAGCCGGCGGTGTGGGTGGCGGCGGCTCGCTCAGGGCTCGGGCGCCACACGATTTCGAAATGCTCCATCACCCTCCTGACTGTGGCGTTGAGCGTAGGAGGCCCAATACCTGACCCCCCGCCGCCTACTCTCTCCGGCTATGGCCTCGTCATCGGAGAGGGCGGACAGCCGGAGTTTTCGCCGGAGGACACTCGTCGTCGCCGGGGTGCTCGTGGCCACGGCCGTGGTCCTCTGGCTGGCCTTTCGGCTCAGCAACATCATCTTCATGGTCTTCGTTTCTTTGTTTGTCGCCGTGGCGATCGAACCTCCGGTTCATTTCCTCGAGAAGCGGGGCTGGAGGCGGGGCGGCGCCACCGGTGTCGTGTTCCTGGCCGCATTCGCTCTGGTGTTGGTGTTCCTGATCGCGCTGGTCCCGCTGTTCGTCGAGCAGATGAATCAGTTTGTGGACGCCACCCCTGGATACGTGGCGTCGGTGGCTCGGTTCGTGGAGGACACGTTTGGCGTGCAACTGTCCGATCTCCAGGTCGCGGAGGAAGGGCAGAATCTGGCCGACATAATCGGCACTGCGGGGGGGACTCTGGTCGGCGGGGTCATCGGGGTCACGACCAGCGTCTTCAGCTTCCTCTTCTTCGCCTCCACGGTCGCCATCTTCTCCTTCTACATGGTGGCCGAACTGCCCAAGCTTCAGCACACGGTCCTCTCCTTCATGCCGGCGGACCAACAAAGAGAGGCGTTGCATGTCTGGGATATCGCGGTGGAGAAGATGGGCGGATACATCTACTCACGTCTGATCCTGGCGATTCTGAGCGGTCTTCTGTCGACCGTGGTGCTGACCTTTCTCGAAGTGCCCTTTGCCTTCTCACTTGGGATCTGGGTCGGAGTGCTCAGCCAGTTCATCCCGGTCATCGGCACCTATCTGGCAGCCGTCCTCCCCGCCGTGGTTGCTTTCTCCGCCAACGGCCCGACTAACGCGTTGTGGGTGATCATCTACTTCGTGGCCTATCAACAGCTCGAGAATTACCTGGTCGCACCGAGGATCACGAAGCGGACCATGGAGATTCACCCCGCAGTCTCGATTGCGGCCATCCTCATCGGGGGGGCATTGTTGGGGGGAATCGGGATCGTCCTCGCCCTTCCCATGACCGGGATCATCCAGGCGCTCATCTCGGAGTCATCGACATATCGCCACGAAGTCATCCCCCAGGTGGTTGAGCCGGCACCTGATACCTGACCCTTGAGAGTGTCGATCCTTGGTGTTGGATCGGAGCCGTTTTACCTTTACCCCGACCAGGACTCATCATGAGGGTCATTCGTGCGAGAGCGAACCGCCTCGACTGAGCACCAGGCCGAAAGCGTCGATCAAGCGATATGGAGGAAAGCCGGTGGGAGCCGCCCGCACTCGACCCGTCGTCCGATGGGCGAGTCTCTTCGCCGTGCTCGCACTGGTCACCGCAGCTTGTGACGGTTCGGCAGATGTCACCACCACGGTGAGTCAACCCACGACCACGACCAGCGCCCCGACGACCACCACCACCCAGCCCCCGGAGTGCCCGGACGCCTTCTGTGTCAGGTACCACATCCACCCCGATGCGGCCTGGGCGGATGGGACACCGGTCACTTCGGAAGACTTCGCCTTCACCGTGGACACAATCACCGATGCAGACCTCGATATCACCTCTTCGACCCGCGCCGGTTATGACAGGATCATTGGCTACGAGTTGGTTGACGACAAGACATTTCTGGCCATCTTCAGCGAGATCTACGCACCATGGAAGAACTTGTTCGAGGTGGTGCTTCCGGCGCATGAGTTGGAGGGAAAGCCCTTTGAGACGGTTTGGGACGACGGGATCACTCTCGGTTCCGGCCCATTTGTCTTCAGTGAGTGGGTCCCTGGCGAGCGGATCGTCCTGACCCGCAACCCGAACTACTGGGCGTCGCGTGACCGCGCCTCCGGCGGGGCCCTTGGTGACGTTCAAACCGTCAACATCGATGTCATTCCCGGCACAGAAGCCCAGGTTCGTGCCCTGCGCAACGAGGAAATCGACATGTTCTACCCCGAGCCCCAGATATCCCTGGTCGAAGACGTGACGTCCATGAGCGACGTCACCTCGGAGGCGGGTCTCGGCAGGATCTGGGAGCAGATCGACTTCAACCATGATGATCCGCTGCTCTCTCAGGAGTTCATACGCCGGACATTTGCGATGGCCATCGATCGCAACGCGGTCATGGAAGAGGTCGTCCGTCCCATGGCGCCCGACGCGGTTCCGCTCGGCAACACCGTGTGGATGGTCGGGACCCCCTACTACCAGGATCACTTCTCCCAGTTCTCCTTCGACCCGGTCGGCGCCGAGCAACTCCTGATCGAAAATGGGTGTGTCAAGGGCGAAGACGCCATCTACGTGTGCCAGGGACAGCGCCTTTCGTTTCGTTGGGCAACCACCGCCGGCATCGAGGGACGGGAAACGCTGTTCGATTTGGCCCAGGCCAGCCTGACCGAAATCGGCATCGAGGTGACCGCGGATTTCGGCCCGGCGACGAGGGTCTTCGCCAACGAGTTCATCTACGGCGACTCATCGGTATGGCAGATCCTGAATTTCGCCTGGGTCGGGGCTCCGGATCCCCATGGGCGGAACACCGTCTACTACTGCGAGGGGGCCGCACCCAGCGGCTTCGGGGACCTCAACGTGAACCGGTATTGCAATGACGAGGTCGAGTCCCTGATCCGCCAGACCGAGGTCGAGGTCGATCAGTCGGCACGCGCCGAGCTCTACAACCAGGCCGACTCCATCTATCTAGGTGATGTCGCCTCGATCCCGCTCTATCAGAAGCCGACCTTCTTCGCCTGGAACGAGTTGATCACGGGCCCGAGGGACAATCCCACACAGACCGGGCCCTTCTGGAACATCGCGACGTGGTCAGGCAAGGAGGAGGTCATTTTCGCCGTCGACCAGGAACCGGATTCGTGGAACACGTTCGAGCCTGCAGGAGGCCTGTTCGCCGTTGACCTGGTCACCACCGCGGTGCTCGAAGGCGCCTTCACCGTGGCACCGGACTACACCTACGTGCCCCAGCTCATCGAGAGCTACGAGGTGATCATCTCCGAAGGTTGACATTTTCGGGTTTGAGTGACACTCCAAGCCCGACCGGGCCCATCGAGACTCGAGGGGCGACCGGGTATAGGCCTTTCGAGATCGGTATGCTCCGAAAGTCGGAGCTATTTCCTGACCCGGAGGAGTGAATGACGCAGGAAGCTGTCCTGGATGAGCGCGCGGCCATCGATGCCGAGGTCGAGGGCAAGACGATCATCGACTACTTCGACCGCAACGCCGAGCGGTACGGAGACCAGCCCGCTATCCACTGGAAAGAGGACGGCGAGTGGGCGAGTCTTACCTGGAAGGGATACCGGAGTGCAGTCCACGATGCGGCGGCCGGTCTTCAGTCGTTGGGAGTCGGGGACGGCCAGTTCGTGGCCATCATGGCCGGGAACCGGCCGGAGCATGTGATCGCCGACTACGCAGCCATCCACACCGGGGCCACCGGCGTGACCATTTACTCCACCCTGGTCGCCAATCAGATCCAGTACATCGCTGAGAACTGCCACGCGACGGTCGCCATCCTCGAAGACCTCGACTACATGAAGAGATGGGAAGAGATCCGATCGGAGCTTCCCGATCTCCGCTATGTGGTGTTGATGTCAGGTGCCGAGAACTACGACACGGCCGATTGGGTCCTCGGATGGGACGAGTTGATCGCCCGGGGCAAGCAGCGTCTGATGGAGGATCCCGAGTCGGTGCATCGCTCCGCCGATCGGATGACGCCTGATTCTCTGGCGACCCTCATCTACACCTCGGGGACCACCGGGACTCCCAAGGGCGTGATGATCACCCACCGCAATGTCGTTTGGACAGCGGAGTGCCTACGCCGTGCGGCGAACATCGACCTGGGTCCACGCATGGTCTCCTATCTCCCGCTCGCCCACATCGCCGAGCGTCTTGCCACGCACTACCTGTGCACCTACATGGCCGGCCAGGTCTGGTTCTGTCCGAACATGGCCGGTGTCCTCGAATATATCCAGGAAGCCCGTCCCACCATCTTCTTCGGCGTCCCCCGGGTGTACGAGAAGTTCCATTCTCGTTTGAGCGCCCGCTTCGCAGGCGAACACGGCATCAAGAAGACATTGTTGGATCTTGCCCTCGCCTCCAATCGGAAACGGGTCGACGCCGAGGCCGAGGGCAAGTCTGGCCCCATGCTGGCCGGCGTTCTCGATTCGATCGTGCTCTCCAAGGTTCGCCACGGGCTGGGGATGGATGCCGTGAATCTCGCCATCACGGCGGCGGCTCCGATCAACTCGGAGTTGATCACCTTCTTTCACACCATCGGGATCCCGTTGTTCGAGCTATACGGGATGTCCGAGACCACAGGACCGGCAACCACCAACCTCCCCGGAGCGAACAAGACCGGCTCGGTGGGCCCGGCACTCCCCGGCGTCGAGGTCATCCTCGCCGAGGACGGTGAGGTCCTGATGCGGGGCGGAGTCATAACCCAGGGCTATTACAAGCTCCCTGAGGCCACCGAAGAATCCTTCGACCCTGAAGGCTGGCTGCACTCGGGTGACCTGGGCCAGATCGACGACGACGGCTATCTCTGGATCGTGGGACGCAAGAAGGAAATCATCATCACCGCGGCCGGGAAGAACATCGCACCGGCCAAGCTGGAAACGGCCCTGGGCAACCACCCGATCATCTCCAAGGCATGCATAATCGGTGACAACCGCAAGTTCCTGAGCGTCGTGATCGCCCTCGACCACGAAGAGGCCCCGGCTTGGGCGGAGGCACGCGGGCTCGAGTATCGGGACCTGGCTACCTTCTCGCAGCTTCCCGAGGTCCTTGCCGAGGTGGAAAAGGCGGTCAGGGAGGCCAACGAGAAGGTCTCCAGCGTGGAGCAGATCAAGAAATGGATCGTGGTCCCTGACGAATGGACCCCTGACTCCGGAGAGGTGACCCCCTCGCTGAAGCTCAAGCGCCGGGTGGTGGTCGATAAGTACGCAGACGAGATCGACGCTCTCTACACCGGCGCCTGAGCGTGCCCATCACCTTTGATGGCCGGGTGGCCGTAGTCACCGGCGCCGGTGGCGGGTTGGGCAGGGAATACGCGCTGGAACTCGGTCGGCGCGGGGCCCGGGTGGTCGTGAACGATCTGGGCGGCGCGGTTGATGGCACCGGCGCATCCACGTCCGCCGCCGACGTGGTGGTCGCCGAGATCAGGGGCAACGGGGGTGAGGCCGTTCCCAACTACGACTCGGTCTCCACACGTGAGGGGGGCGCGGCCATCGTCCAAACCGCGCTCGACGCGTTCGGGACGGTGGACATCGTGATCAACAACGCCGGGATCCTGCGCGACCACTCCTTCGCCAACCTGACCTTTGATGAGGTCGATGCCGTCATCGACGTCCATCTTCGGGGCGCCTTTCATGTGTCACAGCCGGCCTTCGTGGTGATGAAGGAGAAGGGCTACGGCCGGTTCGTGCACACCACCTCTGCTTCCGGGCTCTTTGGGAACTTCGGCCAGGCGAATTACGGCGCAGCCAAGGCGGGGATCATGGGTCTGTCGAATGTGCTTGCCATCGAAGGCATGAAGTACAACGTGAAGTCCAATGCGGTGGCCCCGATCGCACGGACCCGGATGACCGAGGATCTGCTCGGGCCGTTTGCCGACATGGTCGACCCCAAACAGGTGATGCCGATGGTGGTGTATCTGTGCTCCGAAACCAACGAGTACACCCATGAGATCTTCACTGTCGGCGGGGGGAGGTACGCCCGAATCTTCATCGGCACCAACCGAGGTTGGCTGGCCGGCCAGGGGGTGGTCCCCGAGGTCGAGCAGGTCGCCGAGCACATCGACGAGGTCCGAGACATCTCACAGTTCGAGGTCCCACTCAGCAACAACGAGGAGATCATGCTCCTCGCCCAAATGCTGGTCGGCTGAACATGCCCGTCGACATCGAGAAGGCCCTGGGAGCGCCTCTGCCCGGCTCCACCTACAGCTGGACCGAGGACGACATCATCCTCTATCACCTGGGCATCGGAGCAGGGGTCCCGCCCACCGACCCCGGTGAGCTTCGTTACGTTTACGAAGGAGATCTTCAGGTCCTCCCCACCTACGGGACCATCCCGCAGTTCGGGGTGATGATGAGCCTGGGAGCCGTCGACGGTCTCGAGTTCAACCTGGCTTCCGTTCTTCACGGCGAACAGGAGTTGGAGGTCCATCGCCCGATTCCGACCTCGGGGACGGTTACCCAAACGGGAAAGGTGACCGAGATCTACGACAAGGGGCGGGGCGCCCTGGTCGTGCTGGAGGTCGAGTCGAGGCTGGAGAAGACGGGTGAGTTGCTGTTCACCAACCGCCCATCGATCTATCTGCGCGGTGAGGGCGGTTTTGGAGGCGACAGGGGCCCTCGTTCAAACCACGGGGTGCCGGACCGTGAGCCCGACCATGTGGTCGATTCCCCGACCCTTCCCCAGCAGGCGTTGTTGTATCGCATCTCCTCAGGGGACAAGAACCCGCTCCATGCCGACCCCGGGTTCGCCGCCTTCGCCGGGTTCGATCGCCCGATCCTGCATGGACTCTGCACATTCGGGGTCGTTGGTAAGGCAGTAGTGGACCATGCCCTCGAGCGGCGGCCCGAATTGCTGGCCTCTTATCGGGCGCGGTTCTCAGGTGTGGTCTTCCCCGGGGAGACCATCAGGACCTCGATCTGGGTGGAGAAAACCGGGTTGGTGGTGGAAGCCGCGTCGTTGGAAAGAGGTATTTCGGTGCTATCCGGCGGAGCCATAAGCCTTAGGCCGTGATCGTCACTGGGGTCCCGATCGGGACCATCCCGTGGAGTCTGGTGATCACTTCGTTGGGGACCCGGACACAGCCGAGCGAGGCTGCATTCCCGATCGAACCGGGTCGGTTGGTGCCATGGATGCCGATTATCCCGTCACCGCCGTTGTACTCCGTGATCGTGTCCGAACGTGCCGAGATGCCAAATGCGTGGGGGCCCCACGGGCTGCCCGGGTTGTCCAGCGTCACATTGTCGGTGATGAAGAACTCACCCACCGGGGTCGGGTTACGACGGCTGCCGACGGCCACCGAGGTGGAGAGGATCTCTGCTCCGTCCTCGTAGTAGGTGAGGGTGCGGTCGGACAGGTCGATGACGAAGCTTCCTTCCACGACGTAGAGCATCAGGTCATCGGCCTTGACCCATCCCTCCGATCCGTTGGGGCGGATCGGCAATCGGACCCGTGCCCACCCCTCAGACGGTCCTTCGACAACCTCGAACACGGTGACCGTCCCCAGGATCGTGGTGTGAGGCATGGTGATCATTGGTTCTGCCGAAGACCGGGTTTCGTAGACGTCGGTGTCGTCGACCGTCATCGCCACCAGGGTCTGCTGCGCCGGCAAGGTGGTTGTGCTCAAGCCATCGAACAAGGGCCGCGCCACCGTTGTCGTCGGGGCGGCTGGTAACGCCGTGGTCGGCGTGAGGGTGGTGACCGTGGTGACAGTGTCGGCCGGGGCGGCCATGGGCTCGATCGACTGAACCGTCTCCGTCGGTTGGCCACATCCGAAGACGAACACTGCAAGAGCGAATAGGAGGGAAGCCCGGCGCATCATCGGAATGGTATCGGTCGATTGGGATCGGATCTTTGGCCGCTTGTGGCTTGGGACCTGGTGATCTCTCTCTACCGTTGTGGCCGATGCAACGTGTCTATGTGTCCGCCTTCATCCCCGACGACATCCTCGACCCTTTGCGATCGGTGGCAGCAGTCGGCAGTTGGGACGGCGGCGGCCCGGCACCCAGACCGGTGTTGCTCGAACAGGTCAAGGACTGCGAGGGCCTGCTCTCCATGCTGGTCGACACCATCGATGTCGAGCTTCTCGACAGCGCCCCCAAGCTGCGCGTGATCTCCCAGATGTCTGTCGGGCTCGACAACGTGGACGTGGAGTCCTGTGAGGCGCGGGGCATCCGCGTCGGGCACACACCCGACGTCCTCACCGAGACGGTGGCCGACATGGCGTTTGCCCTGATGGCGGCGGTGGTGCGAAGACTGCTCGAAGGTGCCGCCATCGTCCGTGAGAATCGGTGGGGGATCTGGGATCCATGGGCCAATCTGAGTGGCGATCTCCATGGGTCGACTTTGGGGATCGTTGGCATGGGCCGAATCGGCCAGGCCATCGCACGGCGCGCCGCTGGTTTCGCCATGAACATCGTCTACAGCTCACCTTCGGATAAGGATCTCCCCGGTGCCAGACGCCTCCCCTTGAATGAGCTGTTGGCGGAGGCGGACCTGGTCGTGCTCTCGGCACCGCTGACTTCTGCGACCCGACATCTGATAGGCGTGCCCGAGTTGGAGTCGATGAAAGACTCTTCCTACCTCATCAATGTGGCACGCGGCGGACTGGTTGACACCGGCGCTCTTGTCGACGCTCTGGAGAAAGGTGTGATCGGCGGCGCCGCATTGGATGTCACCGATCCCGAGCCACTGCCGCCGGGGCATCCGCTCTTGACGATGGACAACTGTCTCATAGTGCCCCATCTCGGGAGCGCGTCGATCAATGCCAGGAGAGGGATGGCTCAGCTCGCGGTCGACAACCTGATCGCAGGTTTGGCCGGGACTGCCATGCCGGCTGAATACGGGGCCAGGTCCGCGGTCTCCGATCAATGATGGTCGAAGGTCAGGGGTGATGGTGTTCAGCCAATCGCGGGGAAGATGACCAGGAGACACCCAGACTGAATCGAGATGTTGGCCACGGGTGCCCTCATGACATTGCTGACACCATGGGTCGACCCTGGCTCAAGATAGGCGTCGCTCAGGTCCCATTGCAGCCCTCTGGTGGTGATGCCCTCGACAGCCCCACCCACCGGGAGCAAAGTCACCGTCGCCCCGACATCGCCGTGGACGATCCGTCTTCGTCTGACCACGTGACTGCGAGAGCGGCTCGAGATCCAATCGATTTCCTCGACGTCGTGCCACCGGGTCGAGCAGATGAGCCCGGCGGTTGCCAACTCGTGGTCATGTCGCCCACCGGTGCCTCCGACGATGACCAACCGGCTCGGATCCTCCCTGGTCGCGAACTCGAGGGCGAGGTCGAGGTCGGTTTGATCCTTGTCGACCGGGTGTCGCTCGACCATCACGTGGTCGGGGAGTGGGGAGGTGGTGATGGAGTCCATGTCTCCCACCACAACATCGACCCGATACCCCAGCGAGATCGCCGCCTCGTACCCGCTGTCGGCGGCCACGACCAGGTCGGGGACCGGCAGCTCCTCGGCGAGCTCGGGGCGGGGAGGATCGCCTCCGGCGAAGATGAGGATCGTGTCCATCGATAATGACAAAATCGTCTTACGCGCGAAAACGTGGGTAAGAGCTAACCTTCAAGTAGAGGTTGATAGCTGGGTTGCCAGTGTGCATCTGGTGAAACCCGGTGCTGCCGGTCATTCGACCACGACCTCCAGGAGGTGTTCGGCCTTGCGAAGACTGGTCTCCACGTCGTTTGGGGTTGCGGCGCGGGCGTAGACGAACCCGAGATATCGGTCTCCTTCCGGGGGTGGC
This sequence comes from Acidimicrobiia bacterium, assembly GCA_040902845.1. Taxonomy (GTDB): domain Bacteria; phylum Actinomycetota; class Acidimicrobiia; order Spongiisociales; family ZC4RG35; genus JALYNX01. Next base: position 231,079 of record JBBDWM010000034.1, read on the forward strand.
TCGAGAAACCGCCCCGGTCTGACCGTGATGTCCATCCCGGTGACGAAGGGCAATTGGCGGACCACGTCGGTGTTGCGGAGCTCGACAAATCGCCCTTGCTTCGGGATGGGGATCATGAGCACCCCACTGGCCACCGACTCGCGATGCAACTCGGGTTTGTCCATGCCGAGGGCGTTGCGAAGGATGAGTGTCTCCAGCGTCGTGCCCATCAGCCCGAAGTTCAGACTCTTCGAGCAAAGACCACCGATGGACCGGGCAGCGACTTCGATCACCCTCACCTGGGCTCCGTTGACCATGAGCTCGATGTGGACCGGACCATGGGTGATGCCGATCGCGTCGAGCGCCACCTGGGCCACTCGTTCGCACTCGTCGGTGGTGGCAGCCGGGAGACGCGATGGTGTGACCAGGATTGTCTCTGGGAAGAACGGGCCTTTACCGGCGTCGGGTTTGTCAAAGATGGCGAGGACGGTCAGGGCCCCGTCGCTGACTATTCCCTCGACGGCCACCTCGACCCCGGGCATATAGGACTCAATAATCACCTGGGCCGACTCGCCGACGATCCGACGTAGCCTCTCCAGTCGGGGCAACAGGTCCTCGACACCATCGACCCTCATCACACCCTGGCCGGCGGCGCGGTCAAGCGGCTTGATCACCAACGGGTAGCCGATGGCCGTCGCTTCTGGAACGGGATCGTCGCCGGGGCCAATGACGGCGAAGGTGGGCTGAGGGACTTCGGCTGCCGCGAGTGCCCTTCGTTGAGACGCCTTATCTCTCGTTGCTGCCGCCGCCTCCGGGGTGTTCGAGCGCAGGCCGAGGGTCTGGCCGGTGATTGCGGCGACGACCACGCCGGCGTCGTCGGCCGCCACTACCCCGTCGATTCCGACGCGATCGCCGAAGGCGACGATCGTTTCTGCCGCCAGGACCGGGTCGGTGCAGTCGATCTGGAGATACCCATCGCCCATGTCGATCGGGGCCGGGCCCTCCGAGGCGACGATCAGACCTACCCCGAGGGCCTCGGCTGCCGTCACGAAGTCGGCTGCCCGGTAGGTGGTGCTGGGAAGGACGACTACGGCGGTCGGCATTGGCTTTCTCGTGGCGGCCATTACCATCCTCGCAGATGTCCGAACCCACCGTGATCAGCATTGCGCCCGAAGCCCTCGACATGATCCGACAGCTCCGTGACCAGGAGCCAGGAGAGGGGGAGTTCTCGCTCTCGATCGAGGTGACGGGGTTCCGTGGCCCTCAATTCACCTACGAGCTGGCCTTTGTGGCTTTGGCCGACAAGAAGGACGGCTGGGTGGTCGAACGTCATGGTGATCTTGCGGTGATCTTCCCCGAAGACGACATCCCCAAGCTCGAGGGTGCCTCGCTCGAGCTCACCGACCAAGGCCTGGCAATGGAGAACCCCAACGCCCCGTCGTCGCCTGCGATCTCAGGGGTGCATGGCGATCTCACCGGCCCCTTGGTGGATCAGGTGCAACAGGTCCTCAACGAGCAGGTCAACCCGGCGATCGCGGCACACGGCGGTGGCGCGGAGTTGGTCTCGGTCGACGGGACCATCGCCTATCTCCGGCTGTACGGCGGTTGCCAAGGATGCGGGTTGGCCCAGGTCACCCTCAAACAGGGGATCGAGCGCACCCTGATCGAGGCCATCCCCGCGCTGACCCAGGTCGTGGACGTCACCGATCACGCGTCGGGTGAGAACCCGTACATAGAGAGTCAGAAGAAGTAGCCGGCACTGGTCCCGTGGAGGAGGCATCTTGAGCGGACCGGTTCAACCGCTCGACGCCACGGTCGAGCAGGGGCCACTCGCTCACATCGAGGTCAGAGAAGGGCGGTCGGCCACCGTGGGCGCCACCGCGGTCACCAGGATCCTTCCCACCAAGGGTCGGCGGACCGTTGGTCCCTGGTGCTTCGTGGATCTGATCCTTCCCCCGGACTTTGAGGATCCGCATCCACTGGAGATCGGCCCCCACCCTCACACCGGGCTCGCCACTGTCACCTGGTTGTTGGAGGGGTCGGCCCTGCACAGTGACTCGCTCGGGACCGAGCAGCCGATCCACCCCGGTCAACTCAATCTCATGACCGCGGGTCGCGGCATCGCCCACGCCGAGCTCGGCACCACCACCGGCATCCATGGGGTACAGATGTGGCTGGCCCAGCCCGAGGAGACCCGGCACGGGCCCTCCAGGTTCCAGCATGTCCCTGATTTGCCGGTCGCCGGGTTTGCGACGGCCGAGGCGACGGTGATGGTCGGCTCCCTCGACGGTGTCGAGTCACCGGCGGAGGTCGACACCAGGATGGTGGGCGCGGACATCAGGGCCCGGCGCGGCAGTCTCGAGATCCCGGCCCAAACTGGCTACGAATACGCGGTGGTTCCCATCGATCGCTCGCTGAGGGTGGGCGACGACATCGTCGAGCCGGGATGGCTCGCCCTGGTGCCGTCCGGCGCAGATGTGGTGCCGATCGAGATCACGGTGGATGTCGCGAGGTTTCTGTTTCTCGGGGGCCAGCCACTGGGCGAGCCGATCGAGATGTGGTGGAATTTCGTAGCCAGGTCCAAAGAAGAGATCACCGCGGCCTGGCAGGCCTGGCAGGCCCACGACGAGGATTGGTTCGGCCCGGTGCCTTCGACCCTCTCCCGAATCGACGCCCCAATGCCGCCATGGCTCCCGGCGCGCTGATCACGAAACCTGTTGTGGGATTCACCAGGGAACAACTGAAGGCCTTCGACGGGAAGACCGTTCCCGACCTTCTCGGCCGCGACGTCAGCCTCATCTTCGTGGGCATCAATCCTGGGCTGTGGACCGCCGCCACCCAGACCCATTTCTGTCACCCGTCCAACCGCTTCTACCCGGCCCTTCGCAAGGCGGGTCTCATCGACCTTGACCTCGATACCGACCTGGGGATGACCGACGCTCAACGAGCCGGGTTCCTCGCTCGGGGGATGGGCATCACCAACCTGGTGTCGCGGGCCACCGCTCGCGCCTCGGAAATCGCCGCCGAGGAGCTTCGCCAGGGTGGCGAGCGCCTTCTGGCGACCGTGGCCACACTGAAACCGGCCGTGGTGGCCATCGCCGGCGTGACCGCCTATCGCACCGCGTTCGGCCGACCCGATGCTGCCATGGGCCGACACGAGCCCGATATCTCGGGGGCGCAGATGTGGGTGATTCCCAATCCCTCCGGCCTAAACGCTCATGAGACGGTTGATTCACTTGCCCGCTGGTTCGCCGAGGTGGGCGAGGTGGCTGGTCTCCTGTGAGCGAGCCCACCCCGCGTCAGGTCCTCTACGCCATGGTGGCGGGTGGCTTCTTTGTCGTGGTCCTGACGTTGACCGTGGGCGCAGGCATCACCGGCGTAGTTCCGAGCTCATGGACATTCACCATGGCCGTCCTCTGGCTGATTCTGGCCGTTTGGGCGGTCCTCAACTGGAGACAAACCGTCCCTGTCTTGCTCTTGGCGATTGGGCTATTCGTGTTCTGGGCCCTGGCGACGGTGCTGATAGCCAATTCCTGACGGCGGACCCCTTCTCTGGCGTGAAAGGGAAGGTCTGGTCATGGGGACCCTGTCGTTTAGCATCACTGTGCGTGACGAGTGAGGTATCTGCTCAGGAGTCAACGGCAACGGAGACGATCAAGAGGATCGGCCCTCCGCTGGTCGTTGCGTCCATTCTCGGCTCGACGATGGGGATCGTCATCGCCCAGTTCCTCGACGACCTCGGTGACGCCCTCCTGGCGATGATCCTCGGTGGCGACGCCGTGGTCTACAACAACCGGGTCGAGATCAGCGGAGTCAGCGACTTCGCCTGGGCGGGCGGGTTCTTCCTTTGCCTGATCATTGGCTTCCTGGTCCTCTTCTCATACCCGACCGCCCGTGGCCACGGGACAGCGCGGCTCGCACTGCTCTGGATCTTGATGCACGTCCTTCGTCAGGCGTTCGGACAAGCCATCCTTCTCCCGTTCGACACCGATGGGCAACTGGCGAAGGCCTTCGCCACTCTCGATGCCCCAGCCGGTCTGGACGTGGTCATCGCAGCCGGTGGCGGGGTCGGGCTTCTTCTCATCGTCCTGTCGGCGGCGTCTGCGTTTCTTGCCTTCACACCCCATCATCGGTTGATCACCACCGGGCGGAAGCGGTTCACATTCGCGCTATGGATCGCGCTGGTGCCGGCAGTGGTCTCGGTGTTCCTCGCCATCCCCTTCTTCACCCCTGACGCCGGGAGCGGGGTGATCCCGTCTTTGCCGCTGTCAGCCGTGATCTTCCTTGCAACCGTGGCTGCAGCCCCGGGGACCACCACAGTGCAGGGCCCGGAAGACCCGCAGACGACGGACTGGCCCTGGGGAATGGGAGCCACCCTGTTCGTCATGCTCCTCTTCGAGATCTTCGTTCTCCGGGGCGGGGTGTCTGTCGACCCCACCCAGTGGGGGTAGCGGCTCGCATCGCGGTCGTGATCACCGTCAGTGACGGCGTCAGTTCGGGCGCCCGGGAGGATAAATCTGGTGAGGCCCTGCAGGCCCTCCTCTCCCAGGCCGGTTTCGAGGTCCGAAGAGCAGTCGTGCCCGATGAGCTCCCTGAGATCGTGGCGGCCATCCGGCAATCGGCGGCTGAGGCCAATCTGATCATCACCACCGGTGGCACCGGTTTCGGCCCTCGAGACGTTACCCCCGAGGCGACCGACCAGGTCCTGGAGCGCGAAGCGCCGGGTTTGACTCACATGATGCTCAACCGCGGGCTGGAATCCACGGCCATGGCAGGGCTGTCACGGGCCAGGGCAGGCGCGATCGGGGACACTCTGGTGATCAACGTGCCCGGCTCGACAAGGGGCGCCGTCGAGGGGCTTGAAGCGGTGCTCGAAGTCATCCCTCACGCCCTCGATCTGTTGTCGGGGGACACCGAGCACCGATGACGCAGGGGACCGGCGATCCACTACCGTTTGGGCGCTTCTTCGACCACCTCGCAGGAGGATCATGAACATCAAGCAGGAATTCGTGGTGGCGCGTCCCACCAACGTCGTCTGGGAATTCTTCCAGGATGTGCCTGACGTGGCGCAGTGCCTTCCCGGAGCCAATCTCACCGGCCAGGGCGAGGACGGCTCGTACGAAGGCAGTCTCTCGGTGAAGCTGGGGCCGATGGCGGCCGCCTTCGAGGGCAATTGCGTTGTCGTGCCCGACCATGCCTCCCTATCCGCGACCATCGAAGGCAAGGGCGTCGACAAAAAGGGTGGTTCCCGTGGCCAGGTGAAAGTGGTCTACACCATCACGGCCGAGGGGACCGGTTGCAAAGTCCTGGTCGATGCTGACATGACTCTTTCGGGCCCCGCCGCACAATTCGGGCGCACCGGTCTAATCAACGAGATGTCGAAGCGGCTGATCGTCGAATTCGTCGCTTGCCTCGAGGCGAAGCTGGCGGCGACAACCGAAGAGGAGGCGGAATCGATACGGGCCGGTGAGGTGCGGGGGATCTCACTCTTCTTTGCGTCACTCTGGAGTTGGTTCAAGCGTCTGTTCAGCAAAGGCGAGGAATGACCCGTCGGTTGGGGGCCGTGACCCTCTTCGGCGCGCTGATCCTGGCCGCCTGTGGCGGTGCCAACGCAACAACGGTCATCGAGGGAGAGGATGTGACCGTGCGGATGTTTGACAACCGCTACGAGTACAACGAGATTCACATCCCCCCTGGTGGCTCGGTCAACTTCGTGGGTGCGGGCCGGAACCCGCACAACGCGGTTGCATCTGACGAGTCCTGGTCGACCGAGGATGTCTTCGGCACTCTCGAGCAGCTCGAGGGCGACGAGGCGGCTATCGACTTCGACCAACCTGGCGAGTACGCCTTCTTCTGTACTTTTCACGGCAACGCTGAAGGCTCGGGGATGGCAGGCAAAGTGATCGTGGAGGCTCCCGAAGGGTGAGACGACGTTGGCGGCTTCTGGCGGTTCTCGTCCTGGGCCTCGCCGCCTGTGCCGGTCCCCCGGTTGGGGATCCTTCACCAGCGGCTCTTGGGGACCCTGCCACCAATTCCCCGTCTGAGTGGTCAGGCGAAACCCGGCTCGTGCCCCAGGACTACCCGACGATTCAGGCGGCCGTGGACGCTGCGGACCCGGGTGATCTGGTCCTGATCGATCGGGGGGTTTATCTGGAAGAGGTCGAGGTCTCCACACCGGGGCTCACCATCAGGGGGGTCGACCGCAATGAGGTGATCATCGACGGTGAGCTCCAGCGAGCGAACGGGATCGAGGTGTTCTTTGCAGACGGTGTAGCCGTCGAGAACCTGACCGTTCGCAACGCCACCGCGAATGGTGTGTTCTGGACTGGGGTGAGGGGCTTTCGGGGGTCGTATCTCACCGCGCTCGACAACGCCGACTACGGGATCTACGCCTTCGACTCCAGTGACGGGCTCTTGGAGTTTTCCTATGCCTTCGGCTCACCCGATGCCGGGTTCTACATCGGCCAATGTGACCCGTGTGAGTCGACCCTCACCGACTCGATCGCGGAGTGGAACGGTTTGGGCTTTTCGGGGACCAACGCCTCAAACGACATTTTTATCGTCAACTCGGTCTTCAGACACAACCTCTCCGGGATCGCGCCCAACACCCTCGATAGCGAGCTGTTGCCGCCGTCCCATGGCGTGAATGTCGTTGGGAACCTGGTTCACGACAACGGGAACGTAGAAGCCCCCGCCAAGGCACTGCAATGGGCCGCGCAGGGGAACGGGATCATGCTCGCCGGTGGCGGCGGGTCCTATGTTGCGCGGAATCGGGTGTTCAACCATTCCCAGAGCGGAATCATCCTGCTCCCCATGCTCGACAAGAACTTCTACATGTCATACGACCACCACGTCGAAGGGAACCTCGTGGTGGGCTCCGGCCTCGCCGACCTGACCCTTGGCGGTCCGGCCGCCTCGGGCAACTGCTTCGAGGACAATGAGTTCATGTCAACGTTGCCGGCGGCGCTCGAGTTCAAGCAACCCTGTGACGGTCTTCGGTTTCCCGCGTTGTTCGAGCTCGGTTCGAGCACGGCCCAGCTCGGGCGTCTCTTCGAGAGCGGTCGCAATCTTCAACCCGAGTTCGACCCAGCGGCTGTGCCCGACCCGGAACTGCAACCCAACATGCCGGGGGGTGCCGACGCCCCGGTGCTCCCAGCCGTCAACGTCTTCGCCGGGTCAGAGCCCGACCTCGACAGCATTGCGATTCCGGAGCTGCCTCCAGGATCGGAAGTCACACAGAAGAGAGGAATCAACATCATGGGTGTCAGCTTGGCCTCGGCCGCCGGGGTCTTCTTCGGTCTCTACGCATATGTCCTCCCGCTGGTCCTGTACACCTCGTGGGTGGTCATCGCGATCTGGGATCTCTCGCGACGTGAGGATGTGACCCGGGGCAAAGCCATCAGTTGGATGGCAATGATCCTGATCGTCCCCTTCCTCGGGGTGATCGCCTACTACCTGTTCGGCAGGAGCAGCATCCCGGTCTGGCAGCGCTGGGTCTTCCTGGCGGGTGGCATGGCCGTGTATGCGCTGTTCCTTGGTCTGGGCATGGTGGTGGGCGGCATCGTCTGAGTCGACTGATGTCCGAAGGTGTCTCCCGTCGCGAGCTGCTCAAGAAGGTCGGGCTCGGCGGGGCGGTCTTCCTCGGTGGCTCGGTCCTGGGCCGTACCGTCCAGCGTCAGGCCAACGCTGCCGAGGCTGTCGAGGAGTACGACCCCGCTGTCGGGCATTCGATGGCCGACGACGGCGGGGGCTCCGGTCTCTACGGTCATCTCCATTCGCCACCCACCTCGATAGGCCCAGGCGATCTCGACCATCTCACAATCCCACCCCCACGCGACGGGCAACCGCCTGGTGTGGTGCGCGAGTTGGAGCTTGCGGTTGAGGACAGGTTGATCGAGGTGGGTGATGGTGTGTTGTTTCAGGCCTGGACCTACAACGGGACAGTGCCGGCACCGATCATCCGAGCCACCGAAGGCGACAGGTTGCGGATCCATTTCGAGAACCACACCGGCCACCCTCACAACATCCATTTCCATGGCGCCCACCGCCCCGATCAGGATGGGTGGGAACCGGTGCCCCCCGGTGGGGAGACGACCTACGAGATCGAGGCTGGGCCGGCCGGGCTCCATCCTTATCACTGTCACACCACCCCGCTCGCCGAGCACATCGGGCGCGGTCTGTACGGGATGATGATCGTCGACCCCGTGGGGGAGCGGCCACCGGCCATTGAAGTCGCGCTCGTCATTTCGGGCTTCAGCAACGAAGAGCTAGGGGAGAACGGTGTCGTCGCATGGAATGGGGTCGCCGGCTTCTACGACTCCTACCCGATCAAGGTCCCGGTCGGAGAGCCGGTTCGGGCCTATCTGGTCAACATGGTGGAGCACGAGCCGGTCGCCTCGTTTCACCTGCATGCCGAGACCTTCGACGTCTATCCGGCCGGGATGGGGGACGCGCCGACCTTCCGTGATGACACCATCGTCCTCGGCCAGGCGCAGCGGGCGATGATCGAGTTCACCCTGCCTCATCTCGGGAGATACATGTTCCATCCCCACCAGCATTGGCTCGCCGAACGGGGGGCGATGGGGTGGTTCGCCGCCGTCTGATCCTGGTCAGATGGCGAGCACCTGCACCACTCCGACCGCTGCGGCAATCAAGGCCAACACGATGTCTCCGATGATGTTGCGTCGCTCGTCTCCTGCCCGGGCCCGGACGATGCCGGCCCCGATCATGAGCAAAACCAGGCCAAAGGCGGCGGCTGCGGCCAAGGGGCGGTACCAGATGCCCACGATGAGCCCGAGCACGGCGGCCATCTCGGGGACGGCGACGAGTCGGTACCGATCAAAGGGGACGCTCAGGGTCTCGGCCATCTGAACTTGCATCGGGTGACGTCGCAGCAGCATCACCGTGTGCAGCATGTAGATCAGGGCCAACAGGATGGCGAGGACGGTTGCGGCAATCTCCACGGAGGCTCCTTCTAGGATGGATCAAGTAGCTACGAAAATAGTAGTATGTTCGAGAAACGTATCTGCCGTCACCTAGAGTCGGCGACGTGAACCCGATCTCCTTTGATCACGATGTGGAATGCGACGAGGGCTTCGCCGAGGTGTTCTCACTCCTCGGCAAGCGTTGGAGCGGGCTGATTCTCGGGATCCTGATGCAACGGCCGGCGAGGTTTGGGGAGATCGCCAAGGCGATCCCTCCGATCACGGACGGCATGCTCTCGACGCGTCTCGCCGAGTTGGGCAAGGCCGGTCTGATCGAGCGGGAAATCATCGAAGGCCCTCCGATCGGTGCCCTTTACCGGCTCAGTGCAAGAGGCGAAGCGCTACGGCCGGCCCTGGATGAGCTCGCCAGATGGGGCGAGCAGTTCCTCATGCCGGAAGGGTCAACCTGAAGCCTGAGTCGCTCATGGGCCCTCCGACACCCACTCCAGCTCGAGCCTCTCGACCTCACCAGCACGGATCCGGTAGGCGTCAACCTTGCCGCCGTCAACGATGAGATGGATCCACTCGGGATCCCAGGCCGTCGCCACGTCGGTCACCGAAGGGATGGTCCTGCCGTTGGGATGGGAATGGAAAACCCCTGAAATCTCCCACCCCTGATTCTCGGCGTGGCGCATGGCCCCGAAATGCTCTCGAGGGTCCACGGTGAAAGTGACTGGTGACGGGTTGGCGTTGGTGAGGGGATAGGCGAAACGGACGGCTCCTGAGGCATCACTGGCGATGAGTCCGCAACACTCGTCGGGGAGGCTGTTCTCGGCGTGGGCCACGATCGCCAATCGGATCGGGTTCCGTACCGCCAGCTGTCCGGCCGATTTCAATGCTGATGAGCCGGGTCCGGGGTCTCCGGATCGATCCCGTAACGGGTGAATGCATCCTGGACCGCGGTGCGGGGGACTAGGCCGTCAATGGACAGGGCCCACAGTGTGGCCGCGACGATGCTGCCGGTGTCGATCTCGAAGAACTTGCGCAGGGCCTGTCTCGAGTCCGAGCGCCCGAACCCGTCGGTTCCCAGCGTCACAAACCGGGACGGCACCCATTGGGCAACCTGGTCCGGGACCAGTTTCATGAAGTCGGTGACTGCGATCACGGGTCCATTGACGGTGGCGAGACGTCTGGTGACCAGGGGAACGCGTGGGGCTTCGGTGGGGTGGAGCCGATTCCATCTCTCGACTCCCAGGGCCTCCTCGCGCAGCTTCTTGTAGGAAGTCGCCGACCATAATTCGGCTGCCACGTCGTAATGCTCGGCCAACTCCTGGGACGCCTCTCGTGCCGCCAGGTTGGCCGAACCAGAGAAGAGGATGGCAGTCCGTGGCCCCGAGGCGGCGGGGGCCTCCTGCCATCGGTACAGCCCCTCGATGATGCCCTCGGTCACCCCTTCGGGACGAGGTGGCTGGACATAGTTCTCGTTGTAGAGGGTCAGGTAATAGAAGCGGTCCTCGCCGGCTCCGTACATCCGCTGTAGCCCGTGCTCGATGATCGTTCCCACCTCGTAGGCGAAGGCGGGGTCATAGGCCTCACAAACCGGCACGGTGGTGGCGAGGATCAGGCTGTGACCGTCCTGGTGCTGAAGCCCTTCACCCTGAAGGGTGGTTCTCCCCGCGGTGGCTCCGAGCAGGAACCCGCGTGCTCGCGAATCCGCCGCCGACCAGATCAGGTCGCCGACCCGCTGGAAGCCGAACATCGAATAGAAGATGAAGAACGGGACCATCGGCAGGCCACGTGTCGAATACGAGGTGGCGGCTGCGATCCAGGAGGCGACCGAGCCCGCTTCGGTGATCCCCTCTTCCAGGATCTGGCCGTCCTGGGCCTCGGCATAGGAGAGGATCATCGAGGCGTCAACCGACTCATAGAGCTGGCCGTGCGAGGCGTAGATCTTGAGCTCCCTGAAGAGGGAGTCCATTCCAAAGGTCCTGGCCTCGTCGGGGACGATGGGCACAATCCGCTCGCCAAAGCCCTCGACACGGGACAGGTTGCGAAGGAGGCGGGTGAAAGCGGTGGTGGTCGAGGCCTCGATCTTCCCCGAGCCGGAGTGGATCTCGGCGTAGGCTTCGGGGATCGGAAGTTGCAGCTCGACATCGGGCACCACCCTCCTCGGAAGCATCCCGCCCAGCTCCTGACGTCGCTGCTGGAGGTACTCGTATTCGGGGGTCCCGGGTCCCGGGCGGAAATACGGCGGTTCGCTCTCACCCTCCAGTGACTCGGCCGGTATCTCCTTGTCCAGATGGAGTGTCTCCCGGAGAGCCATCAGTTGCTGATTGGTGAGGGTCTTGATCTGGTGAGTGGCGTTTCGGCCCTCCACGTCCGGGCCCAGCGTCCATCCTTTGATGGTCTTGGCCAGGATCACCGTTGGCTTGCCGTTCCTCAGCTCGGTGGCCACCTTGTAGGCGGCATAGACCTTGCGATTGTCGAGACCTCCGCGTCGCAATGCCCAGATCTCGTCGTCGGTCATGTCGGCGACCATGGCCTTGGTCCGGGGGTCCTTCCCGAAGAAGTGGTCTCGGACATAAGCCCCGTCCTCGGCTTTGTACCGCTGGTACTCACCGTCCACGGTGCTGCTCATCACACCGATCAGGGCACCGTCTTTGTCATTCGCCAGAAGCCGGTCCCACCCAGTGCCCCAGATCACCTTGATCACGTTCCAGCCGGCGCCGCGGAACACCGCCTCGAGCTCGCTGATGATCTGGCTGTTGCCACGGACCGGCCCATCGAGACGTTGCAGGTTGCAGTTGATGACCCAGGTGAGGTTGTCCAGGCCTTCCCGGGTCGCCAGCGAGATAGCTCCCAGCGTCTCGGGCTCGTCGGTCTCCCCGTCACCGATGAAGCACCAGATGCGCGACTGGGAGGTGTCGTCCAGCCCTCGGTTCTCCAGGTACTTGTTGAACCGGGCTTGATAGATCGAGTTGATCGGCCCGATCCCCATCGACACTGTCGGGTATTCCCAGAACTCCGGCATGAGCCGGGGATGGGGGTAAGAGGAAAGCCCGTGTCCACCGATCTCGAAACGAAAGTTGTCCAGGTGCTTCTCGTCGAAGCGGCCTTCGAGGAATGCCCTGGCGTAGATCCCCGGTGCCGCGTGCCCCTGCATGTACACGTGGTCGCCGCCTCCGGGGGCGTTCCGGCCCTTGAAGAAATGGTTGAACCCGATCTCGTAGAGGGTCGCCGATGAGGCAAAAGTGGAGAGGTGGCCCCCTATGCCCTTCTCGCGGTGGTTCGCCTTGATCACCATGACGGCTGCGTTCCATCGGATGAAACGGCGGATTCGGCGCTCGATATCCTCGTCGCCGGGGAACTCGGGCTCGTTCTCGGCCGAGATGGTGTTGACATATGGGGTGGTCACCGATCCCGGCACCCCGATGCTCGTCTCGTGGGCCCGCTCGAGCAGCTTGGCCATCAGGAATCTGGCGCGGTCCGGGCCCTGCTCGTTGACCACGGCATCGAAGGAATCGACCCACTCCTGGGTCTCCGTTGGGTCGGTGTCCGGCAGCTGATGGATGAATTCGTCTCCGAGGATCAGCCCGTGGTCGCCTGACATCTCCTGAATCCTAGTTAGGCGTGGGTTGACCGCTTCTGGGGGTCAGGCACCGACTGCCTGTGCTCCGATCTGGCTCAGCCAAGGCTCCACCTCGGCGAGAAACCGCAGCGGGGCGTCCATCTGCGGCGTGTGACCGGTGTCCGGCATCTGCACCAGTTTCCAGTCCGGTCGCAGACTGCAAATCCGTTCGACTGCGGTCGGTGACACTATGTGATCGGAGAGGCCTTGCACCACGAGTGTCGGGGCCGCGATCGCCCGGATCATTCGGATGTACTCCGCACGGGTGGCATAGAAAGCCGCGATGGAGGTGGCGGTGCGAGCGGTGGCTTGGACCGACCACGGAAGCTCCTTTCGGATGCGAGCCATGTCGATAGATGCCTCGATGACCTCCAGGGGCACCCGTCCCCGGCGATGGGTGATCATCTCCATGCTGAGGCGGACGAGTTCCTCGGGTGTGTGGCGGTTGATGAAACGACGGCCCCAGACTGTCCCCAAACCAGGTGTCGCCTGGATGGCAAGACGGATCGCCATTGCCCAGTCGAGCCTTGGATCGGGGAGAACCGGTGGGGTGGCCGGAGCTACCAGCACGAGTCTGTCAACGAGGTCGGGTCGATGTGCCGCCACCATCTGGGACAGAAGGCCTCCTGTGGAGTTGCCTATCAGGGTGGCAGGGGCACCCTCCATCTCGATGAAGTTCTCGATCGCTTCGCGATGGGTCTCGAGGCGATAGTCACGTGCCGGTGGGGAGAGGCCGAATCCGGGAAGGTCGATTGCGAGCACTCTTCCATGTCTGGCAAGGCCGTCTGCCACGGCGATCCAATTGGTCGTAGAACCGCCCAGCCCGTGCACCAGCACCATCGGTTCCCCGTTCCCGCCAAAGTCCACTCGGTGGAGAGGGCCAGTCACCGCGGTCACATACTCTCCCATAGGGAAAGGCTACCGATTGGCGGTCCTTAGACTCCGATCGGTGCGTCTTCTCCTCGTCTCAACGTACGAACTGGGTCATCAACCAATCCACCTTGCAGTTCCGGCCGCCGGGCTTTCTGCCGCCGGGATCGAAGTTCACACCCTGGACCTATCGGTGGGGCGGTTGGATGAGGGTTTTCTCGAGGGTATGGACGCTGTCGCCTTCTCGGTGCCGATGCACACCGCGATGCGGCTGGCAACCGATCTCGCCCTGAGGATCCGGGAGGCCCGGCCCGGGATGCCGATTGCCTTCTATGGCCTCTATGCAGCCGTTGGCCGCGAATGGACGGTGGGCAAGGTGGCCGATCTGGTGATCGCCGGCGAGTACATCGCCGAACTCGTCGCTTGGGCCACGGCTATCGCCGAGGGCCGCGAGTCACGTCGCGGGGTTGTCGTCGGCCTGGACCGGTCGGCTGGAGTCACGCCGGATCGCAGGTCCCTCCCGAGCCACGAAGGCTATGCCCGTCTCGAATGGGAGGGTGAGTCGCGTTTGGCAGCGGCGGTCGAGGCCTCTCACGGTTGCCGTCACCGTTGTCGTCATTGCCCGATCCCGGCGGTTTATGACGGAAGGATCCGGGTTGTCGGCCTGGAGCCGGTGCTGGCAGACATCGAGCAGTTGGTCGCCGCCGGTGTCCAACACGTGACCTTCGCCGATCCCGATTTCATGAATGCCCCTCGATACAGCGGGGACATCCTGCGTGCGGCCCACGCCGCTTTCCCCGGCTTGACCTTCGACGTGACGGTCAAGGTGGAGCACATCCTGGCCCATCGCGCTCTGTGGCCCGACCTGGCCGATTTGGGTTTGCTATTCGTAGTCAGCGCTTTCGAGAGCGTCGACGAGCAGACTCTCCAGATCCTCGACAAGAACCACACTGTGGATGACATGGGTGGGACGGTCCAGGTCCTCCGCGAGGCCGGGATCCATGTCCGGCCCACTTGGCTGCCTTTCCTCCCCTGGACTCGGCCAGACGATCTGGTTCGGCTGGTGAGATTCATCGATCTCCACGAGCTGTGGTCCGCCACGGACCCGGTGCAACTGGCCATCAAGCTTCTAATCCCCGAGGGCTCTCTCCTCGAGGAGCACCCCGCGGTCACTCCTTTCCTCTTGCGGTACGAGCCGTCGGCTCTCACCTGGTCCTGGGAGTTCGAGCACGCCACCACCGAGCTTCTCCACAAGCACCTGGATGTGATCGCCGCCGAGGCATCCGACGGCGGAACCGATGTTGTCGAGACCCTGGCCGCGATGCGTGAGGCTGTCGGTCGGGAAACCGGTGTCGACCTCGGGCGGATGCACGGGCTGGGGCCACCGACTCCCCAGCTCACCGAGAGTTGGTTTTGTTGTGCGGAGCCCACCGCGGGTCAGGCAACCGCGGTCCAGCTGAGCATCGGTAGGGTTTTCGGCTAAGCGACTACAGGGCAGGGATTTTGGCCACCGTTCTTTCCGCAACCGGCATGGTGAAGCGTTTCGGGGATCTGACCGCCGTCGGTGGCGTTGGTTTCTCGATCGAGGAAGGCGAGACGTTCGGTCTCCTCGGCCCCAACGGGGCGGGCAAGACGACTTCGATTTCGATGATTGCCGGACTTCTCGAGCCCGACGCTGGAGAGATCGTCGTGGCCGGGACCGCGATCTCCCCGTCGTCGATCGCCGGGAAGGGGGCCATCGGGCTGGTCCCTCAGGATCTGGCCATCTATCCCGACCTCACCGCTACCGAAAACCTCACGTTTTTCGGCCGTCTCTACGGCATGAAAGGCGATGAGTTGTCGAAGCGAGTCGGCGAGGTCCTCGAGGTGATCGGTCTCACCGATCGAAAGGACGATCTCACCAAGGAGTTCTCGGGTGGGATGAAGCGGCGTCTCAACATTGGCATCGGTCTCCTTCATCGCCCCAAGCTCCTAATCCTCGACGAGCCCACGGTGGGTGTCGATCCCCAGTCCCGGAACTCGATCCTCGAGTCGGTGGAGAGTCTTTCCGCCGAGGGGATGGCCGTGCTCTACACCACCCACTACATGGAAGAAGCGGAGCGTCTCTGTGACCGGGTGGCGATCATCGACGAGGGCACCTTCAAGGCGGAAGGAACCCGACGTGAGTTGGTTTCAATGGTCGGCGGAAGGGACCGGATCACCATCGCCGCCACCGGGGATTCCTCCCAGGCCACCCAGGTCGCCCGGGCGATGTCTGGTGTGTTCGAGGCCAGCCAGTCAGATCATGGGCTGGAGATCTTGGCCGACGAGGCCTCGAGTCTTCTCCCCGAGCTCTTGAGCAGGATCGCGGCCGCCGGTGCCGTCATCACCGGGGTCGAAGTTGTCGAGCCCAACTTGGAGGCAGTCTTCCTGCACGTCACGGGCAAGGCGCTGCGGGACTAGACGTGGGCCCAGCCACCCGGATCGCCACCAAGGACCTCAAGCTTCGGATACGGGACCGTTCGGCATTCATCCTCGGGATCTTCGCCCCGCTGGTCCTGGCCATCATCTTCAAATTCGTGTTCGGCGGTGCGCTGGGCGCCGACTCCCTGGATCTTCGATTCGGTTTGGTCGATCTCGACGACACCGAGATATCCCAGACTTTTCGTGAGGTCCTCGTCGGTGCGGAGAGCGACGGGATCCTCACTCTGACCGACTATGAAGATGCCGATAGCGCCGAGGCCGCGGTCGAAGAGGGTGAGATCGACGCCTACTACCTGATCGATCCCGGGATGGAAGCGGCGGTCCGTGCCGGGGAGGAGTTCGACATTCGGATCGTCGGCGATGTCGATGCCCCCACCTCGACCCAGATCGCCACCTCGTTCGCGGAGCAGTACGGCGCCGGGGTGGCCGGTGGCCAACTCGCGGTTGGCACTTCAATCGGGCTGCTGGGCGGTCCGCGACCAGGGCCTGCCGAGTTGGATGTCTGGGTTGAAGAAGTAAGGGCGCAAAGGCCGTCGTATCTCATCACCGACGTCGCGACCCAAACCCGCCAACTCGACGCCACCACCTATTTCTCCGCCGGGATGGCGGTCTTCTTCCTCTTCTTCACGGTTCAGTTCGGGGTCATCGGCCTCCTCGAGGAACAACGCGACGGCACCATGGCCCGGTTGATGGCGGCTCCGATCCGCCGAACCAGCGTCATCACCGCCAAGGCCCTGCTCTCATCATGGCTCGGGATCATCTCTCTCGGGGTCCTCATCCTCGCCACCGATTTCTTGATGGGGGCCATCTGGGGGCCACCCCTGGGTGTGATCCTTCTCGTGTTGGCCGGGGTCGTCTCGGCGGTGGCGATCATGGGTTTGGTGGGGAGTGTCGCCAAGACTCCAGAGGGGGCGGGGAATCTCGGCGCGATCATCGCCGTCATCCTCGGCATGCTCGGTGGCACCTTCTTCCCCGTTGGTCAGGGTGACGATCTCCTGAGCAAGCTCACCTATCTCACCCCGCATGCCTGGTTCATGCGGGGGCTGGCGGACATCTCGGGTGGGGCCGAATGGACTGCCGCGTTGCCCGCGGTCGCAGCCCTCCTCATCTTCGGCTTGGTCCTCGGGAGCATCGGCTGGGTCTTGCTTCGTCGGCGGATCACCGCATGAAGGTCTTCGCCATTGCCTGGTCCAACGTCCGAAGGATGCTGCGGGAACGCTCCAATATCTTCTTCGTCTTCATCTTCCCCCTGGCGCTGATCCTTCTCATCGGCGCCCAATTCGGCGGCGGCGTCGATCCGGTGATCGGCCTCTATCTCGCCGACGACGACCAGCTTGCCGTTGCGATCGGCGAGGAGGTCGAATCGGAGGAAACCCTCGATGTCAGACGGTTCGAGACCGCCGATGAGCTGACTGCTTCGGTGGAGCGAGGGGGTTCTCAGGCGGGGCTGTTTCTCCCCGCCGGCATGGATCAGCAGGCCGCAGCCGGCGAGCTGGTGGAGGTGGGCTTCGTTTCCCGCCCCGACGGCTTTGGCCCCCAGATCCAGTCGGTGATCGGTGCCGCTGTGTCCAGGGTGATGACACCGGTGACTGCGGCCCAGTTTGCATCAGGGAAGACCGGAGCCCCATTTGACGAGGCACTGGAGGTGACGATTGCTCAGGAGGCGTCCGCTCCCGGATTGGGCAGCGAGGTGACCGCAATTGGTGAGGCCTTGTTCCCGCCGACCCTGGGCCGCTTCGACCTGGGGGCTTCCTCGCAGCTCGTCCTCTTTGTGTTCCTCACCGCATTGGCTGGCTCGGCGTCGTTGATCCTGAGCCGCCAACTTGGGATATCCCGACGCATGCTGTCCACCCCGACCTCAACCGGGACCATCGTGATGGGCGAAGCCACAGGGCGGTGGTCGGTTTCCATGGTCCAAGGCCTCTACATAATCCTGGCCACCTTCCTGATCTTCCGTGTCGATTGGGGCGACCCGCTGGGAGCCTTGCTGATCCTGATCACTTTTTCTGCCGTGGGCGCCGGGGCAGGGATGCTGATGGGGGCGGTCTTCAGCAACGATGCCCAGGCGAGCGGGATCGGCATTGTTCTCAGCCTGGGTCTGGCCGCTCTTGGCGGCTGCATGTTGCCCGTCGAACTGTTCTCACCGACGATGCAAAAGGTGGCTCACATCACACCTCATGCCTGGGCCCTCGATGGCTTCGCCGAACTGGTGCGGAGAAATGGGACGGTGGTGGACATCCTCCCCGAGTTGGGGGTTCTCACCGCCTATGCCGCGGTCCTGCTGGTGTTGGCGGCATGGCGCCTTCGCATCGCCCTCACCCGGCCTTGAATGTTTGAATGAGCATCATGGCCGAAAGTGATCAGAGCCCCACTGCCACTCTGGGGAGGGTCACGTCATGGATCGGGTACCTCTGGTTCCTGTTCGCAGTGCTCTGGGGGATGGGCGCCATCCAAGCCCTCGGGGTTACCGGGTCAGTCGCCTCATTTGTCGGAAGAACTGTGTTACCCGCCATCGTCCTGATCGGCGTGGGACGGGTGCTTCGGAAACGGGCTCGGGTCGATGAGGACGTCATCGTTCCCGACACTTCCTCCGAACCACTCCGCACTCCACCGGTCCTGCCTCGGCCCGACCCCACCCCTTTGGTGGTCCGCCCGGTTCCAAAACCACCACCCCGACCCGCTGCCCCGCCCAAGAAGTTGGTCGACGAGCCGGTTGGAGTCGTCACCGAGACAGAATCGGGTGATGAGACTTCACCGGTCCGTGAGTTGGAATCACCCTCGGGACGTCACAAGACCTCACAAGAGATGATCGAGGAAGCCCGTCAGCGTTGGGGAACCCGGCCCTGACGCTGGAATCAGAGACCTGCTGCCGCCAGATCCCGGGCCTCTCTGATCTCTGCGGCGAATAGCCGCCTCCGGTGATCGATGTCCCCTGACCCGGTGAGCAGGTCTCGATTGTCGGCTAGCGACAGGGCCGACTTGAACATCACCAGACTGGCGCTCTCACCGGAGATGAGCCGGCCCTCGATCCGATACATGCGGGCCCGGTCGAGACATGCCTTGAGAAAGGCCTTCTCGTTGAAGGCCCCGCGGGACGCTTCCAGCTCATCGCCAACGATCTGGTAGGCGTCGAGGAAAGGCAACACCGCCCATTGGGCAACGGAAGGCCGCATCTTGGAGAGAAGCCCGGCTGCGCCGCTCGAAATGAGGCTCGTTCTCCAATCGGGAACATCCAGATCCATATCGGCCGAGATCGAATCCAGAAAGTCTTGCTTCTCTTGAAAGAAGAACTCGAACTTGAGGAGGTCGCGGAGTCTCAGGGCCGTGTCCCCGACGTCAGACTCGGTGAGGGCGTCGTTGCTGTCAATGAGCGCGGTCAAGGCCATCTCGGCCAATGCCCGTGGCAAGAAGAAATGGACGATCACGTTGCGGTAATAGGCGATCCGGACCATCTGCTCCTCATCGAGCCAGAAGACCCGACGGCCGACGGCGGCGTGGCTGGACACGTTTCGGTGCTCCCCGAGCAAGTCGAGAATCGCCGTGACACGAGAGGGATCCGCCAGGTCGAGGTCTTCGGTCGTGGGAAGGCTCCGGGCCGTCACGAACTCCGAGAGGCTGGTGCAGTCCGCTGCCAACTGCTCCGCATTGCGGGCGCTGCCTCGGGCTGCGAGGAGGGCCACGGTCACCAGAGCAGTGGGAGTGATCGGCGTCACTTGCCCGATTCGGTACATGACCTCGAAGGCGAGCTTTTGGAGGCCGATCGAAGCTTCCTCCTCGGGCTCGATCGTGGCCAGGCCGGCGGACACTGAGACCGCCTCGCCGAAGCGGATGTAGATGTCGCCGTAGCGCCGGCGCAACGACTTGACCGCCCTGAAGAGCCATCCCAGTGACTCCTTCTGCTTTCCCATGCCCTGGGCTTCCAGGGCGTAGTCCGGCACATCTTGGATCTGGTCGTAGGCGATCGACACCGGGATCAGCTTGATGTCGTCCGTCTTTCCCCGCCTCAACGAATCGACCACGTAGCTGAGGAGGCCGAAATGGGGCGCCCCAAGTCTCCCGGACCTCGAGCGACCCCCCTCCAGGTACCACTCGAGGGGGAATCGCTTCTCGACCAGATAGTCCAGATACCCCTTGAGAACCGTCTTGTACAACCGGTTGTCCTTGAAGCTCCTCCGGATGAAGAAGACCCCGGTGCGCCGCATCAAGGGCCCGATCGGGAAGAAGTTCATGTTGATCCCCCCGGCCGTGTGGTTGGGAGGAAGGTCGTTTTCCCAGAGCATGAATTGGAGGCTCAGTCGATCGAGGTTGGATCGATGGGAGGGGAGGAAGACGACGGGGTGCTCCTGGCCCAGCTCGGCCACCCGTCGCACCTGATCCTCATCGTATCGAATTCCGCCGTATCCCTGGCTGTAGAGCTTGTGAATGCCGTTGGCGATCAAATCGATCACATAGGGCGAGTGGGTGGCCGCGATCTCTCTCAGGTATCGCTCTGCTTTGGCCCGCCCTGTCTCGATGTCGGTGTTGGTCTCCCGTGAGATCTGGTCGATCGAGTCCAGGAACTCCCTGCGCGAGAGGATCGCCTCGGGGACGAAACGCGGGATCTTGTACCGGTTGCCCCGCAACTTGCGCTCTGCCCGGTCGAGGACGCTCCAAGCTCTTCTCGTCACATAGCTGGATAGGGGGTCGACCTGGCCTGATACTTCGTAGTCCGCCGCGATCTCGGAGGAGAAGGCGCCGCGGGCGGCGATGAGTCGGACTCGGTCCCGGCGAAGGTTGCGGATCCATCGGGCACGGAGACCGCGAGGGTCCCTGGGGTCGCCCGGTTGGAAGATGTCGGCCCAACGCACGGACCGGCGTCCGTTCTTCTGTTTGGGCGCCATCCAGACGATCCGGACCGGGATCAGGTACACGTCGTCCCCGGATTCCAAGCTTCGGGTCAGGGTCTCGTAGTCCCCTCCCCACCCTCTTCGGGACGAGGCGATTCTCACCGAATCGAGCTGACCGCCGACCTCACCGCGCAGCCATCGTTCGAGCATCGCAGCCTCGTAGTCCGACGCGGCGTCGATCAGGTACAGGGCACTCGATCCGGCAGGACCGGTGAGGAGCTCATCCGACTGGCTTCGCTTGGGGGGCATGGGCCCACTCTATTTGGGTGCCACAATCCCGCTCCGTGAGGATTGTCCTGCAACGGGTTTCCGAAGCGGCCGTCACCGTCGATGGCGAGTTGGTCGCTGCCATCGGCCCCGGGCTGTTGGCCCTGGTCGGAATCGAGCCGACCGACGATGTAGGAGACCCAGGTGTCGCCGCGGCCAAGCTCGCCGGTCTCCGGCTGTTTGCAGATGACGCAGGTTTGATGAACCGCTCCATTCTCGAGACCGGCGGCGAAGCACTCGTCGTAAGCCAGTTCACTTTGCTGGCTGATGTCCGGCGCGGGCGGCGTCCGTCGTTCACCGGCGCCGCGG
Organism: Acidimicrobiia bacterium; assembly: GCA_040902845.1. Taxonomy (GTDB): domain Bacteria; phylum Actinomycetota; class Acidimicrobiia; order Spongiisociales; family ZC4RG35; genus JALYNX01. The sequence goes on from JBBDWM010000034.1 coordinate 252,405, forward strand.
CCCCTGAGATGGCTTCAGCCCTTATAGAGGAACTTGCCCGGCGTCTGGTCGAAGCTGGGATCCCGACCCAAACCGGGAGGTTCGGGGCGAAGATGGCTGTGTCTTTGGTCAACGACGGGCCGGTGACTCTGGTGCTCGAGGTCAGAGGGGGGCGGGTGCTCTGAGACGGGCCATGGCGTCTGCCCAATGCCGACGCCAGAGGATCGACGGGATTCCCACGCCCAGAACCAACAGCGTCGTCACGTCCGCGACCCCCCAGGCGGGGCCGAGCCCGATCCAGCCCCACGTCAGCGCCGCCACGAAGAGGGAGACCAGCGTGACCAGGGCGCCGATCCCTGTTGATCGGGTGAAAGCTGCGGCGACACCGAGGATCACCAGCACCAAGGGGACGACAGTGGGCCATGCGGCCACGAGAACCCCGAGTGCGATGGCCAGCCCTTTGCCCCCCCGAAACGAATACCAGACGTTGTAGACATTGCCTGCCGCGGCTCCAACCCCGGCTGCCACCGCTCCCAAATCCCCGGCGAGCGACATCCCGATGACCACCGCCAGCATCCCCTTTCCCACCTCCACGATGAGGACCGAAAGAGAGAGGGCAAGCCCACCGACACGGCGGGCATTGTTCGCCCCCGGGTTGCCGGACCCGGAGGTGAGGAGGTTGACGCCCCAGAGCCGTGCGAGGGCGTTGGCGGTGGGCAACGATCCGATCAGATAGCCCAGTAGGGCGGCAGCCACCACCATCATTCGCCGACCCAGGCCTTTCCCGGCTCGCAAAAGCGGAGGAAGTCGCAGGAGTGACACCATTGGCCGGGTATCTCGGTGAAGATCTTCTCGTCGATCGACCGCGTGAGCGAGGTGATGTCCGACCTCGCCCGTTCGACCCATTCGGCGTCGGCCTTGTAAGTGCTCTCGACGAGCTCGCCACCCAGATAGGCAAAAGTGACATCGAGATTCTCGGGGGCGGGATGCCCGAAGTCGACGTCGGTCGCTGCCAATGCGTAGGACTGAAGCTGCACAATCCGTGACGGGTCTGAGCTCGGCCGCCCGCTCTTGAAGTCGACGATTTCCCAATGACCACCGTCGATGTAGATGGCATCGATTCGCCCTCGGACCCGGTAGCCGTCACCAGCCAGGATCTCGAATGGTGCTTCGACCATGGCAGCGGGCCGCTTCGAGAACCTGGAGTTACGGAAGGCCTTGAATCCACCATCACCCGCCAACTCGTCGGGCACGTCGTAGAGGTCTTCGGAAAGCTGCTCGAAGGGCACCTGTCCCCGCTGATGGAGCTCGATCCGTCGGTGCAACTCCGTCCCCGCCACGGCGGAGGGGCTTCGCCTTCGGGGCAGGAGGTCGATTGCCGACCAATAGAAGCGTTTCGGACATTGGGCATAGGTGACCAGGCCTGTCACCGAGACCGCTCCCTGATCCGGGGCGGATTGGGGGATCTTCTCGGTTGCCGCCAGGTCGAACAGGGTTTCGACCAGCTCGGTGACCCGCTGGTCATATTCGGGGCCCACTCCGAGCTCGGTGGCGCGCCTGCTCATCGCCTCGTGGTCGGAGATCGCGGATCGCAGCCCTCCGTCCCATCCTCCTTCGAACACAGGGTCTGGTGTCGCCCCGTCCGGTGCCCGGCGTAGGAGCGCCGGTCGTTCCGGCTCAACCTCATGCCCGGCGATTTGGGTTGCGGGGTTTGACTCGACGAGCTCGAAGAGGGGCGACGGCTTCTTCGGTCTCACCGTTGGCTCGGGAAGACCGTACCAATAGGCCCCGGTGAACATCAGCAGCGACCGGGCGCGGGTGGCGGCCACATATGCGGTTCGCCACTCCTGTGTGTCGTTTCTCGCTTTCAGGTACTCACCGCGCGCCGCTTCGTCATCGGGCATGTCGGCGAGGGCGGTATCGATTCGGTATTGGATGGGGAGATGCTCGGCGAATCGACCTGGGTCGGGGTGCTGTCGGGCTTTGCTCGGGAAGTTCAGGTCGGTCACCGCCGGGATGGCGACCACGTCCCATTCCAGTCCCTTGGCCCGGTGGACAGTGACCAGTGTCACCGCTTCCTCGCCCGAGAGATGAGCGGAATCGAGCTCCTCGGCCGGCTCGTCCTCCATGGCGTCGAGATACTCGAGAAACGCCTCCAACGAGGGACGACCGGTCAGGGGGCTCCAATCCTCGGCGAGGTCGAGGAGGCGATGGAGGTTCAACCGGGCGGTCAGTCTGGTGGTGGCGGGGAGAGCCTCGATGTCCTGCCATGCCCGCGTCCGGTCGAGGACAAGACGGCAAGTCTCGACCAGGCTCATGCCCTGGCTCTCGGTCAGGAGTGTTCTGTAAACCTCGAGGAAGTGCCTGAGAGCGGACCGGGCGTCGTCACGAATCCCGGTGATCCGGTCGATCTCCTCGATCGCTTCGAGAAGGGTGACCGGATCTTCTTCCTCCCGATCCCGGACCGGCTCGGCGCCAGCCACCCAACGGCTCAATGGTGCTATGTCGGCCAGCCCGAGCCGAAAGCGGGAACCGAACAGGATCTCCACCAGGGCTGCGGAGTCCTCGGGTCGCTCGATGACAGTCAGCCAGGATCGGAGCTCGGCCACCTCGGGCACCGACAGCAGGCCACCCAAGTTGGCCACTTCCACCGGGATGCCATTCCTTGCCATGGCGTCGACGACGACCGCAAAGTCCTTGTTCTTGCGGAAGAGGACCGCCATTTCGGAGAACGGGACACCGTCATCATGGATCTCCTCGAAGCGCCGTGCGATCCAATCGGCCTCCCCGAGGGCGTCTCCCGCCCAGTAGGTGATCACCTGGCCCTTCTTGTGGGGATCGTCAGACTCGAGCAGCTCGGCCTCCGGGTTGGCCATGCGCCGGATGTCGTTGGCCACATCGAGGATTGTCTGTGCCGATCTTCGGTTGAGGGTGAGGCTGCGATCCTGGGCCGGGGCGGCCTCGGCGCCACCGAAGTGCGATGAGAACAGCTCGAAGTTCTCCGACGATGCCCCACGCCATTCATAGATGGTCTGGTCCTCGTCACCGACCGCGATCACGGGAAAGCCATCACCGAAGATGGTGGTGAGCAGCACCCGCTGTCCGGGGTTGGTGTCCTGGTACTCGTCGAGCACCACCACCTGATAGCGGTCACGGATCTCGGTAGCCAGACCGGGGTGGGCGCGAAGGATCCTCGTCGACAGCGTCACCAGGTCGCCGTAGTCGACTACGCCAAGACGTCGTTTGTCCTCGCTGTATCTCTGCAGAGTTTGCAACATCTCGATCCGGCTGTCCCATATCTCATCATCGGGGTACCCCTGGTCGAGGAGGTCCCCTGGCTCGAGGAGATGGTCCCCGAGCCGATCACCGAGGCCCCGGATCTTGTCGAGGGTTGTCCGATTGGTGATATCCAGGTGCTGGTAGGTGGTGTGATGAAAGGTCTCGGACAGGATCTGTCTCGAGAAGGTGGGGGTGATCACTTTGACCCGATTGTCGACGCCGGCCAGGGCCCCGAACTCGGAGAGGACCTGAGCCGCAAACCCGTGATAGGTGTGGATCTCGACCTGACGCCCTTCGTCCACTTTCCCTGCGATGGTCGAGCGGACTCGATCAGCCAACTCGGACGCCGCCTTGTTGGTGAACGTGATGCCGAGAATGCGCTCGGGGTCGAGGGAGTGTTTGGCGATGAGGTTGGAGATCACCATTGCCACCGTGGTCGTCTTGCCGGTCCCGGCCCCGGCCCGGATCCTGATCGTGTCGAGACCGAGCGCCAGGATCTCGGCCTGTTCGTTGCTCGGGGTGAGTGGGCTCATGGCAAGAAGGCTCCCTGACCTTCGGGCCAAGCGGGGCACGACTTCTTGAACCCGCAGTTCTTGCAGCCGTCACCGACCCGGGGCTCCCAGTTCTCGGAGCGAATGGACTTGGTGACTTGGGCCATCGTGGCTTCGATGTCCGGCAAACGATCGAGATCGATAGCGCGGGTGGTGACCCTTTTGGTGTCCACCCTCGGGTACCACATCTCGGCGCCGATCACCTGCTCTCCCGATGATCGAGCGATGGCCGAGGCATAGAAGGCGAGTTGGATCGAGCTCTTGCCCTCCTCCAGGGAAACGGGGTTCTTGGATGTCTTGTAGTCGACGACCTTGAGTCCGCCGGGTGTTCGCTCGAGACGATCGACCAGGCCCATCCAGGGGGTGCCGTCGATCACGGATTCCACTTTCATCTCCAGTCCGACCGGCTGGCCTTCGGGGCTGGGCCACAACGTGTAGAGCTTGGTGAGCGCCGCCTCGGCCTGTCTCAACCATGCCGCGTTCAACTCAGGAGTGCCGAAATCGGCCTTCTCCTGCCACACCCGGCGTAGATGATCCAATGCGTCCTCGAGATCGGCATGTGATTTCCCGGCCATGCCGACAACCTGGGCTTCGGCGCCTTCCAGGGCAGAATGAACCAGGGTGCCGAACTGGGCATAGGGCGACCCGGCGTCACCCAGTCGAAGCCTCCGTTCCAGGGCGTAACGGCGGGGACAGGTGAGGTAGGAGTCGGCCTGGCTGGGGGAGAGCCGAAGAGATTCTCCGATAATCGGCTGATCTGGGCCGGGCTCTCTGACTCCGGCGAACGCCGAAGCCTGCCACCAGGTCTCAGGGGGTGAGCCGAGTACCCGGGCCGCCGCCAGGCGATGAGCCGGGTTCTCTAGAGGGTCGAGCAAGGTTCGACGCATGCTCACCTCCGCCTCGATCACAGTCACTGGCTTCCGCTCGTCGTCGATAGGACGCCCGAGATCGGAGAGGGAGTCGACACCAGAAGCCGCGACCAGGAAACGTGAAGGGCGGTGCTCACCCTGGTCGACTCCGGCCCCGGTGGCAGTCCACACCACCCGCAAACGGGCGCGGGTCATGGCGGTGTAAGCCAGTCGCATCTCCTCCTGCACCTGGAACAGATGCTGGGCAGAGGCATCCGTGGTGCGCTCCGGTGACAACAACTCGGGTCGGAGCATGCGACGACTTCGTCGCATGTCGGGGAACACACCTTCGACTGCATTGGCAATGAACACCACGTCGAACTCGAGCCCTTTTGATTGATGAAGGGTTGTCAGCGTGACCCGGTCCACCTGAGGCCGGAAGGCGAGGAGAGGCTCGGATTCAAACCCCTCGTCCTGGGTCATCTCGAAGAAACGGGCCAGAGTGACCTTCTCGTCACGTTCCGCCTGGCGGGTGAGGACCTGGGCGAAAGCGCTGATGGCGAGACGCCACAACCGCCGCTCCGGATCGGCAACCATGCGCTCCACGCCCTGCAAGCGGTTCCATGCCTCCCAGAAGCCATCGGTCGCGGGTTTGGCCGCGGCCCACGTCGGGTCGGCGATCAACTCGGCGAGGTCGGGTCGATCGGGCAATTCGGTGGCAACGACTTCGGCCCAGGAAGCCCCTGTCCTTCGTCGCTCCCTCAGCATCGCTCGTTCCTGACCCAACCCCAACGACACCAGCGGCCCCAGCAGGATGCGGCGCATCGCCCGGTCGGCATCGGCTTTCTCGCCAGGTGTGGGCACCCGGTGATCGCCTTCAAGCACCGAGACCCGGGCGAGGTCGTCGAAGATCCGAACCGCGGCATGATCTACCAGCCGGGCGTCCGGGGAGTCGTGGGGTATCGAGCGCCGGTCAAGGGCTCGGCTCAACTCGTTGATCAGCTCGCGTTTGGAGCGGACCAATACCGCCACCGCCGAGGGCCTCACTCCCTCGACCCGGATCACGTGCTCCACTTCCCGGGCGATCCAATCGGCCTCGGATGTCTCCTGGTCGAACACGTGAGCCTCGACCCGGCCTCGGTGCTCCGCGGGACGTACCGGCCCCGCCGATCCCGGTAGTTCGCCTGATGAGACCACCCGCAAGGCAGCTTCGAGAATCTCGGGCGGTACCCGCAGGCTCTGATCGAGGACGATGCGGGTTGTGGCCGGATGTCGGTCCGCAAACTGGGCGATGTTCCTCAATTCGGCACCGCGAAATGAGTAGATCGACTGGTAGGGGTCGCCGGCAACGGTGAGATTGCCGTGACTCTTGGCGAGCAATCCTGCCAGCTCGGCCTGGGCGGGTGAAGTGTCCTGATACTCGTCCACGATCACATAGTGAAAGCCGGCAGCCAGCTCCTGGCCCCCGGCGGTGTCGAGCATCTCAACTGCCGAGACCAACAGGGTGCCGTAGTCGGTTCTTTCCAGCTTTTCGAGAGTCTCTCGATATCTGCGGAACAAACCTGGGATCCCCCGCCAGTCGGCGCGCTCCTCGGCGCGTTGCTCGAGATCGACGGGGGAGAGGAGCCGTTCCGAGCACCGGGTCAGGAAGTCGGCGATCTCCGATGCGAAAACTCGGGTGTCCAGGATCCCCCGATAGGTCACGGGCCAGTGATTCGGGTCCTCTTTCGACAGGAGGTCAGCAACGAGCGTCACTTGTTCGGGTGGGGTCAGGGGGATAGGGCGATCGCCCCCGTTGCCTACCTCCAACAGCCTGAGCGCCAGGGAATGAAAGGTGGAGGCGTCGACGGGCACCCCCGACCCACCGAGGGCACTCCCCACCCGTCGTCTCATGTCGCCCGCGGCGCGACGCGAGAACGTCAAGAGGGAGATCTGATCGCGGCGGGCGCGGCCGGTATTGACGATATGCGCCACACGCTGGACCAGGAAATCGGTTTTGCCGGTCCCGGGTCCGGCCACGATCAGCTGGGCGCCATCGGGGTCCGCCACCACCGGATCCCAGGCTCCGGGATCGACCCGGATCTCCCTGACTGTCACCTCGCGATGGTAGAGATCAGGCAGCAGAGGGGAGATCGGCTTCCCGGATTTCCACAAGCTCGGCCTCGATGCCGAGACCCCTCAGGTAGAGGACCGGGTCGGAGTAGGGGTCGATTTCCTGGTTCAGCCCGTTTGCCTCTTGCTTCGTCGTCTTTCTCATGGGCACAACGCTACGGCCGGCCTGTGACAGAAACTCGATCGGGTCTGTTCCGGCATAGGATGACCGTCCTATGGCCAACGCAGTCACACCGGTGCTGAAGCCCATCGGCCACGAATTCGACTCACCCATGTACCACGAGGTCGTCGGCATGTTCGACCGGGTGGCCCGCCTCATGGGTCTCGACGACAACGTGGCCGACCGGCTCCGGGTCCCGCAGAAGGCCACCGTCGTCAGCTTCCCATTCCGACACGACAACTACTCCGAAGTGGAGACCCTGTTCGGCTATCGGGTGCAGCATCTGACGACCATGGGGCCGACCAAGGGCGGGATCCGGTTCGCACCCGACGTCGACCTGGGCGAGGTCGCCGCCCTCGCCATGCTGATGACCTGGAAGTGCTCGATCGTGGGGCTGCCCTTCGGAGGGGCGAAGGGTGGAGTGCGTGTCGATCCGATGCAGCTCTCCCGAGCCGAGCTGCAGCGAGTGACCCGACGGTTCACGATGGAAATCATCAGTGTGATCGGCCCGGACACCGACATCCCCGCTCCCGATCTCGGGACCAACGAGCAGGTGATGGCATGGATGATGGACACCTACTCCCAGCACGTTGGTCACTCGGTGCCGGCGGTGGTCACCGGGAAGCCTCCGGCCCTCGGTGGGTCTGTTGCCAGGAGGGAGGCCACGGGTCGGGGAATCATGTTCCTCTTGCCACAGGCGGCGGCATCTCGAGAGGTCGACACCAAGGACGCAACGGTCGCCATCCATGGCTTTGGCAATGTGGGTCGGTATGCGGCCATCGCCGGTCATCAAATGGGTACCAGGGTTGTGGCGGTGTCCGATATCTCAGGAGCCGTTTACAACCCCGATGGGCTCGACGTCGAGGCGCTGGCGAAATGGGTGGACGAGAACCGGTTTCTCGAGGGATACCAGGACGCCGACCATATCGGGGCTGACGATGTGTTCTCCCTCCCTGTTGACGTGCTGGTCCCGGCAGCCGTCCAGAACGTGATCCGTGCCGACAATGCCGACAGCATTCAGGCCAAGATCATCCTCGAAGGGGCCAATGGCCCGACCACCATCGAGGCGGATGACATGCTCCGTGCTCGCGAAGTGCTCATGGTTCCCGACATCCTCGCCAACGCCGGTGGGGTCACCGTCTCCTACTTCGAGTGGGTCCAGGACGTGCAGAAGTACTTCTGGACGGAGAACGAAATAGTGGCCCGGCTCCGGGAGATCATGACCCGAGCGTTCAGTGACGTGCACAACATCGCCCAGAGCGAGAATGTTGACCTGCGGACCGCGGCCCTGATCAAGGGGATACGCAAGGTTGCAGACGCCAAACTGGTGAGAGGTATCTTCCCTTAGGCGATCTCGACGAAGGCCGGGCAGATCCCTTTGAACGAGCACCAGTCACACAACCTGCCTGGTCGGGTCGGGAAGCGACCCGAGGTCATCGCCCTCTCGATCGCATTCCACAACGCTCGCAACTGACCGTCCATCGCGTCGAGTTGGCGGTCGTCGATGCCGAGGCGGTATTCGGTCGGCCCGTTCAGATAGAGCAGCCTGATCTCCTTCGGCGTCTCCCCGGTTCGCCTTCTGATGAGCAGGGCGTAGATCTTCAGGGCGAAAAAAGCAGGTAGTGCGTACATCTCCGGGGGAGCCTTTCCGGTTTTGTAGTCGGTGATGACGAGGCGACCGTCCCCGTCACGATCGATCCTGTCGAGGATGCCGCGGATCACGATCCCGTCGAGATCCTCCAGCATGTCGAGTTCCCGGTCCACCGGGTCGAAACTGGTTGGGTCCTCGACGCCGAAGTAGTTGGCGAGCAGCCCCATCGATTCCAGACCCCAGGTCCGCTCGGCTTCGGTGTCCTCGAAGAGACCCTCGAACTCCTCATCGCCCCTCAACTCGGTCCACGCCTCTCGGAACAGGTTGTAGAGGAGATCGGGCGAGCGTTCGATGGCTGGGTGGTCGAAGAGACGCTGCAGGGCGAGATGGGCTGTGGTCCCTCTGGCTTGAAGAACAGAGGTGGGCTCGGGGAGACGATCAATGGCCCGGAACTTGAAGAGTTGGGGACAGGTCTTGAAGTCACCCGCCCGACTCGGGGAGAGCGTCGTCAGTTGGCGATCGGGTGCTTCAACTGTCATATAGGCGAGTGTAAGGACCCCCTGTGACAGGAACGCGGAGCCTCTCCGGGCACCGCGAAATCCGGCGGTAGGACGCGAAAAGAAACCCGCGGTATGGCTTGACGCTCCCTGAGGCAATACCTACTTTCCCGACTACCGAAACGGGGGAAACCTCGTGTCGGGGAAGGAGAGACTTCGGTTTCTCTGGATCGTCACCAGGCTGGGGGCCCGCTTTCCTGGCAGGGTGGCATCGAGAGCCCCGATAGGGCTGAGGCTTCGGCCGACGCTCCCTCGGGGTTTCTCGCGTCCGGGAGGTGAGCACTTCGCGAAAAGTGGATCACAGATCGCGAAAATCAATCCGGCCCCGGGTTTGCAGTGGGCATGGCCGTGGTCTACTTTTCCCGAACGCCACAGGGGAGACCCTGAGGCGCCCCGGACAGTGGGTACGGAGCGGTGAAAGCCGAGCCGGGAAGAATTCCCACGGTGCGGGTGCCCGGAGCAACGGGAAACCGAATGCTCGGGGTGGTCGGGAGACCGAACGGGGATCTCTAGGGATCGTCGGGCGGCCAGCCGACCGGCGGATCTTCGGATCCGCACCTCCCTGGAAACGGGGAGAGCGGTCACCGGATCGCAGCGATCTTCGGATCGAGGTCTTCCAGTGATCGCCCGTCGAAGGCTTCGGCCATCGACGACTTCCGAACGGAGTTGGGTCCCCGGCCCGACGCCGATCGGATCGAGAGCCCCGAGAGGGTTGAGGCTTCGGCCGATGCTCCCTCGGGGCCTTCTCGTTTTTGGGGTGACAAAGACCTTGATCGCGGGCCCTGTTCAGTCACTGACCTGTAGCCTGCCCGGCATGGCTTACCCACAGGATCTCCTGTCTCCCGGGGAGTCGATTGCATTCGAATTCAGCAGCCATTGGTCGGCGCTTTGGAAGGAGGGTTTGGTCACCATCGCTTATGTGGTGCTACTGATTCTCCTGGTGCCCGATGGCGTCAACGGGTGGGCGTTCACGATCATCACCGTGCTTTGGCTCTGGATCGCAGTCGGCGGGTTCATGGAATGGCGAACCAGAGAGAATGTGATCACGACCGAACGCCTTGTCGTCCGCGCCGGGATGGTGCGCAAGGTCGGATATGAGATTCCGCTCGAAGTGATCACCGACGTCGCCTTCCGTCAGAATCTGATCGAGCGAGCACTTGGTGTCGGGGACATGATGATCAAGACATCAGGATCCACGGGTCAAAACCGGCTGACGAATATCCCGTATCCCGAGAAGGTGACGTTGTTGATCAGCGAGACCCGCCGCAACCGGGCCAATTCGATGTCGGCTCGAAGGCCCACCCCGGGGCCTAGTCCCGAGCCCATCACCACCGGCAAGTCGTCGGCTGAGCAGTTGGAGATCCTGGGCAGGCTGTTCGATCAGGGAAAGTTGACCGAGAGTGAGTACGACGCCGAGAAGCGAAAGCTGCTCGGCTGAAAGAACGGAAGGAATAGATGGGTTATCCGCGAAAGCTTCTGAGTGCCGGGGAGGAGATCAAGACCGAGTTCCGGCCGCATTGGTCCCAGGTCCTGAAGGAAGGTCTGCTCACGGTGATGGTCGCGGTCCTGGTGATCCTGATCGCCACCCAAAGCTTCGGTGCCAAGACCTGGGTGATCGGTGGCCTGATCGTGCTCTGGTTCATCGTGGTGGTGGCCCAGTTCGTGCGCTGGTGGACCACTCAGCACGTGATCACCAACGAACGGCTCATCTATCGAAGCGGTCTGATCTCCAAGAAGGGGACCGAGATCCCCCTCGAAGTGATCAACGACGTCACTTTCAAGCAATCGATGATCGAGCGAGTCTTCGGATCTGGAGACCTGCTGATCGAGTCGGCCGGCACCCATGGGCAGTCTGCCTACACCAACATCCCCCACCCGGAGCGAGCTCAGAAGCTGATCTATGAGACGCGTGAGACTCGGATGGCGGAGATGCGATCAGGCGGGGCGCCGTCGGCGCCCGCGGCCAGCGCCAGTCCGGTCACCGATTTGGAGACCCTGTCCCGGCTCCATGACGAGGGCAAGTTGACCAACGAGGAGTTCGAGGCCCAGAAGAGAAAGCTCCTGGGTGACGGCTGATGCCCCACATGCAGGACGATTTCCAGCTCAATCTGTCGACGCTCTACGACCGATCGGTTCGGCTCTACCCCGATCAGCAGATCCTCTCGGTCGAGGCCGACCGGTCCCTGACTCGAACCACCTACGGGGAGACCGACTCCAGGGTTCGTCGTCTGGCTTCGGCACTGGGAGGGCTGGGTCTTGGCACCGGTGACGCCGTCGCCACCTTTGCCTGGAACAACCGCCGGCATCACGAGATGTATTGGGCGACCGCCAACACGGGTCTGATCTGTCACACGATCAACATCCGTCTCTTCGCCGATCAGGTCGCCTACATCGTCAACCATGCCGGCGACCGGGTTCTCTTCGTCGACCCCGATCTGGTCCCTCTCCTCGCACCGGTCGTTCCCCAACTCGAGATGGTCGCGACCTTTGTGGTGATGGGGCCCGAGGCCGACGAGCGTATCCCCGGTTCCATCGCCTACGAAGATCTCATCGCCGATGCGGCGGAGCACGGCAGATGGCCAGAGCTGGACGAGCGATCACCGATGATGCTCTGCTACACGTCGGGCACCACCGGGAATCCAAAAGGCGTCGCCTACACCCAGCGCTCCACCTACATGCACACCATCTCCAATCTGGCCAACTACCCGATCGGTCCAAGCGACAACGTGCTGCCGGTGGTCCCGATGTTTCATGCCTCGGCGTGGGGGTACCCCTTCATGGCAGTCACTCAGGGAGCCAAACTGACCTATCCCGGCCCTGATCTGTCCGCTGAGGGTCTGGTGCGGCTCTTCGAGAACGAAAAGGTGACCTTCAGCGCCGGTGTCCCTACGGTATGGCTGGGCATCAAGCAATACCTCGAGGCCCATCCCGAGGCCGATGTGTCCTCGATTCGCGCCTTTCTTTGCGGTGGTTCGGCCGTTCCGAGGACGATGATCGAATGGTTCCTGACCCAGCGCCGGATCCGGGTGGTCCAGGGCTGGGGGATGACCGAGACCAACCCTGTCGCATCCACCGCCCTCCTCAAACCCGAGATGGAGAGCTGGGAGTTGCAGCGTCAGCTCGATTTCCTGGAGTCGGCCGGTCTCCCGATCGCAGGCCTCCAGGTCAAGATCGTTGATGAGATCGGCGAGGAGTTGCCCCAGGACGGTGTGGCATTCGGTGAATTGCTGATCAGGGGTCCTTGGATCGCCGCCGAGTACTACCGGGACCCGAGATCGGCAGAGTCGTTCGAGGACGGGTGGCTCCGAACGGGTGACGTGGCCAAGATCACACCGGAGGGCTACATCAGGATCACGGACCGCGCCAAAGACGTGATCAAGTCCGGTGGGGAGTGGATCTCATCGATCGATCTCGAGAACGCGATCATGGCCCACCCCGATATCGCCGAGGCAACCGTGGTCGGGCTCAAGCATGTGAAATGGCAGGAGCGTCCGGCGGCCTTCGTGGTGCTCCGCGAAGGGGCCAGCGCCGACGAGGAGGCGATTCGCACCTACCTCGAGGAGAAGGTGGCCACCTGGTGGATACCCGATCGGATCGTCTTCATCGATCAGATCCCCAAGACCGGGACGGGAAAGTTCGACAAGAAGGTGGTCAGGGACCAGTACGCCGACCTGCTGATGGAGGACGGCTGACCCCTATACCTCTACCAGTTGACCCGAGGTGAGGTCGAGGACGAATTCCTTGTCGCTCTTGGAGTCTGCGATGAAATGGGCCAGCTTGGCGCCCTGCTGACGGACCACCCACCAGGCGTAGGCCTTGGAGGCGGTGTTGGCAAAATCCATCTTGGCGGTACGCGCCGCCACCACCGCATCGATCTCCTCGGCGTACTGGCCTAAGACGGTCTCGCTTGGCTCCGGCTGGCCCGGTGCCTCAATGAACTGCACTGCCTCGAACATGTCACACCTCTCTCGCTTCCTCCCAAAGACATATTAGTTGGCTGATGGTAAGGAGTGGGACCAAACGAGGAGGTTCCGGGCTGGGGCGGGACCGTGCGGGCCCCAACGGCTCTCTAAGCTCAAACCGTGAGCACATTTCACACCACCTGGGGCTACATCGCCGCCGGGACCAGTGGAGTGGTCGGATTGTGGGGGGTGTTCATGGCTCGGCGGCCTAAGGCGCCAAAGGTCTTTCTGTGGGCCGTGGGATTCGCGATAGGCGCACTGCTCGTTCAGATCGTCACCGGGGTCATGATCGCCTCCGGTGGTGTGAACCCCGGTAACCAGCACGTCTTCTACGGTGTCGTAACTGCGGTGACCTTCACCTTCGCCTACATCTACAGATCACAGTTCCGAAAGCGGCCGACCCTCTATTACGGGCTCTTGCTCTTGTTCTCGATGGGGTTGGGGATACGCGGAATCATGACTTTCGGCAACAGCTTCTAGGAGGGCTCATGCTGCTCGAAGGCAAGAAACTCTTGATCACCGGGGTGTTGACAGACGACTCGATCGCCTGGCATGCGGCGCGGATCGCCCAGGAAGAGGGCGCCGACATCGTCGTCACGGGATTCGGGCGCGGGCTTCGCCTCACTGAGCGCTCGGTGCAGCGACTGCCCCGGGAGTGCCCAGTGCTGGAGTTGGACATCAACGACCCCGCTCAGGTGGAAGCCGCGGTCGCCGACCTCACCGCTCGGTGGGGGTTGATCCACGGTGCGCTCCATGCCATTGCCTATGCCCCCGAGGATGCTCTCGGTGGCAACTTCCTCAACACTCCGGTGGAATCGGCGCAAACCGCCTTCGTCACATCGGCGTTCTCCTACAAGACCCTGGCTGTGGCCTTGCTCCCGCTGTTGAAGGCCGCTGGTGGGGGCTCCCTGGTGACTCTCGACTTCGACAACACCCAGGCCTGGCCGGCCTATGACTGGATGGGCGTCGCCAAGTCGGCATTGCAGAGCGTCACCAGATACCTGGCCCGCGACCTGGGGCCCCACGGTATTCGGGTCAACGCGGTGTCGGCCGGGCCCTTGACCACGGTGGCGGCCAAATCGATACCCGGGTTCGACGTCTTCGACCGGGTTTGGAACGAGCGCTCCCCGCTTCCCTGGGACACTTCCAACCCCGATCCCGTGGCGCGGATGATCTGTGTCTTGCTGTCGGACTGGGCCCCGTTGACCTCGGGTGAGATCATCCACGTCGACGGAGGCTTCCACGCCATCGCCGCCGGCGTCGAAAAGCGCGCGGACTACTAGACGGACTGAAGGGCAGGGGCCAGAGGAAGCTCCACCACGAAGGTGGCGCCTCCGCCTTCGGTTTCCTCGACTCGCACCGAACCCCGCATCACCTCGGTGAGGCTCTTAACGATCGACAAACCCAGACCGGTGCCGCCCTTGGATCTCGTGTCCGACTGGTCCACCTGGGTGAATCGCTCGAATACCCGCTCTCGCTCGTGGTCGGGGATGCCCGGCCCGTGGTCGACGACCACGATGAGCGCCTTGGACCCGCGCTCCCATGCGAAGAGCTCGACCGGGCTTCCCACCGCGTACTTGGCGGCATTCTCCACGAGGTTGATCAGGATCCGGCTCAGGTGGTCGCGATCCGCCTCGACCGCCAGACCCTCGGGGTCGACGACAAAAGTGGGCTCGATGGAGACCACACGGTTCACCTCGTCGAATGCCTGACGCAGGCTGATCGCCTCGAGATGGACCGGGATGGCGCCACGGTCGATCCGGGACACGATGAGGAGGTCGTCGATCAGACGCTGCAGCCGGCCCGCCTGGCGACGGGCCGTGGACAGAAGGTGTTGGGCTGTGGGTTGCGTCGGCGCCAGTTCCGGGCGGTTCACCGTGTCCAGTGAGCCGATGATCGATGTGAGTGGTGTGCGCAGCTCATGACTGACAGTGGAGACGAAGTCGCTCTTCATCTGGGCCACCTCCTCGAGCCGTTTCGTCATATCGGCCTGCGCCTCGTAACGGCCGATTTGTGACAGCACCAGCCCGGCCGGGGCTGCCAGCGATCCGAGCTGCTCCAGTTGATCCTCGGTGAAGGTCCCGTCATAAGGGTCGCCCACGATGATGACCCCGACCCGCAGGCTCTCCACCTTCAACGGCGCCACCAACGCCTGTTTGAGACCCAGTTCCTTGAGCAGGATGTGATTGTCCGAGTCGTGATCCACTTCCCTCACGTAGAAGGGTTTTCCGGCCCGAAAGGTCTGGGTGACGATCCCGGCAGCTGCGACATCGAGGGTGATTGGATCGGACTCCAGCGGATAGCCGTTGACCCAAATCGGGCTCATGAGCTCGAGACGGTGTCGATCGGGGTCGTAGAGCAGGACCACACCGACTTGGGCATCGAGGTACTTGCAGATGGTCCCGATCAGATGGGGCACGATCTCGGAGAGCGACTCGGCCCGGGCCAGGGTGGCACTGACTGCATAGAGACGTTCGAAGTCGAGTCTCTGCTGATCGATCTGGACTTCCCGTTCGTTCGACCGCAGCGCCTCGCGCTCGAACTCGAGCCCGACGAGGGCGGTGGCTGCCGAGACGACTGCCACCGTCAAGACAGGTGCCAGGACGAGTTCGATCGCATCGGCCCCAGCCGTTTGTCCGATGCTGATTGCGATGAACGAGATGGCGCCGGCAATGAAGACCGTGACCAGGGCATGGGCCCACCATGTGAGGAGCAGTCCGGAGACCGCGGCGATCCCAAACAGGATCGGCTGGGCAGTGGCAGTCAGTTCGGGGATCACCGCGAGGGTGCTGATCCCCACGATCAGGCCCATGAGCCACGCCGCGGCGATCCATGGCGCGGCCCAAGTGGCCATGAGCCGATCCCATCGCGCCGCGGTGGAAATGATGAGGAGGACCGAGAGCCCGGCCATCGGGATCCAGAAGCCGGGCTGGGAGAACACCTCTTGTCGCACGGCCTGGGCCGAGATGATGATCATCACCACCCACGCCACTGCAGAGGCGCGTCGCAACAGCGACGCCCGGAAGCGGGCCATCGCCTGATGGGTGGTGGGCTTCAGCTCTTCCATTTCACCGGTATGTAGAGGTTTCGACTGTATTCTCGGCATTTCTCCCGGACTGATCGAGGATTGAAACTTGGCGTTGCGCGTATTCGCGAACGGGGAGCTGTTCGCTGATGCGACCGGCTCCGGTCCTCCCCGGGTGATTGCCCTTCATGGATGGGCCCGTCGGGGTAGCGATTTCAGGTCAACTCTTACCGATCTGGACGCCCTGGCCCCGGATTTGCCCGGTTTTGGCGCTTCTCCACCCCCGTCTGAGCCCTGGGGCGCCGAGGGTTACGCCCGTCTGATCAACGAGCTCCTCGATGTCTGCGACACCCCACCCGTGGTGGTAGGGCACTCCTTCGGGGGGAGGATCGCAGTCTGTCTCGCCGCTCTCTATCCCGAGCGGGTCGGTTCTCTGGTCCTCACCGGGGCGCCGTTGATCCGGAACACGCCGTCCCGGCCCCCGACGTGGCGTTACCGCATGATCCGGGGCCTCAATCGGGTGGGGGTGGTGTCTGACGGTCGGTTGGAAGCGATTCGACGACAGACCGGGTCGGCCGACTACCGGGCAGCCTCCGGGGTGATGCGGGACATCCTGGTGCGGGTGGTCAACGAGAGCTACGAGTCACAACTCCGGGCGCTGACCGCACCGGTGAGCCTGATCTGGGGTGCGGCCGACCGCGAGGTACCGGTGAGCATTGCCCGGGCGGTGGCGGAGGTGATCAAGGCGGAGGGTCGGGAGGTCGAACTCGAGATCCTCGAGGGGATAGGGCACCACGTCCCGGTTGAGGCGCCCGACGCATTGCGGGGCGCGATCGAGCGGGCACTCGCCCGATGACCTGGGCACTGGTCGCTGCCTGTGTCGTGGCCACCATCCCCGCAGGTCTTCGCTGGTTGCGGGTGGCCCAACGAGAGCACTATCTGGCTCCGTCGGTGACACGGTTCGCCTGGCGCTGGTGGGGAAGCAGTTGGCTCAACTCCGCTCTGGTTGCTTTGGCCCTTCTGGGTGTCGTCGGGGCGATCTTCGATCCCTGGTATGGGTTTCTGGCCGCCGTCTCCCAGTTCGGGCCGGTCGGCCTCTCTCTCAGAGGAGTTACATCGCCTCTGGCCTGGACTGGCCGCCTTCGCCGTCTGGCCGTGGTCTCGGGGCTGGTGGTGATGCTTGTTTTTGTGGTCGGGGGTTTGACGAACGCCGCCTGGTTGGTGGCCCTCGGGGTGGTGGCGATTCCGGTCATAGTGGATCTGGCTTCGACAATCCTGGGCCCGGTCGAGTTCCGACTCGGCGACAAATGGGTGACCAAGGCGGCCGGTCGATTGAGCTCCTCGGGGGCCAAAGTCGTTGCGATCACCGGTTCTTACGGCAAAACGACCACCAAGCAATACACCGCCCACCTACTTTCGGGCGCCTTCCGCACCGTCGCCAGTCCGGCGTCATTCAACAACCGCATGGGGCTGGCGCGGTCCATCAACGAGCACCTGGCTCCGGGCACCGAGGTGTTCGTGGCCGAAATGGGGACCTATGGGCCGGGGGAGATCGCAGCCCTCTGCGAGTGGGTCAAACCCGATGTCTCGGCGATCGTCGCCATCGGGCCCGTCCACCTGGAGCGCTTCAAGAGCGAGGAGAGGATCGTGACGGCCAAATCGGAAATCCTCGCAGGAGCCGCCGTGGGCGTGATCGGCATCGACCACCCCCTTCTCGCCGGGCTTGCCGAGAGCAGGGCCGGTGCGATGAGATTGATCACGGTGTCGACCGAACGGCCCGACGCCACGATCCGGATCGCAGACGGCCATCTCCTCCTCGAGGGGCGAGAGTTCGCCCCTGTCCCCGACGGTGCTTTCGGTCTCAACCTCGGGGTGGCGGTCGGAATCTCACTTGCCCTCGGAATGAGACCCGACCAGATCATCGCGAGGCTCGACAACCTCCCCCGGCCGGAGCATCGTCAGACGGTGACGACCTCCGAGAAGGGGTTCTCGGTCATCGATGACACCTACAACGCCAACCCGGCTGGGGCGAGGAATGGGCTGGAGGCATTGGTGGAGCTGGGGGCCGAAGGGCGCAAGGTCCTGGTCACCCCGGGCATGGTCGAGCTCGGGCCCCGGCAGTCATCGGAAAACCGGGAATTCGCCGCGGCCGCTTCGGGGGTTGTCGACGACATCGTGGTGGTGGGCAAGACCAACCGATCTGCGTTGCTCGAAGGCTCTGGCACGGGGCCGGCTTCGGTTACCGTCGTGGCCTCTCGTGAGGCGGCAGTCGGCTGGGTCCGTGACAACCTCGGTCCCGGTGATGCGGTCCTCTACGAGAATGATCTTCCCGACCACTATCCCTGAGGAACTGGAATGGCCAAACCGGCAGTGATCTTCGGAGGGCCCTCCGACGAGCACGACATCTCGATTCTCACCGGTCTCCAGGTGACCCGGGCTCTGAACGATGTCCACGCGGTCTACTGGTCGAAGACCGGCGATTGGCATTTGGTGGACTGCGATCTCGAAGCCTCCGCCTTTGTGGACGGGGTTCCCCGGGGTTCCAGAGAGCTGAGCTTCGTGGCGGCACCAGCGCAGGGCTTGATCCTCAGGAAGCGGCCGCTCGACGTGAGCGCGGTGTTCATCGCCTGTCACGGTGGGCCCGGTGAGGACGGCACACTGCAAGGGATGCTCGATGTGGCCGGTCTCAGATACACAGGTACCGGGCAGGCCGCTTCGGCGTTGGGGATGGACAAGCTCGCCTTCGGGGCGGCGATGTCCGCTGCCGGCCTCCCGACCCTTCCCCGCGCCCTGGTCGCAACCGGTGATGAGAATGCTCCTGCATTCGACGGTCCCTACATCGCCAAACCCCGCTTTGGTGGGTCGTCGATCGGGATCGAAATCGCCGACGACTGGCCAACTGTTCTCGCCCTAAAGCGAAGCTCTTCCTATTTCGACCAGGGGGCGGTGATCGAGCCGTTTCTCGCCGGCAGTCGCGATCTCCAGGTCGCGGTGCGCACCTATCCCCAATGGCAGCTTTCTGCGATCGAAGCCCCCTCGCGGGCAGCCGAGGGCATCTATTCGTACGACCAGAAATACCTGGCATGGGGCGGGGAGGTGAGTGGGGGCCGAGAGCTTCCGGCAAACCTTGAGCCTGCTCTAGAGCAGGAGTTGAGGAGGCTCTCCGCCCGGGTCACCGAAGTCGCAGGGCTGAGGGGAATCACTCGGATCGATTATCTGGAGCACGACGGTGAGATCCTGGTGAACGAGGTCAACACCATCCCCGGCTCGATGGGTGCCTATCTGTGGATCGACCCGCCGTTGTCGAGAGAGGTGTTGTTCGCGGACATGGTGGCCGAGGCGGAGGCCGCTCCGGTGCGGGTTTTCTCGGTTGTGGGCAGCGACGGGACCGCCCTGCGCAGCGCGGGCACTATCGCGTCGAAACTCGGCTAGCGGCCTCCTACAAGAAGGACCGGCGAGCGCCGGTCCCTTCTGAGTCGGTGCCGGCCTGGATCAGAGATGTACTACGGGGCAGGTGAGGGTGCGGGTGATGCCCTCGATCGCCTGGATCTTGGCGACGACGAGTTTGCCGAGTGAGTCGACGTCGTCGGCGACCGCCTTGACGATCACGTCATAGGGACCGGTGACGTCGTCTGCCGACTCGACACCGATGATGGTTCGCACTTCCTCTGCAACGAGGGCGGCCTTGCCGACCTCGGTCTGAATCAGGACAAAAGCCTGGACCAACTGAGCCTCCTACGGTCTTGGGGCGGCCGAGCCTACACGTGGCTTCTGTGGGGCGCGGGTGGTGTTGGCCCCGAGCAGGCCGATCAAGCCAAGTAGCGCACTGTCAGCCCAAGCGAGTTGACTTTCGGCCCTATGTTCCGTTTACGGACAGGATAAGGATCGAGTCATGGACGAGGCATCGCAGTGGGTGGCATGACAGCCGCGATCGATGTCCGGCATCTCGTGAAGCGATACGGCAATTTCACCGCGGTCCGGGACATCTCCTTCTCTGTCGAGGAGGGGGAGATATTCGGGATACTCGGTCCCAATGGCTCGGGGAAGACCACGACGGTGGAGAGCCTGCAGGGCTTGAGAAGGATCGATGGGGGCTCGGTTTCGGTGCTCGGCTTCGATCCGTCGACGCAGGCCGACGAGATTCGTCGCCGGGTCGGATCCCAATTACAGGAGTCGGCGCTTCCGGATCGGGTCAAGGTGTGGGAGGCACTGGACCTTTTTGGCTCCATCAGCGATCAAGGCCCATCGTGGAGCGATCTCCTCGCCGATTGGGGTCTTATTCACAAGAAGGACGCTCGATTCGGAAATCTCTCCGGTGGTGAGCAGCAGCGGCTGTTTGTCGCCCTGTCGTTGGTCAACGATCCACGACTCGTGTTCCTCGACGAGATGACCACCGGGCTCGACCCCTCTTCCCGTCGAGTCGCCTGGGATCTGATCCGTCGAATCCGGGAACGAGGCACCACTGTTGTCTTGGTGACTCATTTCATGGATGAGGCGGAGACGCTGTGTGATCGACTCATGGTCGTCAACAACGGTTTGGTCGTTGCCGGGGGCACTCCTTCCGACCTGATAGATCGATTCGGCGGTGGAGCCAGGGTCAGGTTCACCCTCGACGGACAGGATGCCGGGTGGCTGTCATCGGTCCCTCACGTCACCGATTGGCAGCATGAGCGCAACCGGTACGAAGTGCGAGGAGAGGGCCCGGTTCTCACCTATGTGGCGGCTGCATTGCTCGACCACGGTCTTGCCCCACTCGACCTCCGTGAGGAGCGGGCGACCCTCGAAGACGTCTTCCTGACGCTCACCTCGGGGGAGGAGGCCGAGTCGTGAGGATGCTGGGCAAGATGACGTGGCTCGAGTTGAAGCTCTTTTTACGGGAGCCACTGACCGTCGTCTTCGCATTTGTCCTTCCCTTGACCGTGCTCTTTGTCATGGGTGGCGTCTTCGGCAACGTGGCTGAGGAAGGCTTCTACCGGGGGGTGGGGGCGATGGACTACTACGTTCCCGCCTACATCGCTCTGGTGGCGGCCTCGGTGGGGCTGATCACCCTCCCCACCCAGTTGGCCAGCAACCGGGAGCGGGGTGTCCTCAAGCGCTACCGGGCTTCGTCCATGCCTGCGTGGGCGGTCATCGGGTCTCAGGTTGGGGTGACGTTCCTGATCTCCGCGGTCAGCGCCCTGATCTTGGTCCTGGCGGCCATACCCGTTTACGACGTCACCGGCCCCACCTCGACCCTGACCGTGCTGGCGGGCTTTGCTGTAGCCGCGCTGGCCTTCTCGTCCATCGGCGTCCTGCTCGGTGCCCTCCTCCCCTCATCCCGTTCCGCCCAGGCGCTGGGTGTGCTGCTGTGGTTCGTGATGCTCATGGTCGGGGGCGCCGGCCCGCCCCCCGAGGTGCTGACCGGCGCGATGAACACGGTCGGTGAGTTCACCCCGCTGCATTATGCGATCCGTGCCTTGCAGGATGGGTGGCTCGGGCTGGACGCCGGCTACTCCTGGTTGATCGTCGCCGCGCTGACGTTGGTCTGTGGCGCGGCAGCGGTGCGTTTCTTCCGTTGGGAGTAGGCGCCTGGTGCGCTAGTAGCCTTCTTGGCCAACCCGGACCGAGATGGCGTACTGGTTGCCGTCCTCTTCAACGGTGTCGAAGACGAGGCGTTGGCCCTGACGCAGGGAGCGAAAGATGGAGCCCCGGAGTGCGCCGGCCCGCAGGTAGACCTCAGAGCGGTCGTCGTCGCGGACGATGATTCCGGCACCGGTCACAGGGTCGTAGGTCTTGACCACACCCTGGAGCATGCTCAGGCCTTTTCCACCTTGCCGGCACGGATGCAGGAGGTGCAGACCCGCGCCCGTCGGGTGTTGGACCCGTGACGGACCCTGACCCGCTGGATGTTGGGTAGCCAGCGACGATTGTTGCGTTTGTGGGAGAAGCTGACGGATTTCCCGTAGCTCGGCTCCTTGCCACAGATCTCGCAGCGATAGGACATGACTGAAAACTCCTGGGACGGTCGGAAGGCAGACGGATCGGATGAACCGCCGCGACCGAGCGGCAGGATAGCGGCGATCCCGACCAAGTCCCACTCCGGTTGTACCGTTGCGACGTGGGGATCAGCCACTTCCAGGAGCCGCGGTGGCCACGCTGAGCCGGCTTGTCACGGTTCCCACCTCCGAGGTCAAGGACATCGGGTCCACGCGCCAGCACGCTCTGGCCGAGGTCGGCATTCGCAACGTCGCCGACCTGCTCCATCACATTCCTCGTCGCTATGTCGATCGGACCGAAACCGCCGAGATCGCGAAGGTCCCTATCGGATCCGAGGTGACAGTGGTAGGCGAGGTGAGATCGGTCAAGACCCGTCGGCCGAAACCGAAGTTGCTCATCGCAGAGGTTCAGGTGGCCGACGAGACGGCCTCGATCAAGGCGGTCTGGTTCAACCTGAAGCACATCGACAAGACCATCAAAAAGGGAATGCAACTCTCGCTGTCCGGTGTGGTGGAGACATTCAATGGCTCGCTCCAGATGAAGACCCCTGCCTACGACATCCTCAATGACTCATCTGAGACGCTGGTGACCGGTCGCTGGGTGCCGGTTCACCCTCAGATCGCAAAGATCAACCCCTGGGTGATACGCCGCGCCATCCGAAGTGCCCTGCAACGGTCGCAACCGATCCTGGACACGATCCCAACCGAGTCGTTGGCACGACTCTCCCTGATTGGGCGGGAACAGGCCTACGCCCAGATTCACTTCCCCGAATCGATGGACCAGGTGATCCCGGCCCGGAACCGGCTGGCTTTCGATGAGTTTTATCGACTGGAGCTGGCATTGGCCATGCAAAAGAGACGACAAATGCTGGACTCGACCGGGATCGCTCATGAGCCAACCGGAGAGCTTGTCGATCGGTTCCTCAACGGTCTCCCGTTCGAGCTCACCTCTGACCAAAGTCGGGTGTTGGGGCAGATCTCGACCGACCTTCGACTCGACTATCCGATGCACCGGCTGTTGCAGGGCGAGGTCGGGTCTGGCAAAACCGTGGTCGCGGTGGCCACGCTTCTCCAAGGCGTCGAAGGCGGGTGGCAGGGAGCGATCATGGCGCCCACCGAGGTGCTTGCCGGACAGCATTATCAGGGGGTCACCGCACTGTTGGCCCAGGCCGGGCTCTCCCCGGACCCTCTCGGGCCCCTCTCGGATCTGGGAATGGCCAGCCTGTTCGCCTCGGACGGCCCGGCGGTCCACATGGCGCTTCTCACAGGATCGACGGCCAAGGCGAACTATCGGGATGACATCACCCGCGATCGCCTGCTCGAGGACATAGCCAGCGGCCAGGTCGACGTGCTGGTCGGCACCCATGCCCTGATCCAGGAGGGGGTCCATTTCGCAAAACTTGGTGTCGCGGTCGTCGACGAGCAGCACCGATTCGGTGTCGCTCAGAGGGTCCTCCTCAAGGAGAAGGCCGACTCCGTGGACCCGGATCTGTTGATCATGACCGCCACACCGATTCCCCGAACCCTCGCGATGACCATCTACGGGGACCTCGACATGTCGATCATCCGAGAGATGCCGCCGGGGCGCACCCCTGTCAAGACGACCCTCCTCGCGCCATCGGAGGAAATCGCGGCATGGCAGACGATCCGCGCTTCGGTGGAGGAGGGGCGACAGGCCTTCGTGGTTTGCCCCCTTGTCGAAGACAGCCCCAAGGTGGAGGCGGCGTCGGCAGTTGCGGAGTTTCAGCGGTTGTCGGCGCTGATGCCGGAGCTCCGGGTCGGCCTCATCCACGGCCAGCTTCGATCGGTGGAGAAAGACGAGGTGATGGCCGACTTTCGGGCCGGTGAAATCGACGTCTTGGTCGCGACGACAGTGATCGAAGTGGGGATCGACGTGCCAAATGCCACGGTGATGGTGATCGAGGACGCCGACCGGTTCGGGTTGAGCCAACTCCACCAGCTCCGAGGCCGGGTGGGGCGTGGCCTTCATCCCGGGGTGTGCATCCTCCTCGCCAACCCGATCACCGAGGAGGCAGAACAGCGCCTCGCTGCCGTGGCCTCGACCACCGACGGGTTTGTGCTTGCCGAGGAGGACCTCCGGATCAGGGGGCAGGGGACTGTGCTCGGGGCTCGTCAGTCGGGTATGGCCGATCTCCGGCTTGCCGACCTCGTGAGAGACATAGATCTGCTGATGGCAGCCCGCCATGACGCTTTCGAGCTGGTCGATCGCGACCCCGAGTTGAGCGATCATCCCGAGCTGGCCCAGGAGGTCAGATCGATGCTTGGCGACGCCGTGGAGTGGCTGTTCCATAGCTGAGGGTTAGCGTCCAGCTGATGCGGATCATCGCCGGCACGGCCAAGAGCCGAAAGCTGATCGCACCGGATTCAAAGGGGACCCGCCCCGTGACCGACCGGGTGCGAGAGGCAGTCTTCTCGATCGTTGGCTCATGGGTGGAGGCTGCCAACGTCCTCGATCTCTATGCCGGATCGGGCTCGTTTGGTCTCGAGGCGCTATCCCGCGGGGCCCGGGCGGCCACATTTGTCGAGAATGGGCCCAAGGCCCTGATTGCCCTGCGACGCAACATCGAAGTCGTCGGCCTCGGAGGCACCGTGGTGAGTTCAACGGTCTCGGACTACCTGAACCGATCGGCGGGAAGGTACGACCTGGTGTTCATGGACCCCCCATGGACCCAGCCGACAGAGATCATGGGAGTCGAACTCGGGCGTCTCGACTCGCTGCTTGCTCCCGGGGCAGAAGTGATCGTGTCACGACGTCACACCGACGAGGAGCCGCCGATCCCCGTAACCTGGGGCGTTGCCACCGATAGACGCTACGGAGATACCAGAATCTTCAGGTACGCGAAGGAACCAGAAACCCGATGACGAAAGCTCTTTGCCCCGGAAGCTTTGATCCTCCAACCAACGGCCACGTGGACGTGATCGAAAGGGCGATCGCCAGTTTCGAAGAGGTGGTCATCGCGATAGTGGACAACCCGGACAAGGCTGCCCTATTCACCACGGCCGAACGAGCAGAAATGTTCAAAGATCTCTTCGGTGACCGGGCCCAGGTTGAGACCTTCAGTGGCCTCCTGGTCGACTTCGCCCGTGACACTGGAGCCGACGTGGTCATCAAAGGCCTACGTACTGTCGGGGATTACGAGTATGAGCTCCAGATGGCACAAATGAACCGCAACCTCACGGGAATGGAGACCGTGTTCATGGCCGCCAAGGAGGACTGGAGTTTTGTCTCCTCGTCTCTGGTCAAAGAAGTGGCGCGTCTGGGAGGATCGGTGAGCGGGCTGGTGCCCGACGTGGTCGAGAAAGCACTCAAGGAGCGCCTGTCATGACTCAGGAACCAACCACAACCCAGACCGCGGCGGTCGACCCGGTGGAGATGCCGAATCGGACCGAGGTCGGTGACCTCCAAGACATGGTCGACGACCTGATCGTCTTTCTCCACGAGGCCAAGTCGGTCCCCCTTTCGGGGAACGCGATTGTCGATCGCGAGCAGTTCCTGAGTCTGTCGGAGCGGATTCGAGCCGGGTTGCCCGACGAGCTGCGAGCTGCACGTTGGATGGTTCGTGAGCGCGAGGCATTCATCTCCCGGACCAATGAGAAGGCGCGCGAGATCGTGGATCGGGCACGGAACGAGGCCGACGAGTTGGTGTCGGACTCGAGCATCGTGGCCGAGGCGGTGGAGGAGGCCAATCTCCTCGTGCGTCGGGCCGAGGGCGATGCCCGTCGTCTCCGCCTCGAGACCGAGGACGAGATCGAGAAGAAACTGCAATTGGTGGAGGGGCTGCTCGGCGAGATCACGGCTCAGGTGCAGACGGCTCGCGACGAGCTTCACACGGCCCGTCCCAAGCCGCCAGACGTCCCGATCTGAGATGACATCCGATCTCCTGGTTCCGGTCAACGACCTGATCGGAAACCCTGGAAAGCAACGGCCATTCGCCGGTGAGAAAGCAGTTCTCTTGCGGCTGGGGGAAACGGTTGCAGATGGCCCGATGACAGTCGCCGGTGAGGTCATCGGTCTCATCGATGCGGTCCGGGCCCATTTCACGGTTTCTGCGCAGGCCCATCTGTCGTGCACCCGCTGTCTGACCGAGTGGGACGAGATGATGAAAGCCGAAGGCGATCAGGTGTTTCGGCTGGTGCTCGACGAGGACGGTTACGGCATCGTTGACGGGGAAATCGACATCTCAGGGCCGGCCCAGGATGAGTTGGCCCTCAGTCTGCCCATCGTCTCGCTCTGCACACCAGACTGCAAGGGACTTTGCCCAACGTGTGGAACCGACTTGAATACTGATCCCTGCGACGGTCATGGGGAGGATCCCGATTCACCCTTCGCCGTCCTAAAAGATCTGTTCGATTCCTGACCAACCAAGGAGTGCCCGCAAATGGCGGTGCCCAAGAAGAAGATGTCGCGCTCGCGGACC